>JAQBHB010000113.1:0-19995 GCA_032128115.1 Deltaproteobacteria bacterium | reverse complement strand
CGATCTCGCGCGCCCCAAACAAAACAGTGGCACGAGCGGCTTCCTACCCGAGGAGCGCGCAGAGCTCGATCGCTGGATCGGTGCAGGCTGGACCGACACCTATCGCTACTTCGACGCCTCTCCGGACCGCTACACCTGGTGGAGTCAACGCTTCGGAGTCCGCGAGAAGAACATCGGCTGGCGCATCGACTACGTGCTGGCATCACCCGCGGCCGCCGGCTACCTGCGCGGCGCCTTCCTCCATCCCCACGTCCAGGGCTCCGATCACTGTCCCGTGGGCGTCGACGTGGACCCGGCAATCTTCAGTTGAGCGAGCGTCGGAACTCGGCGTAGTCCACCAGGGCTCGCAGGGCGCGCACGGCGCGGTGGGCGCTGGCGTAACACAGACGCCCTTCTTCTCGAACGCCCCGAGACCCCGCGTTGCCGTACGCACGATCCGCGTGCACCAGCTCGGTGGCGGTCAGCACGGGAACGCCGTGGCGCTCCGATGCTTCCCGCGCAGCCTTGGCGTAACGGCGATCCTGGCGCTCGTGGAATGCCACGATCCGCTCCAGACCGTGATCCGGATAGAACGGACCGCTCTTGAGCACCTGGGCCTGGGCCGCCTGGATGCCGATGCCCAGGTGGATCACCGCGTCCACTTCCGGATGAGCGCATACGAGATCCAGCACCTCGGGGATCGTGTCGCGGGTCTCGCCGCCCGCCAGGTCGATGGGATTGTTGCGGCTCCAGCGCGCTGGCACACGCGCGTCGATCTCGGCCCGAAGTTCCTCGGGCAGGGGAATCAGCTGGAGACCGGCCTCGGCGCAGGCGTCCGCGGCCAGCACGCCCCAACCACCCGCCGTGGTGAATACCACCACCCGCCGACCGGCGGGCAGGGGCTGGGTGGCCAGGGTGGCCGCCCACTCGAAGGCCTCCTCCACCGTGGGCGCCCGCAGTGCCCCCAGCTGGCGGCACACCCCGTCGAAGATCCGATCGTCGCTGGCCAGGGATCCGGTGTGGCTCTCGGCGGCGCGCTTTCCCTCGGCGGCCACGCCGCCCTTCACCAGCACCACGGGCTTGCGGGCCGCCGCGGCACGCAACGCCTGCACGAAGTGCTCGCCGTCGCTCACGCCCTCCAGGTACGCCAGCAACACGTCCGTGTCCGGGTCGGCCGCGAAGTACTCCAGGTAGTCGGCCAGGCCGGTCTGTGCCGAGTTGCCGCACGAAATGGCCTTGCTGATGCCAATGCCGGACTCCACCGCGTAGTTCAGGAAGGTGGAAACCAGGTTGCCGCTCTGGCTCGCCACGGCGATGCGGCCCGGTGGCGGGTAGGGCGCCACGATCTGGGCGCACATGGAGCGGGGGGTCGAGATCACGCCCTGCCCGTTGGGCCCCGCCAGCAGCATGCCCAGCTCGTCGGCCACGCCCACCAGTTCGCGTTCGCGCTCGCGGCCCTCGTCGCCGGCTTCCCCGTAGCCGCCGCTGGCCACGAAGGCCGCGCGCACCCCCTTCGCGGCGCATGCACGCAACAGATCCACGTTCACCTGGTTGGGCGTGCACACGAATACCAGGTCGGCCGCACCGTCGGGGATCTCGCTCACGTCGCGCAGCGTGTCGTGCCCCAGCACCTGCGCACCGTCGCGGTTCACGCCGAAGATCTCGCCGTCGTACCCGAAGCGCCTCAGGTTGTGCAGGGCAGCGAAGCCGAACTTGCCCGGATGCGTGGAGGCCCCGGCCACGACGATGCCGTTCGGGTGGAAGAGCGGGCGGAAGCGCGCGAGCACGTCCGCGTCCGAGCGCACCGCGCGCGCGGCGCGCGGCGCGCTACCCGAGACCGGCCCCTCCACCACCAGGCCGTCCACCGCCACCGGCACGCCATCCCGCACGATCAGGGGATTGATGTCGACACTCACGATCTCCGGGCGCTCCTTTGCGAGCCGGCCCAGACCCACGAGCACCGCGGCCAGCGCCTCCTCGTCCACCGCCGGCTCGCCGCGGAAGGGCCGTGTGATCAGGTGGCTGGCGCGCAGACCCCGGATCATGCCACGCGCCTGCGCTTGCGAGAGCGGCGCCGCGGCGAATACGACGTCGCCAAGGGCCTCGGTCAGGACACCACCCAGCCCGAGCATCACGCAGGGCCCGAACTGGGGATCGCGAACCAGGCCCGCAATCAACTCGCGGTGGCCGCGCACCATCTCGACCACCCGCAATCCCGCCTCGCCATCCTCGGGTCTGCACCGGGAAAGCAGCTCTGCAGCCGCGGCGCGCACCGCGTCGGCGCCGGTCAGGCCCAGCCGCACCCCGTCGCGTTCGGTTTTGTGGGCGATGCCCTCCCCGCAGAGCTTCACCGCCACCGGCAGCCCCAGCTCCTCGGCGGCTCTCGCGGCGTCGTCGGCCGATTTCGTCGCCAGGGCGCGTGCGACCACTACGCCGTAGCCCGCCAACAGCGCAAGCGATGCGTGTTCGGAAAGCATTCGGGTGGACTCGGGAACGGGGCGGGCCATGGGAATCGCTTATGCTATCCGTCCCGGTGTCCGAAGCCACACCAGGCGCCCCCCCGCGCAAAGGACTGCCAGGGGGAATCCCGTGGAAGGCCGCTTCCTCGCCGCGCTCGAGTCGATCTTCACCACCTATCTCGTGAGTCCGCTCGAGAAGGTCATCTTCTTCGACATCGCTTTCTGGGACAACGCCTCCGGCAACGCCATCCAGGTCCCGCTGGTGGTGCTGTGGCTGATCCTGGGCGCCTTGTACTTCACGTTGAGGTTCCAGTTCATCAACTTCCGCGGTTTCCGCCACGCCATCGACTGCGTGCAGGGCCGCTACACCGCACCGGACGAGACCGGCGAGATCACGCACTTCCAGGCCCTGTCTGCCGCGCTCTCGGCCACCGTGGGGCTCGGCAACATCGCGGGCGTAGCCGTGGCCGTCGGGATCGGCGGGCCCGGCGCGGTGTTCTGGATGATCGTCGCCGGGTTCCTGGGAATGAGCTCCAAGTTCGCCGAGGTCACCCTGGCCCAGCGCTACCGGGTGATTCGCGAGGACGGTCACGTTTCAGGCGGCCCCATGCACTACCTGCGCGACGGCCTTTCGGAGCTGGGATTCAAGCGCCTGGGTCCGGTCCTGGCCGTGCTGTTCGCACTCATGTGCATCGGCGGCAGCTTCGGCGGCGGCAACATGTTCCAGTCGAACCAGGCCTACGCCCAGATCTCGTCGACCACGGTCCTGCCGATCCTGGCCAATACCGAGGGCGCCATGCTGTTCGGGTTGGTCCTCACGGCGCTCGTGGGTCTGGTGATCGTCGGGGGCATCAAGCGCATCGGCGAGGTGGCCGCGCGCCTGGTACCGCTCATGTGCGTGATCTACCTGTTGTCGGGCTTCTGGATCCTGATCACCCACGCCAGCGGGTTCCTGCCGGGAATCGGCGCCATCGTGAGCGCGGCCTTCAGCTGGGACGCGGGCGCCGGAGGCTTCGTCGGGGTGCTGATCCAGGGCTTTCGCCGAGCCGCCTTCAGCAACGAAGCCGGCACCGGCTCGGCGGCCATCGTGCACTCGGCGGCGATCACCGATGAGCCCGTGCGCGAGGGCATGGTCGCCCTGCTCGAGCCCTTCATCGACACGCTGATCGTGTGCACCATGACCGGCCTGGTGCTCGTGGTGACGGGCGCCCACGAGTCGCCCGAGGCGGGCACCGGAATCGCCATGACCTCATGGGCATTTGCCACCGTGTTTCCGTGGTTTCCGATCGTGCTTTCCGTCACGGCCCTGCTGTTCGCCTTCAGCACCATGATCTCCTGGAGCTACTACGGCGAGCAGTGCTGGGCCCACCTGTTCGGGGTGCGCTCGATCTGGGTCTACAAGACGGCCTTCCTGATCTTCGCCTGGCTGGGCGCCATCTTCGACGCCAGCGCGGTGATCAACTTCGGCGACATGATGATCCTGGGCATGGCGTTCCCGAATCTGGTGGGCGTGACGCTGCTCTCGGGCAAGCTGAAGGCCGACCTGGACCGCTACATGCAACGCCTCCGCGCCGGCGAGCTCAAACGCTACTCCTGAACCCGGATCTCCTGCACCGGCGTGAACAGCACGCGGCCCGAGCCACCGGTGAATCCCCCGCGCACGTTCTTCCGGCCCACTGCGTCGGTCGTGTAGCCCAGCACGCTCGACTTCTCGGTCCCGTACAGATAGGCAGCCGCCAGGGGATAGCTGCCGGGTCGATCCGGCGCCCGCAGGGTGAAGGTGACCTGTGCGCTCGACCAGTTCTGTGTGGCGGGATCCGAGGCCACGCCCGTGATGTTGACGTAGGAGAGGTTGCGATCGCGAGTCTCTGGGCGTTTGTCGAGCCAGCCGCTCTGGGCCTGGCCGTCGGGACCCGTGATGGCGGGTGGCGCCGTGACCTGCCAGCCGGCGGCGGACGCGGGCCTCGCGTGCCAGCGGTGGTCGCGATCCACCAGCGCGACGCCCACCACAGGGCCGCCCCCGCCGGTGACGTGCACCGTCACGCGAAGCGTGGCCCCCGGGGCCACCTGGGCCGGCGCTGAAAGCCGCACCGTCGAGGCCTCATCCAGCGCGAGGATCTGTGCCACCAGGGTCTGGCGGTCGACGTCGCTCAGCGCCTCGTAGCCCTGCTTCCCCTCCAGGATCAGTGCGATGTGCTTGCGATCGACCATCTGCTTGCTTGCGGCTTCGCCGTCCAGCGCCTCGAGACTTCGCGACGAGTGACAGCTCGCGCAGAAGGGCGCCACGTTGGTCTGGAAATCCGGCGTGCCACCCGGGTAGGCGTTCGACACGAGCGGAGCCGCCAGCACGGCCCACGCGCTCGCCGAAATCGTGAGAGCAGTACCCATCCTCATCCATCGTCCTCCTCGAATTCGGAATGACAGCGCGCACACTGGGTTCGCACCCAGGCCACGCCCAGGAAATGCTTCGAAGCCTCGCCGCCGGCATGCGCCCGGTGGCACTCCACACAGTCGACGCCCAGTTCCACGTTGTGGACTGCCAACTGGTGGAACTGGGGCGACCGCCAGCCGAGAGGTTCCGTCTCGTCGAAGTTCTCGTGGCACTGGCGACAGTCCTCGTCCCAGAGTCGCCAGTCCATGCCCTCGGGCTCCTCGAACTGCCCCACCACGTACCAGAACGCGTCGCCCGCGGCGAGCGCCTTCACTCGCGCCCTTCCCAGGGCGCTGACACCCCCGTGGCAGTCGATGCAGCGGAATTCCTCGGCGGCATCGCGTCCGAGAAACGCAGCCGCGTGGCCTGCGGCCAGGGAGGTCGGGGGCCACGCATCGAAGTCGCGGCGGATCTCGAGATGGAGCGGAACTCCCGGCTCCAGATGGCAGGCGTTGCAGAAGTCGTTGTCGCGCTCCAGCTGATCGGTGGTCGCCCAGCCGAGCGCCCCGGTCACAGCGGCCACCACGGCGCCCGCCCCCAGCAGCGGAAGGCGGCGGCGTGCCCGGCCCGGATCCCCCATGGCGCGCATTCTGGCACACCGGGCGGTGCGGGTTGGTACTCTGGCGCCGATGGAGCGCCTTCGAAAATTCTGGGGCTGGGGCTGGGAGGACGCAGGGCCCGACGCCTCCCAGGCGGCGGGGATCGCGCGCACCCTGGCGCAGCGATTTGCCTGCGACCCCCTGGAGCTGGCGCCCGAGCCCCGCCTGGAAGACGTGTCGCTGCCCGCTCCGCAGGTGTCGCCGCCGGCGACACTGGCCCCGATCTGCTCGTCGAATCCCCGCGACCGAGCCTCGCATACCTATGGAGCCTCATATCGCGACGTGGTGCGCGCGGTGCGCGGAGACTTCGCGAACGCGCCGGATGCGGTCGCCTTCCCTCGCCACGAGGATGACGTGGTGGCGCTGCTGGACTGGTGCAGCGACGCGCACGTCGCCGCCATCCCCTACGGCGGCGGCACGAGCGTGGTGGCGGGAGTCGAAGCGCGTCTTGGCGAGGGCTACCGCGGCGCCGTCTCCATCGACCTGGGCCGTCTCGATCGGGTGCTGGAGATCGAGCGCTCCTCGCGTTCGGCGCGCATCCAGGCCGGTATCTTCGGGCCCGCGCTGGAAGACGCCCTGCGACCCCACGGCCTGAGCCTGCGTCACTTCCCCCAGTCGTTCGAGTTCTCCACGTTGGGCGGCTGGATTGCCACGCGTTCCGGCGGGCACTACGCGACCCTCTACACCCACATCGATGAATTCGTGCAGTCGCTGCGCATGCTGACCCCGACGGGGATCTCGGAGAGCCGACGGCTCCCGGGCTCGGGTGCCGGGCCCAGCCCCGACCGTCTGGCCATCGGCTCCGAAGGGACCCTGGGCATCCTGACCGAGGCGTGGATGCGCCTCCAGGATCGACCCCGCTTTCGCGCCTCGGCCTCGGTGCGCTTCACCGGCGACGAGGGCTTCCTGCGCGGCGCCGAAGCGGTGCGGATCCTCTCCCAGTCGGGACTCCACCCCTCCAACTGCCGGTTGTTGGATCCCGTCGAAGCCACCACCTCCGGCGCCGGCGACGGAAACGAGGCAGTTCTGGTGCTTGGCTTCGAATCTGCCGACCACCCGCTCGACGCGTGGATGACGCGGGCCCTTACCTGCTGCCGCGACGCCGGCGGAGAGGTGCCCGAAGGGGCCGGAGCGACCCGCACGGATGCGGGCGCCAACCGCGAGGGAGCGGCTGGGGCCTGGCGCAACGCCTTCCTGAACATGCCCTACATCCGGGACGTGCTTGTGCGAGCTGCGGTGATCTCCGAGACCTTCGAGACCGCCATCCCGTGGGACCGCTTCGAAGCCTTTCACGCCGACGTCACCGCTGCGACGCACGATGCGGTGAAACGCGTGTGCGGCGCGGGCTCGCTGGCCTGTCGCTTCACCCACGTCTACCCGGACGGCGCCGCTCCCTACTACACGGTGCTGGCGCCGGGCCGTCGCGGCAGCGAACTCGAACAATGGGACGAGATCAAGAGCGCGGCCAGCGACGCCATCGAACGTTGCGGCGGTACCATCACCCACCACCACGCGGTGGGGCGCGACCACCGGCCCTGGTACGACCGCCAGCGCCCGGACGTCTTCGCCCGCGCCCTGCGCGCCGCCAAGGCCGAACTCGACCCGGCGGGCATCCTGAACCCGGGCGTGCTCATCGATCCCTGAGCGCGAAGGTTGCTATGGTTCGCGGCCATGGCACGGATCAACGAGAACTATCGGAAGCTTCGGGCCGGGTACCTGTTTCCCGAGATCGGCCGGCGGGTGGCCGATTTCCAGCAAGCGAACCCGGACGCGGACCTGATCCGGCTGGGCATCGGCGACGTCACGCTGCCGCTCGCTCCCGCCATCGTCGAGGCCCTGCGAAGCGCGGCCTCGGAGCTGGGCACCGTCGAAGGGTTCCGCGGCTACGGACCGGACCGCGGCGGCTACGACTTTCTCGTGGACGCCATTCTCGAACACGATTACAGGGCGCGCGGCGCATCCGTGGAAGCGGACGAGATCTTCGTCTCCGATGGCAGCAAGCAGGACAGCGGAAACATCCAGGAAATCTTCGGACAGGGCTGCAGCCTGGCGGTGACCGATCCGGTGTACCCGGTCTACGTCGACACCAACGTGATGGCCGGGCGCACCGGCGACGCCGACGACCAGGGTCGCTATCAGGGCATCGTGTATCTCCCGGCCAACGAAGCCAACGGCTTCATGCCCGGCCCCCCGGACCGGGCGGTGGACCTGGTCTACCTGTGCTCGCCCAACAATCCCACCGGGGCGGTGGCCTCGCGCGCCAATCTGGAGGTCTGGGTGGCGTGGGCGCGCCAGCACGACTCGGTGCTGTTGTTCGACGCCGCCTACGACGCCTTCATCCAGGACCCCGCGCTGCCGCGCTCGATCTACGAAATCGAAGGTGCCCGCGAGTGCGCCATCGAAATGCGAAGCTTCTCGAAGCGCGCGGGCTTCACCGGCTTGCGCTGCGCCTATACCGTGGTGCCGCGGGAGCTCACCGGCACCGCCGCCGGGGGCGAGCGCGTCTCGATTCGCGACCTGTGGGCGCGCCGCCAGGCCACCAAGTTCAACGGCGTGCCCTACGTGGTCCAGCGCGCGGCGGAGGCCGTGTTCTCTCCCGAGGGACGCAAACAAACCGGCGAGCAGGTGTCGTACTACATGGGCAATGCCGGCGTGTTGCGCCAGGGCCTGGGCGCCGCCGGATTCAGGGTGTTCGGCGGCGAGCACGCTCCCTACATCTGGATGCGAACACCGCGCGGCAACTCCTCGTGGGAGTTCTTCGACCGGTTGCTGTCCGAAGTCCACGTGGTGGGCACCCCGGGCGCCGGCTTCGGCGCCGCCGGCGAGGGCTACGTGCGCCTCTCCGCCTTCAATGATCGCCAGAGGGTCGAGGCCGCCGTCGAGCGGATCCGAACGGCCTTCGGCACCTGATCGGTCCGCGGACGGGCCCGGCGCCGCGCAACGGCCTGCTGCCACAGGGCTTCTTTCGCGCACGCTGACGAAAAACTATATTCGCAGCATGAAAGAACAGCTCCGGAAACATCTCGAGGCGCTCCACGGCGAACTCTCGAACACCTCGTTGGTGGACGAGTCTTCGAAGCAGCTTCTCGAAGAAGTACTCGAAGACATCCGAAAACTGCTTGCGCAGGCCGAGCCCCCCGATGGGGACGAACCCGACGGACTCGCCGACCGCCTGCGGGACGCCACCCGCAGCTTCGAGGAATCCCACCCCACCCTTTCGACCGCCGTCGGGCGCGTCATCGACGCGCTGACCAACCTGGGGATTTAATAGCGGGGACGGGGTTGACTATTGACTTTTCGGCGTTGCGTTCGAGGGAGCGGCCAGTGTCGGTGAAAAGTCAATAGTCAACCCCGTCCCCGTCCTAGACCGCGCGGCCGGCCAGGTGGCCGTCGAAGATGGCGCGGTCCGCGGGCCGGGTGGCGATGGCGTCGCCGATGCGGTGCAGGTCGGCGACTCGGCCTTTCAGGGCAAAGTACAGCGCGTCGTTGGGAAGGCCGTGGGTTCGGATCACCACGTGGTCCACGTCCGAGAGCACGCGGGTCTTGCCCGCCATCAGGTCCACCAGGGTCACCTGACGCTCCCCGATGGCGGCCAGTGCCGTCGACGGGCACCACGTCACCCCCGCGCGCACCGCCCGCGGAAGCGCCGCCGCCATGGTCTCGGCGTCGAGGGCCAGGGGCGTGGGCGTGGGCATGGCGAGAGTCACCTGCGCGCCCGCCGACGCCAGCAGCTCGCCGAGGCCGATGCCCTCGATGTGGCCCACTGCGTCCAGGATCACCACGCGCGGCCCCAGGGAATCGGCGCGCATCAGGGCCTGCTCGTGATCCAGCACGAACGCCTGGTCGCT
Organism: Deltaproteobacteria bacterium; assembly: GCA_032128115.1. Classification (GTDB taxonomy): domain Bacteria; phylum Myxococcota_A; class UBA9160; order UBA9160; family SMWR01; genus JAQBHB01. Next base: position 10,679 of record JAQBHB010000113.1, on the reverse strand, counting down.
CCCGGGCACGGGCATGGGGTGGAATTTGGCAGCGCCTTCCAGGGTGGCGCGCCCGCCGGTGGCCACGATCACCGCGTCGGGCTCGAGATCGAGCACGGATTGCGCCGTGGCCTCGGTCCGAAGCGTCACGGCGACACCGCGCCGCTCGCACTCCCCGATACGCCAGTCGGCGAAGTCGGAGAGTTCCTCGCGCCCGGGCAGGCGCTGGGCCAGGCGGATCTTCCCGCCCAGTTCGCTGCTGCGCTCCAACAGCTGCACGTGGTGGCCGCGCGCGGCCGCTACCCACGCCGCCTCGAGCCCCCCCGGCCCGCCGCCCACCACCACCACGCGGAGCGCGCGCACGGCGGGCACCAGGGTGCCGTGCCCCAGGGTGTCCTCGCGGCCCACCGCCGGATTCTGGACGCACGTAACGGGGAGGCTCTGCAGCAGGTTCGCGTAGCAGCCCTGGTTCGAGCCCGTGCAGCGGCGGATCGCCCCGGACCCGCCGTCCCGGGCTTTCCGTACCCAATCCGGATCGGCAATCAGGGCGCGCACCAGGGTGATGCCATCCGCTTCGCCGCGCTCGAGAATGCCTTCTGCATCTTCAGGGGTCACGATGCGATGCACCGCGAAGACCGGCACCCCCGCCACCGCCTGCTTGACCGCGTGGGACGCGTACACGCCGAAGTTACGCTTTGCGTACATGGGCCGCACCATCCCCACACCGGAGATGCCCACGCTCACGTTCAAGAAGTCCACGAGCCCCAGAGTCTCGAAGCGCGCACCGATTTCCGCCGCATCGGCTGCCGTGAGCCCGGAGGCTCCGGCTCCCTCGTCTCCCACGAGTCGCAGGCCCACGGCCACACCAGGGCCCACTGCCTCGCGCACCGCCGTCAGGACCTCGACCCCGAACCGCATGCGGTTCTCGAGACTGCCGCCGTACTCATCGTCGCGCCGGTTGCTCCTGGGCGACAGGAACTCATGAATGAGGTAGCCATGGGCCGCGTGGATCTCGATACCGTCGAAGCCGCCCTGCGCAGCGTGGTGCGCCGACCGGGAAAAGTGTTCCACGAGTTCCAGGATCTCGTGCTTCTCGATGCGCTTGGGCGGCTCCAGGTAGTTGGCCACCTCCGACGGCGCCAGCACCGGAAGCTTCGACCAGGCACCGTGGTTGACGCCCCCGTTGTGGGCCAGCTGAATGAATGCGAGCGCCCCGTGATCGTGCACGGGCCCTGTCACCCGCCGGAAGTGGGGCACCGCCGCCGGATCCCAGGCCATGGCGTTGTTGGCCATCTGGTAGGCGGTGGTGGGATGCACCTGGGTCTGCCCTGCGATCACCACGGCGACGCCGCCCCGGGCGCGCTCAGCCAGATAGCGCCCCAGGCGCTCGCCGTAGAAGCCGGGCTCGCCCCAGCGCGACGCCGGCTCCGAGTACATGGTGAAGTGGGCCCCGAAGACGACGCGGTTGCGTGCCTCGACCGGTCCGATCTTCAGAGGCGAGAACAGCAGGGGGAAGTCCATTCTCACCGCGCAGGGTACCGAAGCGGAGTCTGCAATCCATCCGCGGGCTGGTAGCATGAGCGCACGAGGAGCCCCGTCCATGATCGAACGCACAGGCGTTTTGCACGGCCCTGACCCGCTTCCGTCGGATGCCCTGGGCGACGGGAACGCCGATCTCTCGCAGCGATACCGCGGCGTCCGCGAACGCAGCGAGCGACTCGCGGCCCCCCTTTCGCCGGAAGACTGCGGCGCCCAGTCCATGGAAGACGCGAGCCCCGTGAAGTGGCACCTGGCGCACACCACCTGGTTCTTCGAGACCTTCGTGTTGGAGAACGCGGAGATGGCCTACCGCAGCTACCGGCCCGACTATCGCTACCTGTTCAACTCCTACTACCAGACGGTGGGCGCCCAGTACCCGCGCTCCCAGCGCGGCCTGCTCACGCGCCCGTCGCTGGAAGAAGTACTGGCCTACCGAAGTCACGTGGATCAGCACCTGCAGACCCTGCTCTCCAAGGGACCCGACCTGGACGCGGAGCTGGCCCGCGTAATCGAAATGGGACTCCACCACGAACAGCAGCACCAGGAACTGATCCTCACGGACTTCAAACACGCGCTCTCCCACAACCCGCTGCACCCGGCATACGCAGCCGCGCGACCGGCGGAGCCCGGCCCTCCCGTGGCGCATACCTGGCACGCCTACGACGAGGGGTTGCGCTGGATCGGCCACGACGGCCGGGGCTTTGCCTTCGACAACGAGGGCCCGCGGCACCGGACCTTCCTGGAAGCGTTTCAGCTGGGATCGCGGCCGGTCACCAACGGCGAATACCTGGGCTTCCTGGAAGCCGGGGGCTACGAGCGTCCGGCGTTGTGGCTCTCCGACGGATGGGCCGCCTGCGAATCCTCGGGCTGGCAGGCCCCCCTGTATTGGCAGCAGCGCGAGGGGGCCTGGTTCACGGTCACCCTGTCCGGACTGCAACCGCTCCACCCGGACGAGCCGGTGACCCACGTGAGCCTCTACGAAGCCGACGCCTACGCCCGCTTCGCCCATGCGCGCCTGCCCAGCGAGGCCGAGTGGGAGTGCGCAGCCGCCGACGTCGCCATCGAAGGAAACTTCGTCGAGGGCGAACACTTCCATCCCGCACCCGCCGTGGCCTCTGGCCCCGGGCCCCACCAGATGTTCGGAGACGTGTGGGAGTGGACGCGCAGCCCCTACGCCCCGTATCCCGGCTACCAGGCACCCGAGGGGGCGCTGGGCGAATACAACGGGAAGTTCATGTGCAACCAGCTGACCCTGCGCGGCGGCTCCTGCGCGACCGCACGCTCCCACATCCGAGCCACCTACCGGAACTTCTTCTTTCCCCACGCGCGCTGGCAGTTCAGCGGCATCCGCCTGGCCCGCGACGCCTCCTGATCCCGCCTTCCAAAACCCCTCGCAGCCGCCTCAGGGTGCGGCATGGGGAGGCCGAAGAGTGCTGCAGGGGACCCTCTGCGGCGTCGGCCCGGGGCGATGGGCCCGGCTTCCGGGTGCCTGCAGAATTCCGTTCGAGGTGGATGCATGTCCGCATCCGAACCCAGGCGACTGCTGTGGGCGGCCGTTACGGCCTGCCTCGGGGTCCTTCTTGCCACCGCGGCCTGCACCACGCTGCCGGGCTCGGACGATCTGAGCGACGGTGAGCGCGCCTATCGCGAGGGCCGCTACACGGACGCCGAGCTGATCTGGCTTGAGGCCCTGGCGGAATCCGAGGGTGGGGCTGGGGACGACCTGCGGCTGGCCCAGAGCCTGCGCATGCTGGCGAACCTCTACGTCCGACAGCGCCGCCTCGACGCGGCGCGGCCGCTGTTGGAGCGCTGGCTCGAACTTCGCGAGAACGCGCCCATCCGGGACGACGCCGAGCTGGCCGAGGTGCTGGACGCCCTGGCCGGGATCCACCTGGTGCAGGGCGACTTCGAACAGGCCGCTGCGATCTACGAGCGCTCCGCCGCAGTGCGCGCGGGCGACGACGCGCTGGACAACGTGGCCATCGCCGAAAGCCTGGAGCGCCTCGCCGCCGCCTACGACGCCCAGGGGCTTCGCAGCCAGGCCCAGCCCCTGTACGAACGCGCCATCCAGATTCGCGAACGCGCCTCGGGAAGCGATGATCCGGGCCTGGCGCACAGTCTCCACGGACTGGGTTTCCTCTACCACCGCGGGGGCCGCTACCCCGAGGCCGAAGCGCTGTACCAGCGCGCCCTGGAGATGCTGGACACGGAGAAGGCAGAGACCGATGGCTTCTTGGCCAGCGTACTCACCCACCTGGGGTCGCTCTATCGGGTGATGGGCCAGTACGACGAGGCCCTGATTCACCTGACCCGGGCGCGCGGCTTGCGCGCCGAGCAGCTGGGCCCACACGATGTGGAGACCGCCGCCACCGCCAACGAGATCGCCGCCGTATGGGCCAACCAGCGCCGCCTGGACGAGGCCGAGGAGCTGCACCGCTGGATCCTCGGGATCCGCCGCCAGGAATTCGGCGAAGAGTCGATTCCCGTGGCCGCCACCTACAACAACCTGGGCCTGGTGGCCCAATACCGGCGCGATTACGACCAAGCCGAGGGTCTGTTCCAGCGGGCACTCCAGATCCGCCGCGATCGGCAGGGCCCCGTGCACCGCGACGTGGCCGCCCTCTACAACAACCTGGGTGTGCTGTACAAGCTCCAGGGCGAGATCAACGACGCGGAGGCGGCGCATCGAAACGCACTCGAGATCCAGGAAGCGGTGCTGGGCCCCGAGCACCCGGAGCTCTCCATGACGCTCCACAATCTGGCGGACGTGCACGTATTCCAGGGGCGACTCGACGACGCGGCCCTGCTGCTCGAGCGAGCCGTGAGCCTGAAGGAGCGAGCCTACGGGAAAGACCACCGTTACGTGGCGGACAGCCTGGTGGTGCTCGGCGCCCTGCGCACGGACCAGGGCGAGCAACAGGCGGCCGAGGACGCCTTCGTGCGCGCGCTCGGCATCTGGGAGACTTCACCTCCCGACGATGAGGTTCGTCGCGCCGAGACCCTCGCCAACCTGGCCCTGATCGAGAGCGGCCGTGGCAACCTGGGCGAAGCCGTGCCCCTGTACACGCAGGCCATCGAGATCTACGAGCGGGAACTCGGCCCGCGCAATCCCAGCGTGCTACGCGCCCGCAATCACCTGGCTTCCGTACACGCGGCGCGCCGCGACTACGCCGCTGCGATCGAGACCTACGCCCACACAGTGTCCGCCATCGAAGCGCACTACGGCTCCGCCGACCCGGCGCTGGCGCAGCCCCTGGTGGGCCTGGCCACGGCGCACCTGGCCATCGGCGGCTACTCGGTGGCCGTCCCCCTGTACGAGCGGGCGATTGCCCTGTTCGGCGACGACGCGGACCCGCGGGCCCTGGCCTACGCCCTGGGAGGTCTGGCCGACTGCCAGCTGGAGACGGGGCGCCTGGAGGAAGCGAGCGGAAGCTACCAGCACGCCGTGGCGTTGCTCGCGGATCGCGACGACGTCGACCCTCGCGAACTGGGCGCGCTCCAGGGCAACCTGGCCGCGATCCATCGGGTGTCCGGACGCTACGCCGAGGCCGAGTCGCTCTACACCAGCGCGCTCGCTTTGCTGGAAGCGGCCTACGGCCCGAACCACGAGGTCGTAGCCCGCCTCCACCACGAACGGGCACGCAACTGGGTGCTGCTGGGTCGGGCCGATCGGGCCTCGGACGCGTACGCACAAGCCGTGGCCATCCGCGAAAGCACCCCGGGCCCCGACCACCCGATGCTGGCCCAGACGCTGGACGACTACGGGGTGCTGCAGTTGCAAGAATCCCGCGTCGCGCAGGCCGAGGCCCTGTTGCTGCGCGCGGTGTCGATCTACGAGCGCGCGGGCACTCCTGACCCCACGGCCCTGGGCCGCAGCCTGCATCACCTGGGCGCTGCCTACATCGCCCAGCAGCGGCGACCGGAGGCCGAACGCGCCCTGGCCCGCTCCGTCGGACTGCTCGAAGCCCACCTGGCAAAGGGCGATCCCAGCCTCGAAGGCGCCCGCAACACCTGGAACGCCCTGAACGAGACCCGCACCCCCGAGACCTACCCCGCCAGCCCGGCTCCCTGACTTCGCCCTGGGCAAGCGGGAGCCGCGCGCAGCGAGCCGCTGCCCACTCCTCGCGCGCTGATCTGATGGCTGCACGACCAGGGCTCGGGTTGGGTCCCGATAAAGCCGCGTTTTCGTCCGCTCCCACCGCCCAGCGCGGGCGAGATTGCGCGCGTGCGGGCAGGCACGGCGCGCCGCATCCAGAGACTGCTCGCGTCGCGAACCGAGGACGACGACGCCCTCGCCCGAGACGAGCCCCTGCTGGCCACGCTCGCCGCCGCATCGCTGCGCACCCGCATCGCGATTGGCCCCCACGCCGGCGTCGCGGTGCCGGCGCGAGACCGCCGCCGGCTCGATCGGCTCTGCCGCAATGTCGCACGCCCTCCGCTCGCGAACGATCCCCTCGAAGGGCGGCTCGACGGTCGGCTCGCCCTGCGTCTCAAGCCCCACCACTGAGACGGGCCGGCGCCGAGGCGAGGAAGTCGAGAAGCGAGGCGATCGAGGAGCCCGCCGGGGCGTCGCCATCGGGCTCGAAGGCGGGCCGCCCGACCGATGGCGCCGTGACGAGCGATCCCGACCCGGTGGCCCATGCGAGCGGCGCTGCGGATCTCCGCGCGGAGACGGACGTTCGGCCGCTCGACGCGGATGACACGGCGTAGCCCCCGCCCTGCCGAAAAGCCAGCCCATCCCGCGAACGCATCGACTCCGATTTCGGTCCTTCGGCCCCCGCTGCGTCCGCGCCCACAGCGCCCCCTCCCATCAGCGCCAAGAATCCAGCCGCTGCTCAACGCGAACGCAGCCGACCCGTTGAAATCACCCCGGTGTGGGCCAGATCCCCCCTCGGCTCCTGTTTGACAGAACGCTTACTTCTCGGACCGGGCGGAGACGCCCTACCCGCCTGACCCGCGGTCAACCCTCGGCTGCGCTCGGCTCGTCGGGCTCCGCACCCCCGTGCTGCGCAGGCGCGGTCATGGAGACGCGCCGTTTGCCAGCCCGCTTGGCCGCGTACATGGCCTTGTCGGCCGGCGATACGAGCTGCTGAACAGTCTGTGGTGCCTGCTCGAACGGCGCCACGCCCACACTGAACCCAACCGGCCAGCCGTGGGCTCCCATCGATGCGGCCAGCGCCGCGTGGAGCTTGATGCACAGCGCCTGAGCCGCCGCGGCCGAGGCGTCCGGCAACAGCACCACGAATTCGTCGCCTCCCAGGCGGCCCACCACGTCGCTGCGACGGAGCGAACCGCGCAGGACCGAGGCGACCTGGCGCAGCACCCGGTCCCCCACGGCGTGGCCCTCGGTATCGTTGACGCGCTTGAAGTCGTCGAGGTCGATGAACGCCACTGCGAGCGGGTGGAGCTCGCGGCGCATGCGCGCGAGCTCGATCTCGGCCGCCTCGAACCAACCGGCCCGATTGAAGACGCCCGTGAGCAGGTCGGTATCGCCCGCCAGGCGCTCCCGCGCCAGCAACGCCCGCAGCCGCCCGACCAGGTCGGCGACGACCACGAAATAGATCAGGCGAACTGCCGTGTTCCAGTGCGGGATCGCCCAGTGGGAGTAGGGCCGCCCGGAGATTTGATCACCATAGGCCCAGAGCACGGCGCCGCACAGGCCGAACACCACGCCGGCAAGCCGATTGCCAAACCAGGCCGCCGTCGCGACCGGGAAGAGATAGAAGACCGAAAACGAAACCTCCTGCAAGATGCCCTGGTCCAGCCAGGCGACCAGGCCCAACAGGACTGCACAGACAGCCAGAGTGCTGCGGCGCCCGATTGCCGGCAGGCGCTCGGGTTCGGCAAGAAGTCGCCAGACTGTGGTCGTGTGCAGCCGCATGGAGCATCGGTGTCCGGATCTAGACACGGGCGCTGCCCTGGTCCGTCCCCGAGGCACGGACCAGATCATGCCAGCACCGTGCCTGCCCCTGAGCCCCATGAAGCCATCATGCAAAGACGGTGAGCGCGCGCCGCATGTCGATCGTGGCCAGGCGTTTGAGCTGATTGGGACCTGAGCTCTCGAATACGGGCTTCATCGGCTCCGAGGAAGCAGGCAGAGCACAGCGGTGCGCAGGTCGTCGAGCTCGAAGGGGAGTAGGCGCCCTCCAGGGCTCGGTACAGCGTGTCGTTCCAGGTCTGCATGGGTCGTAGGGCTCTTCGGTCGAACGCGCGGCCTGGATCAGCAGGAAACGCGGTCGCGGCGTCACTCCGGTCGGGCTGCGCTCCGCCATGGGTCAGAGGAAGCTCCCTTGCCGCGCCCGGCCGCGTTCGAGAAGCTCCTGATCCGCAGGCAGACCACTCCGGCTGGAAGGGGGCTCTTGAGCGAGCATCATCTAGGGACGTTCCTCATCCAGGTCCTGCTCCTGCTCGGCCTCGCGCGGGGGCTCGGGGAGGTGCTGCGCCGCTTCGGGCATCCCCCCATCGTCGGAGAGATCGCGATCGGTCTGCTGCTCGGCCCGACGGTTCTCGGCCGCGCGTGGCCGGAAATCCAGGCCGCCATCTTCCCGCCCGACCCGGTCCAGCAGGCGATGCTCGAGACGGTCTCCTGGTTCGGAGTGCTCTTCCTGCTGCTCGAGACGGGCCTCGAGGTGGACGTCTCCGCGGCATGGCGTCAGCGCGGGCCGGCCCTGCGCATCGGCGTGATCGGGGTTCTCGTTCCGCTCGCAATCGGCTTCGGGCTCTCGCTCGCGCTACCGGACCGCTACCTCGCCGATCCCACCCAGCGCATCCCCTTCGCGCTCTTCCTCGGCACGACGATTGCGATCAGTGCGATGGTGATCATCGCCCGCGTGCTGCACGACCTCGATCTGATCAAGAGCGATCTCGGACTGGTGACGCTCTGCGGCTACGCCGTGAACGACGTGCTGGCTTGGATGATCCTGGCGGTGGTCCTCTCGCTTCCCACCAACGAGACCGTGAGCTTCGGCTCGATCGCTCTCGTTCTCGTCTTCACGGTTGCCTTCACCTCCTTCTGCCTGACCTGGGGCCTGCGCCTGGTGGACCGCGCCGTCGCGTACGTGAGCGACCAGCTCCCGGCCCAGCCCGGCGCCGTCCTGACCCTGGTTAGCTGCCTCGGGATCGGCTGCGGGGCGCTGACGCAGCGCGCCGGCCTCACGGCCCTGTTCGGATTCTTCCTCGCCGGCATCATGGCGGGCGAGGCGCGGGGCCTTTCCGAGCGCACGCGCCAGATCGTGAGCCAGATGGTGCACTCGATCTTCGTGCCGCTCTACTTCGCCGGCATGGGGCTCCGGTTCGACTTCCTCACGGAGTTCGACTGGTTCATCGTCGCCTTCGTGACCCTCGTCTCGATCGGCGCCAAGTTCCTGGGGGCCTGGATCGGCGCGCTCGGGACGGAGCTCTCGAAGGAGGACCGGCTATCGATCGCAATCGCCTTCACGCCCAGCGGCGTCACCGGGATCGTGGTGGCAGACGTAGCGCTCGGCTACGGGATCCTGAGCATCCCGGTCTTCGTCGGGATCGTCGTTTCGGCGATCGTCTCTTCGATGCTGGTTGCGCCCTGGCTCTCCTGGTCGATCCGGCGCCGCGCAGCGGTCAACGTGCTCTCGTTCTTCGTGCGCGAGGCGACCGCGCCGAGCCTGCAGGCGGCCACGCGCTGGGAGGCGATCGACGAGCTGTGCGGACGCCTGGGTGCCGAGGGGGCGCTCGCGGACGCGACCCGGTGCATGGCTGCCGTGCGCGCGCGCGAGGAGCTCGCGGGAACCGCGACGGGCGAGGGCGTCGCGATCCCGCATGCCCGGCTGGCCGGCCTCGAGCGGCCTGTCCTCGCGATCGGTCGTTCGCGCCAGGGGGTGGAGTGGGACGCACCCGATGGACTGCCGGTGCGGGTCGTGTTCCTGCTGCTCACGCCCGAGCGCGAGCACGGTCTCCAGCTCCAGATCCTGGCCGCGCTCGCCCAGGGGCTCCTGCGCGCGAGCGCCCGCGAGCGACTGCTGGCTGCGCAGTCCCTGGACGAGATCTGGGCGGCCCTGCGCGACGCCCTTCGCCCGCAGACGATCGCGCGTGTGACGAGCTAGCCGCGATCCGAAGACCGCCTTCCACCTGCAAGCGCTTGCCGGTCGGATGCAAGCGCTTGCCGGTCGGATCGAGGCCCCCTGTGCCCTTGCTCGGTCATCACGCGCTTCACCAGCGCCTCGACGTGTCGGCCGCGCCGATGACGATCCCGTCGTAGCCCTCTGCGGCGGCGAGAATGCCGGCTACGACGGAGCGGTGGCGGGCTACCTCGTACTGCACGTCCTCGAGCTGTGCGGTCTGCTGGAGGCGCGCCGCATTCTCGGCGAGCCGCTCTTCCTCTTCGCGCGCGCGCTCGGGGGGGGCGTGGGGATCGAGGACCGAGCACAGCATGAGGGAGGCCCGCTGGAAGCGCGCGAGGTCTGCCACGTACTCCTCGCCGCGGCCCGCGTGGCCCCCCCCGGCGGTTGCGAGCAGGAGCCGCTTCGGCAGCGCGTCCTCGGTGAGCTTCGCGAGGACGATGTCGCAGGTCGCGTGCGACACGGTGTCGTCGGTCACCTCGCCAAGCAGTCGACGCGTGGTCGACGTGTAGCCCTTCCAGGGCAGCACGATCACGTCGCAGTCCCGCTGGCTCGCGCTCTCGAGGGTCGCGCGCGCCACGTGGCGGCCGATCCACACCGCCGAGGTGATGGGTTCTGCCGCTCGAGTGAACGCGTGCGGGCGAGCCCGGCAGGCGCTCCTCGCGGTTCACGAAGCGCTCCTCCATGAACGGCGGCAGCTGCTCGGGGACGGTCACCACGCGCAGGCCGACGATCTCGCCATTTCGCACCAGACAGAGGGCCGCGGCGAAGTCCACGAGCGGGTCCACGCGCTCCGCGCTCGTGAGCGGGAGCAGCACGCGGAATTCCCCGTTCGCGTGCGCGGGGCGCTCGACCGCCACGCGCGAGTGCTCGCCGGGCAGCGTCACCTCGCCGACCGTAGTGCCCTTCCAGGCCAGGAAGCCGAGCAACCCGACGGCGAGCGAGGCGGCGGCTAGCACCGCGGGCTCGGGTGGGCCAGATCCCGCCTCGGCTCCTGTTTGACAGAACGCTTAACTATCGGACCCGGCGGAAACACAGCTTGTTCGTCCTATCCCCTGAATTTCACTGTCT
>JAQBHB010000112.1:0-51909 GCA_032128115.1 Deltaproteobacteria bacterium | reverse complement strand
GATGTGCTTGCACGGGTTCGACCAGTCGGGACAAGAGCAATCGGTCACCAGGTCCTCCTCCGAGACCGGGAACAGGTGGAGCTCGACGCGCTCGAACACCTGTTCCAGGTCTTCGGGCATCTCGAGCGTCGACTCGCGGATGCGGCGCGACGTCTCGGGCCCGAAGTTGGCCTCGAACATCCCGCTGAAATGCCCGGCGATGCGATCGCTGTAGAGGCCGATGGCCTTGAGGGTGGGGATCACGAAGCCGCTGATGGGTCCCATGCGGCCACTGCCCCGTCGCTGCAGGATTTCGGCAATGTGCTCGCGCTCCTCGCTCAACGCCTTCAGAGCGTCGGCCGGGTCGATGCCCGCTTTGCTCCAGAGCGAGAGCAATTCGTCGCGTATGGTGGTGCCGGCCCGGGTGTCGATGATCAGGCGCGCGGATTCGTAGGCGAAATCCTCCACGTCGGCGCGCTCCTTCTCCGTCAACGTGGGCGCCACGGCGGACAGGTATTTGATGCCGTAGCCCGTGTGTCGCGCCTCGTCGCGCGAAACCAGGGTGAGCAGTTGCTTCAGCAACGGCTCCTGGGTCTGGTTCCGCATGTCGCGGAATACGTAGAGTGCCAGGCCCTCCGTCACCACCTGCATGCCCACGGCCTTGTGCATCCAATCGTCGGTGCCGAGCACGTTGTCCAGCAGCTGCTTGAGCCCCGGTGCGATGCCGTGCACTTCGTCGAGCATTCGCACGTAGGCCGCAAACACCTCCACGTGGCGAGCCTCGTCCAGCGTCTGGGTCGAGGCGTAGAACTTGCCGTCCATGTGGGGCACGGCATTGACCAGCTGGGCGGCCACCATCAGGGCTCCCTGCTCGCCGTGCAGGAAGTTCGAAAGCATGAACGACGTGGAGCGCCTGGCGATCTCCCACTGGGTGTCGGCCGGGAGCGACTGCCAGAACTTCGTCTCCGACACCGGCAGCCCGCCCACCGAGACGTCGCGGGTGAAGGCCTCTTTGTCGATCCCCTGCTCCCAGTCCAGATCGCGCAGGGCGATCCACTGGCGCTCCAGGGCGTTCGCGTACAGCGTGCGCAGCTGGTCGATCTCGGGCTCGTAGCTCCAATTGTAGATCGCGTTCATCGCGACCTTCACCTGGTCGGTCCCAGCCGGGTGGGCCTCGGGCAGTGCCTCGCTCATGGTTCTCGGTTCTCCTCGCGGTTGGGCGCGCCCGGGACTATTCCCGATCGTTCTGGATCCCCGCCAGTCCACTCAACACGAGCCGCACCAGTTCGCCCTGGCGTCGGGTGTCGGTCTTCGCGAACACGTGCTTCAGCTGGCTGCGCACCGTGTGCAGGGTGACGCCGCGCTCCTGGGCCGCCTCCTCCAGCGATCGCCCGGCCGCCAGCAGCGCCACCAGCTCGGCTTCGGCCGGGGTGAGCTGGTAGAGGGTCTGGAGGAAGTCGATCGCGGTGGTCTCGGTGGCCTCCGGGTCGGCGATGAACACCACGGCCACGGATTCGCGATCGGTGCTGCCGCCGATCGGCCCCAGCAGGGGCGCCACCACCACCGGATAACTGCGCTTGCCCGACGGGCGCGAGATGGACATCACGTGGTTCGCGCCGTGCCCCAGGCCCTGGATGGCCACCACCTCTTCCAGATAGCCGTGCAGGGCCCGGTCTTCCCGCGGGTCGCGCGCGCGCGGGCCCTCGGGCGTCAGTACGAAGCCGTCTTCGAGGGTGGCAATCTGCTCCGCCGTGCGGTTCATGACCACCGGTTGATGGCGCCGGTCCACCAGGATCACGCCCAGGGGCAGCCGGTCGAGCACTTCGGCCAGGGCGCTGCGCTCGTGACTGACGCCGCCGAAACGGCTGTAGACGGCAAAGGCGCGCGAGAGATGGGGTACCAGCAGATTGCCCAGCCGCAGGTCGTCATCGGTAAAGGCGCGGCAACCCTCGCGCCGGTAGATCGCGAGCCCGGAGAGCGGGCTGCCCGGCGCGTTGCAGATCAGGTGCACCAGGGGCGCCTCGGGACACAGACCCTGGGGCTGCATGAACTCCCGGCAGAAGGCCGTGGCGGGCAGGTCCTCGTCCGGGAAATTCTCGCTGGCGAAGGCGAAGCGGCCCTTGAACTGGTCGTCGAGAAACGATCCCCAGGGCAGCCCCTGCTCCAGGTGCTTGTCCCAGATCTCCTCGTAACCCTCCACGAAGCCGAACGTGAAGGGTTCGCGCCGGGGGCCATCGGGGAGCTGGATCGACAGGGCCACGGCCGCGCCGCCGAAGGCCTCCGACAGGTGCTCGACGAAGACCTCCCAGGCGGTGGTCTCTACCGCCCCGGCATACAGGAGTTCAACGAGCTGGAGGGCGCGCTCTTCTCGAAACATCGGCCACCTGCATCCGGAGCCTGGCAGGAGCTACGGCAGCCGACCGAGTATAGGAGATGGTGCAACGGGGTGGGGCCCGCTCGCGAGAGCGGGCCCCACGGCTAGAAATCCAGGGCCACGGCGCCGTAGTACCGCAGGTCGTTGTTCTGGTCGCCAGCCTCGACGGACGATTCGTACTCGTTGTTGGCTCCGATCTTGAGAGACAACGGATAGCGGGAGCTGAGGGCAATGGTCCAATCGATCGTCGTCACGTTCCGGAACTCGCCCAGGTCGGTCATTTCCGCGAACAGGGTGTTGCCCGCGGTGACCTTCTGGCCCTCGGTGGGCACCCAGGTCAGGTCGAAGGTGATCGGCAGATCCATCTTGTTGATCTGGCGATCGCCGAATTCGCGCGTGTAGTTGACGCCGGTGCGGAAGTCGAGTGAGAAGGTCTCTCGTTTCATCAGATGCCAGCCGGGGCCTACGGTGGCGCTGGTGCGCTGCCGCCACGATTCGAAGGCATCGTAGTCGAAGGTGAATCCGGCGTAGCTGAACCAGATCTTCTCGGGATTCAGCCAGTCGCGGGTGAGGCGCACCGTGGCATTGTTCTCGCCGTCTTCGTCGTCACCATCCTGGTAGAACCAGCGGGCCGAGAACCGCCAGCCCGTGGTGGGATCCGAATAGCTTCCGTTCAGTCCCGCCGTGATGTTGCTGGACACGGAAGATCCCTGCTTGCCGTTGAAGCCCAGGCTGATCGAGCGCGTCCAGCCCTCGAGGAAGCCGGTGCCGAACAGGCCCGGATTCGCCGGTTTCTTCGGCTTGATCCGGTCGACGGGCAGGGTGAGCCGGCCGAACACCGGGTGTTCGATCACCACCACCTCCTCGGTTCGCTCGATCACCTGGCCGATGATCACCTCGCCGGTCTCCAGCTCGATTCTCTCCTCGGGCGCGGCGGCGCTGGCGGGCAGGGCGGCGAGCCCCAGCACGATCAGGCTGACGAAAACACTGGAAAGCCGTATTCGTTGACGCATTCCGGGCAGATAGCGCCGCAATCCGGGGCCCTGCAAGTCGCCTGAGCGATAGAATCTGCATCGCCCGGATCGAGGGCGAGTTGGGTCCGCTCGAGGGGCTGCGCATCGATCCCGTCGCCATCGGCCGACTATGCACCAATTGTCGAGTCGGAATTCCCCTGGGACTATTTCGGCAAACAGGTGCCCCCTGCATTCTCTCGGCTGCGCCCGAGCGTCGTCTCCTGGTGGCGCTCGGGCCCCGAGAGGCCTTCTCGTGCCGTTTCCGGTCCCTGCGGGGACGGCACGGGATTTGCTCCCTACTCCGCCCCGAACCTCGGGAGATCCGGCAATGAACCAACCGGACCCGGGCGGCGTCCAACGGTCTTGAATCGACGGTCCGAGAAAGTGGCGCCCAAGGGGCCGCCGAGCGAGGGCAAGCGTGAGCGAATTCGACAGGGACCCCAGGGATCGAGACCGAGCCGAAGGCGACGCCCCCAATGAAGGACCCGGGCGGGCAACTCCTACCCAGGAGGCCTCGCCCGCGGGAGCGGCCCCGCGCGCCAGGCGCAATGCGCGAACGGTGACCGGGGAGGGGGGCGACACCCTGCACCACTACATCCGTTCGATCGCGTCGATCCCGGTCCTGAGCAGGGAAGAAAGCTACGAACTGGCCCGCACCATCGAGGCGGAGTCCCTGGCCTTCCGGGGCGCCCTGGTGGCGATGCCCGCCACGGCTCGCGAGGTGCTGGCCCGCTGGCACGAGCGTCGGCGCACCGGCCACGTGACCGCTGCCCTGTCCGCGGGCTTCCGCGACGGCAGCGGCCGGGACTACGGACGCGAGATCGATGAGAGCCTGACCCGGCTCGAAGAGTTCGTGACCGAGCGCGAGGCTCTGGCCCTGACCCGCAGCGGCCGCGCGGATCGGCGACGCAACCAGGTGGATGCGGAGATCAGCGCCGTGCTGGGCTCCGCAGGCATCTCCTTCGAATTGCTCGTGGACATCTACAAGCAGTTCCGCGTGCTGTGCGGCGCGCCGCGCGGGAGTGCGTCGGCACTGGAGCGCCGGCGCCTGGGGCTGGGCCTGCCGTCGGCCCGGGCGCACATGGCGCGAGCCGATAGCGCCCTGGCGAAGCTCGAGGAGACCAAGCAGATCTTCACCAGCCACAACCTCAAGCTCGTGGTGAAGAACGCCAAGCGCTACCGGAACATGGGCGTTCCCTACATCGACCTGATCCAGGAGGGCAACCTGGGGCTGATCCGCGCCGTCGAGAAATTCGACTACCGGCGGGGCTTCAAGTTCTCCACGTACGCGGTGTGGTGGATCGAGCAGGCGCTGATTCGCGCCATCCAGAACTCGTCGCGCACGGTGCGGGTGCCGTCGCACATCTACGAGTTGCAGCTGCGCTATCGGCGCGCCCAGCTCGAGCTGCGGCAGCGTCTGGGACGCGTGCCCCGGCGCGCCGAGATGGCAGAGGCCCTGCAGGTCGACATGGAGGCGGTGGATCGCATCGTTACCAGCATGAAGCCCATCGTCTCGACCCAGGCCACGCTACCGGGGACGGACGAGTTCACGTTGGAAGATGCCATCGCCGACGAACACGCCGTGGACCCCATCGAGAGCATCGACCACTTCCAGGTGCGCCGTGCTCTCGAGGGGCTGCTGTCCAACCTTGAGCCGCGGGAGTCCGAGATTCTCGAGTGGCGCTTCGGCCTGGGCGGCGGCGACCCGCTGACGCTGGCGGAGATCGGCGAACGCATCGGGCTCTCGCGCGAGCGCGTGCGCCAGATCGAGGCGCGGGCCCTGCGGCGACTGCGACAGGAAGAGCGGGTCGACCGACTGGTGGCCGCGCTCGACCTGCCCCTCCCGGAGCACGACGGCGACGACGCGGAGCGGCCTCGCTCGGCTGCCGCTTCGTCCTGGTCGGGGCGTCTCCACTGATCCGTGATCTGGATCACCTAACAGACCCCGATCCTTGGGCACAATCCGACTCCACAATTCTATGTGGAGGTTGATCATGCGGATGCCCATGAGATTTGACTGGATGCTGGTGAGCGCCCTCGCCACGGCCCTGCTCGCCCCCGCCACGGCGATGGGTGAGGCCTACACGGCTGCCCGGAAGGCCGGGCGCGGCGCGGCGGCGATCACCACCGGTTTCCTGGAGATCCCGGGAAACATGATCGACGAGGTCAGTGCGCGCGGCCCCTGGCTGGGCGCACCCATCGGCTTCACAGCCGGCCTCGCGTTCACCGTTCGCCGGATGCTCGTGGGTGGCTACGAGCTGCTGACGGCGCCCTTCGAGATGCCGGCCGGGTTCGAGCCCTTGATCGAGCCGGAGTTTGCGTGGGGCTACTTCGACCAGAACTACCTGGGCGACGAGGAAGCACGGATCGGGGCCATCGCCGGTTCCGAAGTGACGCGTTACCGGGGTGCACTGGTGGTGCGGTTTCCGGACCAGCTGCTGTTCGGCTACGGCTCCACGGAGCTGACGCCCGGGGCCACGGATCGACTCGACCGCGTGGCCGCCGCGCTGAACGATTTCGACGGCAGCAGCGTGTCGGTTCGGGGCTTCTCGGATTCCTCGGGCGGTTCCGAAGCGGGCAACCTGGCGCTCTCGCGCAAGCGCGCCCAGGTCGTGCGGGCCTACCTGGTGTCGAAGGGTGTTTCGTCCGGGCGGCTCGAGGCCGATGGCTTCGGTTCGGTGAGCCCGGTGGCCAGCAACGATACCGCCGCCGGCCGCCACCAGAACCGCCGTGTCGAGCTGGAAGTGCGCGCCACCGGAGTCGCGGCGCGGCGTTAGTGGCCCGCTGAGCTTGCTGGGAATGAGCCCGGGCGTCTGGAACGTCCGGGCTCTTGGCCCTCTACAAAGCTGCCGAGTTCGTGGGTGAGAGCCTCGATTTCGCGCAGCAGGCGGGGCGGCAGCTCCGAACCCAGCGCCAGCGTGACTTCCTGGTAGTACCAGCGCATCTGCTCCGGCGTGCCGTGGAAGCGCGACAGGGCTTCCGAGCCTTCTGCGTGCAGATCGGCCAGCAGCGAGCGCAGGTTGTCGAGCTTGTCGCAGGCTGCCACCAGCTTCACGCGGGCGTCGGCCGCCTGCAGGTGGTCGAGATAGCGCTTCTTGCGCGACGCCCAGGCCGAGTTGACGGCGGGATCGGGCCCAGGAAGCGGCTCCAGAGCGGAATCAAGATTCGCGGGGCCCGATTCGTCCTCGGCCACGCCCGTGCAGCGGTAGACGATCCGGGCCACTTCGGGCCCAAAGCACTCCCCGATCGTGGAAGCGAGTCCGGTTTCGAAATCATCCGCTACGTCGTGGAGCAGGCCCGCGATGGCCTGCTCCACATCGCCTCCGTGCTCCAGCACGAGGCCTGCCACCTGCACCAGGTGGCTTATGTAGGGAATCTGCGTGCCTCTGCGCTTCTGCTCGCCGTGGGCCTCTAGCGCGAAGCGCAGGGCCTCTGCGAACTGCGCACGTTCCTCGGGGGTCAACGAGGGTTACTCCTCCCGGGGGGTCGGAGCCGATCACGCGGCGGGAGAAGTACCCGATCCCCCGCCCCGCGTCACCTCAAAAGACTTGTAGCGCCTCTGCGTGATACCCTGATCCCGAGAGGGCTGTGTCGATGATCGAGATCTCATTGATCGTGTTCATCGCGGCGCTCACCGGTGTCGGGATGGTGATCCTGCGCCGCCCCGACGCCCGCGCCATCTCCTTCTGGACGTGGGCAACGTTCGCGATCATGGCGTCGGGGATGGGCACCCAGCTCCTGGCCGACCTGCCGTGGGCCACGCTGATCGGCTTCTCCATGGGAACGGCCTACCCGGCCCTGCTATTGGCGGGAGCCGTGGTCTACTCGGGCCGCGAGCGGCCGCGCGGCCTGGTGGCGGCGGCGCTGCTCCTGGGAGCCGGCCGCGGCCTGCTCGTGAATCTTGGCGAACCGGCCCTGGCCCACGGCCTGGCGCTCCTGATCGAGCCCGCGGCGGGCGTCGCGGCCGCCGTGATCGTCTACCGCACCAACCGGAAGGGCCCGCCGGCCGCCTGGCCCCGCACGCTGCCCCCGGCGCTGCTGGCGATGAGCGCGCTCGAGGCCGTGTCGGGCGCGTTCGGGATCGCTGGCGGCTTCCTGCCCACGCCCGTGCTGGCATGCTGGGTCGTGGGGGCAAGCCTGCTGCTGGCGCTGCAGATCGCGGCCGTCAGCGATCACAGCCGGGACGAGGCCCTGGCCCAGTCGGTTTCAGATCTGCGCGAGAGCGAGGAGCGCTATCGCATCCTGTCGGAGCTCAGCTCCGACTACAGCTTCGCCGCGCACATGGGCGCCGACCGCAGCATCGACTTCGTGTGGGCCAGCGACGGCCTCGAGCGCATCACCGGGTTCACCACCGAGGAGCTGCGCGGCGTGGGATGGATCGCGGTGCTTCCCGCCGCGGATCGGGAGAAGACCTTCGCCCAGCTCGATGCGGTGATCTCCGGCCGCTCCAGGGAGATGGAGTTCCGGATCGTCGACCGATCCGGCGGGGAGCACTGTCTCCACACCATTTTCGACACCGTGGCCAACCAGGGCGACGGCAGCACCCTGATCGTGGGCGCCACCCGCGACGTCACCGAGCGAAAGCGTTTCGATGAGCACATGCGCGAGGTACAGCGCCTGGAGAGCCTGGGCGTGATGGCCGGCGGCATCGCCCACGACTTCAACAACATGCTCACCGTGATCCGCGGCAACGCGCGGCTCGCCATGGCCGACTTCGAGTCCGGGCGCGATCCGAGCGAGCGTATGGAGCGCATTCACACCGCGGCCGAGTACGCCACGCGCCTGACCCAGCAGATGCTCACCTACGCGGGGCGGGGTGCGGTGGAGTTGCGGCTGCTGGATCTCTCCCAGCTGGTGCGTGACATGCTCGACCTGCTGCGCGCCTCGTCCACCGAGAAGAGCGTATTGGACCCGGATCTCTGCGACGGTCTACCGGCCCTGCACGGCGACGTCACCCAGATCCGTCAGGTAGTGCTCAATCTGGTGACCAACGCCTCGGAGGCCCTGGGCGCCGAGGGCGGCCGCATCGTCGTGCGCACCGGGCTCGTGTCGATGGACAAGCGCGAGCTCGCCGACAGCTTCGGCGCCGTCGACGCCGAGCCCGGCGACTATCTCTGCCTCGAGGTTTCGGACACCGGGGTCGGGATCGGCCCGGAGCTGCGGGCGCGCATCTTCGAGCCCTTCTTCTCGATCAAGCCCACCGGACAGGGGCTCGGACTGGCCGCCGTGCTTGGCATCGTGACGGCCCACCGCGGGGTGATCCGCATCGACAGCACTCCCGGTCGCCGCACGTCGTTCGAGGTGCTGTTCCCGTGCGCGGGAACCGGGGCGACGCTGGCCCCGGACGACACGCCCTGCGGACGCGTTCCCAGCGATCTCTGCATTCTGGTGGTGGACGACGACGAGGCCGTTCTCGAAGTGACGCGCGAGTTCCTGGAGCGTGCGGGCTACGCGGTGCTCACCGCCAGCGGGGGCGCCGAGGCCATCGAGATGGTGCGATCGCATGGCGACGAGATCGACGGCGTGGTGCTCGACCTGGTGATGCCCGGGGTGAGCGCCGACGAGGCCTACCTGGAGATGCTGCGCCTGAAGCCGGATCTGCGCGTGCTACTCACCAGCGGATACGACAAGCAGCAAGCAGCCGAGCGTTTCGCCGGCCGCGAAATCGCGGGCTTCATCTACAAACCATTCGAACCGGAAGAGCTGCTCGCCAGCGTGGGCCGCGCCCTGCGGGGCTGACCGTCAGGCTTCCAGCGGCCCCGGCCGGAACTTCACCCGCATCTCCTTCACGCCGTTGATGAAGTTGGAGCGCAGGCGCCGCGGCGCAGCCGTCATCTCCATGTCGTCGATACGGCTCAGCACGCCCTGGAAGATTTCGCGCAGTTCCATGCGCGCCAGGTTCGCGCCCAGGCAGAAGTGCTCGCCCACGCCGAACGCCAGGTGGTCGTTCGGGTGGCGCCGGACGTCGAATTTGTCCGGCTCGTCGAAGGCATCCTCATCCCGGTTGGCCGACGAGTACCAGAGCATGAGCTTGTCGTCGGGTGCGACCTTCTGGCCGCGGATCTCGATCTCTTCGGTGGCCTCGCGCCGGAAGGTGTGCACCGCCGGGTTGTATCGCAGCACCTCTTCCACGGTGGAGTTGACGAGCGAGAGATCGCTCTTCACTGCATCCAGCTGATCGGGATTTTCCAGCAGCGCGATCATGCCGTTGCTGGTGACCGTCCGGGTGGTCTCGTTGCCTGCGATCAGCAGAACCAGGAAGAAGAAGCGGAAATCCTCGTCCGAGAGGCGCTCGCCGTCGATCTCGGCATTGACCAGCGCCGTGGCCAGGTCGTCACTGGGATGGCTCTTGGCCTTTTCGAGCAGGTGGTTCGCGTAGACGAACATCTCGGCAAACCCCTCCTGGGCGCTGCCGGTGGGCTTTCGGGGCACGCCGTCCTCCTGCATCTCCGGATCGTCGAAGCCCACCATGGAGTTCCCGATCTCGTAGACATGACGGCGGTCCTCGTCGGGCACTCCCATCATGTCGCAGATCACCTCCATGGGGAGGATGGCGGCCACCTCTTCCACGAAGTCGCACTCGCCCTTCTCGATCACTCCGTTCACGATGCGCTTCACGCAATCGCGCACCTTCGGCAGCATTCCGTTCACCATGCGCGGCGTGAAGGCCTTGTTGACCAGCGCGCGGTACTGGCGGTGCCTGGGCGGATCCATGTTCAGGATGATCTTCTGGAGCAGCGGCAACGACTCGGGCGTGGGATCCTGGCGCAACGTGCCCTGGCGCTCCGACGAGAAGAGCCTGGGGTTCTTCGAGATCCACTTGAGATCGTCGTATTTCGTGATGGCCCAGAAGCCCTTGCCGCCGTCGCTCTCCTCGTGCCAGAAGACCGGCGCTTCGCGGCGCAGCAGCCGGAACTGTTCGTGGGGCGTGCCTTTCTCGAAGGTGTCCAGATCGGTGAGGTCCACGTCGGAAAGCTGCATTGGGGATTCTCCTGGCTCACGCGCCGTCCGTCCGCATCAACATGCGGGCGAGCTTGCGCAGGAAGGTGGTTTGACGTTTCAGGCCCTCGGGCGAAAGCGGGTCTTCGCCGGTGACTTCGCGGATCAGGGGCGCCATGGCGAAGTGGCCGAAGATCAGGTGGATCCAGGCGGCGATCACGCGCGGATGTTCCTCGGGCTCCCAGGGCGTGTGGGTCTCGCGCTTCATCTCCATCAGGCCCAGCGACATGAGCGGCTGGATCCACTCGCGGGCCAGGCGCGTCAGGTGCTCGCCGCCCGCGAGCGACTCGCGGTGGATCAGGCGCGGCAGATGGGGGCGCCGGGCCAGGTGCTCCATGACGGCGCCGATCACCGCGTCGGCGGCGTCGGGGGTCTGCTCGCGAGCCGCCAGCTCTCCCATCAGCTCGAGCAGGGGATGGATGCCGCGCTCGAGCACCGCCTCGTAGAGCGCCTGCTTGCCCTGGAAGTGGTTGTAGAGGCTGGCCGCCGTGAGGCCCGAGCGGGCCGCGATGTCGCGCATGGAGGTGCCGGCCAGTCCGCGCTCGGCGAACAGGGCTTCGGCCCGGTCGAGGATGCGATCGCGCGTCGCACCGGCACTGCCCTCGGAGCGGCTCCTGGCGGTGGGTGAGACGGGTGCGGTGGTCATGCGGGCCTCATTGCCATCACAGTAAACGAACGTTCGTTCACCTGGCAAGAGGGACCCGCGGGGCGCTAGCGGAGCAGGCTGCCCAGGGGGTCGGAAACCGCCTGGAAGAACGGGAAAAGGCGCGGAGCCACGAACACGAAGCCCGCGATTCCCACGGCCAGGGTCAAGAAGGGCGGCGTCAGCCGCGACCACCGCGGAGCCCGATCGAGGGCCGCGATCTCGAAGGTCGAAAGGGCCTCCTCGCCCGCCAGCTTGCGCTTGGCCGTGAGGTAGCGGCGGAGCACCGTGAGCAGCGGGAAGAGGGCGAGTACGAACAGGGCCGCGGGCACGCGACCGGCGAAGCTGGACCAGATCAGCAGCGCGCAGCGCTCGCCCCGCTGCCAGTAGCCGATACCCAGGCCCTCGGTGAGGTTCTCGCCCCGGGCCTTCACGTAGCTGATCATCACGGTGCCCGAGAGGGCGAGCCCCGAGATCAGGGTCCAGGTCATGTTGGCGTGGCCGGCGAAATAGACGCTGCAGCCCACGAAGATGGCGATGTCGCCGAAGCGGTCGAGGGTGGAGTCGAGCATGGCGCCGTAGGGGCTCGAGGTGCCCAGGTGGCGGGCGAGCCCACCGTCGAGCAGGTCGAGCGCGGAGGCCAGCGAGATGAACACGAAGGCCGCCAGGGGCCACCAACTGACCGGCGCCTGGGTGGAGCCGGTTTCGGTCGGGAGCACGTCGCCGGCGCCCATGGCCAGGGAGATCCCGCACAGGAGCGTCGCGAAGAATCCCCACCACGAGATGGCGTTGGGCGTGATGCCCAGTGCAGCCAGCCTGGCGAAAAAACGCGTCGCATCCACCACGCGCGCAAGCTAGCCATGGCCGAACCATGATTCGACTGGAGCCGGGGAGCCTGTGGCGAAGCGCCGTGGCGGCCAGCCTGCGGGAGGCCTCTCGCGGCACGCTGGTGCCGCTCACCAGCGAGAGCCACGTGGTGGAAGACGGGGGCATCGCCTTCAGCGTGCGCCTGCTCACCGGCCACGAGCGCAAGCCCAGCAGCGGGTCCCAGGCCGATCCCTTCCTGCCCTACGACCCGGCGCACTTCGTGGCCGACATCTCCGACAGCCACGTCTGTCTGCTCAACAAGTTCAGCCTGCTCGATCATCACCTGCTGCTGGTGACGCGTGCCTTCGAGCCCCAGGAGAGCCTCCTCACGGCGGCCGACTTCGAAGCCCTGGCGGCCTGCCTGGCCGAGTTCGACGCTCTCGCCTTCTACAACGCCGGGGCCCGCGCCGGCGCGAGCCAGCGCCACAAGCACCTGCAGCTGGTGCCAACGCCCCTGGGACCGGGGCCCGGCCCGACCCCCATGGAAGATGTGGTGGCGTCGGCGGTCCACGGGCGCGCGCCGGTGCCGTTTGCGAACGCGGTCGCGAAGCTCGATTCCGGGGGTGCCGAGGCCCTGGACGCCGCCTACCGGGATCTGAGGCGCGCTCTCGGGCTGCATGAGCCGGCCGAGCCCTACAACCTGCTGGTCACGCGAACCTGGATGATGTTGGTGCCCCGGGCGCGGGCCGAGTGCCAGGGCATCCCCGTCAACGGCCTGGGCTTTGCTGGGGCACTCGTGGCGAAGACCCCGGAGCAGCTGGCAATGCTGCGGGAGCGCGGCCCCCTGGCGGTGCTGCAGGCCGTGGCGCGCTGAAGCCCGAGCGTCTAGGGCCCCCCTGGAGCGAGTCGGCCAGGTCGCCTCAAGGGCCCCGATCGGGGAGCCGATCAGAAGCCTGCGCTGGGACACCCAGTTGGCTTGAGACGAGCACCCTTCCCCGGTTGCGGATCCCCAGTCAGCCCGACAGATCCGGCCGCGCCCCCCCCCTGGGGTGACGTCTACAAGTGCGCTGGCCGACCGCTGGAGCCACCGTAGAGATTGCATTGTTGGCCGGGCTGCTGGCCGCAGGAGCCTCGCCGCCTGCCGCCGCCGTCTTCCTCGATCCGCAGCGCGACATCCTGATGGGTACGCCCGCGTCCGAGGAAGACGACGACACGCCGCGGCTCAAAACCGACTACGACCCCCTCTGGGGGATGGACGAGAACGGCCGTATCCCGGCCACCCAGCGCAAGCGGGGCCTCGCCCACCCCGAGCGCTGGCGCTATGTGCCCGAGGCGCGCATCAAGCCCGGCAACATCCTGCAGCGCTTCTTCGTGACGAGCTTCATCGTGCCCTACGCCTTCAGCAACAGCGACGTAGGCACGGGCTTTGGATTGGCCATGACGGACATGGACTTCCGCCACCAGCGGCGCCAGGAGTTCGTGGCGGCGGTGCTCTCCTACACCTCCGAAGGCCAGCAGGACTACCACGTGAAGTGGCGCCGCTGGCTCAACCACATCGACCTGCCCGAGGGCGGCATTCTCCAGGAGGAGCGCAGCCTGGTGGAACTCGAGGTGGGCTACCTGAACACCCTCACCCTCCGCTTCTTCGGGCTGGGTCCGGATACGGACCTGTCCGACGAGACCAGCTACTCGGACGAGTCGATCTACGCCGATCTGTTCATGGACCGGAGCATGCCCAACCAGGACTCGAACTGGGTGGTGCACCTGGGCGGGCGCTTCGAGAGCCACGCGCTTGGCGATGGGCACGTGGAGGGCAAGCCCTCCACGGGCGACATCTATCCCGGCCTGTTCAGCGAGGCCCAGGACGAGAACATCACGTGGCTGCGCGCGGGACTGCGCTACGACACCCGCGACAGCCAGGAGACGCCGTACTCGGGCTGGTACATCGGGGGGCTCGCGGCCTGGGCTCCCATCCAGACCACCGGCAGCATGGGCGCCAAGTACACCCTCAAGACGGGCAAGGTCTTCCGCACGCCTCCGCTCTTTCACAGCGGTGGCGACAAGCGCGAGGAGAACCCGCCCACCGACACCATCGCCTTCCAGTTCCGCAACGAGTACACCACCGGCGATCTGCCCTTCTTCGCGCTGCCCACCCTGGGTGGCCCCGAAGAGCACCGGGGCTTCATCACGGGGCGCTTCCGCGACCGCTCGGCCTGGATGGCAGCCGCCGAGTATCGCTTCTGGTTGATGCCCCGGGGTCTCCGCATCACCAAAGCGGTGCGCATCGAGCGAATCGGCGCGGCGCTCTTCTACGAGGTGGGCGCCGTCTCGGGCAGCGCCTCCGATCTCTATACCCAGAAGGTGCGCCACACCTATGGCACGAGCCTTCGCATCAGCATCGACCGCAGCAATCCGCTGCGCTTCGACTTCGGCTTCTCCGAAGACGGAATGCAGTTCTCCCTGGGCTACGGCCTGACGTTCTGAGCCGGCGTTGCTTATGCTGGGTCCTCACCGCCAGGAGGCCCCAGCGATTCAGCGCCGCGATTTCCTGAAGGGGGCGCTGGGCGCAGCCGGCTCTCTCGTGGCTGGGGCCGGTGGCGTCGCCTGCGGATCGGGCCCCGCGGCGCCGCCCGGCGACGGCTGGAACGCCGGCGACCTTCTGCACCTCCTGCCCACCGTGAACCACCGGCGCTTCCGGGTGAAGGCGTCATTCCGCACGCCGCGCGCCGAGGCACTGCTGCTCGACGTGAATGGACGTCGCACCCGCGGGCGCTCGAGCGATTCCGGCGGTCAGCATTTCACATTCGACCTTTCCGGGCTCGATCCGGCCACGGACTACACACTCCGAATCCTGGAAGCCACGGGCGACCCGATCTGCGATTCCTGGCCGCTTGCCACATTTCCGGCGCCCGACGACGAGCCCGAGCACTTTCGCCTGCTGGCCTACATGTGTGCCGGCGGTCCGGATCGCCTGTTCGGCTACGGCCTGGTGGATGCCTACCTGCGCATCGCCCAGCGCCAGCGGCTGTTCGCCCGCGCGCTCTCGTTTTCGCCCGATGCGGCCATCGCCAACGGCGATCACGTGTACTGGGATCTCAAGAGCAGATTCGGCTGGGCCATGGGCGAATCGATCCCTGCGGGCTGGGTGGCGGGCCACTTCGATCGCAACCAGCCGGTGTTGGGCACCCAGAACGAGGGGGTGTTGCAGCGCGCCTTCGGGCCCCAGATCGCCGATCTCTACGGCGTGCGCTTCCGCTCGCTGCCGGTCTTCTTCCTGCAGGACGACCACGATTACGGCGAGAACGACGAAGCCAGCGAAGAGCTGCGCACGTTCCCCCCGGATCCCTTCATGCTGGACCTGGCTCGCAGCACACAACGTCTCTACTACCCGGAGCTGCTGGTGGACGAGGCGTTTCCGCTGCCCTACGCGCTGCGCGGCGGCATGGCCGAGAGCTTCGGCGGCGTGCGCTACGGCCGGTTGTTCGAGGCACTGCTCTACGATTGCCGGCGTTTTCTCGCCAACGGCGCCGACCCGGCCGCGCCACGGGACGATTCGTGGTTCGTGCCTCCGGACATCGAGCGCTGGCTGCTGGCGCGCACCGCTTCGTCGCCGTGTGCGCACCTGGCCCACATGCCGTCGACGCCCGTACTGTGGAGCGCTGGCAAGTGGGGCGAGTGGTACCCGGACACGAAGGACGAGAACGGCGTGCTGCGCGCGGATCTCGCCAAACCGTACTGGCCGGGCGGCTGGGGAGACCAGCACGATCGCCTGATCCGGGCGACCGCGGCGCGTCGGGATCGCACGCCCCTGTGGGTGAGCGGCGACCTGCACGCGGTGGCGGCCGGTCGCATGCTCTCGAGCCACGGCCAATCGCTCGAGAAGAATCCCCCCGTGAGTGTGCTGTGCGGCGCCATCGGCACGGGGGCCTTTGGCTGGCCGTCGAAGTTTCGCAATCAGCGCCCGCTGCCCTCGGGCACGCTCACCGCCGAGGAGTGGATCGAGCCGCTGGAACGCAACGGCTTCACCCTGCTCGACTTCACGCCGCAGTCGCTGACGCTCTCGTTCTTCGCCTGGAGCCCCGACGACGGCGATGCCGCCATCGACACGCTCGAGCCGTTTCGGGTGCTCGAGTTGCCCCGACCCAGCCGTTCCTGACGGGCTCGGCCCGTCGGCCCCGCGCGGGCCTCGGGCGTGGTACGTTCGGTCCACTCACTTCGCAGCGGTCCCGGGGGGTGCCGTTCCGACATGACATCCGATGCGTCGCTCGATCTGAACGCGCGGCTGATGCGCTTCGGGCATCCCGACTTCCGCCCGGGGCAGCGCGAAGCCATCGAAACGCTGCTGGATCGCGGCCGCCTGCTGCTGGTGGCGCCCACCGGCGGCGGCAAGAGCCTGACCTACCAGCTGCCGGCGAGTCTGCTGCCGGGCACCACGTTGGTGGTATCGCCGTTGATCGCCCTGATGCAGGACCAGACCGACTCGCTCGACCGCTGCGGCGTGCCGGCCACCTTCCTGGCGTCGACCCTCGACGCCGAAGAGAGTCGCGCGCGCTTCCGCGGCATCGCCCGTGGCGACTACAAGCTCGTCTACGTGGCCCCGGAACGGCTCGCCCTCGACGGCTTCCGCTCGCTGGTGGGTGACCTCGATTGTCCGCTGCTGGCCGTGGACGAGGCCCACTGCATCAGCGAGTGGGGCCACGACTTCCGGCCCGAGTACATGGAGATCGGACGCTTCGTCGAGCAGCTGCCGAAGGCGCGCATCCTGGCCTGCACGGCCACGGCCACGCCGGTGGTGCGCGACGAGATCCTGGAGCGCCTGGGGCTTCCGGCCGACACTCCCCAGCTCGTGCACGGCTTTGCGCGCCCGAACCTGGCGCTGCGAGCCCAGGAGGTGGCGGGTGCGCCCGACCGGCGCGGTGCCGTGGACGCGCTGCTGAGCGAGGCCCTGGGGAGTCCCGGGTCCGACCGCGGCACGGCCATCGTGTACTCGCCCACGCGACGGGCGGCCGAAGCCGAGGCGGCGCGTCTGCACCAGCGGGGCTGGGCCTGCCGCTTCTACCACGCCGGACTCGACGGCGACACACGCAGCCGCGTGCATCGCGAGTTCATGGCGGGCGAGCTCGACGCGGTGGTGGCCACCAACGCCTTCGGCATGGGCATCGACCGCGCCGACGTGCGCGCCGTGATCCACCTGGCACCGCCGGGATCGATCGAGGCCTACTACCAGGAGGTGGGCCGCGCCGGACGCGACGGCAAGCCCGCCATCGGATTGCTCCTGTTCGCGGCTTCCGACTTCCCCCGCCGCCGTCATCTGATCGAGACGGGTGCCGACGGCGCCGCGCCCTCCGAGGCCGTCGTCGAACACAAGTGGAACCTCTTCCTCGAGCTCATGCGCTGGGCCGAGGGCGGCAGCTGCCGCCACGACGCGATCCTGCGCTACTTCAGCGATGAGGCGGAGACGCTCGCCGGATGCGGCATGTGTGATGTGTGCCGGACTCTCGACGATGGCGACGACGACGACCGCGATCCTGCGGCGGTGACCCTGATCGTGCGCAAGGCGCTTTCGGGTGTGGCGCGCACCCACGGCCGGTTCGGCCTCAGCGCGGCGGTGCAGTTGCTTCGCGGCAGTGCCGATGAACGCCTGGGTCGCACGGGCCTCGACCGCACGCCCACGTTCGGAATCCTGCGGGAGCACCCGGAAGAATGGTTGCAGCGACTGGTGCGCCGATTCGTCACGGCCGGCTGGGTCGACTTCGAAGGCGGCGATCGGCCCGTCGGTGTGCTCACGGAATCCGGCCGCGCGGTGATGCGGGGCGATCGACCGGCTCGGGTGGTGTTGCCGCCGACCCGTGCGCCGCGACCCGCCGCCGCCAGCGGATCCACCCGGCGGCGCCGGGCCGCTCCGCGCGGGGCGGAAGCCGAACTCTCGCCCGACGATCTGGGCCTCATGGACGCCCTGCGCGAGTACCGCCTCGAGGTCTCCCGGGCGGAGAACGTGCCGCCCTACGTGGTGGCCCACGACCGCACGCTGCGCGACATCGCGCGCCTGAAGCCCGGCAGCAGCGACACGCTTCTGGAGGCCCACGGCATGGGCCCGGCGAAGGCGAAACGCTACGGCGCCGGGTTGCTCGACGTGGTGCGTCAGTATCTCGCCTCCCACTGATCCGATCCGGCCTCCCCGGGTGAGCGATGCCGACGGGCTCGGGTAGATCCCCGATCCCTCGAATTTCGTGAAGGATTCCAGATACTTTGATTCACCCATTGACTGACTCGCCAGTCAGTCACAGGCTCCGCGTCCATGACGCGAGTCGCTGCCCGCAGCAAGCGAGCCGAGCAGACCCGGGGCCAGATCCTCGAGGCCGCGGGCCAGCGCTTCGCCAGCCACGGCTTTCGCGACACCCGGCTCGAGGACGTGGGGGCCGACGTGGGCATCGGCCGCTCGGCCGTGCTCTACCACTTCAGCGACAAGCGCCAGCTCTACCGCGCGGTGCTCGACGACCTGTTCGGTGACCTGCTGGTCGAGATGCGCGCGGCGCTCGCGGCCGAGCGGCCGCTGCCCGAGCGCATCGAGGCCGCCGTGTCGAACTTCATCGACTCCGTGGGTCGCCGCCCGGTGGCGGCGCGCATCGCCGTGCGCGAGGCGGTGAACCCCGACCCCAGCGCCCGCGAAGATCTCCAGGAGCAGGCGCGCCCGTTCCTGTTGCTGCTCGAGCAGATGTTCGAGGAGGGCGAGCGCACGGGGGTCTTCCGCCCGTCGCGATCCGACCCGCTTCACTTCCTGAGCATCGTGGCGGGCGCCACACTCTTCTACGTGGCGGCGCTTCCCACCTTCGTGGCGACGCTGCCCTACGACGCACTATCGGACGAGCAGCTCGCCGCGCACAAGCGCGACGTACTCGACATCACCCGCCGCCTGCTGGGCATTCGCGGTCCGCGGGCGCTCGACGCGCGCGCGGCCGCACCGGATCGGAGAGACTCATGACGGACGTGCACTACGACCCCTTCTCCACCGAAACGGGCGCCAACCCGTATCCGCACTTCGCCGCGTTGCGGGAGCACGCACCCGTGTATCGCCTGGAGAACCAGGGCTACTACATGGTGTCGCGTTACGACGACGTGCTGCATGTGCTGAAGCACCCCGAGCTCTTCTCGTCGAGCGCCATGCAGCGCTTGATGATGTCGGGCATGGGCGTGGGCATCCAGAACGTGGACGCGAGCCAGGCCATCGACCCCACGGCCCTGAAGATGCTGGCCGGGCTGTCGGACGACCTGGGCTTCAACCCGGTGGAGATGATGACGCAGCCGTCGATCATCGCCTCGGATCCCCCCAACCACGAGCGCCTGCGAAGCATCGTGAATCGTGGGTTCAGCCCCCGGCGCATCGCCGCGCTCGAGCCACGGATTCGCCAGATCGCGTCGGACGCACTCGACCGGATGCTCGAATCCGACTCGTGCGACCTGGTGGCCGACTTCACGATCCCGCTGCCGGTGACCGTGATCGCCGAGCTGCTGGGCGTGGAATCGGATCGACTCGCCGACTTCAAACGCTGGTCGGACACCCTGATCGCCGGCACCACCGGCAGTGGCTCGGGAACGAATCCCGCGGCGTTGCTCCAGACCTTCAAGGAGTTCAATCAGTATTTCATGGACGCCATCGCGCGCCGCCGCCGGAACCCGAAAGACGACCTCGTCAGCACCCTGGTGGCGGCCGAGAGCGGGGAGGCCTCGCTCACGCCCATGGAGACGCTGATGTTCACGGTGCTGCTGCTGGTGGCAGGCAACGAGACCACCACGAATCTGATCGGAAACGGAGTCATGGCGCTGCTCGGCCGACCCGACCTGGTGGACGGGCTGCGCGCCGACCCCTCGCGGGTTCCGAATCTGGTGGAGGAAAGCGTGCGCTATGACGGCCCGATCCAGATGCTCTTCCGGGAGACGACGCAGGACGCGGAGCTCGCCGGCGCGAAGATCCCCGAGGGCTCGATCGTGATGCCGATCTTCGCATCGGCCAACCGCGACGACAAGCAGTTCCCCGATGCTGACCGCTTCGACCCCGACCGCGACGCCCGCGGCCATCTGGGCTTCGGCTTCGGCATCCACTTCTGTCTGGGCGCGTCGCTGGCTCGGCTCGAGGCGCGGGTGGGCTTCGAAGAGCTCTTCAAGCGCGTGGCGAAGTTCGAGTCGCTGGAATCCGAGACCGAGTATCTCGACTCGTTCCTGCTGCGAGGCCCGAAACGCTTGCCGCTGGCCTGCACCCGGGCCTAGCGGAGGGGCCTCAATAGATTGCTGACACCTGTGGGTGCTCTGAGAAGATGGGCCTGGTGTTCGCGTTCTTCGGCGCACGCGAGCCGCCGCGACGATCGCTGATCCCGACGACCGGCTCCGACTCCGGGAGCCGGCAGGCCAGGGCTACTCGTACTTGATGCTCTCGAGCGAAACCGTGGCGCCCAGGCGGTAGGACTGGCAGTCGAACTCGCGGGCCGCGGGGCCTTCGGCCACGTGGAAGATCAGGCGCGGAGCGCCCGCGCCGGCGCGGGCCGCCTCGTCACAAAAGGCCTGGGCCACGCGCGGGTAGTTCACGTTTGCGTAGTAGCTGGCCGGTAGCTTGCCATCCTCGAACTTTGCCAACAGCGCAGGCTCGTCGCCGATGCGTACGTTCGCGCAGGAGAGAGGCACCAGCGCATCGCCGAGTTCGGCGCAGCCGGCGCTGGCGGCGTCGAGGCTGAAGGAGGGCGCTTCCCTGTCGGGTGCGGCCGGGGGTGCGGCCGGGGGTGCAGCCGGCGGCGCCGTGAGCCCGCCGGGCCCCTCGAGCGCGACCACCACCGTTTCGCCACCGGAACGCTGGGTGCAGCCCCGGTAGGGATCGAACTCGATCGAAGCCAGGGTCGCGCGAAAGTCCGCAAGCTCCTGTCCCCGGGCCTGGCCTTCGGGCGTTGCGAGGGTGGCCATGAAGTAGCTGCCCCGGCCGTTTTGCACGTCGAGAGCCGCGAGATATCGCATTCCATCGCCCATGGGGACGGCGCTTGCGGCCGCGGGCAGGTGCGGGTGGCTGGCGTCAAAGGCCTCCGCGATGTTGGGCTCGCTGAAGGCGGTGGCGAGCCTCACCAGGCTCTGGAGGGTCTCGTCCACGTCCAGATCCACGGAGCCGGGCGGGCTATCGCTCGCCCGCACCAGCCGGAACTTCATCTGGACGCCCGGGGCTTCGGGCCGCTGGCTCTCGAAGGTGAGCGTCAGCGACTCGCCGCCCAGCCGCCAGTCGAGCGTCCAGCCGGCGGGTTCGGCGATCTCGAACCAGTAGTCTTCTTCGCACCAGACGGTATCGGGGATCGGCTCGGCACCGGCGCCAGTGCTCGCAATCACGGCGCTCGCGATCGCGATCACCCATGTGCAACTCGTACGCAGATGGAATTCCATGCTTTCTTATCGGGGGTTCCGGAGGTCCGGTTGAGTGCTTGAATGGGCACGGCGCCAGCGTCTTTCCCGGGAGATTCCCGAAATCTTCCCTCCCGGGGGCGTATCCTTTTGGGGCTCCCGTTCGTCCTGCAGGGCAGAGGCTCGAGGCAGAGGCTCGAAACAGGAGGGAAGCCCCGTGAGCGAGTTTCAGCTGACCGACCCCTTGCGAGACGAGCTGCGGGCGTCGTGGCATCGCTTCCTGGATCTCGTGACCTCTTTCCGGCCGGCGCTTCACGCCTATTGTCGCCGGCTCGCGGGCAACCTGTGGGACGGCGAGGACCTGGCCCAGGACACCCTGCTTCGCAGCTTTGGCGCCCTGGCCCTGCTGCACGATCCGGTGCGCAACCCGCGGGCCTACGTCTTGCGCACCGCTACGCACCTCTGGATCGATACGCTGCGTCGCCGCGAGTCCGAGGCCGCAGCCCTGGCCGAGACCGACGCGCCGGTGGTCGCCTCGAGCCAGCCCGGCGCCGTGCGCGACGCGGGCCAGGCCCTCCTGCAGCGCCTCGCCCCCCGCGAGCGCGCCGCCGTGGTCCTGAAGGACGTCTTCGATCTCAGCCTCGGGGAGAGTGCCGAAGTGCTCGAAACCACGATCGGCGCCGTGAAGGCCGCCCTGCACCGGGGCCGCACGCGCCTGCGCGAGCCCGAACCCGAAACCGATCCGAAGCGTCCGCTGCCCTCGCCCTTGCTGGTGGACCGCTTCGTCGAACTCTTCAACGCCGAAGACAAGCCGGGCCTGCTCGAGCTCGTGCTCGACAACGCCACCGTCGAAAACGTGGGCGTCGGCATGGAGTGGGGTGCCGAAGGCCACCGCAGCCCCAAGAGCTGGTTCGAGGGAGCGCTCGGCGGCCATCCCGAGTGGCCGGCCGTGTGGCGCTACGAGAGCCGCCGGGCCGAGCGCCTGGTCTTCCGGGGCGAGCCCATCGTGGGCCTGCTCACCACGCGCCGGGGAAAGCAGGCGCTGGAAGGCGTGATCCGCTTCCAGGAAGAAGAGGGCTTCGTCTCGTGCATGCGCTGCTACAGCTTCAGCCCCGAGATCACCCGCGCGGTGGGCGAAGAACTGGGCCTCCCGGTCCGCACCGGCATCTACCGCTATCCCACCCTGGCGCCGGGCGTCAACTACCCGAAGCCCGGGGAAGAAGGAGGTACGTCATGAGTTCCCAGGTCGAGCAGCGCTTCTTCGTGCCCGCGCCGGTGTCGCGCGTCTGGTCGCTGTTCGCCGACGGCGGCGAGCGCGCCAGGTGGGAGGCCGAGGAATACGAGATCGAGCCCCGGGTGGGCGCACGCGTCTACTGGCGGATCGGCCAACACGAATGCACCGGTCGCGTGGAGGAGGTGGTGCCCGAGCGCCTGTTGCGCCACACGGAAGGCACGGGCCCCCACGCCCAGACACAAGTCACGGTGCGCCTCGAGCCCGAAGGGGAGGGCACGCGCGTGGAGGTGATCCACTCGGGTGAGGGTCACGGCGAAGGCGAGGCCGGCGACGCCATGGTGGAACTCGTGACGTGTGGCTGGGGCCAGGCCATTGCGGACCTGCTCTTCTACGTGGAGACGGGCATCGCCGTGAAGCGCTTCGTGCGCCCCATGCGCCACCCGGGCATGCTGGTGCGCGAAAGGCCCTCGGGCCTGGTGGTGAGCCGGGTGGACGAAGACGGCTTCGCGGCTCGCGCGGGGCTCGAGTCCGGCGATCGCCTGCTGACGGTGGGGGGCGCGCCGGTCTTCACGATCCCGGAGCTCTGGGTCCTGATGCGCAAATACGAGGCCGGCGACAAACTCGCCGTCGAGTATCTGCGCGACGGCGAACTGTCGAACCGAACCGGGGTTCTGTAGACGCGCGCTGGGCGTCCGAGCGCGCCCTGACGCCGCCCAGAAGGGTGCCTTCCCACACCCACCGCCCGTCGGTAGCATCGCCCGGCCATGGGAGTGGGGGACGCACGCCGGGAGTTCGTCGGAGCGGCAGCTCTGGTGCTCAGCGTGACGTTTCTTGCCCCGTCCTCTGCCGATGCCGTCCCGTTCGGGACGGGGGATCCGGTGGAGCTTGCGGCCTACGGCGACTCGCTCACGAGGGGAGGCGACTGGTTCCCGTATCTGCCCCCCGCCTGGTCGGCACTCGATTTCGGCGAGAACGGAGACGAGTGCTGGAACGACGTGGTCCCCCGACTCGAGCTCGACCTGGCCAGCCCGGCCGCGCCCCCCGAAGACTCCGACGTCGTCGTGATCTTCTGCGGCACGAACGACGTGCGGATCGTGGCATCGTGGACGATCGATCGCACGATGGACGAGATCGAGGCCGGAACACTGGCTGCCGTGGCAGCCGGCCTGCCGGTGGTGATCGTGGCCCCGCCGCCGATCTTCAAGCCGGTGCCGGGATTGACCGTGCCCGAGATCAACGACCGTTTGGAGTGGGTTCGCGACGAAATTGCGGCGTTGGTCGCCGAACGGATCGCGCTGGGTGAGCAGGTGCGGTTCGCGAATGCCTACGACGCCTTCCTCCAGGCGATGCGGGAAGGGGCGACGATCGATGATCTGTATTCGGACGGAGGGGTTCACCGATTCGGACTGGGCAGGGAGATCGAGAGCCTGCTGATCACCGAAGCCGTTCTGGCTCTTCCCGAGCCTACGCACGATCTGCTGCTGACCTTCGGCCTGGTCGGACTGGCCGCCCTCGGCTGCTGGCGTGGATCAGACGCACCGCACGGTTCGACCGGTTTGGTCCGGCGTCGCAGGCGCGACATCATGTGACCCCCACGAGGAGGACGCACGATGGATCTGCCGAAGCTTTGCACCGAAACCCGACCGGGATGGGCCACCCACCGCGCCTGCGCCGTGCTGGCGATGGGACTGGTGGTGGGCCTGGGCGGGGCTCTGCCGGCCCACGGCCAGGAGGCCCCGAAGCCCGACGCGCCGCCCGAGCCCGCGGCTGAAGCCCCCGCCCCGGAGGCTCCTCCCAGCGCTGAAGACCTGTCGCGGCCCATGGGTCCGTCCGACCCCTTCAACCGCGGCACGCCGCGGGGCTCCGTGTATGGCTACCTGGTGGCCGCTCGCATGGGCGACTACGAGAAGGCGGCCGAGTTTCTCGACCTGCGGGGCCTGGAGCCCGAGGACGCCGAGCGCGGCGCGGAGCTGGCTCGCCAGCTCAAGGTCATTCTCGATCGGAAGCTCTGGATCGACTTCGACACCCTGTCCGACTCGAACGACGGATATTCCGACGACGGACTCGCGGCGTGGCAGGATCGCCTGGGCCAGGTCGACACGAAGCAGGGACGCACGGATCTGCTGCTCCAGCGCGTGGCGCGCGAGGGCGACGGGGTGCGCATCTGGAAGATCTCCTCCGCGACGGTTGCCGCGATCGATGAGCTGCACGATCAGTTCGGCCCGGTTCTGATCGAGAGATTCCTCCCGAAGCTCCTTTTCAAGCGCCAGATTCTCAACCTGTGGCTCTGGCAGTGGTGCGGACTCGCGCTGGTTCTGTTGCTGGCATGGGGCTTCTCGCGGGTGCTCGCCATCGGGCTGATCCGGGTGCTGCACCACTACTTCGCCGGCGATTCCGGAAGGCTCGATGGCCGAATCGTGAGTGCCGTGCGAGGCCCGGTGCGTCTGTTGACCGGCATGCTCGTTTTCAGCCTGGGCACCCTCGCTCTCGAGCTTCCGATTCAGGCCTCGGAATCACTGCGCACTCCGGTGTGGATGCTCTTCATCGTGGCCATCACCTGGCTCGTGATGCGCGGCACCGACATCGGAACCCTGGTCGCGCGCCAGCGCCTGCTGGCCAGCGGCCAATCGGGGCTCATCCCGGTTCTGGTTCCCAGCCAGCGCATCGCAAGGGGCCTGATCCTGGCATTCGGAGGCCTCGCGGTGCTGTCGGCTGCGGGGGTCAACGTGACCGCCGCCGTCGCCGGTCTCGGTGTGGGCGGCATCGCCGTTGCTCTGGCGGCCCAGAAGTCCATCGAGAACCTGTTCGGGGGCGTCACGCTCTTCGCCGACCAACCCGTGCGGGTGGGCGATTACTTCCGGTTCGGCGACCAGACGGGAACCGTGGAAGAGATCGGCCTGCGCAGCACGCGCGTGCGCACCCTCGACCGAACCGTGGTTTCGATTCCAAACGCGGAGCTCTCGAGCCTGCAGCTCGAGAACTTCGCCAAGCGCGACCGCATGCGCCTGAACACGATCCTGGGCGTGCGCTACGAAACCACCAGCGATCAGCTGCGCTACCTGCTGGCCCGCCTGCGAGAACTCCTGCTCGCGCATCCCCGGATCACCGAGGATCCGGCGCGCGTGCGCTTCGTGGGCTTCGGCGCCTACTCGCTCGACATCGAGATCTTCTGCTACGTCGAAACCCGGGACTGGAACGATTTCCTCGCGGTGCGGGAGGATCTCTACCTGCGCATCATCGACGTCGTGAACGAGTCCGGCTCGGGCTTCGCCTTTCCGTCGTCCACCATGTACGTGGCGCCCGACACGGGCCTCCCCGAGAAGCAGGCCCGCGACGCCGAGGAGCAGGTGCGCACGTGGCGCCGCGAAGGCGCGCTGCCCTTCCCGCAGTTTCCCGACGGCTTCGCGTCGGAGAAGCGCAACCGGCTCGACTGGCCCCCCGCCGGGTCCCCGGGCAGCCCCCGCAGCGAGGGAGGCGGGGCGGGGTCCGATTGATCCGGGCGGACTGAATTCTCCCAGCAAAGTTTCGCCCTCGGCTACAATCGGCCGATGTTGCTGAAGCCGCTGTGGTTTCATCAAGCTCCCCCTGGCGTCCAGCTGCTCGCGGTGATGGCGATGCTGACGATCGGGGTCGGGGCGCGCTGCGGTGGCTCGGGCATCCAGGGAGTCGCGCTGGAGTCGGGCTCCCTGTTCGACGACCCAGTGATTCACCTCGGTGCGCAGCTCTCGGCCAGGCTCGACCCGGGCAGCGTCGAAGTCGAAATCGATGGCACCGACCTCATCGAGGCGATGGGCCTCATGGTCCCCTTCACGGATGCCTCCGGACTGGTGCCGATCGGCGGGGATCCCGTCACGGTGTCTGGCTTTTCGGTCGAGGCATTTCCGGAGATCCGGGTGGATCTCGATCTTTCGGGCCTGCCGACCGGAGATCACGAATTTCGCGTTCGAGCCCTCACCGCATCGGGCGGCTCGGGTTCCCAGGCGATCCGGACCTTCGTCGTGGTCGATCCCCTCACGCTGGAGCTCGACGCGCTGGTGGCCTCCGCCCGACCCGAACCGGAGACTGCCTCGCCCACACTGACGCTCTTCGGAGCGACGCTTGGCCATCCCCTGGCAGCGAGCCCCGTCGGCCTGGCAGACGGGGGCGAGCTGCGACAGGGCTTCGTGGAAGCGGCTGAGGCTCGGATCTACGGAGGTACACCGTGAAGCGCTCCCTCATCTTCGCAGCAACCGTCCTCGCGATCGGAATCAGCCTCGAAGCCGGACGAGCCGAATCCCCCGCCGTACCGGGCATGATCACCTACCAGGGCGTGCTGCTGGATTCCCAGGGAGAGCCGCACACGGGCACAACGGATCTCACGATTCGCATCTACGATGCGCTCACCTCCGGCGTGTTGCTCTACGTTCAGGAATTCACAGGGACTCCCCTCTCGGACGGTGTGTTCACCGTGGTGCTCGGCCCGACCGGCAGCGCGACCGACCTCCCCGATGATCCCCTCACGACGGGCCTTGCGGATGCGCTGGCGGGCGACCCCGGGCCCACCGCACCGTCTCGATTCCTGGAAGTCACCGTTGGTGCAACGGGTGCGCTCAGCCGCACGCAGATCCTGACGGTTCCGTATGCCCTGGACGCCTCTCGCCTCCAGGGCACCGACGCGGCCGACATCCAGATGCGGGTCACGCAATCCTGTCCAGCGGGCGAGGCCATCCAGCTGATCGAGGCCGACGGAAGTGTGACCTGCGAAGCCAGCCTGCAGGGGCCGATGATGACCGAGGCCGATTTCCTGGCGGTTTTCGCGGACTCGACAGGAAACGTGCTCAAGCAAGCCGATTCCAACATCGAATTCGGAGCGAATTCGATCAACATGGACGGCGATGCCAAGAACGGGCTTCGCTGGTCGATTGAGTCCCCCAGCCACTCGACGGCTGGATTGATCAGCTTCGGCCAGGGCAAGGTTGGCCAGAGCTTCTACTGGCCCGACTACCAGACCTCGACCCGATACAACATGGACATCACCTCGGGCTCGCGCATCGATCAAGACGAGCACGCCATGGATGCGACCTGGGAGTGGAGCTACAAGCCCGAGGGCACCTGCGTGAGCCCGGGTCCGCGCAACGGAGACTCGTGCGGGCAGTTCCAGTATCCGGCGAGCTGCTCGCCGGGCCTCGATTGCAACGTGATTGCCGTTGCCACCTGCTTCGCCGACGGTGGCCAATGCGAGGCTCCCGAATCCGAGCGTCTCGAGTGGAACTGGAACCCCAAGGCCGTGGAATACTCCTTCAATCCGGGGGCGGTAAGCGGCGGGCCGTTCGAGCCCGGCGAAACCATCACCGCGTCGGGCGGCGCCCAGGCCTACATCGTGGGGTCCTGCACCACGGGCAGCAACCGCGATCGCGGCTGGTTTCGCTGCACCGACGACTCCCATTGCGACGAAGACGTGGGTCCGGGCAACGGCGCGTGTGAGGCGTCGATCGGAGGGGTCCTGACGATTGCCGAAAGGACCTCCGGGATCGATCCCGCCACGGGTGGGCTGGCTCGCATCCAGGACGCCGTGGGCAATTCGATCACCGGCGAGGATTCCGGAGCCCAGGCGACCCTCGGCGGGCTGACGCCGCTCTCGCGTCCATGGCGAACGTGGGACTATGTCTGGGAGACCGAAGGAAACGTCGCCGACTGGGGCTTCAGCGCTTCTCCGTGGCAGCGCGACATGATCCACGCCAACACCCGCGGAGTCGGCATCAATCTGGCCGGAAGTCAGATCGGCGGCTCCCTGCACGTTCAGCAGGGCAACATCGCATTCGATGGCCCCACCACTACGCCGCGCGCGACCCAGATGTATCACCAGTGGATGGACGACAGCGAGTCCCCGTCCCAGGCCTACGGTCTCTGGCTCGATTTCACGGCGAAACCCGGCGGCAGCGATCAGGATCTCGCCGGTGTGAACGGCATGAGTGTGGTTGCGCATTACAGCGGGGAACGCGGCCCGTCGAACCTCTCGCTCACGGCCCTGCGCGGGCTCCAGGTCAGACTCGACACGGGGATCAATCCCCTGGGCTCGTTCTCGACGGCTGCCATGGCCGAATTCCAATCGCCGTTGGGGAGCAACAAGCCCACCAGCTATTACACCCTGCGGATCTACGACCAGTTGGCATTGGGAACCTCGAGGACGCACATCGCACGCATCGCCCCCCAATCCCAGGGCTCGAAATCCGGTCAGATGGGCCTCTGGGTCTGGGAGGGAGGCGACTGGAACACCGGCCACGTGATGTTCGGAAACAATTCCTCGTCCCTGGGCGACCACTTCTATCGCAATCAGTCGACCGAACTCTTCTGGGAAACCGAAGACGGAACCCCGAACGCCTCGAACTCCAACGCCCGCGCCTTCGCAACCACGGCGTCGAGCCCCACGGCGAGTCAGGGAATCGGATACTGGGGAATCGGAACCAGCGGCGACTCCGTCTGCGGCAACCTCACCTGCGCCGAGACGCGCCTCGCCAGCGACATGACCACCTCGGAGAGCTGCGGCACCACCCACGCGACCTTCTTTTTCGCCGCGTGTCACGCGCCCTGACTCACGCGCCCTGACTCCCGCTCCCTGATCTCAGCAGGCGGCAACTCCGCTGGCACCTGGGTCCGGTCCCGATCGATGCGAACCGTGCGAGGCCCCGGGCGCCGCTCACGAGCGCCCCGCGGGTGGCCGATATCGTTCGCACACCCGTGCGAACGGAGGGGGCCCCCACGTGGCGACCCGACGTGTTTCTCCCGGTAGCCGAGCGGCCGCCGGTCTCGTTTCGAGCCTCGTGATCCTGCTGCTCGCCGGCCTCTCCCCGGCCCGGGCCGAGAACCCGTCGATGCAGAAGAGCCTCGTCAAGGTGCTCGCGACCTCGAACCCCCCCGATCCCTGGGCGCCGTGGCGGCGAACGGGTCCCGACGGGGTCTCGGGCTCGGGCGTCATCATCGGCGGCAAGCGCGTTCTCACGGCGGCGCACCTGGTGGCCGACGCGGTCATGCTGGAGGTGCAGCGCAGTTTTCTCGGCAAGCGCTACACCGCAAATGTCGAGTACGTGTGCCACAGCTGCGACCTGGCGCTGCTCTCTGTGGCGGATCCGCGTTTCTTCGAAGGCTCGAAACCCCTCGAGATCGGGAGCCTCCCGCGTCTCCAGGATCGCATCGAGGTGCACGGCTTCCCCACGGGCGGCGAAGGGCTCTCGGTAACCTCGGGGATCGTCTCGCGCGTGGGCGTCGACCAATACGCCCACTCCTTCCAGAACCACCTGATCGTGCAGGTCGATGCCGCCATCAACCCGGGCAACAGCGGGGGTCCGGCCATTGCAGACGGCCGGGTGATGGGAATCGCTATCCAGAGCGCCGTCGGCGACGTGGAGAACCTGGGCTACGTGGTGCCCCCCACGGTGATTCGGCATTTCCTGAAGGACGTGGAAGACGGGCGCTTCGATGGTTTTCCCGAGCTCGGGGTCGCGGTTCAGACGCTCGCGAATCCCGCCCTGCGCGAAGCCACGGGCCTGGCCAACGTGGACGGCGGCGTCCTGATCACCGCTGTTTCGCCGGTGGGCTCGGCCCACGGAAAGCTCCGTCCCGGCGACGTGCTGCTCGAGATCGCCGGCACGCCCGTGGGCGAGGACGGGCGCGTCGACTTCGACAACGGCCTGCGAGTGCTCTCCATGGCCCTCGTGCAGAGCGTGCAGGTGGGCGATTCCCTCGACCTGATCTTCCAACG
This sequence comes from Deltaproteobacteria bacterium, assembly GCA_032128115.1. GTDB lineage: Bacteria > Myxococcota_A > UBA9160 > UBA9160 > SMWR01 > JAQBHB01. The sequence goes on along the minus strand of JAQBHB010000112.1, from coordinate 21,750 downwards.
CGATGGGGTGCGCCACACCACGTCGGTCGTGATGCGCGAGCCCGCGCCCCTGGTTCCGCTGGGTGAATATGATCGCGACATCCCGTACAGGATCTACGGGGGCTTCGTGTTCCAGCAGCTCACGGCCCGCTTTCTCGTCAACTACGGAACCGCCCCGGGCCACCTGGAGGCCTATCTTCGCGACCCCACCAAGGACGGCTCCACCGGTCTGGTGCCGAGCCACGGGGTCGAGGGCCGCCGCGAGGTGGTGGTGATCTCGCGCGTGCTCCACAGCGAACTCACCCGGGGCTACGAAGAATTCGAAGAGCAGGTGATCTACTCGGTCAACGACACCCTGATCCGCGACCTGCACCACCTCTCCCAGCTGCTCGACGCGTCCCGCAGCCGCTTCGTCACGATCAAGACCGAGCAGGGCAACGTGGCGTCGTTCCAGCGCGACCAGGTCGACGCCGCCAACCGCGCAATCCTCGAACGCTTCCGCATCGTGAGCGACCGCTCCCAGGACCTGATGCAGGCGCCAGCGGCGTACTCGGGGGCCTGGAATTAGCGCTGCTCCAGCTCGTGCTGGAGAGCAACCGAGCAATCGCCCGTGAGGAAGCCTGAACCGGAGAGGTGATCCAGGGAGATCATCGAGCAGCTGGCTCGTAAGATCTGTCGCGACCTGGAGGCATCGATCCCAGTCACCTAACAGGCGGCAGGGGCGCCGCCCGAGAGCATGTGTTCCAGCTCGGCCCGGGTGATCTGTCGGAAGGCGAGCTTGTAGCCGTAATAGAGAGCGATGCCGTAGAACACGACGTCCATGGGGCTGAAGAACGCGACCATGAGTTCCTGGATGATCGCGGGATCGAGCTGGGAGAGGACCGAAAGGAACGGCACTTCCTGCTCGGCCGCGACCATCGCGGTAACCGCCATCAGGTTTCCCAGCGCACAGCCCAGCAACGAGAGAACGGCCCCCACCACGCCGAACGGGTTCGTGACTCCCTTCCCGAGCGCGCGGATCGCGAAGCCCACCAGGAACCCGATCCCGATCGCCATGAATCCGATCTGGTATCCAGTGACCACGGTGACGCCCGCCCAGACCGCGGCGCCGGCGATTGCGGCCCCGATGCCCCCGACGATACCCAGGAGCAGGTTCTGCTCCGATTCGAGCTTCTGCCGCAGATACAGAAGCTGCGCCGGGTCGAGCTCAGCGGCGGGGGCTTGGGGCTCCTGGGACTGGATGCCGTCTGACATGGGGCAACACGCTAATGGGTTCCGGCCCGAGATTCCAGCGCGCAGCAACTCACCCCGCGCGAGCGGCTTCGATGTTCTTCACGATGTCCTCGAGGTAGAGCCGCGGATCCCTAGAAGGCGTCAACCGCTTCCTCCAGGACGCGCTCTCGGATTTTCGGCTTGAGCGCCTTGCGCTCTACCACGTCGGCTCGCGGAATCAGCTCCTGCAGGTAGCGAGCGATGGCGACGAACTCGAAGACTCCGAGCGAACTCTTCGGGTCGAACTCCACGACGATATCGACGTCGCTTGTGTCGGTCGCTTCTCCGCGCTCTGCGGCCCGGACCAGCTGCGCCTCGAAGCGCCGCTGGGCGGATCGTTCGAGCCTCGCTCGAATCGCATCGCGGACGTACTCGCTCAGCGAATTGAAGCCCGAACTCGTCATGTCATCCCGGACCTGGGCGTCGAGCTCAGCCGGGACGGGAATGCTGTAGGTCTTGCTCTCGCGCGCCGCCATGAGATGATACTGATCACGTCCATTACGGTACGTGTGGGTAGCCGTTCGGGTCGAGGCCCCAGTCCTGGAACGCGAAGGTGTAGGCGTGGTCGACGTCTGGCGCGAAGTGCCAGGCGTTGTCGGCACCGAAGCGCAGCGCCTGCTGGGCGCCGGCCAGGTCGAGCCGCCAGGCCCCCTCCTCGTGCACCAGGAACCAGGGCGCGCACTGGCGCGCGTGCACCCCATAGCGCACCACCGCGCGGGTGCCGGCCGCATCCACGCGCGCCGCGCCGGCGCGGCAGGCCCGGTAGGTGCTCGACACTGCGTTCATCTGCGCTGGCGTCATCACCCGGCGCGCCAGCAGCTGGCGCGTCTCGCGGCTGTAGAGCCCGAGATCCGGGCGGCCGTTGCGGGTGGCCATGGCGGAGAGATAGTTGTGCACGGTCTCGCGCGGCGTGGCACCCGCAAACACCTCAGTGCCCGCGCGAAAGTCTTCGTTGCGATCGGCCTCGATCCCCGCCGGGGCCGGAGCCGCGGCCCCGCGGTCGGCCGCATCCGTCTGCGCAGACGCTTCGAAGGCCGCGTTCTTCTCGGTGTTGCGCGCGCGGGTTACCACGAGGTCCGTCGCGGCCAGGACGCCGTCGGCCAGGCGCCCCACGTTGAAGAAGGGCGCCATCTGGCGCGTCTCCAGATACGTTACGAAGGCGTCGGGAAACACCTCCTCGAGGTTCTGCCCCACTTCGACACGAACCCGGTCCTGATCCGGGTCGAGCACCAGCAGCAGCCCGCGGTGGCTCTCGCTCCGCGAGCCCACGTCGAGTTCGCGGAAGCGGCGCACCCCATAGGCGACCAGGTCGCCTGCGCCCGTCGCCACGTCAACCCTGTAATCCACGTCGTGGTCGCGAAGCAGCAGCTCGTGCTTCTCCGCGAGAGTGGTGCGTTGCTCGCTCGAGAGCAGGCCCGCCGCGTCGCTCACCACCACCGGAGGCCGTGCCACCTGCGTGCCGCAGGCAAGCGCCACACAAGCCAGAAGCCACGAGGCGGCCCGCGCACCCCTGGCCACGCGCCACCGCCCGATCCGCAGCGCCCCCCTCCCCCGGGTTCGAATTCGAAGCATGCCCCCCCCGCCAGCCGAGGTCCTGAAATCGGCCACTCGGGGGAAGGGGTTGAGGCCCGGCGCACGCCGTGTTCGCGCGGGTTTTGAACGGAGATCTGCGCTCCGCTGAAGCGGGCGCCCCTCAGCGACACCGGGCCAGCGCGATCCCGTGCTTCTCGATCAGGCGGTAGACGGCGGCACGGCTGCGGCCCAGTTTCTCGGCGGTCTGCGCCACGTTGCCGCCCGTCTGGTGCAGCCCATCCAATAGTTTCCGCCTCTCGCTCGCGCTGTGGCGTGCCCGGATGTCTGCCAGGCTCTCCTCGGACTCCTGGATCAACTCGACGAGAAGCTCCCGGCGAATCGTCTGGTCGCCCGTGAATGCAACCGCTCGCCCCAGGACCTCCTCCAGTTGATTCATGTTCTCGGTCCACCGGTGGGTCTTGAGGACACGCGAAGCAGCTGCCGAGAGCTTCACTCCCCGGCGGCCCACGGACGCGCCAATGCGCTCCAGAAGCAGTGCGGCGATCGCCGGAATGTCGTCCCTTCGTTCTCGCAGGGGAGGCAGGCGCAGCCGATAGCGCAGAAGGATCTGCGCGAGCTCTGGATCGTACGAAACGCGAGGACTCAGGAATTCCGGCGGATCCGCGGTCGATCCGATCATGCGGAGCCGCGGCTCAGACGTCGATGGGCCGACTCGCTTGCGCCAGAACACCTGCGCGTCCGGACTGAGGCGCTCGACGCTCTGCAGGTAGACCAGGCCATCCGTCGGCACCCGATCGTGCGGCGTGAAGTTCGCTGCATCGAGAGCCCTGAATTCCCAGCGACCCGTGACGCCGAGGGTGTGGATCGCCCTGGCAACCACATCCCTGCCACACCCCGGCTCTCCTGAGATCAGCACGGGAGTCCAGAGCGGCGCAACCGCGGCGATGCGTTCCCGAAGGCGCGACATCACGCGGCTCGGTCCCGCCAGCTGGGTTTCCAACTGCGCGAGACGGGCTCCCGACGCAGGGCTCTCGGAAAGAGAGCCGGCGGAGGCCAGTGAGTTTTGCTGCTTCATCACAAATTCCCCTCTCATCGAGACCGATCCGAAGCTAGACGCCCCGAGACCGTGGGCACAACGGCGAAGAGCATGGAAAAGCGTGGAATTCCGTGGAGTTCGACCTGAAGGAGTCGTTGACTCCCGTCTCCACACTGGCATAAGGTGCGGGAGTCGACCGCGCAACTCCTAGAAGGAAGGGATGAGCAACCAACTTCCTCCCGCGGCACTCCTTGGGATCGGCACCGCGCTTCCGGCCTATCCCGTTTCACAGCAACAGGCTCTCGCAGCCGTTCACCCGCCCCTGGAACCGGGATCCCGTCGCGAACAGCTCGCGCGCAGGTTGTTTCGAAACGCACAGATCTCCGAACGTCGATTCTGCATTCCCGACTTCTCGGGGCCGGGTGGCGTGCTTTTCGATTCCACGTCCAATCCGTCGACCTCGCAACGAATGGAAATCTATGAGCGGGAAGCGCCTCGTCTCGCGGCGGCGGCTTGCGAACAGGCTCTCAAGTCTTCCGGTGTTTCGCGAGACGAAATCAGTCACCTGATCGTCGTGAGCTGCACCGGCCTGTTTGCGCCCGGTCCCGACGTCGAAATCGCGTCCCTGCTTTCTCTTCGGCCGGACGTAGAACGAACACTGGTGGGTTTCATGGGGTGCTCGGGCGCATTTCATGGCCTGCGGGTTGGGCGCAGAGCGGCGGCAGAGAGTCCAGACGCGAGAGCCCTGGTGGTGTGCGTCGAACTCTGCTCGCTGCACCGGAGAATCAGCGACGACACCAACGGGCTCGTAGCAACGTCTCTATTCGGTGACGGCGCTGGAGCGATGGTGCTCGGGCGCGTTTCCGCCTCTCGAGATTCCCTGCTCGAATTCGGGACTGCACTTACGCACCTCGATTCCGGCTCGCGAGACGCCCTTACCTGGCGTGTTCGAGAGGACGGCTTCGAGCTCTACCTGTCGCGAGAGGTGCCCGCGATCATCGAGAGGGGTGTGGGTGGGTTCGTCGAGCCTCTGCGGGCGGGTGCGGAGTCAGGGGCGCCGCTCTCGTGGGTTGTCCACCCAGGGGGGGCCTCGGTGCTTCGAGCGATCGGACGCGGTCTCGGGCTGGAGGTGAGAGACCTCGACGTCTCCTACGAGGTCCTGAACCGGCTTGGCAACACGTCGAGTGCGGCAATCCTCTACGTACTCGAGGAGTCCCTGGCCAGACTGACGGTTGGAACCGAGGGGGTGATGCTGGGATTCGGTCCAGGTATGACGTTCGAAGCCGTAGCATTTCGTCGGGGGGCAGCACAGATCAGATGAAGTCGCCCGCAACGGCGGGCAACTTCGATGGAGTCCAGCAGTGCACTGGAAGGCGCTCGTAGTCGACGATACCCGTGAAGCACGCGAACTGCTTGCCGAGCGGCTCGAGGCGTCGGAATTCGAGGTCGACCAGGCACGCGACGCCTTCGAAGCGCTCGAATACCTTTCGGAGACCGTTCCTGATCTGGTCGTCACCGACCTTCGGATGCCAGGTCAGGATGGAATCTACCTCGTCCAGCGCATTCGTGAGTTCTCGGAAGTCCCGATCATCGTCATTACCGCTTACCCCAGCGTGCCGACGTGTGAGACGGCCATGCGACGGGGGGCCCAGCGGTTCCTGCGATGGCGGGACGATCTCGGAGGGCTCGGCGCAGCCGCACGAGACCTCGTTCAGATGCATGAAGCTGCTGCAGTTCCGGAATCCCCGGAGATCCAGAGCGTCTCCTCCGCACGGGATCGCCGGCGGGAGGAGTTTCGCCACCAGCTCGAGAGATTGCTGGTCGAGTGCAACGGGAACATTGCACGGATCGCAGAGCACCTGGATCGGGATCGGGCCACGGTCGTGTACCACCTCAAGAAGTTCGGCCTCTTCGAGGGCCGGAATCAAAGAGGCTGACAAAGTATGCGCCGGTTGACGCAAGTCGCATTCGCATATCCGAGATCAACGATCGCGATGGCCGTTGCGATCTCGGCGTTTGCGGCTGTGGGCCTTCCCGGAATGAAAACCGAGATCGGCTACCGGGGCGTGCTTGGCGATGAGCATCCATCGGTCCAGCGACTCGAGGCGTTCCTGGACGAGTTCGGCGGTGGCCTGCCCGTTCTCGCCGTCTGGAGCTGTGCCGAGACGATCCAATGCGACTCGGTATTCGATCCCGCTGCTCTTCGGATGGCCGAGGCCGTGGGCGATTCGATCTCTGGCCATCCTCTCGTACGACACGTCGACAGCCCCGCGACCAGCCCGGTGCTGGTGCCGGGTCCGAGTGGATTCGACGTTCGAAGGTTCATCGAGAACGGCGAGGTCGTCCCGGATCGCCAGTGGCTGAGCGAGCGGGCGCTGAAGGACAGCCTCTGGCAGGGCAATCTCGTCTCGGCAGACGGAAAGGTCGGGGCGATCGCGATCCAGCTGGCCTCGTCCGACAGCCGAACCACCTCGACCGTCGTTCCCGCGCTGCGCGAAATCCTCGCGCCGTACGAGGCGGAAGGCTTCCGCTTCTATCTCGTGGGCGATCCCGTCGACTTCGCGGTCGCGGGGGGAGGACTGCAGAGCGAGACGCCCCGAATCGTGCCGTTGATGGTGGTTCTGATCCTGGCCACCGTCTTCGTGCTGTTTCGATCGTGGCGGGCCGCGTTGCTCGCATTGGGGACGACGGGGATCGCACTGGTGTGGGCCATGGGATCGATGGCCTGGCTGGGCTGGCCCCAGAGCGAACTCACCCAGGCGTTGGCGCCGGCGATCCTGGTCATCGGCGTCTGCTCTGCGATCCACGTGCTCTCGCGCTATGCGAGCCGCACCTGGAGCAATTCGGAGCCGCTGACGCTTGGGGTGCGCAGGCAACGGATGATCGAGGTGGCGGACGAGGTGGGGCCCGCCTGTTTCATCGCCGCGCTGACGACATCCGCAGGGTTCCTTTCTTTCTCGACGTCGGGGTTTGCGAGCTTCCTGCGCTTCGGCGTGGTGGCAGCGATCGGCGTGATGGCTGCCTTCGTTCTCACCTTCAGCTTGATGCCGCTGTTCCTGGTGAGAATCCCCCAGCCTGGCAAACAGGCGGCGCAAGCTTCCGACGCCTGGGATCGCACCCTCGGCTTGATCATTGGCGTGGCCGAGCGGCGAACGGGATTCGTTCTGATCGTCGCGGGCGCTCTGGTTCTCCTCGGCGGATTCGGGGTCTCGCGTCTGCAGATCGACGTCGACGAGAAGGAACTCTTTGGAGCCAACAGCGACGTGGTTCGATGGGCAGAATTCGTCGAGGAGAATCTGCGCAGAACGGACACCCTGGAGATCGAACTCGTGGTTCCGGAGGGGGAATCGGCCCTCGATCCCGAGGGCCTTCGGAGCCTGTCCCAGGTCGCGTCTTTTCTTCCCACGGTCGAGGGCCTGGGTCGGGTTCGGAGCCTTCTCGATCCGCTTCAGCGCCTGAACCAGCTGCTTCACGATGATGATCCTGCCTATTACGCCCCCGCCGAGTCCCGTGCGGCCAACGTGCAACTCCTCTGGGTTCTGGGGCTCGACGCCGGTACGCGTCCCGCTCGCTGGATCAATTCAGAGCACCGACGGGTTCGTCTCTCGATCGAGGCCGATCCGGCTCCGAAGACCCGCCGTATCGAAATCCTGGATGAAGTCACCGAGCACCTGGCATCCACGCTCCCCTCGGGCTGGGAATTTCAATTCACGGGGCCCTTCTCCCTGTACCTGGACCTCGTCCGGGAGATGCAACGCACGCAGCTGCGTTCGTTCGCGACGGCCGCACTTGTCGTGACGCTGCTCTTCTGGGGATTCCTGTGGGCTACGGGCTCGACCGGCCTGGCGTCGCTGCGCTGGGCGCTGATCGGCATGATTCCCAATGGCCTTCCCGTGCTCGTGACGCTGGGCGCAATGGGGCTATGGGGCATCAATCTCGACGTTGCGACGATCATGGTCGGAGCCATCGTGCTCGGAATCGCAGTAGACGACACGATTCATCTGGTGACGCAGTACCGCACCGAACGCAATCGCGGAGCAGACCCGGGAGAGGCGGTCGCAACGGCAGTGCGTCGCGTCGGGCGAGCCGTGATCTCGACCTCACTGGCCTTGTCGCTCGGTTTCTTTGCGCTGATGATCAGTTCCTGGCAGAGCGTCGCGAGCTTCGGGCTGCTTTCAGGTATTGCCATCCTCGCCGCCCTCATCGCGGATCTCTTCGTTCTTCCGGCTCTCATCCTGGGAGTTCGGCCGGTGCGGCTGCCGCCAGAGACGCCGAGGGCCAGCAGGCCACTCGCCGCGCCGGGGCGGGTTCTGGTGGCACTTCTCGCCGTGCTCGGGGTCGGCGCGGCGCTTTTCCCGAGCGCGTTGCGCACAGCCGACGCCACCGGATCGGGAAGTCTCGGGTGCAAGCTTCTCCCCGGTGGCCATGTCTCGATCCTTGCCTCGCTCTCGACGAGCTGCCCACTGCATCGATTCGACCGTGTCGACGTGATTACGGCGGGTGCGGCCTCGATGCGGCTGCTTCCCGGAGACGATGGACGTGACCTTCTGCCCCTGCTCGATCGGGCGGGCGAGAGGGTTCAGCTGCAACTCACTCGCTCGGGGCGTTCTCTGCGTACGAGTGTTCCCGTGGTCTGGCATTCCCCGTGGAATGAGGCTGCGCGTCTCTCGGCGATGGCCCTGTTTCCCCTCTGGATGCTCGGTTGTTCGCTCTTCCTGGTCTTCTATTCAACGGCATCGGCTTCAATCCCGTTCCTTGTCGCGTATTCCTGTATCGCAGTGTTGAGCCTGAACGTGCTCGAGGTTGGCAGCGGTCCGCCCTGGGTGTATCTGGCTGCCCTGGGTCTTCTCCCGGCTGCGGCAGCCCATTTCGCACTCGCGTTTCCCCATCGCAGTGGGCTCCTGATCGCCGCTCCGAGGATCACGCACGGTCTATACGCTGCCGGGATCCTGAACGCGCTGATCCTGATCTGGGGCGTGCATCAATATCCCGCTCTCTGGAGAATGGCGAGTTCGGTGAGCGCGAGCCTCACCGGTCTGATCTGGTTGGGGCTCCTTGCCAAGTGTGTGTTTCGCCGTGAGGAATCCGTACATGGACTCGAGCGGGTGAGGGCCCGGGTGGCGGTTCGGGGAACACTGATCACGCTGGCGGCGGGTGCAGCGCTCGCGATTGCGATTCGCGCGACCGATACCCTCGGGCCGCTCGCACTGGTGTTGTCCGCAGCCGTCGCCCTGCCGCTTCCCTTCGGCTATTCCCTGGCTCGATACCAACTCAACGACATACGCCCCCATGTGCGTCAAGCCGTCAGCTACGCGTTCGTCCACATCGTCGGCGCGGGTATCCTGGCAACGCTGATCTTCAGCGCTTTCCAATGGTCTGCAGTCGAATTTTCTCCGGGGCCCGTTGTTGGCCTCTTCGGGCTCTCTCTGGTCCTCTTTTTCGGTGGAATAGCCAGAGACGGTTTGTGGAACCGACTCCGCCGCTGGCTGCCCACCGTTGATGCGCGCCTGCGACAACTCGAGTCGTCTCACGCACACAACCTCGAGGGCGTCTCGGACAGCAATGCGATCAGTTTCGTAACGGCTGAGACACTGCAGGCTGCCGTAAGCGCTTCTGGAGTCTCGATCTTCCTGCCCACAGCAGGCGGCTGGACGCTGGCTGGACACCAGGGTGAGCGAGCTCCAGTCGAGATGCGTTTTGTCGAAATGGCGATTCGACTGCTCGCCGAACGAACCGATCCCTTGAATCTGGCGCTGGAGGTTGGTGCGGAGGGTCGCAATGCAGACGATCTGCGCGCCTCGGAGATTGCCCTCGCCGCTCCGCTTCGGATCCGGTCCAAGCTCGTGGGGCTTGCGCTGATCGCTCAATCCGGGAGCGAGCTCCCATTCAGCTACCGTGAGGTTCGCTTCGTATCCGCAATCTGCGCTCGGGCTGCGATCGCGATCCATGGCTCTCACCTGGCCGAGGATCTCCTTCACGCGGAAAGGATGGCAACCATCGGCCAGATCGCGACTGGACTTGCACACGATCTGGGCAAGCCCATCAGCGTCGTATACCAGCGCGCGATCTCGATGAGCAGGGACCCATTCAACAGCGAGGATGTGCGTCATCACCTCTCCGGCATCGCCTCGCTCGCCGACGAAGCGCTCACGACTCTCGACCACCTGTTGGATCAGGGAGACCCCAGGCGAGAGGCCGAGGTCCTGTTCCGAGTCGACGAGATCTTGGCCCTCGCGATTCAAGCCGTGGAGCGAATTCACGGACCCGGACGCGCCCTGCTGAGGCTCACGCCCGATCTACCCGCCATCCTGGCCGCCCGAGAGGTTCGCCAGGTGCTGGTGAACGTGCTCGATAATGCACTTCGCGCCGGCCCGACCGAGCCGGTGGAGGTGTATGCGTTCAACGAAGGCGGAGAGGTCCGTATCGACGTGACCGACCGCGGTTGCGGGATGGATGGAAAGACCCTCGAGCAGGCGTTTTCGCCATTCTTTTCGACCCGGGCAGGGGAGGGCGGTTGGGGGATTGGACTCGCCGCGAGTCGGGCCATCATCGAAGGCCTCGGTGGAACGATCGCGATCGAATCGAACGTCGGCGTTGGGACCATTGTCCGGTTGATGATTCCTGGCGCGTCCGAGGGTCTCGATGAGTCGTAGCGTGCTGACTGGGTTCGTGGTTCTCGTCGCCTCGCTAGCCATCGGGATTGGCGAATCCCGGGCGGTCGAGGACGCACGACCCGTGGATCCGAGGGAGTTGCTTCATCGGGCATTCGAAAAGCGATATGAGTGCGACACCCGCCAGCAGATGACACTCCACCTGCGATCGCGCGGAGGGACGGTTCAAGAGCAACGGCTCGATGTGGCGACGAAGATCGTTGATGGGAACCTCCGTGCGATCGCGCGGTTCACCCATCCGCCCGACCTGAGGGATACGGCGCTTCTCATGATCGAGCAGCCGGATCGGCCCGATGACTATTTCGTGTTCCTGCCCGCGCTAGCGAAGACCCGGCGGGTGAGCGGCGCCCAACGCAGCGACTCATTCATGGGAACAGACCTGTCCTACGAGGACCTGGAACGCAGGCGGGCGACCGATTTCGACCACCTGGTGATCCGCCCGGAATCCCTGGGTGGCGAAGAGGTCATGATCGTGGCGGGGCTCCCCATTCGGGCGAGCAGCTACGCGCGAGTCGAGTTCGCAATCGCGCAGGACGATGCCCTGCTCGAGACCCGCTACTTCAAGAACGGATCGGATGCCCCCGTGAAGGTGATCCAGTTTCCAAGAGCGGGGCTTCGCCAGGAAGCTGGCACGTCACTCCCCACCCGGATCCTCGTCGAAAACGTCGTCATGGGAACCCAGACCGACGTGGTCGTGACTAAGCTCGAGATCAATCCCGTCCTCAACGACCGCCTCTTCACGACCCACGCCCTGGCGATCGAGACCGATATCCCTTGAAGTCCGCTTCCGCCCACGCCGCCCGGGTTCGCCAGGAATATCGAATCACTCGATCTATTTTTCAAGATGATGCTTTACGCCCTTGAGGAACTCCTCAAGCGTCCGGCGTAGCGTGGACTCGAGGTCTCCATGACGTTGCAGATGCTTGTTGGCCCGAGGCGTAAACTGGTCATCTGCAGCGTCTTGTCAGGCGGCACGCCTCTCATTGGCTATATGTCGAAAATGATATATCATGTCTGCAGCAAAGGCCAATGACAAGCCCCTCGTGTGGCTAGCCGGTGAGGTGCTGACACCGCCGTTTTCGAAGGAGGCTCGGATTGAGGCGGGCTTTCTGCTGCGACGGCTGCAAAAGGGTGAGAACCTGGGAATGCCACAAGCCCGCCCGATGCCGCGGGTCGGGAAGCGGTGCTTCGAGATTGCCAGGAGATAGCTACATGGCGATGAGAAAGAGCAAGAAGCAGAAGCTCGAGGCCGCAGGCTGGCGAGTTGGAACCGCGGCTGATTTCCTGGGGCTGACCAAGGAGGAGGTCGCTCTGATCGAGATGAAACTCAGCCTGGCCGAGAGTCTCCGAAAGCGTAGACAGGCGCGGAGATTGACCCAGACTCAGCTTGCCAAGCGTCTGAGCTCGAGTCAATCGCGCATAGCCAAGATGGAGGCGGCTGACGCTTCTGTCTCGATTGACCTGCTCGTGAGGGCGCTACTCGAGCTCGGCGCAACGCGCTCCCAGGTTGCCAAGGCGATTACCCGGCGCGCTCGCCGTGCCGCCTGATACCCGAGCCCCTGAAATCGGCCGCTCGGGGAAGGGGTTGAGGCCGGCGCACGCCGTGTTCGCGCGGGTTTTGAACGGAGATCTGCGCTCCGCTGAAGCGGGCGCCCCTCAACGACACCGGGCCAGTGCGATCCCGTGCTTCTCGATCAGGCGTTAGGCGGCGAGACATGCGACACGGCGTGTGGATTCTCGCGGGGCTCGCTATCGGGTGCCAAGCCTGCACCACAAGCACCAAGGTCTTCACGAGGCCTCTGAACGCGCTCGTTACGTCAGGCCCTGCATATTCCTCTACCAGCTCTCCTCATGTGATCGAGTCGCGCCGCTCCCTCTTCGCGCGAGGCGCGCGGACGGTAGAGATAGGTGCATCAGGTTACGAGTCACACACGTTGACCATTCCCTACGTTGCCGACAAGCAGTGCATGATAGACCGCGTGATGGCGATCGTCGTCTTTCCACCAGCGGCAGTGATGTTGCTGTACCTTCCATGGTGTTCGAAGTTCGAGGAAAAGCTCTACAAGATTGAACTGGTTTCGAGCGAGACCGCCTCTCTTCCGCAATAATCGTGAGATCGCGCTCCAATCCTAGCGGGGCCCGCCGCCTAACAAACCGCTGCAGCTGACCGCCTTTCGCTCCAGGCCAACAGTCTTCTGTGGCATCATGGAGCCCCAAACCAGGCGCCCATCGTGCCGTCAAGTCGGCGGCAGCTGAGCGCCGATCCGTTGGGCGGCAAATGACGCTCTTCGAATATCTCGCTGCGGGGCACGTCCTAATCCTGTCCTTCGCAGTGGTTCGCATACTAAACGTGGTGCCCTACGCGGCTCGGCCGCGGTGCCAGTACTGGGTTCACCTCTCCTGGCTCTCGCTAGCGATCGGGTTCTGTCTAGTGAGCTTCTGGGGTTTCTGGTCATACCGGGAACTCGAGTGGACGTTGCCTTCATTCATCGCTCGCCTAGTTCCGACGGCGCTGATCTACACTTTCACTTCACTACTCGCACCGCCGAACCCCTCTGCCGTCGATTCTTGGCGAGACCACTTCTACGCAATCCGGTTGCCTCTCTTCATCACAGGGTTTCTGCTCGCGTCCGCGATCCTTTTTACGAACTGGGCATTCCTGGGCCTTTCTCCCTTCGAACCAGGAACGCTCCAGGTGCTGCTCGTCGTCTTCGCCGCGGGGTTGGTGTCACCAAAACCGGCGATACAGCATACGATCGCGCTAGCAGCACCCGCGATCGTAGTGATCACGATCATCATCGTGGCCCGACCTGATTGGGTGTTGTTACAGTGACCGCCGCCGCCCAACAAGCCGTTGGAGCTGACGAGCTGAGCTTTCGCCTAGTCGGGGTGGGGTACAGTCTGGGTGTGTCAGCCGTTCCAGCCGATGTGGCAGGTCGCCGCTCGCAGCTCAACGGCCGATCCGTTGGGCGGCGGGGGAGACCGCGCTTGGGCACTCCACACTGAGGGAATCGGCCAAAGGAGCGAACTCATGCCTGTGCGACTGAAGTCGGCAGACCCGACGCTGGTGAGCGACCTGCAGAGGCCACTCTGGAATCGAAGCGCAGCGGCCTACGCAGACGTGTTCAGGGGCTGCGTCAATCAAGCCATAGAGCCCATGCTCGACGCTGCCGGAATCGTTGCCGGTTCTCGCGTACTCGACGTTGCTACCGGCCCCGGGATCATCGCGGCGGCAGCGTTGCAACGAGGCGCGACCGCGAAGGGCATAGACTTCGCCGAGAACATGATTGCTGTCGCCCAAGAGAAGTATCCAAGCATCGACTTCAGGGTCGCGGATGCCGCCGACTTGCCCTTTGACGACAATGACTTCGATGCTGTCGTGATGGGGTTTGCCCTGTTCATGATGGCCGAACCCGACAAGGCCCTGCTCGAAGCTCATCGGGTCCTCGCACCCGGTGGGAGATTCGCCTGCACCGTATGGGATTGGCCGGTTCCGGGATTCGACTTGTTCTACTCACCTATGGAGAGATTCGTTCCGGAAGAGCCCGTCCTCGGTGGCGATCCGCCTCTCTTTGGCGTATCCGACCGCGATGTGCTGCGGGCGATTCTCGCAGAGGCAGGGTTCGCAGATCCCGCTGTCGAAAGCCTTCCCATCGTCTGGGAGCTTGCATCACCAGACGAATTGTTCGATGCGCTGGCGACTCTTAGAGACTTCGGCGACGTCTCCGATGACCTGTTGAGAGCCTTTCGGTCCGAGGTCGAGTCCAGCGCGGAACAGTACAAACGCGATGGCCGCTACTTCGTACCCTTCCCAGCTGTTCTTCTCACGGGAGCCAGACCCTAAGTGGCGGTAGCTCCCGATCGCGCTCGGTGAGCGAGACTTTGGCCCGCCGCCCAACAAGGCGCTGTAGCTGACCGGCCACAGCACGTTCCAATCGACCTTTGGTAGTGTGTGGCATTGAAACTTGGGCGTTTCGGGCGACCATCGGTTGTGGGCCCGGCAGCTGAGCGCCCGGTCCGTTGGGCGGCGGTGAGCGGGGTGAGGTGATGGAGTGACGGACACAGCCAAGCCCACAGGCCGAGTCGTCATCGCGGGTGGAACTGGGTTCCTCGGCCTAAACCCACGCGGATTCTCGTCGAAAACGTCCTATTGGGAACCCAGACCGACGTGGTCGTGACGAAGCTCGAGATCAATCCCGTCCTCAACGACCGCCTCTTCACGACCCACGCCCTGGCGATCGAGACCGATATCCCTTGAAGCCTGGCGGCATCCGACGCCAAGTGGCTCTCCTTCCCTGCAGCGTCTTCCGGGATGGATTTGCTCGCCGGCCTCGGTATCGCGCGCGATTTGACCGGCAAGCGCTGGAACCGGCTCTTCGCCTACGACGGCTATCTCGCCACCCTGAACGAGGGAACAGAGGCGCTCTGAGCCCCGGGTTCCCCGGACCCCCCGAACTGGATCTCAATCCAGTTGGCTCGGACCGGTGCGGGCGTCGGCCCAGGCTCGGAGAGAGTCTACGTGTTTATGTCAATACAGACGTATTGACATTGATCCGTACCGATCTAGACTCTGTCCCATGCAGAACAACGCCAAGAGCAGTCAGCTTCAGATCCGGGTCTCCGGCGCCCAGAAGGCTGCGCTCCGGAGGCACGCCAAGCGGGCGGGGATGAGCATGTCCGACTGGGTGTTGGGCAGGGCCCTCCCTCCGCTGCGGGAGACCTTCCACGACCTGCTCAAGGCATTGTCCATCTCTCGGAAGCCTGGCTACGTCCTGGCCGAGCTGAACGATCTGCTGACCCCGCTTTCAGCCGGGGAGTTCGAGCTGGCTGTGGCGGAACCTCCGCAGGTGCACCTCGATCCCTACTGGGAGAACTACCTGGCCGCGATGATCGAGCAGGCTGCGGCTCTCAAGAACACGGAAGCTCCCTTGTGGGCTGAGAACGTGCAGCCCCTGGAAGAGCCAGTCTTCGGATCTGCCCTGAAGAGCCTCAGGCTGTATCTCCTCACGCACTCTCCCGTCGCGTTTCGCCGCCGCAACATTTTCATCGATTCCAGCATCGGAGATCGGGTCTAGCGTGTCCGACCTGTCGCGACAGGATATCGAGCGGCTTCTAAGGCTCCTCAACGAAGAGTTGCGATCGGCGGCGGTGGACGGGGAGATCTATCTCGTCGGCGGTGCCATCATGTGCCTGGTGTTCGGTGCCCGGGAGTCGACGAAAGATGTCGACGCCTACTTCGAACCGACGAAGAAGATCCGAGAGGCTGCCGCCAGGGTGGCCGTCGAGTGCGGAGTGAACGAGAACTGGCTGAGCGACGCCGTCAAAGGCTATCTGAGCCCACGCGGGTCGTTCACCAAGCACCTGGAATTGAGCCACCTCAAGGTGTTCTGCGCCGATGCAAAGTACCTGTTGGCGATGAAGTGCCTGGCGATGAGAATCGGCGAGGAGTTCCAGGACCTGGACGACATTCGCTACCTGCTGCGGCACATCGGCCTGCAGAACTACGTAGACGCACTCGAGGTGATCGCGAAGTATTACCCCCTCGATCGGTTTCCCCAGAAGACCCTCTCCGCCCTCGAGGAGCTCCTGGAGCGTCCGGCGTAGCGTGGACTTGCGGTCTCCATGATGCCGCAAAGGCTTCGATGGTCGCCGCGCTTGCTCCCCAAGGGCCACAAATCGAGCGGTGGGCATCTGCTGGGCCGAACGGCGGGCTGGCGAGCGGACGACCCGGTGCCCGGAGGCCGCCGGTCGTCCCGACCGCGGCTAACGTGCTGCGGAAGCGGCGCCGGTGGCGCCCACACCCCAGAGTGAACGGAGGGCATCATGCCTGCGGGAATCCACGCGATCCATCGAGCGAGCACCGCTGCTGCCTGCCTGTTGCTCGGCCTCGCCCTCGTCAGCCTGGCGAGCGGTGCTCCGGCGCAAGCCGCCGATTCCGTCCGCCGCAGCCTGGTCAAGATCCACGCCAGCTCGAATCCGCCGGACCCGGCGGCCCCCTGGCGTCGCCTCGGCCCCGAAGAAAGCGGCGGTTCCGGCGTGATCATCGAGGGCAATCGGGTGCTCACGGCGTCCCACGTGATTGCCGACGCCGTCATGATCGAGGTGCAACGCAGCGGCCTCGGCAAGCGCTACACCGCGCGCGTCGAGTACGCCTGCCATACCTGTGATCTTGCGATCCTGTCCGTCGCCGATCCCAGCTTCTTCGCCGGCGCCGTGCCCCTGAAGATTGGCCGCCTTCCCGGCCTGCAGGAGAAGATCGAGGTGCAGGGCTTCCCGATCGGCGGGGAAGGGCTCTCCGTGACCTCGGGAATCGTCTCCAGGGTCGGTGTTGAGTGGTACACGCAATCCGGCCGGCAACTCCTGCTTGTGCAGGTGGATGCCGCCCTGAATCCCGGCAACAGCGGGAGCCCGGCCATTGCGGACGGTCGCCTGGTTGGCATCGCGATCCAGGGAGCCAGCGACGCCGAGAACATCGGATACATCGTCCCCCCGCCTATCATCCAGCACTTCCTGGATGACGTGGAAGACGGAAGATTCGACGGATTTCCCGAACTCGACGTCTTCGTCCAGGATCTCTCGAATCCCGCATTGCGCGAGGCCCTGGGGGTCGCCGACATCGAGGGCGGTGTTCTGGTCACCGCCGTCTCGCGCTCCGGCTCCGCGCACGGGAAGCTCCGCCCCGGCGATGTGCTTCTGGAGATCGATGGCGTTGCGGTTGGAGAAGACAACAGGGTGGAGCTCGCCGATGATCTCCGGATCGATGCGACCGCCGTCGAACATCGGGCGCAGGTGGGCGAATCGATCGATCTGGTCTTCCATCGCGACGGAACACGCCACTCGACCTCGATCGTCATGCGCGAGCCCACACCCCTGGTCCCCATGGGCGATTACGACCGCGAGCTTTCCTTCCGGATCTACGGCGGCCTCGTCTTCCAGCGACTCACGGTTCGCTATCTCGGCGCATTCGATGACGCTCCGAGTCATCTCGAGGCGTACTGGCGAGATCCGGCGCGGGCGGAATACGAGATGCGGGGCTCGGGCCCGGGCGCCGGGGGCCGCCGCGAAATCGTCGTCCTCTCGAACGTGCTCCGCAGCGAGCTGACCCGAAGCTACAGAGATCTGGAAGATCGCGTCATCCAATCCGTCAACGGCGAACGTGTTCGGGACCTTCGCCACCTGTCCGACGCCCTCGACGCTGCGGTCGGCCCCTTCGTCACGATCGAGACCGAGCAGGGTGAGGTCTTGGCGTTCCGGCGCGACCAGGCGACCGCCGCCAACCCGCAGATCCTGGAGCAATTCGGCATCGTGAGCGACCGCTCGAAGGATCTGGTGCAGGCCCCGGCATCATTGGCGGACTAGGCCTCCCGACTGCGAATCGCTCGGGGGGTTGATCTCCCGACCCGTGCCCGGTTCTCCCCCCAATCCATTGAAAACGTTCAGGTTTCGGAAGTCCCTGGAGAGCCGCCCGGCAGGGGCTGGTTTGACATCCCCCCGTCGGTGCTTATACCACCTCGGCCGCCGTGCGGACCTGCCCGCGCGGCGGCTACCCGAAGGAGAGTCGAGCCATGAAGGTGAGGCCGCTACACGACCGGATTCTGGTCAAGCGCATCGAGGAAGAGACCAAGAGCAAGGGGGGGATCCTGATCCCCGACACCGCCAAGGAGAAGCCCCAGGAGGGCGTGGTGATCGCGGTGGGGAACGGAAGAGTCGACGACGAAGGGAAAGTCCATCCGCTGGACGTCCACAAGGGAGACCGGGTCCTGATCGGAAAGTATTCCGGCTCGGAGATCGAACTCGAGGGCGTAGAGCACCTCATCATCCGCGAAGAAGATGTTCTCGCGGTCCTGAACTAGGAGACCAAAAACATGGCCGCGAAAAAGATCTACTACGCCCGAGACGCACAGGAGAAGCTCCTGCGGGGCGTCGACCAGCTGGCCCGTGCCGTTCGCGTGACGCTCGGCCCCAAGGGTCGCAACGTCCTGATCGAGAAGAGCTGGGGATCGCCCACCATCACCAAGGACGGTGTGACGGTGGCCAAGGAGATCGAGCTCAAGGATCCCTTCGAAAACCTCGGCGCCAAGATGGTGCGCGAAGTTGCCAGCAAGACGTCCGACGTGGCCGGCGACGGGACCACCACCGCCACCGTCCTGGCCCATGCCATCTTCCGTGAGGGCAGCAAGCTGGTCGCCGCCGGAATGAACCCCATGGACCTCAAGCGTGGGATCGACCAGGCGGTGGCCGCGCTGGTCGAGAACCTCGAAAAACAATCGAAGCCCACGCGCTCCGCGGAGGAGATCGCCCAGGTGGGAACCATTTCCGCCAACGGCGACGAGACGATCGGTGCCATCCTTTCCGAGGCGATGGAAAAGGTGGGCAAGGAAGGCGTGATCACCGTCGAGGAAGCCAAGGGCATGGAGACCACCATGGAAGTGGTCGAGGGCATGCAGTTCGACCGTGGCTATATCTCGCCGTACTTCGTGACGGACCCCGAGACCATGAATGTGGTTCTCGAGGACGCGGTGGTGCTTCTCCACGAGAAGAAGATCAGCAGCATGAAGGACCTGCTGCCGCTGCTCGAGCAGGTCTCGAAGCTGGGCAAGCCGCTCCTGATCGTGGCCGAAGACATCGACGGCGAGGCCCTGGCGACACTCGTCGTCAACAAGATCCGGGGCACCCTGCACTGCGCTGCCGTCAAGGCCCCGGGCTTTGGCGACCGGCGCAAGGCGATGCTCCAGGACATGGGTGTCGTCACGGGGGGCCAGGTCATCGTCGAGGAACTCGGCCTCAAGCTCGAGAACGTGAAGATCGGGGATCTCGGCCGGGCCAAGAAGATCGTGATCGACAAGGACAACACCACGATCATCGAGGGCGCCGGCAAGAAGAAGGACATCGAGGGCCGCTGCAACGAGATCCGCAAGCAGATCGAAGACACCACCTCCGACTACGACAGCGAGAAGCTCCAGGAGCGGCTCGCGAAGCTCGCCGGCGGTGTCGCCGTTCTCAAGGTGGGAGCCGCCACCGAGATGGAAATGAAGGAGAAGAAGGCGCGGGTCGAAGACGCCCTCTACGCCACCCGGGCCGCCGTGGCCGAGGGGATCGTCGCAGGCGGCGGGGTGGCGCTGCTGCGCGCCCAGTCGGCTCTCGACGGCCTGGAGGAGAGCCTTCGGGACGAGGAACAGCGGGCCGGCGTCAAGATCGTGCGCCGGGCCATCGAGGAGCCGCTGCGCTGGATCGCGGACAACGCCGGGATCGAAGGCACGCTCGTCGTCCAGAGGGTCAAGGAAGGGCGCGGAGCCTTCGGCTTCAACGCCCGCACCGAGGTCTACGAAGACCTCATCGAAGCCGGCGTGATCGACCCCACCAAGGTCGTGCGCGCCGCACTCCAGAACGCAGCCAGTGTTGCCTCGCTCCTGCTCACCACCGAAGCCATGGTGGCCGAGAAGCCCGAAAAGAAGGGCGGCGGCGGCATGCCCGACATGGGTGGCATGGGCGGTATGGGTGGCATGGGCGGCATGGGTGATATGGACATGTAACGACGTCCGTTCCAGACAGGCGACGCCGGTCGGGGAGGCCGGCGTCGCCTGTGCCTTCCCGCCCTGACTCGTTCGATCCGGGAGTTCGCCGCCCGAATGCTCGTGGGCTACAAGGCGGGAGCATGACCGACCCGAAGCCCCGCGCCCCCCTCGCGAGCCGCGCGAACCCGAGCTGGCCCGAGCGGCGCCTGATTTCCCTCGTGATGCAGACCCTCGCCGACCCCGGGCGCCGCGAGGCCGCCCGCCGGCGGGCCGAGCGCAAGCGCCAGCGGGCTGGTGCCCCGCACCGGGTGGAGTACTTCCACCAGGTCGACGACCCCTACAGCCATCTCGCGGTGCAGGCGCTCGCGCGCGTGGCTGCGGCCTACGCGATCGAGATCGTGCCGCACCTGGTGGGCCCCGCCGACGCGGCGAACGCGCCCGAGCCGGCGCTTCTGGCGGCCTACGCGCGCAAGGACGCCGCCGACGTGGCACCCCACTACGGGCTCACCTTCCCGCGAGACGCCGCCGCACCCGCGCCCGACCCGGTGCAACTCGCGCAGCGCATCCTCGCGGGGGTGGGCACCGATCCCTTCGGCGAACGCGCCTGCGCCGTGGGCGAGGCCCTGTGGTCGGGCGACAAGGACGGGCTCGCCGCGCTCGCGCACCGCTGGGCCACCGTGGACGAGAACTTTGCGCAGAAACAGGTGGTGGCCGGAAGCGAGCGCCGCAAGCTGCTCGGCCACTACTCGGGCGGCATGTTCTTCTACGCCGGCGAGTGGTATTGGGGCGTCGACCGCCTCCACCACCTGGAGCGGCGACTCGAATCGCTTGGCGCCGGGCGCGCGGGCGTCGAGCGCCCCGTGGTCCCGCGGCCGCCCACCGACCCGGGGCCCGTCCGCGACACCGGCCGCATCACGCTCGAATTCTTCCCCTCGCTCCGTAGCCCCTACACCGCCATCGCCTTCGCCCCCACGCTTGCACTCGCCGAGCGCGCGGGGGTGCGCCTGGTGCTTCGCCCGGTGATGCCCATGGTCATGCGCGGCGCCCCCATCACCTTCGCCAAGGGCAGATACATCTTTACCGACGCCCAGCGCGAAGCCGAGTTCGCAGGCGTCCCCTTCGGGAAATTCGTCGACCCGATCGGCCGGCCGGTCGAGCGCGCCTTCTCGCTCTTCCCGTGGGCCCAGCAGCAGGGAAGGGGCGCCGATCTCCTCGGATCGTTTCTGCGCGGCGCCTTCGCCGAAGCCATCGACACCAGCCGCGACGCGGGCTTGCGAAAGATCGTCGAGCGCGCGGAGCTCTCGTGGACCGAAGCCCTGCGCACCCTCGACAACGAAGACTGGCGCGAAGAACTCGAGCGCAACCGGGTCACCATGTACGAAGAGCTCGGTATCTGGGGGGTCCCGAGCTATCGCATTCGCGGTCCGGAAGGGGTTTCTGACTTCGCGACGTGGGGGAACGACCGGATCTGGCTCGTGGCTGCCGAGATCCGAAAGCGGATCGCCAGCGCCAATCCGTAAGGTGGTGCGAGGAATTATCGAGCCGACGAGCGGACTCGAACCGGTGGCTGGGGCGTTCGGTTCAGCCGCTCGAGGTCGTAGCCCTGCAAGTCGATACGCGCGAGAAGCGTTTCGTAGACCCCCGGATCCAGCGCCCGGGTTCGGGCGAGGATCCACAGGTAGTTCCGCGAGGGGTGGCCAACGACCGCGTATTGGTACTCCGGGTCGAGCTCGATGACCCAGTA
>JAQBHB010000111.1:0-53159 GCA_032128115.1 Deltaproteobacteria bacterium | reverse complement strand
CCACCACCAGCTCGTCGCCACTCTTCTGCACGGCCAGGTCGAATCCAGCGTTCACGGAGCCGGAGGTCACGCGCATGCGCTGGCTCACCACGAAGTCGCCGGGGATCTCGCCGGTGGGAACCAGGAAGCCGGGGCACTCGGGGATCCGCGGGGGAAGATTCCAGAAGCGGGTCAGCCCACAGCCCGACACCAACAGCGCGGCCAGCATCAGCCGCGTCAGCGCGCCTCCCTCACGCACCGACTTCGAGCCTCCGGGAAGGCCCCACCCATACCAGACACAGCGGCGCGAACAGGAACGACAGCAGGATGCCGAGCCCGGTGGTCGTGCCGATCGCGCGCAGAGCCGGGTGCGAGGAGATCGCCAGGCTTCCGAACACCAGAACGGTGGTGAGACACGACACCAGCAGACTCAACATGGTGGCTCCGCAGGTTTCCGGATCTCGGGCGCTGTCCACCATGAAGATGCCGTAATCCACACCCATTCCCATCACCATGACCAGACTGATCACGTGCAGGAGGTTCGCCTCCACCCTGAAGCCGGCGAAGATCTCGAGCACCAACAGGGCCACCAGCAACGACGGCAGGAAGGCTGCCAGCGTGGGGCGCCATCGCCGGTAGCGCACCGCCAGCACCAGAATCACCAGTCCGCTCCCGATCACGATCTGACGCAGCGTCGTGGCCCGGAACTCGGCGTAGATCTGGTTGATGAAGCGGCTCTGATCGAACAGGTACACGCCCTCCATCCCGTCCAGCGCCTGCTCGATCGCCGGCGCGGAACGGATTCCCCGCAGGTAGGTCACCACGGCCACGCGCTCTCCCAGAGGGAACACCAGCGGCATCAGCAGGTCGCGGAGCCCCGAGCCCTCCAGGTCGGCGAGCAGCAGCGGCGGCGGCGGCGGCGACTCCAGATGCTCGCGAAACGGTGCGAAGGCGCCGCTGCGGAAACCCTCCTCGGCGAAGATGCCGTCGAGCCGCGGGTAGAGCCCAGCGTCGGAGAGCACGATCTCCCGGTTGCGGCGCTGGAGTTCGGGAGGCCACAGCAGCCCGTGCAGGGAGCGTGTGCCTTCCAGCGCCCCGTCGCGAACGGCCCGAGCGAGCCGCCGGTGGACGCGATCATTCAGCGCAACGGCGGCGGACCGGTCGTCGGCCACCGCGATGGCAAAGCGCGCGGAGTCGAATTGGGACACGCGCTCGCGAACGCGGATCTCCTCGGCCTGGAGCGCCGGGTCCAGGTTGGACAGCTGCGACAGATCGTCGGACCAGTGCAAGTGGGGAAGCGAGACGAAGGCGAGTCCCACCACGACCAGCGGCGGCAACACGAGCCACGCCCGGCGCGAGCCCAGGGCCGCCACCGCCCGACCCAGGCGGTCGGCCACCGCACGCGAGAACGGCGGCACCGGGCGCCCCTCCGGCAGCAGCCCCGGAAGCAGGATCAGGGTCACCCCCAGGGCCACGGCAATCCCCACGATGGCGAAGAAACCGAGCTCCCGGAAGCCGGGAAACGACGTGAGCGTGAGACCGGCGAAGCTCGCCATGGTGGTGAGAGCGCCAAGCATCAGGGACGTGCGAAGACGGCGCGCCGTGGTGGCGGCGGACTCAAAGGCCGGCGCCAGGGCCTGGTGGTTGATCAGATGGATCGGGTAGTCGATGGCCACGCCGATCAGCGACGTTCCGAACGCGATGGTGAGTCCGTCCAGCCCACCGAAGACCAGGATGCCGGCCGTGGTGGCGGCAAGAACTCCCATCACGCCGGGAATCAGGGCGAGCGCCAGACTCTGCGGCGAGCGGAAGAAGATCAGGAAAAGCACCGCCACCCCGATCACCGTACACGGCAGGATCAACAGGAGGTCGCTCCGGATGCCGCGCTCCGCGTCCACGGCGAACCGGTTGGCGCCGCTCAGCTCCAGCTCGACGGCGCCGCCGTGGTGGTCGGCGATCTCCCGGAACGAGATCTCGATGGCCTCCAGCAGCTCCGCCTGGGCGCGAGACGCGAAGGCCGATGAAACGGTGCCCAGGAAGAAAATCGCGTAGCGGCCGTCCTGCGACACGAAGTGTCCATCTTCCAGGCGAAGCTCGCCCTGGTCGGCACGGAAGCGCTCGAGGATGCGGCGGAACGCGGCCAGGGGGTCCTCGGCCGCCGAACGCTTCCAGAGTGCCGAGCCCGGTGACGCCAGGTCGCGCTTCAGGTCGCGCGCCCGCTGGCGCAGCGCTTCGTCGCCGAGCAGCGCGGGCACCTCCATTTCCGGCTCGTCCGAGAGGAAATACAAGCGACGCGGGAAGTAGAGCTGGTACAGCTCGCGAATCTGGTCCTCGGCCACTCCCGAGCGGATCCACGCCACCTCCGGGTGTCCCTCCAAGCCGCGGGCCAGCTCGCGAGCCGCCGCGATGGCCGTAGCCGGTTCCGCCGCGCCCACACTGAACACCATCGTGCGGGTCATCTCGCTGTCGGCAAGCAGACTCGACAGGGCGGCCAGCTCCGAATCGCTGTCCCGGGGCATGAAGTTCGTGATGTCGGTGCTGAAGCCGAGGTTCGTGACACAGAACGCGAGCATTCCCAGCGCCGCGGCCAGGAAGGCGAGCCGCAGGCGGCTGGCACTCACCGATCGGGACGCGCTTTCGAGGCGGAAGATCCCGTCGGCGGCGACGCCCCGCTGGAAAACAGCGCGTGGATCTCTTCGGGGCTGAAGCGGTGCGCCACATCCGAGGCGCCGAAGACGGTGGTGGTGCGGTCCCCGTCTGTCTCCACCATCACCATTTCCTGGAGAGCGGCGCCATCACCCCGCAGGGTAATGGATGCAATGAAGTCGCGAACCGGAGAGCGGCGCGGCACCAGGCCCAGCCGCCAGCGGGCCCCGGTGGCCTCGAAGTCCACCCGGTAGCGCTCGCGCAGTCCGTCCAGGTCTCCGTTGAACAATACGATGAAGTTGTCCACGAAGTGGCGCGCCTCGGGGCTCGCCGACAGGTCGAAGTCGTCCCCCCCCGCTTCGTCGCGGAAGCGCATGCGTTCGCCGTCGAGGGTGAGCACCGAGACGCTCGGCCGCCGGGTGCGTCGCACCATCCGGTCCGGCGGAACGAAGTAGAGAATTCCCTCCACCGACAGCGGCGCGTTCAGGAGCGCCACCTCCTTGCGCTCGGAGAACTCGGCCACCACGCCGGGCGTGGCGCCCATGCGCTCCATCAGTGTCTCCAGGGTGAGATCGCCGTGCGCGTCCGCCGCGGCGGGCCGGGAGCCGGAGACGAGCAACACGAGCAGGAGGCCCAGCCGGAAGGCGCCCGGCGCGCCCGGCCTCACGCGAATCCGCCCCGCTTCACACGACGCCGATGGAGCCGGCCGGGAGCGCACCACTCCGGATGAGGTCTCGAACGCTCTCGATGTCGCGATCCTGCCGGCGATCTTCGCGAAGCATGGGGATCGACTTGCGCACCGCGTCCCGGATCTCGAGGCTGCGGCGCAGGCCGCTGCCCCCGTCGCGCAGATCCACCGCCTGACAGGCCGCCAGTACGCCGATGGCGGCCACGGTCTCGGTGAGTTCCAGGATGCGCAGGCAGTCGCGCGACGCGATCGTTCCCATGCTGACCTTGTCCTGGTTGTGCGACTCGGTGCTTCGGCTGAATGCGGTGGCCGGCATCGTGAGCTTCAGCGCCTCCGCCGTGAGCGCCGACGCACTGATCTGCATGGCCTTGAAGCCGTGGTGCGCCACGCCCGAGCCATCTCCGCTGGCCACCAGGTCCGCGGGAAGTCCATCGCTGGTGTCGGGCGAGCACAGCAACAGGATCTGGCGATCGAGCAGGTCGGCGACGCTCGCCACGGCGAGCTTCAGACCATCCATCACGAACGCCACATGGCCGCCGTAGAAGTTGCCTCCGTGCAGGATCTCACCGCGCTCGGCGTCCACGAGGGGATTGTCGTCGACGCTGTTCAGCTCCACCTCCAGGATGCGGCGCGAGAACTCCAGCGCGTCCACCAGCACCCCGATCACGTGGGGCGCACAGCGCAATGAGTAGCGGTCCTGGAGCCTGGCCGGCGGCGGCAGGCTGCGACCTTCGAGCTCCAGATCGCTTCGGATCCAGGCCGCACAAAGCGACTGGCCTGGGTGCGGCTTGAGCTGGAAGATGCGTTCGTCGAAATGGCCGGCGTTCCCATGGACCGAATCGCTGATCATGGCGGTCAGGGCCGACGCCACACGAGCCACCCGCAGAGCGCGCTCGAAGGCCAGACATCCCAGCGCCGTCATCACGCTGGTGCCGTTCATCAGGGCCAGGCTCTCCTTGGGGGAGAGCGACAGGGGCGCAAGACCCAGCTCCGTGTGGGCCTCGCGCGCCGACATCTCGCGTCCGCGCAGGGTGACTTCTCGTTCCCCCACCAGCGCGGCCGCCAGGTAGGAAAGCGGGGTCAGGTCGCCGCTGGCCCCCACTGAGCCCTCCTCCGGGATCCGGGGCAGCATGCGGCAGTTGAGCAGCTCGCACAGGCGCTCGAGCAGCTCGATGCGAACTCCCGAATGGCCACGAGCCAGGGACACCAGGCGGATCGCCGTCGTGGCAGCGGCGGCCGTCTCGTCGAGTATCCGGCCGGTGCCGCAGCCGTGGTAGCGGAGCAGGTTGTGGGGGAGATCGCCCCAGTGTTCTTCGGGAATCTTCTTCCCGATGGCGGCCCCGAAGCCCGTGGTCACCCCGTAGATGGGCTGCCCACTTTGGAGAAGTTTCTCCACCGTTTTCGGGCCCTCGGCCAGGCGACGCCGGTAGGCGGGGGCGTCGTCCAGAACAGCGGGGATCTCCCCCCGCGCCAGGGCGAGAACGTCCTCGATCCGGAGCGGGGTCTCCCCGACCACCCGCCGCGCGGACTCCCGGTTGGGGGTTCCCAAGGCCATTCTGGGCAGGGGTACTCCGGTGCGTGCCCCGACGGGCAGGTCTCGGAGGCGGAGTCTACCGGGGACCGATCGCCTTGTCCCAATTCCCCACAGCGTTTACAGCGCGTCGAGCCCGATGATATAGTCCCAGCGTTTTCCCTAGGCTTTTTCGCGTCCCGGGTTTCGATCCGGAGTGGCGTGGCGCCGGGCGGGAGGGGACTGCCCACGGGAATGACCCGTTCGATGCCGGCACATATGGCGCGACCCGAGGCTCGCCGAAGGGTCGCCGCGCACCTGTCCACCGGGTGGAGGATCGTGCGCTCCGCCGTGGGCTTCTGCGTGATCGGAGCCTGCTGTCTTTCGCTTGCGGCCGTGTTGCCCTGGGTCCGCCGGCGCGCCAGGGATGCGAACGACGCCGATCTGCGCGCACAGCGCGCGATCCACCGCGCGTGCCGCTTCTTCCTCCGGGTGGCCGAACGGATGGACCTGATGGAGGTACGTGGGATTGGGACCGAACGCCTCTCCCAGGGGGGCCCGCACCTGGTGGTCGCCAACCACCCCACCATCCTCGACGTCGTCGTATTGCTCGCCCACATGCCCCAGAGCGACTGCATCGTGAGCGCCGATTGGGCGGACAATCTGTTCCTTCGCGGCGCCATCCAGGCTGCTGGCTGGATCCGCAACGATGGGGGCGTCCAGGTGGTTGCGGAATCCATCGCCCGCGTGCGCTCCGGCCGCTCCCTCATCATCTTTCCGGAGGGCACGCGGTCGCCGCTGGGGGGGCTGCAGCGCTTCCACCGCGGCGCGGCGCACGTGGCGCTGGGCAGCGGCTGCGATCTGCAACCCGTGCTGATGCACTGCGAGCCCCCCACGCTGATGAAGGGCCAGAAGTGGTATGACGTTCCCGAGCGGACGATCCGCGTTACGCTCCGGGTCGAGGAGCCGATCTCGCCCGCGCCCTATACCGATCGCGAGACGAGTTCCCCGATCGCCGCCCGGAGGCTCACTGCCGAGCTCCGGGAGCGATTCGTGAAGTGGCAGGCTACGCCGAGCGAGAGGGGCCACGGGTGAGCGACGCGTTGAATCTGGAATCCGAGCTGAAAAAGCTCATCATCGACTCGCTGGCACTGGAAGACGTCACCCCAGACGAGGTGGAAAGCGAGGCCGCCCTGTTCGTGGAAGGTCTGGGCCTCGACTCCATCGACGCTCTCGAGCTGGCCATGGCACTCGAGGAGCGGTACGGAGTGAAGATCGTCGACGACCCCGAGGAGAACCAGAAGATCTTCGCGTCCGTGCGAAGCCTGGCCGAGTTCGTCTCGGACCAGCGCGCGAGATAGGCCCGTGTCCCCCGATGAGGTCTTCCGGCGCGTCCGGCAGATACTCGTCAGCGAGTTCGAGATCCTGGAAGAACAGGTCACCCCGACGGCCCACCTGGGGCGGGATCTGGACCTGGACAGCATCGATGCCGTCACCCTGGCCGCGGTGCTCGAAGAAGAAACCGGATTGACCCTGACCGAGGAGGAACTCAAGTCGATGAGGACCGTTGCGCACATCACCGACTTCGTCAGCACCCGACTCGGGGACCCGTCCGCCTGACGACGCCGGCGACCCCCGCCCCATGTCTCGAGACCTCACGCCGATCTCGCGCCTGCTTTACGAGGGCCGCCCGCTCGATGCCCCGGTTGCGATCGATCGCCACGGCGTCCGCGACTTCGCAGACCTGAGGGGACGGGTGGGCGCGCTGGCCGAGCAGATCGCCCGGCGGGGCCCCGGACGTTGGCTCGTCTCCACCGAGAACAGCTACGGCTGCGCCGTCGCCCTGTTGGCCCTGGCCCACACGGGCTCGAAAGCGGTGCTCGCGCCCAACCGCCAGCCCGACATGCTTCGGCGTCTGGCGTGCGACGTGACCGGCGCCATCCTGGATCCCGGGTTCCGGGCGCGTGAACTCGGCAGTCTGCCCACCCTCCATCCGCTGGGTTCGGCACCCCATTCGAATCCCCGCTTCGCAAGGCTCGACCGCGGGGCGCCATTCGTCGAACTGCTCACATCCGGCAGCACCGGCGAGGGCAAGCCGATCCCCAAGGCGCTTCGCCACCTGGAAGATGAGATCGAGGTGCTCGAGGAGAACTTCGGCGCCGCCTGCAGCGAATCTACCCGGGTCTTCTCCACGGTTTCGCACCAACACCTCTACGGCCTGCTATTCCGGGTGCTGTGGCCCCTCGCCGCCGGTCGACCCTTCCGCAGCGAGACGTTCCTGCACCCCGAGGAGCTTTTTCCCCGAATGCTGGAGAGCGACTCGTTCGTCCTGGCGACCACCCCGGTGCACCTGCGGCGGATGTGCAGCCTGGATGGGTTCTCGCATCT
Source organism: Deltaproteobacteria bacterium (assembly GCA_032128115.1). Taxonomy (GTDB): domain Bacteria; phylum Myxococcota_A; class UBA9160; order UBA9160; family SMWR01; genus JAQBHB01. The sequence continues at coordinate 45,948 of JAQBHB010000111.1, read as the reverse complement.
GCGCGCCGGCTGTCGCGCCCTCTTCTCCTCGGGAAGCCCTCTGGAAAGCGACACCGCCACCCGTGTGGCGGAAGCGGTGGGCACCGCTCCCTACGAGATCTTCGGATCCACCGAGACGGGAGGCGTGGCCTGGCGTCAACAGAAACCCGGCGGCAGCGCCAGCGCCTGGACGCCGCTGGCCCGGGTGCACATCGAGCCCCCGCAAGCCGACGGCCGCCTCGTGTTGCGTTCCCCGTTCGTGAGCGTCGGAAGTGCCGTGGCGGGTGAAGACGGCCAGCGCTTTGCCATGGCGGACCGGATCGAGGCCCACCCGGATGGCAGCTTCGACCTCCTGGGTCGCTCGGACCGGGTTGTGAAGATCGGTGACAAACGACTCTCCCTCCCCGAGATGGAGCAGTTCCTGGAGCGCCACCGCTTCGTGTCCGAAGCGCGACTGGTGGCCACCGGGCACGGAACCCAGACACGCGTCGGCGCCGTGGTGGTGGCGACCACCGCGGGACGCAACGAGCTTCGAAGCCAGGGCCGGCGCGCCGTGGCCAGCGCTCTCAGCGAACACCTGGGGAGCTACTGGGATCGGGTGTTGTTTCCGCGCAGCTGGCGTTACGTGGACGAGCTTCCCCGAGACGCCCAGGGCAAGACCTCGCGGGCCGCACTGGAATCGATCCTCCGCAACCGGTCGCGTGGGGCAAGAACATCTCCCATCTTGTACGAAGAGCTGCGGGACGCGCGCCACCTGCAACGGCGCATGGAGGTGCCCCCGGACCTGGCCTTCCTGGACGGCCACTTCGAGGATATGCCCGTGGTGGCGGGTGTGGTGCAGGTGCGCTGGGTGATGGACGCGGCCACGGTCCTGCTCGGCGCACCCCCCCGCGTGGCGAGCATGGAGGCGCTCAAGTTCCACTCGGTTCTGCGGCCCGGCGACGCCTTCTATCTGGAAGTCGAGCGAGACGGCGACAGACTCCGGTTCCGACTCTTCGACGGCGACCGGATGTTCTCTTCGGGCCGGTTCCGGCTGGCGTCGGCACCCGAGTCGAAGGCGTGAAGATCTGCGTCCTGATTCCCTGCTACGACCACGGCAGCACGATCCGGCGCGTCGTGGAGGCACTGGCTCCCGCGGAGCTTCCCTGCCTGATCGTCGACGACGGGAGCCACGAGGCCACCCGGACGGAGCTCGAGAGCGTGGCGCGGGATCACCCGTGGGTCCAGGTGCACCGGCGCGAACACAACGGAGGCCGCGGCGTGGCCGTGCAAACCGGACTTCGCATCGCCTGGAATCGCGGCTTCACCCACCTGGTCCATCTGGACGCCGACGCCCAGCACGACCCGGCCGACGTCCCGCGCTTCGTTGCGGCCATGCGACAAGACCCGAACGCCCTGGTAGTGGGCAATCCCATCTTCGACGCGAGCGCACCCAGGAGCCGGATCTTCGCACGCCAGTTCTCCCGAGGGCTGGTATGGCTCTCGACCTTGTCGCTGGAGATCCGCGACCCCCTTTGCGGCTATCGCGCCATGCCGCTGGCCACCGCCCTCTCCGTGATCGACAACGTCCGCGTCGGCAGCCAGATGGACTTCGATCCCGACCTCGCGGTCCGCATGTTCTGGGCCGGCGCGCCCATCGCGAACGTCTCCACCCGGGTGGTGTATCCGGAGGGAGGCCTGTCGCACTTCCGCAACGTCCTCGACACCCTGCGAATGGCCTGGCTCTACGTGCGCCTGCTTGCGGGCATGCTGTGGCGATCGCCGCGTCTGTTGCGGCGGGCTCTTGCGCGCTCGCCGGGAGCAGCCCGGACGTCGCGGGAGAACTGGCGCAACTGGTCGGAAGTCGCCGAGCGAGGGTCGCTGGTGGGCCTGCGATTCGTGACCCGACTCTACCGGGCGGTGGGTCGCCGGGCGTGCCTCCCCATCGTCTACGCCGCGGCCGCCTACTTCTTCGTGCGCAACCGCACGGCGCGACGCGTGTCGCGCGAGTACCTCCAGACCCTTTACGCCACACCCCTTGGCCGCCAAGCCCTGGGACATCCGCCCACGAACCGCGACGTCTATCGCCACATTTTCGAGTTCGCCATGAACATCTTCGACCGGCTGGTGGTGTTTGGCGGCGGCAGCGATCTGATGAGCTTCAGCCACTCGGGCAGCGAGCTGCTGTTCGAACTGGCCCAGGAGAAGCGCGGGGCGATTCTGCTGGGTTCACACGTGGGCAGCTTCGACATGCTGCGCACGGTCGCGGCTGCCCACGGACTCAAAGTGAATGTGCTCATGTTCACCGGGAACGCCGCCCGAATCAATTCGTTTTTCGAGCGGCTCGATCCTGGGAGCTCCGTCCAGGTGCTGGCGTTCGAGCCCGGGTCGATTCGCACCGCGTTCGAGATCCGGGCGTGCATCGAGCGCGGCGAGTTCGTGGGAATCCTGGCGGACCGCCTTGCCCCGGGTGGCCGGGAGAAGCACGCATTCGTGCCGTTCCTGGGGAAACCCGCCCCGTTTCCGCTGGGAGCGTTCCTGCTGGCCAGCGTGCTCGGCTGCCCTCTCCTGGTGTCCATGTCCCTTCGCACCGGCAATGCGACCTACGACCTGATGACGAAGCCCCTGGACATGAAACCCGGGGCCCCCCACCGGGATCGGGACAAGCGAGCGCGCGAGCTATGCGCCGCCTACGTGCGCGTGCTGGAGGAGTATTGTGTCCGGGCGCCCCACCAGTGGATGAACTTCTACGAGTTCTGGAACGCCCCGATCAACGGCGAGCCCGAAACCGCGGAGCCGACATGAGCGATTCCCCGCACCCCGCGCTGGACGCGATCCTCCCCCAGTCCGGCCCAATGGCCCTGTTGGATCGCATCCTCGATCACGACGGCGAGTCGACCACCTGCGCCGTCGCGCCGGACGATCACGAGTGGTTCCGCGGACCCGACGGCCGGGTGCCCGCATGGGTGTCCATCGAGTACATGGCGCAGTGTTGCGCCGCCCATGGCGGCCTGCTCCTGCGAAATGCTTCCCGGGAGACGCCGCCTGCCGCCCTGCTCCTGGGCGTTCGCCGCATCGATCTCTACACCGAGAGCTTCGCCCCCGGATCCGAGCTCCAGGTAACCGTTCGTCCCGTGGCGGGAAGCGGCCGGGCGGCGGCGTTCCAGTGCTCGATTCGGGACGGGGAGCGCACGCTGGCCGATGCCCGGCTCAGCTTCTACGCCCCCGAAGAACTGGCCGGCGCCACCGGGCACACCCGCCGTGGCTGAAGTCGGCGACGATCTGCCGCGTCGGGTGCTGATAACCGGCGCCAGTCGGGGCATCGGTCGGGCCATCGCCCTGGCCCTGGCCCGAGACGGCTTTCCGGTGGTCCTCAACTACCAGCGGAACAAGGCTTCGGCCGAAGAAACCCTGACGGTCATCGAGAGGGAAGGCGGCAGCGCGACGCTGCTTCCGTTCGATGTGGCGGATCGCGAGGCGTGTGCCGAAGCCATCCGGACCGAGATGGCGGCGAACGGGAGTTTCTACGGTGCGGTGTGCAATGCGGGCGTTCACGACGACGCCGCCTTCCCATCGCTCTCCGGCGAGCAATGGGATCGTGTCCTGCGAACGAACCTGGACGGTTTCTACAACGTGCTTCACCCCCTGGTGATGGCGATGGTCCGGGCCCACCACGGCGGACGCATCGTCGCCATCTCTTCCGTGGCGGGTCTGGCCGGCAACCGGGGACAGGTCAACTACAGCGCATCGAAAGCCGGTTTGATCGGCGCCGCCAAGGCTCTGGCCCAGGAGCTTGCCAAGCGCGCCATCACAGTAAATTGTGTCGCCCCAGGCCTGATCGAGACGGACATGCTGAGCGACGAGGTGGCCCAGCATGTGCGCGCCCTCGTGCCCATGCGGCGCCTTGGGCGCCCCGAAGAGGTGGCTTCCGCAGTCTCCTATCTGTTCGGCGACGGGGCGGGCTATGTGACGGGTCAGGTCCTCTCGGTCAACGGCGGGATGCTATGATCGCGCCGCCGCAACCTTGGAGTGGGAGTTCGTGGGCCGCGCTGAGCTCGACGTCGCGATTCTTGGAGGCGGTTTCGCCGGGAACCTGCTGGCTCGCCAGCTGCGCCTCAGCGCGCCCGACGTCTCCGTGGGCCTGTTCGAACGCTCGCGGGAGCCCTCGTACAAAGTGGGCGAGTCCACCGTCGAGATCGCCAGCAACTACCTGATCCGCCGCCAGGGCCTCTCGCGCTACCTCTACGAACACCAACTCCCCAAGAACGGGCTCCGTTACTTCTTCGACGACCCCAGCTGCAATTCCGAACTCGAAGACATGAGCGAGATGGGAACGGTGAACCTGCCCTTCCACCCGGCCTTCCAGATCGACCGGGCGCGGATGGAGGCGGACCTGCTCGACATGAATCGCGCCGACGGGGTGCGCGTGCAGACCGGCGTTCGCGTGGGCCGGATCGAGATCGGAGAGAACGGCGACGCCCACGCCTTCGACGCCAGCGGCGACTCGGGCACCACGCGCTACCGGGCCCGCTGGCTGGTGGACGCAGCCGGTCGGACCGGACTGGTGGCGCGCACCCGCAACCTTCGCCAGCGCGAGCCCATCCACCACGTCGGTTCGGTCTGGGGCCGCTTCGAGGGGGTGGCCGATGCGGACAGCCTGGGCTCCGAGGATTTTCGCAGTCGCGTGCGCCATACCCATCGCGAGCTGTCGACGCTTCACTTCTGCTACCCGGGATACTGGATCTGGTTCATCCCGCTGCGCCAGGGCGTTACCAGTGTCGGCGTGGTAGGCGAGTGTGCCGTTCGCGATGCCACGCTGCGCACCGCCGACGGCTTCCGGGCCTTCCTGGATTCCCACCGCGCGATCCGCGACCTGCTGCGGCCGGCCAAGGCCATCGACGTGGGCAGCTTCACCCAGATCGCATTCGGGACGCAGCGATTCTTCCACACGGACCGCTGGGGATTGACCGGCGAATCCGCAACCGCCGCCGACCCACTCTACAGCCCGGGTTCGGACTTCATTGCCCTGGAAAACGACTTCCTCACCGACCTGATCCAGCGCGACGTGAGCGGCGAGTCCGCCAGCGACCTCGAGTCGCGCTGCGAACTCTACAACCGCTTCATGTCGGCACGTCACGAGGCAGCTCTCATGCTGTACCGTGGTCTCTACGGAATGATCGGAAGCTACGACCTGATGCGGATGAAGTGGGACTTCGACGTGGGCTGCTACTACAACCTCTGGCTCGACCCGTACATGCGCGACGAACACCTGGACCTGCGCTGGCTGCGCAGGCAGATGCGGCAGATGCCGTTCATCCTGCGCGCGCTCCAGAACTTCGGCGACCTGTTCCGCAAGACCGAGTCGGCTCTTCGGCACCGGGGGGAGTACTACCGGGGGAACCGGGGCAATTTCTATCACGGTCTCACGAATATCGATTTTGTCGAAGAGGTGGGAATGCCACGTTCGCGCCGGGAGACCATGGACAAGACCGCCCAGATCTTCAACATCGTGCGCGAGCAAGCTCTCGCGTTGATCGGTGACGGCGGTGCCAAAACCCGCGCGCCGCTTCCCCTCACCTCCTTCATTGGCGAGCAGCCGCTCGCCTGACTCCAGCGAGGATCCATGATCGAAAGCCTGCGGCGACCCCCCGCGCTGCTGCTTCTGGTGCCGGCCACGCTGGCCCTGGTGTTGGTGTATCCGGCGCTGCTCGAGCTGGCGCTTTCCCGGGCGGGCGCCCGGGGCGTCGCGTTCGGGATCGCGGCCCTGGCCATTGGCGCCATTCCCCTGACCCGTCGGGGCGCGTGGTCGTTGCCGGCGTCGCGGATGCATCAGGCGCTCCTGGGCGCCCTGCTGGCGGCGGCGATCCTGTTCGACCAGCGGGTCTTCCTGCAGCTGATTCCGGCACTGGCCCAGTGGGTGCTGTTCACGGTGTTCTGGATGTCGCTCCGCGAGCCGGTGTCGCTGATCGAACGCGGGGCCCGGCTGTTGCAACCCCACGCACCGGACTTCATCGGACCCTATTGTCGCAAGACGACCCTCGTCTGGGCCGCCTTCTTCGCCCTCAATGCCCTCTGCATCGCCGGACTGGCGATCCTGGCGCCCGTCGGCTGGTGGCGGGCGTATACGAGCTGGATCCTGATCGGGGCGATGACCCTGCTGTTCGCCGTCGAGTTCGTGGTGCGAAAGTCCTTCTTCCGTTACTACCCGGGCGGCCCCGTGGATCGGATCTGGGCGACGTTGCTTCCCGCCAAGAACACGACACAGGGTCGACGCACGGTCGCGTATATCCGGGACAAGCGCAGGGAGCTGGGAATGGAGCCTCCCGCCCAGTGAGCCCGCACTCCCCCACCGATCGACGCGTGGTGGTCACCGGTATGGCCGGACTCAGCCCGCTGGGCCACGAATGGAAGCAGGTTCGCGAGAAGCTCCGGACCGGGTGCTCCGGCATCAGCGTGCGGCCCGTATTCGACGAGTACGCGGGCATCAAGACGCGGCTCGGCGGCTGCCTGGATGACTTCGAGACACCGGCCCACTACACCCGCAAGAAGATCCGGGGAATGGGCCGCTGCTCCGTGCTGGCAACCCGCGCCACCGAGCTGGCGCTCGCGGACGCCCTGCTCCTGGACACGGACGCGGTGCGCGATGGCCGCCTGGGGCTCGCCTACGGCTCAGCCACGGGTAGCGCGCCGGAGATCATCGCGTTCGGGAGCGCTTTCGGCCCGGCGAAGAACGCCAAGCTGGTGGTGCCCCTGCAGTACACCCGCATGATGAGCCACACGTGCGCCGCCAACGTGGCCCAGTTCTTCGGCATCACCGGTCGGGTGGTGCCCACCTGCAGCGCCTGCACGTCCGGAAGCCAGGCCATCGGGCTCGGCTACGAGACCATCCGGCACGGCTACCAGGATCTGATGGCATGCGGCGGCGCCGAGGAATTCCACCCCATGTTCGTCGCGGTCTTCGACCGGGCCATGGGCACGTCGACTCGCAACGACGCCCCGACGACCACGCCGCGCCCCTTCGACGTGGACCGGGACGGGCTCGTAGTGGGAGAGGGAGCCGCCACCCTGATCCTGGAGGAGCGGGAGCACGCGCGCGCCCGCGGCGTGCCGATCCTGGCGGAGATCGTGGGCTACGCCACCAGCTGTGACGGCTTCGAGCTGATGCGGCCCGATCCGGCGGGAATGCAGCGCGTGATGGAGCTGGCGCTTTCCGGCGCGGGCCTGCGGCCCGCGGACATCGGCTATGTGAACGCCCACGCCACGGCTACTGCCATCGGTGACGCGGCCGAGAGTCGCGCCACATCCAACGTCTTCGGCGCCGCCACGCCGGTGAGCTCCCTGAAGGGATTCATGGGCCATACCCTGGGCGCGTGCGGCGCCCTGGAGGCCTGGATGACCATCCAGATGATGCGCGAGGGCTGGTTCGCCCCGACCCTGAATCTCGACCGCGTCGATCCGGCGTGCCAGGGCCTCGATCACATCCAACACGAACCCCGCGAGCTGCACGTGGACCGGGTCGTGTCGAACAACTTCGCCTTCGGCGGCGTCAACACCTCGCTGATCTTCGGTCGCTAAAACGGGGACGGACTAGACGCGGGTCCAGCGCCAACGGCGCTCGGATCGTCCCAGCACCAGTTCCGGCTCGTCGGACAGGAACCACCGCAGCCACTCCAGGGCCTCGGGCCACTCGCGCGGCTGCGCGTCGCTGGCGCCCGGCTCGCAGGCCAGCGAGATCTGCGTCCCCGGCCCGTCGCAGGCCAATAGCAGCGCCACCGCGTAGGACGCGGACGGCTCGCCCACCAGCTTTTCGAACGCCGGCGCCAGCGGGACATCGCCGATCACGACGAGCACCGGCCGATCGGGCTCGCGTTCCAGATGGGCCAGTGCCTCCAGAACCGCGCTGCCCGTCAGGTCGGCCGCCGCCGAGAGCGAACTGGACGAGTGCCGGTTCCCGGCGGCGATGGAGAACAGGCCCGCCTGGGCGTTGTGCACCGTGTGACTGAACACCGCCGGCCGGATCCGCTCGCCCCGCGCGATCGACTCCAGCAGGTCGAGCGACTCGTTCACGCTGCCGTGGCGGGACGCGAAAACGGTGCGCACCTCGCAGAGTTCGTCCGCGTCGAGGCAGTCGAAGGCCGCGGTCAGGAAGATCCGGCTCAACGGTGTGCAGCGACGCCGCAGCAGGGAGGGCAGGAACTTCGCGTCCGGATGGCCTCCGGCCGCCACGGCGCAGGGCTCCTTGGCCCAGGCCCGCCAGGCCGCGGCTTGGCTCAGGTCTGGCGCCCAGGCAGCCCAGCGGCGGACGTGGGCTCGAAGCGACACCGGCTGCGCCCGCAGCGCCGGCGCCACGCCGGAAGCCCGAACCTCGGCCTGCCTCGAGCGGCCCAGCACCAGCGTGCAGTTGTTGCCCCCGAAGCCGAACGAGTTGGTCACGAGAAGCGTCGGATCGCCGGCGGGAACCGATTCGCCGGCGCCGGGAAAGCGCAGCTTGGGAATCTTCGGATCGCGCTCGCCATCCCAGCAGTGGGGGATCAGCGGGAGCGATCCGGAATCCGAAGCGTCCAGCATGAGCCAGCAGAAGCCTGCCTCCATGGCGCCCGCGGCTCCCAGGGTGTGACCCACCAGGGCCTTGCTGGAGCTGCACGGAAGTTCCGTGCCGAACACGCGCGCCACCGCCTCACATTCCATGCTGTCGTTGAGCGGCGTACCGGTTCCGTGCAGGTTCAGGTACGCCACGTCCCCGGGTTCGACCCCGGCATCGCGCAGCGCGACGCGCATGGCCACCTCGGCTCCGGCACCACCGGGCTCGGGTGCCGACATGTGGTGGGCCTCGCTCGACTCGCCCACCCCGAGCAGCTGGATCCCCCCGGCCTCACGCGTCACCAGGAAGAGCGCCGCCCCCTCTCCCAACGTGATGCCCTTGCGATTCACACTGCACGGATTGGTCACGCCCTCGCTCACCGCCTGCAGCGCGCTGAATCCGTTGGTGGTGAGGCCGCAGAGGGAGTCGCAGGCCCCTGCCACCACCGCGTCGCAAACGCCCAGGGCCAACAGCGAACGCGCCGTGGCCAGGGCGCGCGCCCCCGAGGAGCACGCCGTCGAGAGCGTGAAGGTGGGGCCGGTCACGCCGAGGACGCCGGCCACGAAGCCGGCGGCGCCGCCGAACTCCAGCTGGGCGTAGCGGAACGAAGCTGGGAAGACGCCGGCCTGCTGCCGGTGTCGGATCGCCGACTCCGCGTCGCCGACCCCGGACGTGCTGGTGCCCATTACCACCGCAATCCGGTCGCCGCCCACGGACTCGCGCACGGCCGAGATCCGGGATTCGATCTGGCGAAGGGCCGCCAGGGCCATGGCGTTGTTGCGACAGGCGAAGTCCTCGAGTCCGGACGGGATCGCTGGAAGCGGGCTGGACACGGCGCCAAGCACGAGGCTGCGCTCGGGCACCAGATCGAGTCGGCGGGTGAAGTGCGACTGATCGCCAGCGAGCAGGTGGGATGCGATCTCGGCGAGGTCTCCGCCCAGAGCGTTGACCATGCCCAGGGCGGCGAGACGACAGGGATTTGCGCGATCCCGCTGCACCGTCATCCCCCCTCCCCCGGGAACTCGTCGGACCCGAAGATATCGGAACCAGCCTACAGGTCGAACTGGACGCAGCGAACGAGAGGGCGGCGCGCCGGGTCGTAGCTGCGCCACTTCTCCTCGGGGATCTGGTCCGGGCTCACCAGGGCGAAGCCCTGGCGCTCGAAGAAGCCCACCACCCGATCGGACGTGGTGCACGCGAACACGGACCGGAATCCGTCCTCCCGGGCTCTTTTCACCGCGGCCGTCACCAGGTGCTCCCCCACGCCCTCGCCCAGAAAGCGCGTCAGAGTGTAGAGAGAGGCGATCTCCGCCACCTGCGCCGCATCGTGACTGAGCAAGGCGCCGATGCCTGCCAGGTAGCGGCCTTCCACGAAAGCGCCGAAACCATTGGCCAGGACCAGGTCGATCTGCTCCGGCGAACGCGGCGCCAGGTAGCCCTCGGCAATGCCCCGGGCGATCAGATCGTCCGCTGCGTCGTAATCGTCGAGCCTCAACCGCCTCACCTGCACGTAGCGCTCACGGGTGAACAGGGTTCCCGAGCCCGCATAGCTGAAGATCTCGTCGGCCAGACCCTCCGGCGTGCACAGGTTCACCGACTCGACCCCCCCCGCCAGGGCCGCCTCCACCTCCTGAAGCAGGCTGGCGCGTTCGGGCCCCACGTTTCCGGCCGTCAGCAACGAGCGCAGCTCGGTCAGATCGACGAACGACGCCCTTCCTCCCCGCGGGCTCTGGAGTCCACCCTCGCGGTCCAGCCAGATCATCTTCACGAGTCCCAGCCGCACCGCGATGTGGCGACACACGGGCGCGAAGGTGTCGCCCGCGGCCACCGCCAGGCCCACCCGCGGCCCCCGGGCCAGGGCCCGCCAGACCGCACCTTCCAGGCCCGGCTCGCGCGGATCACCCGCCAGCACTTCGCTGGCCGGCAGGGCGGCCAACGCCTCCGGATCGGTGGAGATCACCACCACGCGGGTGGGATTCGCCTCCAGCTCCTTCAGAACGGACTCCACAGGGGCCGGCGCCTGCAGATCGCTCGCCCGCACCGCCAGCGCGAGGGTGCGCCCGCGGAACTCGCTCAGGTAGAAGCCCCTCTCCGAGAAGGGGGTCGGCACGCGCGGGAATGCCTGTTTCGGAGCCATGGCAACAGTCTGGCGAATGTTGCTGTATCGTGCCGCGCCAATGGAATGGGAGGGCTGGTTCACCCTGGCAGTCGTGCTGGTCGCGCTCGCCGCCATGGTGCGCGAGCTGGCCGGCCCCGATCTCATCATGATGGCAGCGCTATTCACGCTCGCTGCCTTCGGGGTGCTCACGCCCCGTGAAACCTTCGCCGGTTTCGCCAACCCGTCCCTGGCCGCTATCGGCGCCCTGTTCATCGTGTCTGCCGCGCTTCGGGAGACCGGCGCCCTGGACGTCACCATCGGGCGTCTGTTCGGCGACGCCCGGGACGAGCGCTCGGGTCTGGCCCGCATCTGCCCGCCCGTGGCCACGATTTCCGCCTTCCTGAACAACGCGCCGATCGTCGCCATGATGACTCCCGCCATCATCGACTGGGCACGGCGGCGGGGACTCGCAGCGAGTCGCTTCCTGATTCCGTTGAGCTACGCGTCGATCCTGGGCAGCGTCACCACCGTTATCGGCACCAGTACCACCATGGCCGTGGCGGGCCTGGTCACCGACGCCGGCATGCCGAAGCTCGGGTTCTTCGAGATGGCGCCGGTGGGAATCCCGATCGCCCTGGTCGGGCTCCTGTACCTGCAGGTCTTCGCGCCGCGCCTGCTGCCGGATCGGAAGGAACCCACCGACGAGCTGGGTGACAAGCGCCGCGAATACACCGCCACAATGATCGTCGATGCCAGCTGCTCGCTGATCGGGCAGAGCATCGAGGAGGCGGGGCTGCGGCACCTGGAAGGTCTGTTCCTGGTGGAGATCGATCGCCAGGGTCGCGTCATCACCCCGGTGTCTCCGGATCAGGTGATCCGATCCGGAGACCGTCTCGTCTTCGCCGGGGTCATCTCGACCATCGTCGAGCTGCAACGCATCCGCGGCCTGTCGCCGGCGGCCGACGATGACACGCCGTTGAAGGGGCGACGGGGCCACCGGCTGATGGAGGCGGTGGTTTCGGCCTCGTCCCCACTGGTGAACCAGACGATTCGCGGCGCCAACTTCCGCACCGTGTACGACGCAGCCGTGATCGCGGTGCACCGCAACGCCCAGCGAGTGCCGGGCAAGATCGGTGAGATCCAGCTTCAGGCGGGAGACACGCTGTTGCTCCAGGGCGCGCCCGGCTTCCTGCGGGCCCACCGCAACAGCCCCGACTTCTACCTGGTGAGCGAGTTCGCCGAGTCCAGGGCGCTGCGCTACGAGCGCGCCTGGGTGGCCCTCCTGGTGCTTGCGATGATGGTGGCCGCCGCCGCCACGGGCCTCTACCCCATCTCGGTTGCGGCATTCCTGGCGGCAGGGCTCCTGATCGTCACCCGCTGCATCAACGGCCGCATCGCGCGACGCAGCGTCGACTGGTCGATCCTGATCGTGATCGGCGCGGGATTCGGCATCGCCGCCGCCATGGAGAAGACGGGCGCCGCCGCGGCCGTAGCGAGCCTGCTTTCGTTGCTGGCGGCAGGCAGTGACAGTCCGATGCTGGCCTTCGCCAGCGTCTACCTCGCCACCCTGCTCCTGGCGGAGCTGCTGCACCACAACGCGGCGGTGGCGATCATGTTTCCCATCGCCGTGGCCATGGCGAACCAGCTGGGCGCCGATCCCCGGGCCTTCGTGATGGCGGTGATCGTGGCGGGCTGTTGCGCCTTCGCGTCGCCCGTGACGTATCAGACCCACCTGATCGTGTACGGGCCCGGGGGCTACCGATTCACGGATTTCGTAAAGATCGGCGTGCCCCTCAACCTGATCACCGGCGCCGTGGCCATCGCACTGATCCCGATCTTCTGGCCGTTCTGAATCTGGCCGTTCTGAACGCGGGCGAACCCGGGCCAGGCGGGTTCGTTCCTGCGGGGGGCGACCTTCCCGTCGGGCGCACGACCCACCGACTGTCGGTGGCGGTGGCAAGCCAGCGGGCCGATGCCCCCAGGGAACTCCCCACGGGGGGAAAAGCTTGGGGGTTTCGCCGGGCTTGGGGCACGCGAGGTTCACGCCGATAAGTCAGTGTGGGTGTATTTGACCCCATTCAATCGACACCGGGAGATGCAGGAGAATCCCAAGGTGAGCGGGAGGTTTTGCGGGAATAATGCTGGCCTTTTGCACGAAAAAGCCCCATGATCTCGGGCTGTCTGGTGCCCCCCCGACAGCAGGCGGTTTGTCGTCGTCCGCTCGAGCGTCCAGACGCGCTCAGCGAGGCTCGGCGGAGCGGCCGGGATCGGATCGGATCGGATCGGATCGATCGGCTCGGATCGACAGGACGACCGAATCGAGCGTCGGCGACGCGAGCAACGCCACGAGGGGGGGCTCTCATTGCGGTGCAGTTGCAAGCGCGGTCGAGCGTCGACGGCGGGAATCGGCACCGGGCGAGATCTCGACCGGGGTGAAACCGGAGTTCAGCGGGCGGTATCCAACAGGAATCGCACCGGCAATTCGAGGTTGACCGAGTGAAGACAGAAGAAAAACGATCAGGGACTGACGAGGCTACTGCCGCCGCTCCCACCAGCGGTGCCGTGCGCGCGGTGTCAGCCGACGAGCTCGATCCGGCGCGCGAGCGCCGCCCGCTCGAATCATACTTCCAGGAGATCGGTGGCACGCGCACGCTGAAGCGCGAGGAAGAGGTGCTGCTCGCCAAGGAGCTCGAGGCGGCGACGGCCCAGCTGCGCGATGCGCTCTACGCGATCCCCTGCTCTGCGCGTCACGTAGTGGCGCGCTGGGATGCCCTGCGCGCCCTCTCGCACACTGGCGCCAAGCTGTCGGAGTCGGTGGGCGACGAGGAGACCGGCGAGATCGCCGCGCGCGTGGAGCGCGCCGTGAAGCGCATGCGCTCGTTGCTGGCCCAGCGGGAAAAGGCCCTGGAGGCCGGCGACACGAAGGCCCAGGCACGCATCGACGGCAGGATCGCCCGCGAGATGCAGAACGCACAGCTCTCGCTGGTGCTGCTCGCCGAGCTGCGCCACAGGGTCCTGCGCCTGGCGAACGAGCTGAAGCGGGCTCGTCGGGCCACCAAGAAATTCATTGACCTGGAGAGCACGGCGGGCGTGCCCCGCGCGAGGCTGCTGGAACTGACCCGCTCCGTCGAGGACGCGCAGTCGCGCATGACGCGGGAAAAGAATCGCTTCATCGAGCACAACCTGAAGCTCGTGGTGGCCATCGCCAAGGACTATCGGAACCTGGGCCTCTCGTTCCCCGACCTGATCCAGGAGGGAAACCTGGGTCTGATCCGGGCGGTGGAGAAATTCGACCATCGGCGGGGCTTCAAGTTCTCGACGTACGCCGTGTGGTGGATCCGCCAGGCGCTGGTGCGGGCGATCCAGAACCATTCGCGCACGATCCGCCTGCCCTCGCACGTGCACGACCGGCTGCAGCGCAGCCAGCGCGTGCGCGCAGAGCTCACCGGGAAGCTGGGGCGCGAGCCCACGCCGGCCGAGCTTGCGCCGGAGCTGGGCACCGAGGCAGGGGCGCTGGAGGCCCTGGACCTGCTGTCGCGCGAGGCCATCTCGCTCGAGTCGTCGGTGGCCGGCACCGAGAAGCGACTCGAGGACTTCGTGGCAGATCCCACGTCGTCCGCTCCCGACCACGGTCTCGACAACGAGCGCATGCGCTCGGGCGTCGGCTACCTGATCGGTGCGCTGACCGCGCGCGAGCAGCTGATCCTGCGCCTGCGCTATGGGCTCGGCGGCGAGGAGGAGCACACCCTCGAGCAGATCGGCCAGTCGCTGGGACTGTCGCGGGAGCGGGTCCGCCAGCTCGAGGCCCGGGCGCTCAAGAAGCTGCGCGAGACGGCGCCGGCCCAGAACCTGCACCCGATCCTGGAGCCCTAGAACACGAGCCAGGCCAGGAACGCGCCTCCCACCGCCCAGACGTAGAAGGCGAAGCGGTAGAAGTGGCGGGTGCGCAAGACCCGCACGAACAGCCAGATGGCCGCGATGCCCGCCACGAAGGCCGCCAGCGCGCCCAGCGCGAGGGCGCCCGGGTTCACCAGGGGCCCCGTATCCCCCATGCGCGCCAGCTCGCGAACGCTGGCACCCGCGATGGCAACGACGCTCATCAGGAACGAGAATTCGGCCGCCGCGGCCGGTGCCACGCCCAGGGCCAGGGCCGCAGCCACCGTCGAACCGCTGCGCGAGACCCCCGGCAGGATGGCCAGGGCCTGGGCGCACCCGATCCACCAGGCAGCAGCCCACCCGGGCTCACTCCCATGAGCGGCGCCCAGGGTGCGCCGCGTCGTCCACAGCAGGCCTCCCGTCAAGAAAAAGCCAAGGCCCGCCACCCGGGGCGACCTCAGGGGCTCGTCGAGCCGATCGCCCAGAAGCAGCACCAGCACGACGACGGGCACGCTGGCCAGGGCGAGCTTCGCCACGTACAGCCACGCCGCCCGGTCTCCCCGGGCCATGCCCCCGATCAGGGCCAGCACCCGGAGGCGGTAGAAGATCAGCACCGAGGCCAGGGTCGCCGCGTGCAGCGCCACCACCACGAACAGGCTCTGCTCCAGGCCCATCAGCTCACGGAACACCACCAGGTGCCCCGAACTCGACACTGGCAGGAACTCGGTGAGCCCCTGGATCAGGCCCAGCAGCACGGCTTGAAGATCGTTCATACCTGTTGCTGTTCGAGGCTCCGGTCGGCTTCGCTCAAGAGCCCGCCGCCGGAGCAGGGGTCGGCACATCGGCGCGGGGAGTCTGGGAGACCAGGCGGCTGCGCACCCAGCCGCGCGCGCGATCGACCACGATGTAGGTGGCCGGAACCATGAAGAACGAGAGCAGCGTGGAGAAGAACATGCCACCCACCACGGCGATGCCCATGGGAGCTCGCGAGTCGCCGCCGGCGCCGCGGCCCAGGGCGATGGGCAGGATCCCCATCATGGTGGCCAGGGCCGTCATCAGGATCGGACGGAAGCGGGTGCGCGCCGACTGATCCACCGCCTCCACCACGTCCATGCCTCGATCGCGAAGCTGGTTGGCGAACTCGACGATCAGGATCGAGTTCTTGGTGACCAGGCCCACCAGCATCACCATGCCGATCTTGCTGAACAGGTTCAGGGTGCCCGGCAGCGAGGTCCAACCCCATTGGTTCGCAGTCGAGACCGCGAACAGCGTCACCACCGCGCCGGTGAACGAGTAGGCCACCGCCACCAGGATCGTGATGGGGTGGATGAAACTCTCGAACTGGGCCGCCAGGACCAGGAACACCACCAGGATCGCCAGGCCGTAGGCGAAGGTCAGGGAGTTGCCGGACTCCAGGAATTTCTCCGCCTCGCCGGTGAAGCGGAAGCGATAACCCTCTTCCGGCAGCACCTCGCGCGCAATCTGCGCGGCCGCCGCAATGCCCTCACCCTGGGGAAATCCGTCGCGGACATCCGCCGAGATCGTGACCGATCGCTGCCGATTGAAGTGGGGAATCTCTCGGGGCGCGATCGTCTCGCGGGTCTCGATCAGCGACGACAGCGGGATCAGCGCGTCGTGGTTGCCGCGCACGTAGAGCTCCAACAGATCGCGCGGGTCGTTGCGCTCGCTCCGGTCCAGCTGGACCATCACGTCGTAGGTCTCGCCGCCGAGCTTGAAGGTGGACAGGTCGAGTCCGCCCAGCAGGATCTGGAGGGCGCTGGCCACTTCGCGCACCGAGACGCCAAGATCGCTGGCGCGATCGCGGTCGATCTCCACCTCGATCTGCGGCTTGTTCAAGTAGAGGTCCGTGGACGCATCCTTGAAGCCGCCGTGTTCCTCGATCCGCCGCTGGATCTCGGCGGCGTACCCGGACAGCGCATCCAGGTCGGGGCCTTCCACCACGAACGAAACCGGCGATGCCAGGAAGCCCGAAAGGGCCCCGGGCGTACTGCCGTAGGCCTTGATTCCGGCAATCTCGTCGAGGGCGGGCTGCACGGCCTTGGCGATCTCGTCAACCGTGCGATCGCGCTCGTCCGGAGCGGTCAAGCCCGCGATCACGAGCCCCACGTTCACGAGCCCGGGCGTTCCCAGCCCCAGGGCGATCACCGAGAAGACGCGTTGCGCCTCCGGTTCCGCCAGCATCACCTGCTCGGCCTCGGCCTGGTAGCGATCGGTGTATTCGATCGTGCTGCCCTCGGGTGCCTTGGTCCAGATGAAGAAGACGCTGCGGTCCGACTTGGGAATCAGCTCCTGGTCGAGCATGGGCAACAGGGCGGCGCCCAGGGCCAGCCAGGCGGCTCCCAGGCCCACGTAGAGACCCGGCCGCGCCAGAACCGGCACGAGCCATGCCGCGTAGCGGGCGGCCAGGGCATCGAAGAAGCGCCCGAAGGCGGCCTTGAGCCCCGTTTCTTCGCGCTTTCCTCGCAGCACCAGTGCGCACAGGGCCGGCGAAAGCGTGACGGCGACGAAACCCGAGATCAACAGGGCCGCCGCCACGGTCACTGCGAACTCGCGGAACAGGCGACCGGTGGTATCGGTGAGAAACGTGAGGGGCAGGAACACCGCCACCGCCGAGAGGGTGGCGGCCACCACCGCGAAGGAGATCTCCTGCATGCCCCGCCGCGCGGCCTCGAGGCGCGGAGTTCCCGACTCGATCCAGCGCGAGATGTTCTCGAGCACGACGATGGCGTCGTCCACCACCAGTCCGATGGCCAGGGTGACCCCCATGAGGGTCAACGTGTTGATGGTGAAGCCCAGGAAGTAAAGGGCCGCGAAGGCGCCCAGAATCGAGACCGGGATCGCCACGGCCGGCACCAGGGTGGCGCGGAACGAGCGCAGGAACACGTAGATCACGAGGATCACCAGGACGGCGGCCTCGAAGATGGTGAGTCTCACGTCCTCGATGGACTGGCGGATGTAGTCCGAGGAATCCCAGGCGACCACCAGCTCGAGGCCGGGGGGCAGCTCGGGCCGCAGTTCCTCCATCTCGGCACGAATCCCATCGGCCACTTCGATGCTGTTGGCCTTGGATTGCTTGACCACGCCGAGGCCGATGCCCGGCTTGCCGTTGAAGCGCACCAGTTTGCGCACGCTCTCGGCGCCCACCTCCACCCGCGCCACGTCGCGAATGCGCACGGACTTGCCGTCCACGTTCTTGATGATCAGGTCCCCGAATTCCTGGGGCTCCCGGAGTTCGCCAAGGCTTCGCACGGTGAATTCGGTGTCGGTGGATTCCAGGCGGCCCGACGGGATGTCCACGTTCTCCCGGCCCAGGGCGGCCGCGATGTCGGCCACCGTGAGGTTCTGTGCGGCCAGGCGGCGGTTGTCGATCCAGACGCGCATGGAGTAGCGGCGCTCGCCCGCGATGATCACGGTGGCCACACCGGGGAGCTTGGTCAGGCGATCGACGATCTGGGCCTCGGCGATGGAGGTGAGCTGGATCTGGTCGTACGGGTCGCCGAAGAGCGCCATCCAGAACACCGGACGCGCATCCGAGTCCTGCTTGGACACGACCGGATCTTCCACCTCTTCGGGCAGGGCGCTGCGAGCGCGCGCCACGCGATCGCGCACGTCGTTGGCCGCCGCTTCCAGGTCGCGACCCAGCTCGAACTCGATGCTGATCATCGAGACCTGCTCGCGGCTGATGGAGGTGACGAATTTGACGCCCTCGATGCCGTTGACCTGGTCTTCCAGCGGATCTGTGACCGAGGTCTCCACCACCTCGGGAGCCGCACCGGGAAAGACGGTGGTGACCGAGACCACCGGCGGGTCGACGTTGGGCAGGTAGCGGTTGGCCAGCCGCGTGAGGCTCAGGAGCCCGAAGAGCAGGATGACCAGGGACATGACCGTCGCCAGGACGGGCCGGTCGATGCAGACCTGGGAGATCTTCAAGTGCCCTCTCCGGAGGACACGGCCGCTGGGGCGTCGCGGCTGGCGGTGCCGCGCGCTCCGGGAGCGGCCGCCACGAGCTTCTTGCCCTCGGCAACCTTGTGGGTACCCGCCACCACGATCGTGTCGCCGGGACGGAGTCCCATGGTCACCTCGACGCGACCGCCCTTGCGAAGTCCCAGTTCCACCGGCACGCGGGTGGCCATGTCGTCTTCGCCCAGACGCCACACGTAGGGACCCTGGCGATCCGCCACGACCGCCGGCTCAGGCACCAGCAGGGCGTTCTCGCGCGTGGCGATCTCCAGGTCCACGTTGGCGAACAGGCCCGCGCGCAGGCGCCCATCCTCGTTGGGCACCCAGCCCTTGAGGATCATGCGCCGGGTCGCGGGATCCAGCGTGGGGGACACGAAGAAGATCTCGCCGTGGAACACCTCGCCCGGGTACGGCAACACCCGGAGTTCCAGCGGCGCGCCAGTGCGGGCAAAGGCCACGCCCTGCTCACTGATGGCGAACAGCACCTGCAGCCGGTCGACCGCGTCGATCTGGACCAGGGGCGTCTCGTCGGTCACCCGATCACCCGGGTCGACCATGCGAATCCCGACCACACCGTCGAAGGGCGCCCGGATCTCGGTGCGCTGGAGAAACAGCTCCGCCAGCGCCACACGCGCCTGCGCCACCTCCCGCTCGGAGGCGGCCCGATCCTTCTGGGCCAGGGAGGCGGCGTCGCGGGTCATGAGCTTCTGGGTGCGATTGAAGATGTCGTGTGCCAGGGCCAGATTGGCTTTGGCCTCGCGCAGGCGCGCCTGCTGCTCTTCGTTGCGCAGGGTGAAGAGCACCTGGTCGCGCTTCACCTTCTGGCCCTCGGCGAACTCGCTGGTGGCCAGCACCCCGTCGGTCTCGGGCTTGAGCACCACCGAGTGCTCGGCCTCGAGCTGCCCGCTGAAGGTGGCCACGTCCCGGAGCGTCGCGGGCTCGATGGACGCGAACTCGACGGTGACCGACGGCGGGCCGGGCAGCGCCTCGGCGCCGTTCGGATCGCAGCCGGTCGTTCCCAGACAGAGGATTCCCGTCAGGACGCAGATGACTCCCGTCGGGACGGCCAGCCCGGCGGCGTAGGCGGCGCCGGCGGCCGTCCGGAGGCCCCCGGGCGGGCGGGCCGTGGACACTTGTGGGGTGCGGAGCCAGGGCATCGAACGATCGTATCGAACCGGGTTTCTCCCAGGTAGATGCGACTCCCGGGGGGGGAGGTTCCGAGATCCGCCAGATTCCGGACGATGTGTTAGAAAACGGGCCGGTACCGCTGGACTTGCCCAGGTTCGCAAGGACCGGGAGAGCCGGGAGTCGCGTGAAGATCGCCGCCCTCGACCTGGAAGGTGTCCTCGTCCCCGAGATCTGGATCAACGTGGCCGAACGCACGGGGATCGACGCGTTGCGTCGCACTACCCGCGACGAGCCCGATTACGACGTGCTCATGGTGCAGCGCCTGAAGCTGCTGGCGAACCACGGCCTGGGCCTCCCCGACATCCAGGAGGTGATCGCGGGACTCTCGCCGCTGGAGGGCGCGCCCGACTTCATCGATTGGCTGCGCGAACGCTTCCAGGTGGTGATCCTTTCGGACACCTTCTACGAGTTCGCCGCCCCGCTCATGCGCCAGCTGGGCTTCCCCACGCTCCTGTGCCACTCGCTGGAGGTGAACGGAGCCGGGACCGTGGTCGACTATCACATCCGCCTGAAGGACCAGAAGCGAAGGGCCGTGCAGGCGTTCCACGAGCTCAATCTGCGGGTGATCGCCGCCGGCGATTCCTACAACGACACCCGCATGCTGGGCGAGGCCGACGCCGGCATCCTGTTCCGGCCGCCGGACAACGTGATCCGGGAGTTTCCGCAGTTTCCGGTGACCCGGACCTACGACGAGCTGCGAGAGGCCTTCCTCACTGCGGATCGCGAATGCGCGTAGGCCGGACCGTGACGATCGCGGCGGCGGTGGCGCTCGCGGCAGCCCTGGCGTGCGGCGACGCCGAGGCGCCGCGACCGACCTCGCCCACTCCCGCGGCCGCCGCGCCGAAGCCCACCCAGGCGCCGACATCGGATCCGGCGGCGCCAAAACCGGATCCGGCGGCCGGCGCCGCCGACTACGCCACGTTCTGCGCCACCTGCCACGGGGCCACCGGCAACGCCGACACGCTCCTGGCGGATAACCTGGATCCGCGCCCGGCACGCCACAGCGACGGCCACGCCATGAACGGCCTGTCCGACGCCCACCTGTTCCGGGTGATCAAGGAGGGCGGCGTGGCGGTGGGCAAGTCGCCGCTCATGGCCGGCTGGGGGGGGGCGCTCAGCGACGCCCAGATCCGGGACCTGGTGGCGTACATCCGCACGCTGGCGGATCCGCCCTACTCCCCGTGAACTCCCGGAGCGGCCAGTGCGGGTGCGACCCGCGCCTCGCGCTTTGCATCCACCTTGAACATGCGGTGCCCACCGGGCTGGTAGGTGACGATCAGCGCGCGGCGCGGCGCGCCGGAGTGGTTCGGCTCCGACCCATGGACGCTGTGGGGACTGAAGAACAACAGGCTCCCAGCGGGCATCTCGGCCGGCACCTGCTGGGATGGGTCGAAGAAGCGCGGGTCCGTGAACAGCGGGCCCAGGCGCCCCTCCCCTTCCAGCCCCGGGAGAAGCCCACGCCGGTGGCTACCGCGCACCACCCGCAAGCAGCCGTTGTGCTCGCCGGCGTCGTCGAGAGCCAGCATCACATTGGGCAGCTGGTCCACGTGAGGGCAGGCGTGATTCCAGTAGGGGGAATCCTGGTGCCACCGGAAGCGCGACCCCATGAGGGGTCGCTTCAGGTTCAGCTTGTCGGTGAACAGGGCGATCTGCTCACAGCCCACCAGGTCACGCATGGGCGCAACCAGGCGGCGATCGTCGATCAGGCGGTCGAAGCGCTCGTCCAGGTGGTGAAAGGGCTCCACCACGCGGATCGTCTCCGTGTCGGCTGCGTGCTCGAACTGGACCGTGGAACCCGCGGCCTCGCAGTAGCGGTTGCCGTCGATCTGGTAGGCGTCACCGCTTGCCGTGGCGCTGCCGGCGCGGGCTGCCACGTGCTCGGCGGCGGCCCGGAGTTCCTCGATCTCGTGCTCCCCGAACTGGGACCGCCGGATGAAGAAGCCGTCTTCTCGCCAGGCACGCCACTCCGCGGCGCTCAGGCGCCCCTGCCTCGGACTCACGATGCAACCCTCCCGGACTCCCGAAGTGCCGGCCCGTAGGCAGCGCATTCTCCGACCTCGGCCCTCGCCATGCAAGGCCCAGAGGCCCCCCCGGGCCCCCGAACCATCGTTTTACGCAAGTTTCACACGCTCTCCGGTGCGCTCTGTCGAACCCCAGACTAGGGTCGGCGTCTCCCCCGAACAGACGAGGGAGTGCCGCGTGGAGCAGCTGATGCAAGGGCTAGTTCGGGTACAAGAGCAGGTACAAGAGCGGGTACAAGAGCGGGTGCCGGAGCTTTCCGAGGCCGAGGGCTGGTGGGCGCGCCAGCCGTGGCTGCCGAGGACCATCTACTGGGGCATCCACGCCTCGTGCCTGCTGGCGCTGTGGGTAGGCGTCTCCAGTGGCGCCCTGCTTTTGTGCGCGGCGACCCTGTTCATCCGCTTGTTCGGGATCACCGGCGTCTACCACCGCTATTTCTCGCATCGGACCTACAAGACCAGCCGGCCCTTCCAGTTCGCGCTGGCATTGCTCGGCTGCAGTGCCACCCAGAAGGGCCCCCTGTGGTGGGCGAGCCACCACCGGCGCCATCACCGCTTCTCGGACGAGGTGGGGAAAGACGTCCACACACCCCGGGAGGGCTTCTGGTACTCGCACCAGGGCTGGATCTTCAACGCCAAGTGGGACGCGACGGACCTGAACCAGATTCGCGACTTCGCGCAGTACCCGGAGCTGGTGTGGCTCAACCGCTGGCACATCCTGCCCCCGACTCTTCTGGCCGTGGGCTGCTTCGCGTTCGGGGGCCTGAGCGGCCTGATCTGGGGGTTCGGGGTCTCCACGGTCCTGCTCTGGCACCTGACCTACTCGATCAACTCGCTGGCCCACCGCTGGGGCAGCCGCCGCTACGAGACCGGCGACGACAGCCGCAACAACGCCCTGCTCGGCCTGCTGACCCTTGGCGAGGGCTGGCACAACAACCACCACCACTACGCCTCCTCCTGCCGCCAGGGCTTCTTCTGGTGGGAGGTCGACATCACGTACTACGTGCTGCGAGGCCTGTCGGTCGTGGGCCTGATCTGGGACATCCGCACGCCCCCGAGACACGTCCTCTACCCGACAGTCGAAAACAAGCTTCCGAAGGCCGCCTAGTTCACTGGAACGCGCGCGTCAGGAACCAGAAGAGGCCGGCTGCCAGGATGGGTGCCGAGAACGCGTGCACGACGCGCCGTCGCCGCAACTCGTCACCTCGCAGCAGGAGTGCCAACAGCGGCCAGACCGCCGCCACGATCACCAGCTGCCCCAGCTCCACGCCCAGATTGAAGCCAAGCAGTGCTGCCGCCAGACGGTCGACGGGCAGTCCGATTTCCACCAGCAGCCCGGCGAACCCGAACCCGTGCACCAGCCCGAACACGAAGGCCACGAACCAGCGCAGGCGCCGCGGACGCTCCACGCGTTGCAGCAGCGCCAGGTAACACAGGGCGAACAATCCCACCCCCACGAGCGCCAGAGCCGGCACGGCGACGCGTCCCGCCAGTGCGCCCGCCACCGCCAGGCCCACGCCGCAACCAAGCGCGACTCCGATGCCACGGCGCGTGGCCGCGCCCGCGCAGAGCGAGAAGTTCTCGACCGCCACCACCACGATCGAAAGACCGATCAGGGCCTCGATGGCACCGGGCCGTGGCTCCACCACCCCCAGCACCCCCAACGCCAGGGTGATGCTGTGCGCCACGGTGAAGCCGGTCACGATGGTGGCGACCTCCCAGAGCGAAACGCCCACCACGAGAAGCGCCAGCAGGAAAACCAGGTGATCCAGCCCTGTGGTGATGTGCTCGACACCCAGCACCAGGTACTCGCCAAAGCCGGCCCCCTCGGCCCGGGTCGGGGCGAGCGATGCGCCCAGGGACTGGCGCGGGCGATCGAGCACGAACAATCGCTCCAGCGACTCCCCGTCGGAGCGCGTGATGCGCGCCAGGTGGAAATGCCCCGGGGCGACCTCGAGGAAGGGGTCGATCTGCAGCACCGGCTCACCGGCCTCGCGGCAGCGGATCCGCCAGCTTCGCGCCAGGTTGGCCGGGTCCGCGGAAGGCACCACGCGGACGCTGCCCTGCACGGGACACTGCGAATCGCCCACGCGCAGGGTCACGTGCCGAATCAGATAGGCAGCGAGCGCAGCTGTGACCGCCGGCCGCACCGAGATCTCGGCGGCCGTGAGGCCCGCTGCTTCCGGCAGGGCCTGATGCACGTCGGCCAGGCCGACGCGCACGACCACGCGCGCGTCGGCGATGGGGCCGGGCTCGAACTGCCAGGCCGACGACGAGCTGGAGCGACCGTGGGCTCCCGCCGCCGCGGCGAGCGCGCAGACGGATAGCCCTGCCGCCAACGCCGAGCCCACGCGCCACCTCACGGCGTGGCCTGCTCCAGTTCTTCGATGCGCAGATCCGCCGATTCGCGCAGCTCCAACAGGTAGTCGCGAAGCGCCTGGTCACCGCGACCGCGCAGCACCTCGGCCCGCACCTGGGCTCGCATCTCGTCGAACGAGGCCGGCGCCCCGGGGATCCGCTCGCGCATTCGCAACACGTAGTAGCCCGAACTGGTGCGCAGTGGGGCGCTCGCTTCGCCGGTGTCGAGATCCGCGGCCGCGCGAGCCGCCGCCGGCCCCAGGTACTCGCGAACCGTCTCCAACGGCAGCGGGCCGCGGGGCAGGCGCACCACCGGCTCGTCCGCCTGCGCGCCCACCCCCTCGAAGTCCACGCCGGCACGCAGCTGCTCCTCGAGTTTCCGGGCTCGCTCGAACGCAGTGACGTCGGGCTGGCCGTCGCCGCTCACGAAGACCACCTCCAGCGAGACCCGCTCGGATCGCCGGAACAACTCCTCGTTTGCGGCGTGGAAGGCGCGCAGCTCGGATTCTTCGGGCTCCGCCAGCTCGGCGTTGGCCGTCACGGACGCCACCAGGGCCGACACGATGGAGCCGCGGGCGGTGGGCTCGGCGCGATGCAGGCCCAGCTCGATTCCGCGCTGGAGCAGGAGTTCCTCGTCCAGCATGCGCTCCAGGAGTCGACGACGCGTTTCCGCGTCGAGGCTCAGTACCTTTCGCTCGGCCGCCACCGCAGCGGCGAAGCGAGCGAACGACTCGCGGGCGATGGGATGGCCGTTCACCAGCGCGATCGCGCCAGCCGGAAGGGCCGAGCCCTGGCCGCCCGAGTTGACGATGCCCACGGCGGCCAACACGATGCCCAGGGCCGCACCGGCGGCAAGGCCCACTCGCGCGGAGCGATCGTCGTTCAAGGTCTTCCCCCAGCGGACGGGTCTGGCGTCGCGGGTATAGTACGGGTCCGCTCCCCCTTCCACGACGATCGCGCGGGTGCGGGCATCGGGCCACGAGGGTTCTGCCATGAAGACTGCGGTGCTGCACGGCCATGAACGAACCCGCTTCGGAGAGATCGGCGCCGTGGCCGAGGGGGATGCCGCCATCGTGCTGTCGCGAGGCGCGGTCCAGAAACGCTACCGCTACACCGATCCCAACGAAGACTGTGCGGCGTTCGCGCTCGGCGAGTGCGGTACGCTGCTGGTGGTGGCCGATGGGCACCACGGCCGACAGGCGGCCGAGGTTGCGATCGATCGACTCCTGACCGGGCACGCGCAGCGCTTTACCGGGCGCGCCAGCAACCTGGTCGAGCGCTGGCCCCGCTGGGGACTCGAGGCCCTGGCGGACGTGAACGCGGCGATCCTCGAGAACACCACTCGCGGCGGATCGCCCGAGTCGCGCACGACCCTGGCCCTGGCCGTGGTGCGACCCCAAGAGAACCTGCTCGTCTGCGCCTCCGCTGCCGACAGCCACATCTTCCGCGTCGCCGGGCCCGACGTGGTGGACCTGGCGCGGGGCCCAAGCACCGAGACCGTGTTCCTGGGCTCTCCCGCCGAAACGCTCGAGAGCCTGGGGGAGCACTGCGTCGTGCGCCGCACCGATCTCACCGGTGTGGCGGCGGTGGTGCTGGCCAGCGATGGCTTCTCCGAGGTGGGCGTGGGCGTCGCAGCACCGCCGTCTGCGGTGGCCGACACGCTGGCGCGTGGGCGAGACGCCCACCCCGAGGTACGACCGCTGGAGCTGGCGCGCGGCCTGGTGGAGCAGGCCCTTGTCGCTCAGCGACGCCAGTCGGCGGGTGACAACGTGGCCACCGCCGTCTGGATCAGACGCTCGCCAGTAGAGTGACCACGCGCGCGGCAATCGCGGGCGCCGCCGTGAGCCCCGGCGACTCGATTCCGATCAGGTTCACGAAGCCGGGCCAGCCGGCGTCCGATTCCTCGGCCACGACGAAGTCGCGGAATGCAGCGCCAGGCCCGGCCAGACGCGGGCGGATGCCCGCGTAGTCGGGGCTCAACCATTCGGCCCGCATCGCGGGCAGGTAGCGGGCGATGCTTGCGGCAAAGAACGGGGCCTTGCCCGGATCCACGCGCAGTGAGTCATCGGACACGAACTCGGCGTCGGGCCCGAACCGGACGCGGCCGCCCAGGTCGAGGGTCGCGTGGATGCCAAGGCCAGGCCCGGCGGGAACCGGGTACACCAGTCCCTCGAGCCGCAACGGGGCCCCGGGAGCCAATGCGAAGTAATCGCCCTTGCAGGGGTGCAGGCGATAGCCGCGCGCCTGTACGTCGAAGCCCGCGCTCTCCGCCAGGGCGTCCGCGGAAAGGCCCGCGGCGTTGACCACGGCCGCGCACTCCACCCGGCCGACCTCGCCGTCGCTCCCGCGAGTGGACACGCCGTAGCCCCCGGCACGCCGTGTGACGCCTACGACCTGCGTGTGTCGCACCAGGGTGGCGCCGGCGGCCTCGGCCTCGGCGGCATAGGAGAGCGACAGGGCAAGGGCGTCCACGATCCCCGTCTCCGGCGAGAACAGCGCCGCGGCTGCGCGCACGCAGGGCTCGCGCCGCGCCACCTGGCGTGCATCCCACAGCTCGAGCCCCGGTGCGCCGTTGACCTCGCCGCTGCGCAGAAGCGACTCCAGGAGTGCGACCTCGCTCTCGTCGTGGGCCACGATCAACTTGCCGAGCACGCGGTGGGCAATCCCACGCTCCCGGCAGCGGGCGTAGAGCGCCTCGCGACCCGCAACACACAGGCGCGCCTTCAGCGAGTCCGCGGGGTAGTAGATCCCGGCGTGCACCACCTCGCTGTTGCGCGACGTGACTTCGCGCGCAAACTCGCCGTTGCGCTCCAACAGCAACACCGAGTGGCCGGAGCGGGCCAGACCGGCGGCGGCGGACAACCCCAGGATGCCTCCCCCCACCACCACGACGTCGGCGTCGCGCGTCGCGATGGCGCTAGGTCCCGCGCCTGGGGAAGGGGCTCGAGAACAGGAGCCGGAAGAATTCGCGGCGCGCCTCGGTGCGCACCACCAACAGGGTCGCGGCCACGGCCAGGTACAGGGCGATGAAGAAGTATCGCACTTCGGTGTCGGTGAAGAGAAACTGCGCCAGGAACAGCGCCGCCACGATCAGGGCCTCTCCCCGACCGAAGCGCAGGTCGATGATGAAGATCGCGGCCATCAGGGACTGGGCCGACGTCAGGATCAGCTCTTCGGTCTGGCGGGCGTCCAGCGGCAGGCCCAATGCCCGCCCCGACGCCAGCGAGAACGCGATGGGGATGGCACCCACCAGCAGCGTCCACTGGTTGACCTTGGACGAGATCAAGGCCCCGATCCCCACCGTGCCGCGCATCCGCAGGGCGAACAGGATGGCCACCACGAACTCGGGCGATTCGGAGGCCAGGGGCGCCACCCACTGCACCAGCAGGAACTCGTCGAGCCCGGCTCGAACCTTCCCGATCTCGACCAGGCCGTCGGCGAACGGGGCCGCCGCCACGAAGATCCCGTAGGCCGCGTAGGCGAACAGCGAAGCCACCCAGACCCTTCGCCCGGTCGCCCCGAACTGGCGGTCGATGAGCGCCGGGGGCCCCGCCAGGGCCACCTCCGCCGACTCGCTGCGAGAGGCCGAGTACGCGTACAGGAAGAACAGCCCCAACAGGACCGCGGCGTCGAACAGATCGATGGAACCGCTGAGCGGAATCGCGAAGGAGTAGATCGTCGCCCACAGCAGGAACCGGATCTCGAGCTTCTGGCGCGGGTCGATCTGGAGCTCACGGGTGTGCGAGCGAGCACAGGCGATCAGCACCACCACGGCCCAGCCGATGCCGATCAGCAGGCGGTTGGCCCCCGTCATGTTGGCGACGGCGTAGTGGGCATTTTCGGGAATCGTGGCCGCCGTCCACGCGAAGTGGAGATCGATGGCGTATTCCGGCAACACGCTCACCAGCGCCAACACCAGGATCGCCAGGGACTGGGGGATGTCGTGCTCGGCCAGCTCGGTGGCCCAGGTGAGCAGGAAGGCGCCGCCCAGGATCGCCATCCCGGACAAACACGCCACCCACTCGGCCGAGAGCGCCAGGCCCTCGAAGTGGTGCATCACGATCCAGGGCAGGGGAAGCAGGGCCGCCAACAGAAGCGCCGCGAAGTCGCGTCTGCGATTCCGGGACGGCAGCGTTTCGGCCATCAGAAGCGGGTGCCGAACTCGCGTTCGAAGCGCGCGCGGAAATCCGCAGCATCGAGCGTGAGCTGCTGCGTCCCGGCCACCTCCACCTGGTAGGCACCCAGCAGACTGCCAATGCGTCCCGCCAGCTCCCAGGACAGGCCGCGCGCGCGACCGAACAGGAGCCCGGCGCGATACGCGTCGCCGCAGGCGGTGGGATCCACCACCCGGGCCGCCGCCACCGGCGGAATTTCGATGGTCTCGTCGCCCTGGCGGATGGTCGAGCCCTTTTCGCCCTTGGTGATCACCACCGCCCCGCACAGGCTCGCCAGCTCGTCCTCGCTGCAGCCGCTGCGCGAAAGCGTCAGCGCCCACTCGTAGTCGTTCACGATGTAGGCGGCGGCGCCCTGGATCAGCTCCCGCAGCTCGTCGCGGCTCAACATGGGCAGGCCGTGGCTCGGGTCCAGGTAGGTGGGCACCCCGCGACGCTTGAGCGCCCGGGCGTGGTCCAGCATGGCCTGCTTGCCGTCGGACGAAACGATGGCCAGCTCGAACTCTCCCTCGAGGTCGTCCACCCGTGCCTCGTGGGCGCGGGCCATGGCGCCCTGGTAGAAGGCCCAGATCTGGTTGTCGTCCAGGTCGGTGGTCACGAAGCCCTGGGCGGTGCGCACGTCGTCGAGCACGTGGATGCCGCGCCGGTCGATGTCGTGGCGATCGAGCCATTCGGCATAGGGGCCGAAATCGCTGCCGACGGTGGCCAGGATCAGCGGATCGCCGCCCAGGAGCCGCAGGTGGAAGGCGATGTTGCCGGCGACACCGCCGAAGTGCGTCACCAGGCTATCGATGTTGAAGGAGACGTTCAGGATGTGGAGCTTGTCGGGAAGGATGTGATCCTTGAAACGGTCCGGAAAGACCATGATGTGATCCAACGCGAGGGAGCCCGAGACCAGGATCGACATGCGGAACCTCCGGCCGGCGCAGTCTCGCGGCCCCGAAGCCCGAGGTCAATGGTAGACTGGCGGCATGCGCATCTCGGAACGCTTCATCCGAGGCCGCCCGGTCTTCTCCTTCGAGTTCTTCCCGCCGAAAACGGACAAGGGCTTCGCGTCGCTCTATCGCACGGCGGAGGACCTGAAACGCCTCGATCCGGACTTCGTATCGGTGACCTGGGGCGCCGGGGGCTCCACCCGGAGCAAGACCCTGGAGGTGGTGAGCCGGATTCAACAGGAAATCGGGATCACGGCCATGGCTCACCTGAGCTGCATCGGCTCGACGCCTGCGCAGCTGGGGCAGACCCTGGACCGACTCGCCGAGGCGGGCATCGAGAACGTGCTGGCCCTGGGCGGCGACCGCCCGCCGGACTACGACGCCCCGAAGGGCGCCTTCCGCTACGCCAACGAACTGGCGGGCTTCATCGCGTCGCGCTGGGAATTCAGCGTGGGCGGCGCCTGCTATCCGGAAACCCATCCCCTGGCGCCGAGTCCGGAGCAGGACCTGGCCAACCTGGTGCGCAAGGTGGAGGCCGGGGTCGACTTCCTGATCACCCAGCTCTTCTTCGACAACGACGACTACTTCGCGTTCGTACGGCGCGCACGCGACGCGGGGATTCAGGTGCCCATCGTTCCCGGCATCATGCCCATCGTGAGCGTCTCGAGCACCCGGCGCATGACCTCCCTGTGCGGCGCGCGGATCCCCAGCGAGCTCGAGGAACGACTCTCGGAGGTGGAGCACGACGACGCGCTCACCCTGCAGGTGGGCGTGGAGTGGGCCACGCTGCAGTGCCGCGAACTGTTGGACCACGATGCGCCGGGAATCCACTTCTATACCCTGAATCGGTCCTCCGCGACGCGCAGCATCTTCAAGAGCCTGCGTTCGGGATGAGCGGGGCTGCGAATCGCTTGCGCATCGGCGTGCTGCTCTCGGGCGAGGGGACGAGCTTCGAGAACCTGGCCGAGTGCATCGACGCAGGCGAGGTGCCGGCGGAGATCGCCGTCGTGGTGGCGTCCCGGGCGAAGGCAGGGGGCCTTTCCCGCGCCCGCCGGCGCGGCATCCCGGCCGTGGCCGTTCCGCGCAGATCCCACCCGGACGTGACCGCGTTCAACGACGCGCTCCACGCCGCCCTGCAGGAACACGGCGTCGATTTCGTGGCCTTGCTGGGCTTCCTATCGCCCTTCGAGACCCGGGGCAAGTTCGACGGGCGCGCCATCAACACCCACCCGGCCCTGATCCCGGCATTCTGCGGCCAGGGCTTCTACGGCGATCGGGTGCACCGGGCGGTGCTGGAATCGGGGGTGAAGCTGAGCGGGGCAACGGTTCACTTCGTGGACGCGGAGTACGACCGCGGGCCCATCATCCTGCAGGAATCGGTCCCTGTTCTCGACGACGACACGACGGAGAGCCTGGCGGCCCGTGTGCAGGCGCTGGAACGACGCCTGGTTCCCGAGGCGATCCGCCTGTTCGCGCAGGGACGCCTGGCCCTGGATGGGCGGCGCGTGCGCATCCAGCCCTGAGACCCGAAGGATCCGGAAACCCGAAGGATCAAGAAGCCTGTTCGAGGATCGCTTCGAAGCGTTCGAGCTTCGGGTGACCCTGGAGCAGTCCTTCGGGGGTTTTTGCCTGGGCGTGGGCTTTCCGGAAGGATTCGGAACCGGTCCAGGCTTCGAAGGCAGCCAGGCTCTCCCACGTGGAATGGGAGATGTAGTGCCCCTCCTCGCCCCGCAGCAGCGCGAAATGCAGAAAGCCCGGCACCTGGTCCAGGTACGTCTCGCGCTTGCGCCAGATCTCCTCGAACTCGGCGCTCCGCTTCGGGTCGACGCGGAAGTGGTTCATCGTCACGTACGCCGCCATGGGGTCCTCCGCGTCGGGCTGCCGCGTGGAGCATACCGCCGCCGGGCCGTATTTCGGGATTGACACGGAGGCGAAAAAAAGACGAAAATTAAGAAGTGGAGACCCTGACTTTGACGGAGGGAGAATACTGGACTTCGCTGCCATCATCGTGAGAGGAGGACGAGTTCCGCGGCGGGGCGGAAACCCCATCTACCAGTCTCAGAATGATCGATCGTGCAACGAAGGAAGAGCGTGAAGGCACGCTTCAGCTCTGCACGCCCGGGATTTACCGATTCAAGTTGGAGAAGTAGGCGTTCTTGGCCCTGATCGCGTTACAGGTCCTCCGGCGTGAGCCCGGTCCGCTTCGCGATACGCGCGAGCATCCTGGGCCCGATCTCATCGCGATCATGAAAAGCCCAGACGAAGTTGGGGAAGCCTTCGCGCTGGAGCACCTTGTGCGAGCCCTTGGCCTCGCGCTTGACAAACCAGCCGATGCGCCGGAGCGCCGCGAAGACCCGCAACGCCTTGGCCGCTCGCCAACGGCTCACGCGGCGGCGGAGGTCTCGAAGGTGACGCTCACCGGGCCGCGCGGCCCCTCGTCGTGGTCGAGGCGATCGGCGAGGACGCGAAGCGCGAGCGCCTGGACGTGGGCCAGCGCAATGTCGGCCGTCTCGCCGTAGGCCATCACGCCGGGCAGGTCGACGACCTCGGCCAGGAAGCGTCCGTCCTCTTCCTGCTCGATCTCGACGTGGTAGCAGGCCTTCATAATGTTCTCCCCGGGGGATCAACAGAGGATACCGGTACGACGACCGAGCGCACACTCCCGGTTGACCCGGCTCCGAACCGTCCCGGATGGGGCGCTCTGGTACGATGACGCTTCGGAAGGAGGGAGGAGCCCGGCGCGAGGAGGGATCGCACAGTAGTCCCAGAGTGCGCCATCTAACCCATTTGACCCCACTGCTGAACCAGATGCGTATTGGCTGTGGGAAACGACACCGGAGCTTCGCGATGACATCTCGCGGGCGTTGCGGCATCCGGCTGAGAGCTTCCGAATCGAGGAAGACTGGGTGAACGATCCACGCTGCATGGCATATCCAGCAGGTCGAGCGTGGCCTTCTAGGCGAAGCAGAAGGTGGTGATCTGGGTGCATACATCCGCACTCAGCCACGAGCTGGTGGGCTGATACCGACGAACCATGTGCGGACTTTGAGGTTCGATCGGATTCACCTCACCGAAGACCCGGTGGGAGGGCGAATCGTTCCAAGAATCCATGGGGATCGCATCGGGCCAACCCAAAGCGTTCCAGGCGTGTCGGTGTGGACTGTGGCGAGGACCCGAGTTGGCAGCTCCCTCGCCCCCAGCTCCGCCGGGCCGTATTTCGGGATTGACACGGAGGCGAAAAAAAGACGAAAATGAAGAAGTGTCCCGATCTGCTGTCGTCGAGGCGTTGCTGCGTGATCTCGGGCCCCGGCTGCGGCGCGGGGGAGAGCCACAGGGGCAGCTGCCACGGCTCTCCACGGGGATCGGGGACCTGGATCGCTTGTTGGGAGGGGGGGTTCCGCGCGGGCGGCTGAGTGAGCTGGCGGGGCCACTCTCGTCGGGGCGCACCTCGCTGGCCCTGTCGCTGCTGGCCGGGGCCACCCGCCGCGGCGAGATCGTCGCCGTGGTGGACGGTGCCGATGCCTTCGACCCGGCCTCGGCCCAGGCCGCCGGCGTGCAGCTCGACCACTTGTTGTGGGTGCGCCCGCCGCGGGTGCGCGAAGCCCTGCGCAGCAGCGAACGGCTGCTGGAGGCCCACGGATTTGCCCTGGTGCTGCTGGACCCGCCGGACGAGCCCATCGCGCCAGCGGCCTGGCAGCGCCTGGCGCGCGCCGCGTCGGCCACGGGCACGGCGCTGGTGACGCTCTCGACCCGGCGCGTGGCGGGAACCTGCGCGGATCTCGCCATCGAGCTGAAGCCCACCCGGGCGCACTTCACGGGCACCCCCGCCCTGCTGGAAGAGCTGGAAATCGAGGTGGCCCTGATGCGTCACCGCAGCGGCCCCGTGGCGCGCAGCACGGCACTTCGCCTGCACACCCACCGGGCGGCATGAGACGCGCGTGCGCACTGCCTGTCTTCGGGTCGCCGAGCTGCCGCTGGCCGCTCAGCTGCGGGCCCGTCCGGAGCTGCGGGGAAGCCCCTGGGCCGTGGTCTCGGACCCGGGCCCGCGCGGAGAACTCGTTGCGGTATCTCCCGAGGCCGCGCGCCGGGGTGTGCGCCGACTGACCTCGTTGGCCCACGCCCGCGCGGTGTGCCCGCAGCTGGTGGCGCACACCGCGTCGCCAGCCCTGGACCGCGCGGCGCGCGCCGCCCTGCTTGACGCGGCACTCGCCTGCTCTCCCCGGGCGGCCCCCGCGCCGCGCGCCTCGGGCGTCTACGCCGCAGAGGCCGCCGTGTTCGTGGATGCATCGGGCGTGTCGTCCCTGTTCCAGTCGGAGCGGGGCTTCGCCACGGCCCTGGTGGCCCGCGCCGGGAAGCTGGGGCTTCCGGCAACGGTGGCGATCGCCTCTTCGCGAAGCGTGGCGCACATCGCCGCCCGCAGCCTGACGAACGCGGAGGATTGTCGGGTGCTGCCCGCCGGCACCGAGTCGGCCTTCCTGTCTCGGCTTCCCATCGACATCCTGGACGTGGACGACGCCGTGGCCGAGAAACTCACCCGCTTCGGTGTGCGCAACGTGGGCGATCTCCTGGCCCTGCCCCGCCGCGCCCTGGCGCGGCGCCTGGGCCCCGACGTGCTGCGACTCGTGGCCCGGGCCAACGGCCAGGAGGGCGACCCTCCCCTGCCCGCTGCCGCCGGTGGACCGCTTTCGGAAGCCCAGGACCTGGAGTTCCCCATGGACCGGCTGGAGCCCCTGACCTTCGTGCTGCAGGGCATGCTGTCGCGATTGCTGGAACGGCTCGAAGCCCGCCAGCGCGCGTGTGCCGACCTGCTCCTGGATCTCCACCTGGAAGGCGGGGGACGCGACGCGCGGCGCATCGGCGTGGCGGCGGCCAGCCTCGACCTGCGGGTACTGATGCGGCTCGTCGGTCACGCCCTGGAGGCCCGGCCTCCCCGGGCGCCGGTGGTGGGCGTGGCGCTGGCCAGCGAGGGCCGCGCCGTGGAGCGCGACCAGCTGGACCTGTTCCGGCCCGCCGGCCCCGCTCCCACGGCACTGGGCGAAACGCTGGCTGCGTTGCAGGTTCTGTGTGGCAACGACCGGGTGGGCGCGCCCGGAGTTCCCGACGACCACCGCCCCGACGCCTTCGCCATGCGCCCCTTCCCCCTGCGGAAGCAGCGCGCCCTGGATCCGATGCCCCCCCCGCCCGCCCGCAGCTGCCTGGCCGTGCGCAGCCTGCGCCCCCCGGTTTCGGCACAGGTGTGGCTGCACCGCGGTCTCCCCGAACGCATCCGCAGCGCCGTGGCCAACGGCCAGGTGGTGCACGTGGCGGGCCCCTGGCGGATCACCGGCGGCTGGTGGGCGCCGGAGCAGCGCTTCGCCTACGACCACTTCGACGTGCAGACGAGCGATGGCATCGTGTCGAGGCTGCGACTCGACCACGTGCGCAAGCGCTGGCAGATCGATGCGGTCTACGACTGACGCGATCGGTCGCCTGGTTCCAACGGTTCCGGCAACTCGCCGCGCTTGATCTGGTGGGAGAGTCCCGCGCGCTCCGCCGATTCGAACCCGCCGCGCACCACCGCCCTCGAACCGAAGCGATCGGCGATCTCGTCGAGGGCGCGGTTGAGGCGATCGCGGCGCGCGCGGCCGGGCGAGGCATCGAACAGGGCCAGCTGCTCGCCGGTCCCCGGCACCAGGTTCGTGACCCCCACCCCCAGCAGGCGCACAGGTTCCGCGAGTCCCGCGCGCGCCAGCAGCGAGCACGCAGACCGGGCGATCTCCCCGCCGTCGTCGCTGGCCTCCGGCAGGCTGACGCGGCGCGTCCACAGGGGATGACCGCGCGGTCCCGGCGCCGTGCGCCGGGCCAGCTTGAGCTTGAGCACCACGGTGCGGGCTCGAAGGCCGTCGCGGCGCAGGCGCCGCGCCACGGATTCCGCGTGCACCCGCGCCGTGGACTCGAGGGTCTCGCGGTCACTCACGTCGCGGCCGAAGGTGTTCTCCTCGCTATACGACACCGCGTCGCGGTAGGGCTCCACCTCGCTCAGGTCTTCGCCGCGGGCCAGGCGCGCGATCCCCAGTCCCCAGTCGCCCAGCAGGACCCGCACGCGATCGGCATCCGCCAGCGCCAGATCGCCCACGCGTTCGAAGCCCGCCGCATGCAGTCGGGCCCCGGCCACGGGGCCGACGCCCCAGATGCGCCCCACCGGAAGCGGCGCCAGGAAGGCGCGCACCGCGTCGGCCTTCACTTCCAGCAATCCATCGGGCTTCGCCAGGTCGCTGGCGATCTTCGCCACCATCTTGACCGGGGCGATCCCCACCGAGACCGCCAGACCGATTTCGGCGCGCACCGCGTGGCGCAGGCCCTCGCCCACCCGCGCCGGCGCCCCCAGCAGCCGCTCGGTGCCGCCGAGATCCAGGAACGCCTCGTCCAGGGAGAGGCCCTGCACCCGCGGTGCAAAGCGCCGGAAGATCTCGAAGATGCGCCTCGACTCGCGGGCGTAGCGCTGCATGTCGCCGCGCAGGTAGATGCCATCGGGGCAGAGCCTTCGCGCCTCGACCGTGGGCATGGCCGAGTGCACTCCGAAGCGGCGCGCCTCGTAGCTGGCCGCCGCAACCACGCCCCGGTTGCCCGTACCCCCCACGATCACCGGCCTACCGCGCAACTCCGGGCGATCGCGCTGTTCGACGGACGCGTAGAAGGCGTCCATGTCCGCGTGCAGAACGACGCGCGCACTCTCCGGCATCGTGCGCGCGAGTCTACCGCGGTATGCTGGCCCGCGATGGGCGGCACGGCGACGACCTCGACACCGGGCGGCGGGGGGCCTGCATCCGGTGTCCGCTGGGACCTCTCCGATCTCTACGCCGGCCCCGAGGACCCCTCCCTCGACGGCGATCTCGGTCGCGCCCTGGCCGACGCCCAGGCCTTCGAGGGCAGCTACCGCGGGCGCGTCGGCGTGCTCTCGGCCCCGGAGCTGGCGAATGCCCTCTCCGAGTACGAACGCATGCAGGAGCCGGTGGCCCGCGCGCTCGTCTTCTCCGACCTGCTGTTCGCCTCCGACACCAGTGACGAGCGCCACGGGGCCCTGCTCCAACACGTGCAGGAGCGCGCCACCGCCATCCGGACGCTGCTCCTGTTCTTCGACCTGGAGTGGGTGGCCGTGGACGCGGATGCGGTGGCGACGCTGTTGCGCGACCCGGCCCTGGCGGCGCGACGCCACCTGCTCACCGCCCTGCGACGCTACAAGCCACACGTGCTCACCGAGCCGGAAGAACGAATCCTGGAAGAGACGGCCAACACCGGGCCGCGAGCCTTCGCCCGCTTGTTCGACGAATTCACCAGCTCGCTGCGTTTCCAGCCGGTGCGCGACGGCCAGATCCTGGACCTGGGCGAAGAGGAGACGCTCTCGCTCCTGTACGAACCGGACCGCGCACTGCGCCGCGAGGCCGCCCGCGCCCTCTCGGAGGGTCTGCGCGCAAACGCGCGCACCCTGGGCTTCGTGTTCAACACCCTGGTGCAGAACAAGGCCACCGAGGATCGCCTGCGGGCCTACCAGGCCCCCATGGACGCGCGCAACCTGGCCAACGAGATCGAGGGCAGAAGTGTGGAATCCCTGCTCTCGGGCTGCGTGGCCCGCTATCCGCTGGTGGCGCGCTACTACCGGCTCAAGGGTCGACTGCTGGGAATCGATCGCCTGGAAGACTACGACCGCTACGCGCCGATCTCGGGCGAGGAGACGGCGCGCAGCTTCGACGACGCCCGCCGCCTGGTGCTGGATGCCTATGCAGACTTCGCCCCGGAGATGGCGGACGTGGCCCGGCGCTTCTTCGACGAGCGCTGGATCGACGCCGAGCTGCGGCCGGGCAAGCGCGGCGGCGCCTTCTGTGCCTCGACGGTGCCGAGCGCCCATCCTTACGTGCTGCTGAACTACACCGGAAACCCCCGGGACGTGATGACCGTGGCCCACGAACTCGGCCACGGGGTCCACCAGTACCTGGCGCGGGAACGCGGCCTGTTCGAGCAGGATACGCCGCTGACCAGCGCCGAGACCGCCAGCGTGTTCGGCGAGATGCTGGTGTTCCGGCGACTGCTGTCGGAAGAGAGCGACCCGCGCGCCCGTCTGGCGCTGGTGTGCGGCAAGCTCGAGGACGCCTTCGCCACCGTGTTCCGCCAGGTGGCCATGACCCGCTTCGAAGAGACCCTGCACGCGGCGCGGCGCGAGGAGGGGGAGTTGGCCATCGCCCGGGTCAACGAACTCTGGCTGGACGCCAACCGGCCCATGTTCGGCGACTCGGTCCACCTCTCCGACGACTACGCCTGGTGGTGGCTCTACATTCCGCACTTCGTGCACTCGCCCTTCTATTGCTACGCATACGCGTATGGCGAGTTGCTGGTGTTGGCCCTGCTCCGACGCTACGACGAGGAGGGCGAGGCCTTCGTGCCGCGTTACCTGGAACTCTTGCGCGCCGGCGGCTCCGACACGCCCCAGGCCCTGCTCTCGCGCCTCAATCTGGACGTCACGGACCCGAAGTTCTGGGACGGCGGCCTCGCACTCCTGGAAGACCTGGTGGCCGAAGCCGAGTCACTGGCGGATTCGACCGCCTGAGCATCAGGTCCTGCGACGGCGCGCACGCCAGGCGGCCAGCCCGGAAACCAGGAACGAAAGCTCGAAGCCCAGGCCGCAAGCCTGGCGCCGCTCGTGCAGCTGCCAGGCGTTGCCACACTGGGGATCCGCGCCGTCCACGCGCCCGTCGCCGTCGTTGTCGACTCCGTCGTCACACTCTGGACTCTCCGTGTGCCAGGCGGCGCTGCGACAGCCGGGATCCAGCGGGTAGTCCACGCGTGTGTCTCCGTCGTTGTCCACGCCGTCGGCGCAGACCGGAAGGGCGGGGCCCTTCTCGATCCGGAAGTGGTCGCCCTCGCTGCCGTTCATGTCCACGAAGGTGCCGTCGAGCTGGCGGCCCACCACATCGATCACCAACGACCCCTCGAAATTGATGCCCACGCTCATCACCGGGTGACTCGAGAGCGTGCCGTTGTTCTTGGACGAGCTTCCCATCACCGAGTACACCGCCCCTTCGTGACCCGAGGGCCCGAGCGTGGCCTTCTGATAGGCGCCATCTCCCGCAGGGTCGCCGTCGCCCCCCGTCCACGAAGCACTCACCGGCCGCACATTCGGAGGAGAGACCGTAGTGGCCGTCGATCAGCACCGAGCGCTCGTAGCTGTGGCTGTGCCCGGTGAGCTGCAGGTCCACGCCGAAGTGCTCCAGCACCGGCACGAAGCGCTCGCGCATCTCCTGCATGCGACCGTCCGAGTCCACGGGATTGTCCGAATCGTGGGAGCCCTTGGTGTAGGGCGGGTGGTGCCAGTAGACGATCACGAAGTCCTGGTTCGTGGCAGCCAGGTCGGCGCACAGCCACTCGTACATGGCGCCCCCCTGACCCAGCGGACAGATGTTGGTGGTGGGATTCGCGGGCGCCGAGCGATCCGTGTCATGGGAGTCGAGCGCGACGAAGTGGATGTTTCCGTAGTCGTACGCGTAGTAGGCCTCGGTGCCACTGGCAACGCCGCCGGCTTCACCGGCGGTGGGCAGGGTGAAGGCCAGGTAGTACGGGCCCGATTGGGTCGGGGAGTCGGAGCCCCCGAACTCGTGATTGCCCGGGACGGGCCACAACACCGTGTTTCGCAGCACGCTGCCGAACGAGGTCCAGACCCCGTCGTTGTACTGGGGATGGGACCCGCCGCTGTAGGCGTTGTCGCCAAGCATCACCCACACGTCGGCCAGGTCGCCCGCCGCGAAGGCCAGGTAGGCCTCGCGAACATTCGCCGCATCGATGCAGCCCTGGGCGCTGGCGCCGCAATCGCCGGAATCGCCCACCGCCCAGATCCGGATGGGACGCCGCGTGCCCGCTACGGGCGTCGTTGCAAAGAAGTGATTCGCGTCGTCGCCGGCCAGCGCCTGGGTGGAGGTTCCGACCTCGTAGAAGTAGGTCGTGTCCGGGTCGAGCCCCGTGACCTCGAACTCGTGTTCGTGGCGGAAGACCGCCGTGGACGCCGTGTTGGGCAGGTTGCCCGGCGCCGGCCCCCAGCGCAGGAGTCCGTCCGACGGCACGTCGGTGCGCCAGCGCACCACCACGCTCGAAGGCGTCGCCCGCTGCAGGTAGGGGGTCCGCTCCAGAACCGGTGGCCCCGGATCGGCACCGGTGACCAGTGCGAGATCGAAGCTCAGGTCGGGACTCGAGCCCGAATCCACGTGCACCGCAACGGCCAGCACATTGTCCCCCGTGACCAGGAGGTCCGGGTTCACGGCCGTGGTCTCATAGATGCGCTCGTTCGAGCCCGTAATCGACGAAGAGGCCGGCGTGAGCCGGTCGATCACACCGGCAGGCAGATTCGAACGCAGCACCTCGATGCCGTTCAGATACGCCACGGCTCCGTCGTCGCGCTGCAGGCTGAGGGCCAGCGCCTCCACCGCATTCGGGTCTGCCACCGCGAAGTGATGCCGGAAGTAGCTGGTGATGTGATGGTTGCCCGGCGGCCCGGATGCCACCAGCGTGGCTTCGTCGCCGTCGCCGTAGCCCAGGGGCGAGGGACCCGTGCTCCAGGCACCGTCGGCAAATCCCGGATCACTCCACGTGGCCCCCGGGTCGGAGCCATCGTCCAGGTAGCTCCAGGTGGCACCCATCGAGACCAGCTCGCCGGCCAGGCTGAGTCCGTACTTCGCAGCCAGGTAGCCTTCGATGGCCTGGCGCTCGGCGGGCAACAGCTCGCGGGAGTAGACCAATAGCTCCGCGATCTCGCCGACGAACTGCTGGTTCTGGGTCGTGCCGCGCCCGCCCAGAACGAGTGGGTCCGTGGTCTCCACTGCACCCGTGTAATCGTTGTCCACGGGATCCGACCCGGACTCGCCGTCGTCGCCGCCGTCGGCCCAGCCCGCGTCGCTGCCATCGAAGAAGCCGAAGATCTGTGACCCGGTCAGGAGCAGGGTGAGCAGCTGGGGCCGGTTCAGGAGCGTGGCGTGGGTCATTGCCGCCTTCTGGGCCTCGAGACTCGAGCCGCCGTTCACCCGCACGCGGAACTCGTCGTCGAATCCACCGGACACGCTGTAGCCGACAGTCGTGGAACCGGCGTTGCCCTTTCCGAACCAGTAGTCGGTGGCAACGCTTGCGGGCCAGGTCTGGCGGCCCACTGCGAAGATCGTGAAGCCGCCGCTGCCCGGATCGAGCTGGTCGAGGTCGTCGTCCACCACCAGGGTCTGGAGGCCCGGAAACCCGATCACGCTCAGCGACTGCCCATCCCAGTCGGCGCTCGCGAGAAGCGGCCCGGGGTTGACCGCACCGCGCCGGGCATCCGGCGTGGTGCTGTTCGCCTGGTTGGCCCACACCAGGATCTCATCGCCCAGCTCGGCCGGATCGCTTGCGCCCGCGTCCTCGAATACCCCGGCGTCGGCCGTGAGCCACAGCTCGAAATCCGCCTCATCGGGATCCGGCACACCAGCCAGCAACACGTCCGCTCGCACGCCGCCCAGGAGGGCCGCGACGCAGCCGAGGCCGGCCAGTGCGATCCGAATCGGTGTCATGGAAGATCCCCGGCGCGCTCCAGGCGGTCGACGGCATCGCGCACCTGCGTCGCAAGCTCGCGCACCGCAGCCGTCTGGCGCTGGTGCGGCGAAAGGCCTTCGATCGCCTGGCGCGCCTCGCCGTAGGCAGCGAACGCCTCCTGGCTTCGACCCGCCTGCCCGAGGATGTCGCCCCGGCGCACGAGCCACGTCTCCCGGCGCCCCGAACGCAACGCCAGGCCGTCGAGCCGCGCGAGGGCGGCGTCGAATCGACCGGCCCGGGCTTCGAGCTCGAGGGCCTCGGCCTCGAGCACGGGCGCAGATCCCAGTGCGGCGATGCCGCGATCGAGGCACCGAAGGGCCGCATCCGGGTTCGAGGGTTCGGCACGCACCAGCGCGCGCGATCGCTCGAAATAGGTCTCGGGAACCGGCACGGATTGGTACCGGATGGCGTGGGCGTACTCATCCGCGGCGTCGGCCCAACGCTCCTGCCCGGCCAGGGCGCGAGCGCGAGCCAGGCGCGCGCCCGTGTGGCTCGGGTTCGAGACCAGGAAGCGCGCCAGCGCCACCTCTGCGCGCCGCGGATCGCCCGCCTCGAGCCAGATGTGGCCGCGCTGCAGGTCCAGATCCGGCTGGGTCGGATCGAAGGCCGCCGCCCGGTCCACGTCCGCGAGCGCGAGCTGCCAGAGACCGTGACTCCGGTACAGGATGCTGCGTCCGATCAGCAACTCCGGGTCGGACGGCGACGCCTGGATCTGTCGATTCAGGCCTTCCAGACGATCGTGAAAGCTCCCGTGTGCCCCCGCGGGCATGGGAAAGAAACCGAGTGCGATCCCCATCACCAAGAAAAGCCGGAATCGGGTCGAATAGAACACAGCGGGCACCTTGCGCGCCTTTTCAGGGGGCTCGGGTCAGTCTACCCCGGCCGGCCCGCCGTGGGTTACGCTTGACGCCGCGGTTCGGTTTTCGAACAATTTCGCCGAACGATACCAGTGCGATGGCGGTGCGATGGCGGTGAGATGACGGTGAACTCCTCGAAGGTGTCTGCGCGATTGCGGAAGCGGCTCAGGGGTTTCCCCAGAGCCCGCGCCGGCATTGCATGGGCCGTGGTTGCCGCGCTCGCCGTGGGCTTCCCGACCACCAGCGCCGGCTCGGACGAGCCGAAGCTCTACAGCTGGACGGACGACGAGGGGGTGATTCGCTACACGCCCCACCGGGATCGCGTGCCCTCGTCGCGACGGTCGACCGTTCAGGTGGTCCAGCACGAGCCCGAGTTGCCCGATGTTGCCTCCGAGCCGCCGCAGCTGATCTCGCAGACACCGGTTCGGGTCCGTGCGCCAGACCCGGAGCCCGTCGCACCGGCCACCGTCGTGGAACCCGAGGTCGTCGCACAGGCCACCATTCCGGTGCCCGAATCCCTCGTCCCTGTGGCGCCCGAACCCCTCGCCCCCGCGTGGGTGGTGCAGCTGAGCGCTTCCCCGGTCGGGGCCTCCCCGGATCCGGTTCCCGCAGTAGTCCTGCCGGAGGGCACCGCCCTCTACCGGGTGCCGGCCCAGGTGGGCGGGGCCGACTGGCAGCGATTGCGCCTGGGCTTTTTCGACAGCTCGAGTGCCGCCCAGGCCGCCGCGCGCCAGCTCGAAGCGAGTTTCCCGGGAGCGTGGGTCGCGCGAGTCGGCCCGGCGGAACGCACCTCCATGGCCGCGATCGCCAGGCTGCCCGACGTCGCCGCCGCCCCTCCGAGCCTCACGCCGCCGGCGCAGGTCGCGAGCGCACCGGCGCAGGTCGCGAGCGCACCGGCACCTTCGCTGGCGGTGGTCGCGGCAGCGACGCCCGCGACTCCCAGCCCGCGACCGCTCGTCGTTCTGCCCGATGTCGGCGCGACTGGCGAGCGGCGCTTCGCGATCCAGCTGCGTTCGGTGCCCCTGGCCGCCGGCCCCACACCGCTGCCGCTGCTCGCGGCGTCGGAATTCCGCCTGTATCGAACCACGGTGGAAGTGGATGGCCAGGTCTGGGAGCGCTTGCGCCTGGGCTTCTTCGACGATGAGAAGGCGGCGCGCCACGAGCTCTCCCAGCTCGGCCGCAGCTTTTCCGGCGCCTGGATCGTGAGCGTGAGCCCGAGTGAGCGGATGCTGGCGTCGCGGACGACGACCGGCCCCAGCGACTCCGAACTCCCGCCGAGTTGATCCCTAGAGCCCAGCGGTGATTTCGAGCGAAGCCCGGGTTCCGCTCACCACCGCTCCTTCGAGAGACGGAGCCACGCGGTAGTCCCCGGCGAACCCCAGGCGCGGCGAGGCGTCCATGCGACTCCCGAAGCGGGCCAGGCGCGGCAGATAGCCGGCCTCGAAGCGGGGAAGGCGCGACGCCATGCGATGCACGATGCACTCGCGGGCGTCGAGTCGGCCCACCGGAGTCCGAGCCAGCTGCGCAAGCACCAGTGCCGCGACCTCGGCATCCGGAGCCTTCCACAGGCGCGCCGCAGCGCGCGGGACGAGCGAGACATTCAGCAGGCCCGTGCCCAGGGGCGCCATGCCCACGCGATAGTGGTCGAGGGTCATGCCCGACAGCTCCACGCCGGCAGCGCGCGGGAATGCCACTGCGAAGCCCGGGAGGCCCGTGGGCGGCTCGTCCAGGATCACGTGAACGCCGATGCTCTGCGCATAGCGCACGTGCTCGAAGAAGCCGCGCTCCGATGGCGTGAGCTTCGGGCACAGCGCTGCCACTTCCGACCCCGGCACCGCCAGCACCACGGCATCCGCCACGGCGCCCCCGTGCTTGCCGCCGATGCGGTAGCGGACGCGCGCCCCATCGGTCTGGGTCTCGATGGAAACCACCTCACAGCCCAACCGCACGTTCACGCGATCGACCAGGGCCCGGGTCAGCCGACCCGCTCCGCCCCCGAGACACTGGATCTCCCGCGCGCGGGCCAGGTGGGCCAGGGTCAGCAACGCGAAGGCCCAGGACAGCTCCTCGGGATCGCCGTGGAAGGCCGCCGAAAAAGCGGGCCCCAGCAGCCACGCGAGGTTCTGTTCGCCCACGACCCGAAGGGCGCCGTCTGCCAGGGTCTCGCGATCCAGGGCCGCCGCCAGCTCCGGCCGCAGTCGATCCAGCTGCCGGCGGTTGCGCAACAGCTCGAAGGCCAGCTTCGGCCAGCGCGCGCGAGCCGTCAGGGACACGGGCGCCGAGCGCAGCAGGCCCGGGAGATCGTGCAGATCCAGGCTGCGGAAGACGCCATCCCGCAGGATCGCCCCCTCCTGCCACGGCAGGGCGTGGATCCGGTCGCTGAGATCCAGCTCCCCCAGCAACCGGTGCAGCTGGCGATCGGCGTCGCTGAAGAGGTTCGGGTTGGAGTCGAGCCGATAGTCGCCGCGAGCTTCGGTGCGGGTGCGCCCGCCGGGCTCGGCCTCGCGCTCGAGCACCTCCACGTCGTGCCCGGCTTCCTGGAGGCGCCACGCGCAGGTCAATCCAGCCAGGCCGCTGCCGACGACGACGATGGAAGCCAACGACCGATCCCCCCTGCGATCGGGATCATACCGCCGGAGACTTGACTCGAAGGCGAATAAAAGGCGAAAATCGGGTGTGCTCCCCGCCGGTCCCGGCTCGCGCGCCTCGTCGCCTTATGTGGAGCTCCGCTGCCGCAGCG
Source organism: Deltaproteobacteria bacterium (assembly GCA_032128115.1). Taxonomy (GTDB): domain Bacteria; phylum Myxococcota_A; class UBA9160; order UBA9160; family SMWR01; genus JAQBHB01. Next base: position 1,609 of record JAQBHB010000111.1, on the reverse strand, counting down.
GCTTCTCTTTCCTGGAGGCCGCCTCCAACCCGGAAGACCTGGTGCAGTGTGCCGCCGACCTGGACTGCCCGGCTCTCGCTCTGGGCGACCGCGACGGCGTCTACGGAACCCCCCGCTTCCACAAGGCCGCCATGGCGGCGGGCGTGCGCCCCCTGGTCTCGGCGCAGCTGACGATCTCGGGGGAGAAGCAGCGCCTGCTGCTGCTGGTGGAATCCCAACAGGGCTATCGCAACCTGTGCCGGCTGATCACCCGCGGCCACAGCCGCGGGGGAAAGAACGAATCCCGCATCACCTGGGAGGAACTGGAGGAGTACGCGGCGGGACTGGTGGCGTTGGTGCGAGGCGACGAGACCCTGTCGCCCGGCTTCCTCCAGCGCAGCCTGGGCAGCTTCGGACCCGAGCGCACGTGGGTAGACGTGTCGCGGCACCTGGGTCGGGCCGCCGAGGCTGCCACCCGACGGGCGGTGGACCTGGCCGACTCGCAGCGGGTGCGCGTGGTCGCCACCCACGATGTGACCCACGCACGCCCCGAAGATCGCCAGCTGCTCGACGCGCTGACCTGCCTGCGCCTCAAGACCTGCCTCGACCGGGCCGGGCGCCGGCTCGCAGCCAACGCCGAGCGGCACCTGCGCACGCCGCGCGACATGGCCGAGCGCTTCGCCGACAGGCCCGAGTGGATCCACGAAAGCTTCGAGATCGCCCAGCGCTGTAGCTTCACCCTGGAGGACCTGGGCTACCGCTTCCCCGAGTTTCCCGTGCCCCCGGGCGAGTCCCAGGGCTCGTACCTGCGCCAGCTCACCTTCTTCGGGGCGCGCAACCGCTACGGGTCGCCGATTCCGCGGCGGGCCCGCCGCCAGCTGGAACGCGAACTCGAGCTGATCGAGAAGCTCGAGCTGCCCGGCTACTTCCTGATCGTCCACGACATCGCCCGCTTCGCGGCGGAGCAGGACATCCTGGCCCAGGGTCGGGGCTCCGCGGCCAACAGTGCCGTGTGTTACGCGCTCGGCATCACGGCGGTGGATCCGATCGCCATGGAGCTGCTGTTCGAGCGATTCCTGTCCGAGGAGCGCGGTGAGTGGCCCGACATCGACCTGGATCTCCCGTCGGGCAACCAGCGCGAGCGGGTGATCCAGTACGTGTTCGACAAGTACGGCGAGCACGGCGCCGCCATGACCGCCGTGGTGATCAGCTACCGCACGCGTCTGGCCGTGCGCGAGATGGGCAAGGTGCTTGGCATGGAGCCCGACGCGGTGGACCGCCTGGCCAGGCTGATCTCGAGCCTTTCGCACCGGGACGACCTGGAGGAACTGGCCTCCACCCTGCGTCAGGCCGGCGTCGATCCCACGGCCCCGCGCACGGCCGCGCTGCTCGATCTGGTGGAGCGGGTGCGCGGCCTGCCCCGCCATCTGGGACAGCACACCGGCGGCATCGTGATCGCCGCGGGCCGGCTCGACCAGGTGGTGCCCATCGAGCCCGCCCGCATGGCCAACCGCCGGGTGGTGCAGTGGGACAAGGACGACTGCGCCGACCTGGGCATCATCAAGATCGACCTGCTGGGGCTGGGCATGCTGGCCGCCCTGGAGGACACGATCACCCTGGTGCGCGACCA
>JAQBHB010000110.1:0-30238 GCA_032128115.1 Deltaproteobacteria bacterium | reverse complement strand
ATCGGCCCGACAAGCAGGCGCGCGTGGAGATCCTGCAGCTGCACCTGGGGAAGCTCAGCCTCGCGCCCGACGCCAAGGCCGAGCCCATCGCCGCCCTCACGCCGGGCTTCACGGGCGCCGACCTCGCGAACCTGGTCAACGAGGCGGCCATTCTGGCCACACGCAACAACGCCACCCATGTCAGCATGGACGACTTCAACCTCGCGATCGAACGCATCGTGGCCGGTCTCGAGAAGAAGAACCGCCTGCTCAACGAGCACGAGCGCAAGGTCACGGCGTACCACGAGATGGGCCACGCCCTGGTGGCCCGTGCACTTCCCGGCAGCGATCCGGTGCACAAAGTGTCGATCATTCCGCGCGGAATCGGAGCGCTCGGATACACCATCCAGCGTCCCACCGAGGATCGCTTCCTGATGTCGAGCGGCGAGCTGAGGGACAAGATGACGGTGCTCCTGGGCGGTCGCGCCGCGGAATTCATCGTCTTCGAAGAGATCTCCACCGGAGCCGCTGACGATCTGGCCAAGGCCAGCAACATTGCCCGCAGCATGGTCACGCGTTACGGGATGGACGACAACCTGGGCATGGTATCCCTCGAGAGCGAGCGCTCCACGTTCCTCCAGATGCCCGGCGAGTACCTCGCGACGCGGCGCGATTTCTCCGAGGAGACCGCTCGGGAGGTGGACTGCGCCGTGCGCGATCTCATCACCCAGGCCTTCGAGCGTGCCGTCGCGATCCTGGAGGCCCACCGCGACGCGCTCGCCGAGAGCGCGGAGCGTCTGCTCGAGAAGGAGACGCTCCGCGGCGACGAGCTGCCGATGCTGATCGCAGAGCCCCGCCCGCGGATCCCGGTTGGCAAGGTTGGCAAGTAGGGTGCTCAGCAGGCACTGACTGGCCTGGTCGAGAGAATCGCGAGGACGGCCACGAAGAAGCGCCCGATGCAGACAGATCCCCGAGCGGGCCGGCCCGCCGACCCCTCCATGTGGGTCGACATCCCGCGGCTGATGACGGCCTACTACACGCGGCGGCCCGACGCTTCGGTCGCCGAGCAACGGGTGGTTTTCGGCACCTCGGGCCACCGCGGCTCGGCCTTCGACTGCGCATTCAACGAGGACCACATCCTGGCCATCACCCAAGCCCTCTGTGAATACCGGCGGTGGCAGGGGATCGACGGGCCGCTGTTCCTCGGCATCGACACCCACGCGCTCTCGGAATCGGCCTTCGCTACCGCCCTGGAGGTGCTGGCCGCCCACGAGATGGAAGTGAGGATCGACGATCGCGAGGGCTACACGCCGACCCCGGTCATCTCCCACGCCATCCTCACCTATAACGACAGAGGACGCCGCCCAAGGGGCCTAGCCGACGGAATCGTCGTCACACCCTCCCACAACCCGCCGGAGGACGGAGGCTTCAAGTACAACCCGCCCGCCGGGGGTCCGGCGGACACCGAGGTGACCGGCTGGATCCAGGAGCGGGCCAACGCGCTGCTGGCCGACGGCCTGAAAGGCGTCCAGCGGATCCCCTTCGAGCGGGCGCGCCGCGCCGCCACCACTCGGGTCCACGATTACCTGGGCTCCTACGTCAGCGACCTGGCGTCGGTGGTGGACTTCGAGCCGCTTCGCGGCGTGCGGATCGCACTGGGCGTCGATCCCCTGGGCGGCGCCGGAGTCGACTACTGGGGCGCCATCGGCGAGCGCTACCAGCTGGCGCTGACGGTGGTCAGCAGCGAGGTGGACCCCACCTTCCGCTTCATGACCGTCGACTGGGACGGCAGGATCCGCATGGACTGCTCGTCGCCCTACGCCATGCAGCGGCTGATCGGGCTCCAGAGTCGCTTCGACGTCGCCTGGGCCTGCGACACCGACCACGACCGCCACGGCGTCGTGACCCGGAGCGCCGGGCTGCTGAACCCAAACCATTACCTGGCTGTCGCGATCTCGTACCTGTTCCAGCGCCGGAAGGGGTGGCCGGCGACACCCGGTCCGGCTTCGTCTTCACCCACATCGACGAGGGAACCAAGCAGGTCAACGTCGTCCTGATGAGTCCGGGAGCGACCGAGCAGTTCACCCTCTTCGTCGAGGTGCTCTACGAAGGCCTGGAGATTCCCGACCTCTCGGGCCGGGAGCTCTTCGAGACGCTGTCCGCGCTCCCCTGCTGCGTGACGAACAAGAAGGGTGACCGCAACGGTGACCCCATGAATCTCGTGGTCGTGGCATCCGGTCCGGCGCTGCTGGAGGGCTTCACCCGCGCCGGCTGGGACGAGACCGAGGTGGTCACCACCCGAACGGGCCTGCGAACCGCCAGGTCGTTCCTCTCGGGTTCCGAATACCGCTATTCGCCAGTGAGCAACCTCTACGCCTTCGGGCGGCGCCAGGACGTCGCCTTCCAGAAGGCGCGCGACACCATTCACGAGCGCAACCACCTGCGCTTGTGGCTGGCGCCCTTCACGTTCGAGGCTCAGCCCGTCTGGGTGGGACAGGTGAGCCGTGACATCGGCGTGAAGTTCCACTGGCGCACCATCACGACGCACGCCATCGATGGCGATCGCGGCGTCGTGGCCCTCGAGAGCGAGGACGCCACCGCAAGCTACCTGGAGTGGGGCAAGGACATCTTTGCGGCTCCCGATCCGGAAGCGGGGCATTCCGCCGAAGCCTCGCCTACGGGTCAGGATAGCCGCTAGCCTCCAGGGGAACGCGTCACTTCGGGGCGTATCGGGCGCGGCGGCGGTGACGCAGAGCTTGGTCTGGAGGAGATTTCCATGGGGGTTCTTCGCAAGCTGGCGCCGCTCCTGGCGCTTCTCCTCGCCTCCTGCGCGACCTCACCCACCGGCCGAAGCCAGCTTCTGATGTACTCCGACGTGGAGCTCGACCAGATGGGCGCTGCCAGCTTCGAGCAGCAGAAGCAGGACGTTCCGACGAGCGGTGATGCGGTAACGAACCGCTACATCGAGTGCGTCGCGGCGGCGATCGTCCATCAGCTCGAGCCGTCCCAGCGAAGTGGCTGGGAGGTGCGGGTCTTCCAGAGCCGGGAAGTCAACGCCTTCGCGCTGCCCGGCCGGAAGATCGGGGTCTACGAAGGCTTGCTCCGAGTAGCGACGAACCAGGACCAGCTCGCCGCGGTCATCGGCCACGAGGTGGGCCACGTGTTGGCGCGACACGGCAACGAGCGTATTTCACAGGCGAGCCTCGCTCAGCTGTCCCAGGCCGCGGTGGCAGTGGCCGTCGAGTCTGCCGACATGAGCTCCGGGGCCGGGCAGATGGTGATGGCGAGCTTCGGGATCGGTGCGCAGTACGGTGTGATCCTGCCCTTCAGCCGCGCACACGAGACCGAGGCCGACACGATCGGTCTGACCCTGATGGCACGTGCCGGCTTCGATCCCGAGTCGAGCGTCGTACTGTGGCGCAACATGGGCGCAGCTGCTGCCGGGCAGGCGCCGCCGGAGTGGGCATCCACGCATCCGTCGAACGTGAACCGCATCGCGAACCTGCAGTCGCACATGGGCGAGGCGGTCGCGCTGTCCGCGGAGGCCCGCGCCGCAGGACGCACGCCACGCTGCGGGCGCTGAGGCGGCCCGCCTACAGGTCGGGGTAGCCGCTAGCCTCCAGGGGAACGCGTCACCTCGAGCGGATGGCCCGCTTCCTTCCAGGCGCGGATGCCGCCATCGAGGGCAATCGCCCCCTGGAACCCCATCGTATGCAGGGTGCCGGCGGCGAGGGTCGAGATCTTCCCGAATTCGCAGTAGCTGAGGATGCGCACCCTCGGGTCCGGGAACATGGAGTCGATCCGCAGCTCGAGCTGTCCGCGCGGGAGGTGGATCGCGCCGGGAATGTGCCCCGCCGCATAGGCGTCCGCCTCCCGGATGTCGAGGATCTCCACGCCGGGTTCACCGCTATCGATGCGCCGGCGCAGCTCGCCCATGGCCATGAACGAGATCCGCGTCGCCGCTTCCTGGATGATCTGGTTCACGGTCTTGCCGCCCGATTGGTTGGTGCGCAGGGCTTCGGTCAGGTGGTCGGGCATGGCCAGGCTGAGGCTCTTCATCATCTCCACGAACCCGGCCCGCCCGGTCTCCTGGAGGCGCGGGTTGCTCTTCTTCTGCTCTTCGAGCGTGGTGGGCTCCAGGTTCTTGTAGTTGTGTGCCGGGTAGACGAGCAGCGACCCGTCGAGTGGCAGCAGGCGGTGGAAGAGGCTCTCGTACAGGGCGTCCGGATCGCCGCTGGGGAGATCGGTCCTTCCCGTCGCCCCCAGCAGCAGCGTGTCACCGGTCAGCACCCGGTCCGGCAGGACTACGCACATCGAATCGGCGGTGTGCCCCGGGGTGTGGACAAGCTCGAGGCGCAGGTCGCCTACAATGATGGTCTCGCCGTCCTCGGCGTGGATGTCGACGAAGGGCGCCGGGCTGTTGCGGTGCATGATGGAGGGAGCCTGGAGCTGATCCCTCAGTTCCCGCACCGCCGAGAAGTGGTCCGCGTGGGTGTGTGTATCGAGCAGGTAGCGGATGCGCATGCCGCGGGCGGCGGTCAGCGCCAGATAGCGGTCGATCTGCTCGTCCAGGGGGTCGACAACGATGGCCGCGCAGGTCTTCTCGCACCCGATCAGGTAGGAAACACAGCCCCTCTCGCTACGGATGGGTTCGAAGTACATGGCTCCCCTCGCTCGAGGCCCGATCGGCGGACGGCGTATAGTTTCGCATGACTCGCCGCCCCGGCCCAGCCGTGGCGCCTTGGGGTAGATTCGTGCCGCCCTGGGGTAGATTCGTGCCGGGAGAACCAGGGAATGCGGGATCTCGGGCAGCTCGTCGACCATCGCAACGCCCGCTTCAGCGGTCGCTTCAGCGAGGAACTCCTCGATCAGCTGATGCACGAGGGCGATCCGGTGGCGGATCGGGCCACCGAGGCTCTCCACGAGGAAGCCTACGACCCCGACGGCTCGCAACTGCAGCGCCTGCAAGCACTCGCCGATGCGGGCGACGAGCGCGCCGGGGAATTCTTCGAGAGGGCGCGTCACCAACCGGATTGGCTGGAGCCGAAGCTCGTGGGGCGCGGCCAGAGACTGGCGCTGGCGTACGCGGGCCACTACGGCCTGTCTCTCACCCACAGTCTCTTCGCGGGTGCCCTGTTTGCGCGGGCAGCCCTGGTCACGTCGTCCACGGGCCGCCTCGGGAGCAATCCGGCCCGTCGCATCCAGGAGACCGGCGCCTTCATCGCCGCGATCCTCAAGCCCGGGGGCCTCGAGCCAGGCGCTCTCGGCTTCGAGACGGCCGTGCGCGTTCGTCTGCTCCACGGCTCGATCCGGGCCTGGCTGGACCGGAGCCCGGGCTTCGTCGAGGCGTACTGGGGCACGCCCATCGACCAGACGATGCTGGCCATGACCCTGGGACTCTTCGATTATCTCAACCTCCGCTCGATCACGCGTCTGGGCGTCCGGCTGTCGCGGGACGACCTGCGCGCGCATCACCACATGTGGCGATACGTCGGGTACGTGATCGGGATCGACGAGCGGCTGCTGACGGCATCCCTGGAAGAGGAACGCGAGCTGTGGAGTGCCCTGGTGGCCCACCAGACCTTTCCGGCGCTCTTCGGGGTGGTCTATCTGGAGAACATGGTGGATACGATCGCTGGAATGCTCGGTGCGAACGCGCGACGCAAGGCGTTCATTCGCAACCTCTATCTGTACCTCTCCGGGCCCGAGTGGTTTGGCGTCGGGGAGGAGGGTGCGCGGGACCCCCGGCTGGGCCTGCTTCGCGCGGCGGGTCTTGGCCTCGGATCCGTGCACCGCCTGGTTCCCGGCGCAGCCGGGATCATGGAGCGGCGGGGGGCCGCGAAATTGAGCGCAGCCGAAGCGATGGCCCGCTCGCATGGATTCGGCGTCAAGTTCGAGCTTGCGGAAGACGACGCCGAGCGCGAGGCGACCTTCCAGTTTTTGGCCCGGGGCGTTCGGGAGCGCTTCGGATCGGGGCTTGACCCGATGGGAACGCCCCCCATGCGGACCTGATTCCTGGTCCAACCGGCCACGGCAATGGACGGAATCCGATTGTCAGCTTTCCCCCATACGAGCGACACTGTGTGGCGATGGGGCGATGTTCTCAGCATCGTCGAGGCGGGGGATTCTCCCCCGCAATGACCTTGGGAGGATTCCAGAATGATTCGAACCGGGATGCTATTGGCCCTCGCTGCCTCGCTGGCGCTTGCCGCCTGCTCGAGTCCGCCGCCCCCGGATGATGCCGACAAGCTGACCGTCGGCAAGGTGCAGGGCGAGATCAAGGAAGGCATGGACGCGGCCTCGGTGGCTCAGATCCTGGGATCTCCCAACATCATCACCACCGACGATCAGCGACGTGAGGTGTGGATCTACGACAAGATCTCGAGCGATCGCGTCAATACGTCGAAGTCGATTGGCGGCAGCATCATCATCTTCGGAGCGGGGCAGGGCTCCAGCACCAGTTCGTCGACGCAGCGCACCCTGACCATCATCATCAAGTTCGACAAGGAAAACAGGGTTCGGGACTTTGCGTACAACTACTCGCAGTTCTGAGCTGCGCGCCGGCTCCCACGCCAACCGCTGCGCACGAGCGACGGTTCTCGCCCTCGCGTTGTCGCTGCCAGCGGGTTGCGTTTCCCACACCGACCCAGGGAAATTCTTCCAGCTCACTCCGGAAAGCCCGGCGAACAAGGCCATGCAGACCCGGCATTTCGAGACCTCGGGCGAAGCCGAGCTGCTTTCAGCCTCGGCCGCCGTTCTCCAGGATCTCGGGTTCCAGATCTCGGAGAGTGTTCGCGAGATCGGCCTCCTGCGCGCCGCCAAAGAGCGCAGCGCGCGCCAGTATGGCCAGGAGATCGGGCGGACCCTGGTAGGCCTGATCAGCACCGCCGGCTTCGCGGTCGGAGCGAACACGCTGATTCTCCTTCCTGTGGACCTGCACCAGCAGATCAACGCGTCCCTGGTAACCAGGCCGATCGACGAGGGGGGATCACGGCACGAGGTGCGGATCCTCTTCTACCGCCTCGTCTGGAAGGGGAGTGGGCAGTCTGGAGACCAGTACATCGCACCGGGCCAGCAGCAGATGGAGATGATTCGGGATCCGGGAATCTACCAGCAGTTCTTCGCGCGATTGGCGAAATCCGTCTTTCTCGAAGCCCACAAGATCTGAAGGTGAATGCCGTGATCCTCGAGAACGGTTTCCGATGGCTCACGATCGCAGCCCTTGGGCTCGGGATCATGGCCTGCGCCTCTCCGCAGCCCGCTCCCGATCTGCTGGCCCCTACCGATGAGCAGATGAAGCTGCGCAACATGCAGACGCGCAGCTTCGACATCACCGATCGAAATCAGGCCATGCGCGGCGTCATCGCGGCCCTACAGGACCTGGGCTTCATCATCGAGCGCGCCAACGAGCCGCTGGGCCTGGTGACCGCGGCTCGGTTTGCGGAGCCGAAATATTTCGATGTGCTGGGAGTCACCGTGACCGTGCGCCCGCAAGAGGGCGACAAGATGCTGATCCGGGCCAATGCCATCTACAACAACGAGCCGATCACCGACCCGCAGGTCTATCAGAATTTCTTCGCGACCCTGGAGCGATCCCTGTTCATCGGAAGGAATTGAGTCGGTGATGGTGCTGCAACCGCCGGAGGGCCCCGCTCGCACCCGGCGCCGCCTGGGGGCTCTCGCGGTCCTGGCGGCGTGCCCGATCTCGCTGGCCTGCTCGCCCTATGCTGCGCGCCACGAGATCCAGTGGGATTCCCGCGGCCAGATCTGGCAGGCCGAAGCGAGCCAGGTGAAGGTGCGCGCTGCCCAGAGCCGCGTCCTGGATACTTCCGACAAGACGCGCACCCTCGAGGCCGTCGTCGCCACCTTCCAGGATCTCGGGTTCCAGGTGGAAGTGCTCGACGAGGAGCTCGGCATCGTCACGGGCAAGAAATTCACGGGTCTCGAGAGACCGACGGTGGTCACCGATCCCTACTATTTTCTTTACGACGAGGAGAGTCTCGTTGTCTTCACGAAGAGCTATCGCACGTGGGGACCCTTCTGGCACCGGAGCGATCTCGTGCGGTTGACGGTGACCGTGCGCCAGCGAAACGAGAGCCAGCTGATCGTGCGCGCATCTGCGCAGTTCTATCTGCGCCCGATCGAGGACCCGGAGCCGTATCAGGATTTCTTCAGGACCCTGGAGAAGGCGTTGTTCGTCGCTCAGTAGGGGTGCGTTTGCCGCCGAGGATGTCCTCCAGGACATCCACCACGATCCCGCCGGTGCCCTTGCCGAGATTCTTGTCGATCGCGTCCTCGAGCTTTCGGCCGGGTTTGCCGCGCAGGCCATAGCTGGCCGCGAAGCCGCGCGCCACGTCCGCCGTCACCCGGACCCGCGGTGCGTCGAGGGTTCCGCCCACGGCCGCAAGCGGAATCTCACGGCGCGTGGGACGCGCCTCGCTGGCGCCGGCGTCGGCCGCGACGGCGGCGTCGACCGGTTCGAAGATCGTGAGCTTGCCGCGCATGTCGAGGGCCAGATCGGTGAGCCCGATCGCGCCCGAGAGATCCACGCGATAGTCCCGGTAGAGCATGTGGAAGTCGTCCGTCCGGACGGCGCCGGCAGCGAGATCCAGGGTCCCGCGGATCGCCTCGAAGTCGTCGCCGTAGAAGCGCTGGAGATTGGGCCCGCCGAAGGCAGCTCCCGCTACCTGGGCCGCCGCTCCCAGGCTGCCGAAGCTGTCGAACACCTCCTGGAGCAGCGACACCCCGACCACGCGGCCATTGGTGATGTCGAAGCGAACGCTTCCCTCCAGGCTTTCGAGGGGCGCGTCGATCCGGCCGGAGACGTCGCCGTGGGCATCGAGCGGTCCGAAGACGGCATCGCGCTTGCCGGCGAAGACGCTGACCAGACGATTGGTGTCCGCAGCCTCCGTGTCGAATCGAAGCCGGTAGTGCGGGGTCTTCGCCAGCTCGTGAATCGAGCCCTCGACCGAGAGGACCTGACCTGCCACCGCCAGGCTGAAGTTCCGGGTAGCGGCCCCGTCGCCCTGGGCGACCACGTCGCCGCGCAGCACCACATCAGCCTGCTCGGGCAGGGTCAGCGTCACCTCGTCGAGGCTCAGGGTGCCACGCAGGTCGAGGGGATCGGTCGCGATCGCGAGATCCACGGCACTCACCCGGCCCGAAACGTCGTACCCGGTGAGAGCCGGAACCAGCGCCTCCCAACCCGTCAGGTCGAACGGCGCGGCATGAATCGACGCTCGCATGCGCTCACCGGTGCGCAATCTGCCCGTGGCCTCGAGATTCCTGAGCGTCAACCCGAGCTCGTCGACACCGGGGTTGCCGGCTTCGGATACGATCTGGCCCGAAAGCAGGGCTGCGGTTCCGACCGGCTTCACGAATGCATCGCCGTATTGGAACGCGGCCCCGGTCGCGTCCAGGTCGAAGTGTCCGGTTGGGGCGACGGCCGCGTCTGTGAGATTCACCAGCAATTCTACGGTCCCGCTCAGGGTGCCGCCGAGTTCGAAGTCGTCGCCCAGGTAGGGACGGATCTGGGCCAGGGACAGCGCGTCGAGGGTCAGCGAGAACTCGATCTCGCCCGAGAGACTCGCGGTGCCGCGCATGGCGAGAACGCCACCGCTTGCGAGTTCGGAGTCGAGTTCGAATTCCAGCGGAGCGTCGAGAGACTCGCCACGCGCGCTGGCGGCGATGTTCCCCAGTTCCCAGATGACTGGAGGAGACGAGGCCCGATCCTCCAGGATCAGCGTCGCGTCGCTGAGCTCGAATCCGCGCAGCGCCAGTCCGAGCCCCTCCTCGACCCCGACTTCGACGTGGGCAGCGTCCGTCGTCGCCGGGTCCGGCAGCGGCGATTCGGGAGGAACGGGAAGAACGGGGAACTCGATGCCGTCGCGGGTGCGGACCAGTCGCAGCGTGGCACCGTCGATCGCGAGCGAGTCGATCACGATGGATCGGGCGAAGAGGGGGAGCAGGGCCACCCGCAGCGCGATCTGATCCGCTTTCACGAGCGGCGCCGCGTCGGCGGTTGCCCCGGCCACGGTCGGCTCCACCAGCAGCAGAGAGGGCGGGAATACGCCGAAGTCGAGATCCCGATAGCGGACCTCTCGTCCCAGCGCTTCGAGCGCGAGGGTCTCGATGCGTTGGCGCACCCAATCGCTGTCGACGATGCGGGGCATGAACAGAGCGAGGGCCCCCGCACACAGCCCCAGGATCAGACCGCAGATCGCAAACACGCGTACGAAGATCTTCATGCGGACGTTCCCCGATCGGATGGCAGGCTACCCCGTGCTTCGCTCCCTCTCGAGGCGGGCAGGGCGCCTCGTAGTATCGGGAGTCATGGCGGCCTCAGGCGTTGCGCGATGCGTTCTCCAGGGTGATCTGGTCGTTGAGCGTCCAGAAGTCGTAGAGAACGCCCAGTCCCACGATGCCGCCCGTGATCAGGAACAAGAAGCCGGTGAACCACTTCCCCATGTAGAAGCGATGGATTCCGAAGATCCCCAGGAAGGTGAGCAGGATCCAGGCCACGGTGTAGTCGATTTCCCCGGCCTGGAAACGCAGCTCCGCCTGGCGATCGAGCGAGGGAATCAGGAACAGATCGACGAGCCATCCGATCCCGAGGAGGCCCAGGGTGAGGAAGTAGATCGTTCCGGAGATCGGCTTCCCGAAGTAGAAGCGATGCGCGCCGAGGAACCCGAATATCCACAGGATGTAGCCGACCGACTTGAGATGGGTCTGCTGGGAGTTCATGCGCACATCATGCCACACCCTAGAGACGTGGAATCCAACGACCGACCCGCTCCCGGTAGGCCTCGTACTCCGCCTCGAACTGCCTCGCCAGGTGAGGCTCCTCGTAGAGCCGGATGAAGGCGTGAAAGCACGCGGCGACTCCGAGCGCGTAGACCACCAGGCTCGCCGCCTGGAACCACAACGCCCAGGCCAGGATCACGGTGAGCACCCCCACGTACATGGGGTTCCGGACCCAGCGGTAGAGGCCGCGGATGACGAGCTTTCGGGGGGCGTCGATGGGCGCGGGCGTGCCCCGCCCGAAGCTTGCGAAATCCCACACGCACCAGGTGTAGATGGCCCCGCCCAGGCCGAACAACCCGATCGCCAGCGCGAGCACCAGCCCCGAGGCCGGCGTCCGCTCGTGCACGAGAAGCCACGGAATCCAGCCCGCGACCGTTCCCGGTGCGATCACGGTGAAGAGGAGATTCTTGAAGAGGAGCAGGTCGGCGGGCCTCCCTAGCTGCAGTGGCCGCAGTGTGTGCAGGTGGCGCGCTGGCTCCAGACGACGAATCGGCGCCGCCCCGAGGTCACGTCGCGCGAAACCGTCTCCGGGTGGCCGAGCCCACTCCCGCAGGCGGGGCAAATCGCGCGCCCGATCCGTCGACGGCCCCGTTGGCTGTGGCGTTCGGCGGCCACGCCCGCGGAGAGGTCGGCGGCGACGATCTCGCGTGCCTCGTCCGCGAACGAGGCCGGCACCTGGACCTTCACCCCGCCGATCGCGTCGGAATAGAACCACTGGACCCCCACGAGATGCTCGTCCGCCACGAAGGCGGGGATCCCGGCCGCCTCGAGCTTGGCCCGGGCGATGTGGGCCGAGTGGGCTTCGCGGAAGCTTGCGATCGTCGTGAGGGCCATCGTCGAACCAGTATAAATCCAATCGACCCCATGTCACCGAACTGTCACAGATCCGCCCGCGGGGGGTCACAGAGGGCCCCGAGCCTTCTCGCGGATTTGAATCAGACAATGTGGAGGTTCACCCGTGTTGATTCCGAAGAGAAGCATCGTGGAATCCGGCGCCAAACGGCGATCTCGTGCAGAACCCGAACACGACCTGGAAGGACGTGAACGCCGCACTGCCCGAACTCGCGATCGAGGTGCTCGGGCCGCCGCCCAGCTCGGGCACCCGCGACGCCTTCAACGAGCTGGCTCTCGAAGGCGACGAGAGCATCGATCACCAGGAGAGCGAGGTCATCGGCGGCGCGCTGGCCGCCATTTCCGATCACCCGGACCGTGCCTCCCAGGCGGTCGCTCGCGGGCGCCGAAGGTTACCGCCCCCCCTCTAGCGCCTCGGTTCAGGCTTCGCTCCCAACTGTTCGCAGGGCCTGCGGAATCCTCGAGCCGAGAGCCGTCGGGAATGCGGGGCTTCTTCCCCACGACTTCAGGTTTTCTGAACTGAATCCGATTCCCACTGCCACGCGCCAGCGTCGGGCGCCACTACTTCGAGCAGGGGCAGGTTTCGAACGGGCGCGACGGGAGCGCCGGTTCGATCGGAGGGTCGAGGATGTCCGGCTACCGTTCGAGCGGCGCACACCGCGCGCTGGTGGCAGCACTGTTACTCGCCGCTGTGGCGGCGGCGGGCGGTGATTGCACCGATCCTGCACTGGCTCCCAAGCCCCAGATCGAACACGTCCTCAACCGCATCGGCTACGGGCCGGACGTCTGGTCGCGACTGCGGATCGGGGGAATCGGCGTTGCCGCCTATATCGACGAGCAGCTCCATCCCGAGAGCATCGACGATTCCCTCTTCGAGGCGCGCATCGCCAGCCTCGACGCGCTGCAGCTGGATTGGGAGGCGTTACAGGCGAGCTTCTGCAGCGGTTGTCCCATGGGTCGCTCGTCCGATGCGCTCGATCAGCTTCGCACCGCCAAGCTCCTGCGATCCATCTACAGCCGCCGGCAGCTCGAGGCGGTTCTCGTCGATTTCTGGTTCGATCATTTCAACGTGGACGCCAGCAGCGGGCTCGGCCGGGTGGGCGCCGTCACCCACGAGCGCGACGCGATCCGTCCCCACGTGCTCGAGCGCTTCGAAGACATGCTGGTGTCCACCGCGCAGTCGCCGGCCATGCTCGACTACCTGGACAATGGCACCAACCAGCGGGAGGACGCACAGGGCCTCGGATTGAACGAGAACTATGCCCGCGAACTCCTGGAGCTGCACACGCTGGGTGTCGAGACCGGCTTCACCCAGGAGGATGTGGTGGCCGTGGCACGGGCCATGACGGGCTGGCTGCTGGTTCAGCGCTGGAAGGACTACCTGCTCCCCTCGGGCGAGGTGGATCACGAGCGCAGCCAGGCCGTCTATGAGCAGTCACGCTTCTTCGAGTTCCAGCTCACCGCTCACGATCGCGGCGAGAAGCACGTGCTGCGTGAGCTCGAGATTCCCCGATCGGGCGGGATGGACGACGGTCTCGCGCTGCTGTCCTTCCTGGCGAATCACCCGCGCACCGCTGAACGTGTGAGCACGTTGTTGATCCGGCGCTTCGTGTCCGAGGACCCGCCCCCCCAGCTGGTGGCCGAAGCCCGGGACACGTTCCTGGCCACGGGCGGCGACCTGCGGGAAGTGATGCGGACGATCCTCACCTCGCCGGACTTCCTGCAGGAGCACTACCGCGAGAAGGTCAAACGACCGCTGGTGCTGGCGGCCAGCCTGGTGCGCGCGACCGGAGCCGACCTGCGGGTCGGCCGGGTCGAGCTCGAGAGTGTCGACCGACAGATCGCAGACATGGGCGAGCCCTTGTACATGGCCCCGGAGCCCATTGGATTTCCCGAAGATTCGGTCCACTGGGCCAGCTCGGCGACGCTTTTCAAGCGCTTCAACCTGATCCACGCGATCGCGCGCAACCCGTGGCTGGGCATCAACTACGGAGTGGTCGGAGGGAGCGCAGGGGAGATCGTCGAAGCGCTGATCCCGCGTCTCGTGCCCGGTGGCATTTCGCCCGAAACGCGCATCGCCGTCTCGGAATACGTCGAGCAGGTGAAACGCGCGGACCCGGTCCGAGTGTCCGAGGCTGCCGCCATGCTCCTGTCGACCTCCGAGTTCCTGACGCACTGAGGAGAGAGCCGTGTCGTTGACGCGACGAGATCTGATGAAATGCGGAGCTGTGAGCCTGGCCAGCTTCCTGGTGCCTGGCGCGGTCCGGATGGCCAAGGCGGGAAGCCCGGATTCGGTGGTGGTGTCGATCTTCCTGCGGGGCGCAGCGGACGGTTTGAGTCTGGTGGTGCCCCACGGCGACCCGGCCTACTACAAGGTTCGCCCGAGCATCCACGTGCCCGCGGGAGACGTGATCGACCTGGATGGTTTCTACGGCCTTCACCCGGCGCTGGCACCCTTGCAGTCGCATTTCGAAGCCGGCCGGCTCGCCGTGATCCACGCCGTGGGTAGCCCGGATGCGACGCGCTCCCACTTCGACGCCCAGCATTTCATGGACACCGCGCAGCTCTCGAGTCGCTTCGAGACGCGGGGTTGGCTCAACCGCTTCCTGGGGGCCCAGCGCGCCCCGGACCATTTCGGTGGCATCAGCGTCGGCTCGGGTACGAGTCCGTCGCTGCGCGGCGCGCACCCGACCCTGGATTTTTCGTCGCTGGCGGACTTCGGCCTGGGTGGGGCCTTTGCGCCGGCGCGCATGGCCGCGTTGGAATCCCTGTATATCGGCGGGCCCGATTTCGCGTTGGGAGCGGCGGCCGACGGCGCCTTCGCTGCCCTGGATGTGCTGGCGCGAGTGGAGCCGTCGGGTGCGGGCCTGTACCCCGACACGGACTTCGGCGCGGCGCTGTGCAACGCTGCGGCGCTGATCAAGGCCGACCTGGGGGTGCGCGCCATCTGCGTCGACCTGGGGGGCTGGGACCACCACAGCGAGGCGCCTCGTCAGATCGGCCCCGTCGCTTCCGACCTGGCGTCGAGCCTGGCCGCCTTCCACACCGACCTGGAAGGGGCCGCCGCGCGCACGCTCACGCTCGCGATGACCGAGTTCGGGCGCGCCGCTCTCGAGAATGGTTCCGGCGGAACCGAACATGGACACGGAAGCGTGATGTTCGCGTTGGGGGGTGGCGTGTCGGGAGGGCGTGTCTTGACGGCCGGCGGCGCGTGGCCCGGGCTCGAGCCCGAGAATCTCCACGAGGGTCGCGACCTGGCGATCACCACCGATTTCCGTGACGTCTTCGCCGAGATCCTCGACCGCCACCTGGGCGTCGCCAACCCGTCGGAGCTGCTGCCCGGGTTCGCCGTCGACCGCAGCTTCTATCCCGGTCTGTTTGCCTGATTTCGGTGTTGCGGGTTCCGAGGCTCAGCCCGGCAGCAGGCCCGCCGCCGCCAGGTCCCGGCGAAGCGACCGGGCGTCGCGAAAGTGCGTGGTCTGGAAGCCGGCGGCGCGTGCGCCTTCCACGTTGGCCAGCGAGTCGTCGATGAACAGCGATGCGGCGGGTCGGATGCCGAAGCGTTCGCGAGCCAGCTCGAAGATGGCCGGGTCGGGCTTGGCGAGTCCGACTTCCCCCGAGAGCAGGATCTGCTGGAACCACGACAAGAAGGGATAGTGATCCCGGGCCTCGGGGTAGGTTTCCGCCGACCAGTTGCTGAGCGCGAAGATCGCCGTGCCGCGTTCCCGCAACTCGGACAGGAGTTCGACGCTGCCGGGGACGGGGCCCGCCAGCATCTCGATCCAACGCGAGCGGAAGGCGCGGATCGGCTCGGCGAAGCCCGGATGTTCAGCGAGCAGCAGGGCGATGCCCACTTCGAAGGGGCGGCCGCGATCCTGCTGGTCGTTCCAGGCGGGAGTACACACGGTGGCCAGGAAGTGTTCCATGGCCGGTTCGTCCCCGTCGAAGACCTTTCGAAACAGGTGGCGCGGATTCCAGTCGATCAGCACGCCGCCCAGATCGAAGACCACGGCCTGAAGGCGGTCGGGCGCGCCGGACCCGGGCATCCGGATCAGGACCCCGGCTCGTCCCGGGCCAGCCGCTTGCCTCGCCATGCCGCGAGGCGCTCGGCGATCTCACGTTCGGCGCCGCGCTGCGTCGGCTCGTAGAAGCGGGCGCCCCGCAGGGCGTCGGGCAGGTTGGGCGTGGCGACAAAGGTATCGGGCGCATCGTGGGGATATTCGTAGTCGCGGCCGTAGCCCAGGCCCTTCATGAGCCCCGTCGGCGCGTTTCGCAGGTGAAGGGGCACCGGCAGGCTGCCGCCCTCAATGGCGGCCTTGCGCGCGCGTTCGATCGCCACGTACGAGGCGTTGCTCTTGGGCGCACAGGCCAGGAACGTCACGGCCTGGGCCAGCGGAATGCGTCCCTCGGGCATTCCGATCCGCTCCACCGCCTGGAAGGCCGCCACGGCCACCCCCAGGGCGCTGGGCTCGGCATTTCCAACGTCCTCGCTGGCGAAGATCACCAGCCGGCGCGCCACGAACAGGGCGTCCTCGCCCGCTTCCAACATGCGCGCCGCGTAGTAGAGGGCCGCGTCCGGATCGCTGGCGCGCAGACTCTTGATCAGGGCCGATACCACGTTGTAGTGCTCGTCGCGATCCCGGTCGTGGGCCAGCAGGCGACGCCCCACCGCTTCGCGCACGGCTTCCAGCGTCAAGACGTCGGGGCCCTCGCCGCGCTGGCGTTGGATGGCCACCGAGGTCTCCAGCATGCCCAGCGCGCGTCGGGCGTCGCCGTCGGCCGCGTGCGCCAGGGCCTCCACCACATCGTCGGGAAGTGCTACGCCCTGGCGGCCGAGGCCGCGTTCCTCGTCGGCGATCGCCCGTCGCATCAAGGCCACCAGCGCGTCGGGCGGGAGACGCGACAGGGTGTAGACGCGGCAGCGCGAGAGCAGCGGTGCGATCACCTCGAACGACGGATTCTCGGTGGTGGCGCCGATCAGCGTGACCGTGCCGGTTTCCACATGGGGCAGCAGGGCGTCCTGCTGGGCCCGATTCAGGCGGTGAAGCTCGTCCAGGAAGAGCAGGGTGCGGCGCCCCGAGCGCCGCTCGTGACGGGCCCGCTCCACCACCGCGCGGATCTCCTTCACGCCAGCGGTCACGGCCGAGAGCGGCTCGAAGCGCGCATCCGACCGGCTTGCCAGAACGCGCGCCAGTGTCGTCTTGCCGCAGCCGGGCGGCCCCCACAGGATCAGCGAGGGCAGCTCGCCGGCTTCCACCAGGGAGCCCAGGGCGGTGCCCTCGGCCAGCAGGTGATCCTGTCCCAGGATCTCGTCCAGGCTGCGGGGTCGCATGCGATCCGCGAGCGGCGCATGGGAGTCGGGCGCTTCCGAGGGCGAGCCGCCGGCGTCTCGCGGCGATGCGGGAAACAGCTCCGGCGCATCATCGGGGGGCATGCGCGGATTCTAGCAACGTGGGATATTCCGGGGGCTCCGAGCAAACCATGGACCTCCGATCCGTAGGAATTTGTGTCAAACCCGACCAGCCGCAGCTCGCGGACCTGATCCGCGAGCTCGAGGCCTGGCTCGTGGAGCGACGCCTGACCGTGGTGCCCGACCCGGAGTCGGGCCAGTGGACCACTGCGGAAGCCTCGCCTCGACGTGAGATGGCCGAGAAGGTGGATCTCGTGGTGGTGCTTGGCGGCGACGGCACGTTGCTGGCCGCTGCGCGTGCCATCGACAGTCGCCCGGTCGCCGTCCTCGGCGTCAACCTGGGCACCCTGGGCTTCTTGACCGAGACGGCCCGCGACGGGCTTTTTCCGGCGCTGGAAGAGGTGATCGCAGGGCGATTCCACACGGAGATGCGCATGCGTCTCGAGGTGGTGGTCGACCGCGAGGGCGAGGAACGGGGCCGCTACCTGGCCCTGAACGACGCAGTGATTGCCAACACCGCGTTGGCTCGCATCGTCGATCTCGAGGTGTGGGCTGACGGGGCCGAGGTCACCACGTACCACTCGGATGGCCTGATCGTGGCGACGCCCACCGGGTCCACGGCCTACTCGCTGTCGGCGGGCGGTCCCCTGGTGCTGCCCTCGTTGGAGGCGATCCTGCTCACGCCCATCTGTCCCCACTCGCTCAGCCAGCGGCCGCTCCTCCTGCCCGAGACCTGCGAGGTGGCGGTCAGCGTGCGCGGCCGCCCGGGCAGTGAGGTGCAGCTCACCGTCGACGGCCAGGTGGGGCTCGAGCTGGGCGACGGCGATTGCGTCCGCGTGCGCCGCTCGGAGCATTCCGTGCGGCTGCTGGTGCCGCCGGGTCGCAATCGTTTCGAGGTGATGCGACAGAAGCTCAGCTGGGGCGAGCGTTGATCGAGACACTTCGAATCGAGAACCTGGCCATCCTGGAGCGCGCCGAGATCGAGTTCGGCCCGGGCCTGAATGTGATCACTGGCGAGACCGGCGCCGGCAAGTCCATCGTGCTTGGCGCCCTGTCTCTCCTGGCGGGCGGCCGCGCCTCTGCCGACTCGCTGCGCGAGGGCAGTGAGTCGGCCACGGTGGAGGCCGCCTTCCGCACCGAGGGTCTGCCCCAGCTGGAGGCGGAGCTTGCAGCACGTGGCCTCGAGGTCGATGCCCACGAGTTGGTGGTACGGCGCACGTTGGCGAAGACGGGCCGCGGGCGCGCCCAGGTGGCCGGCCAGCTGGTTCCGGCCTCTCTCCTCTCCGAGCTTTTTGCGGGGCGGATCGAGGTTTCGAGCCAGCACGATTCCCAGCGGCTTCGCCGCGCGGAGAGTCACGGCGAGCTGCTGGACCGGAGCGGCGGTCTGCTGGACGAGCGCGATGCGGTTGCTTCCGGCTACGCCGCGCTGCGCGCGCTTGACGCGGAGCTGCAGCAGTTGCGCCAGGCCGCCCAGGACCGGGCGCGCCAGCAGGACTTCCTGTCGTACCAGATCGCCGAGATCGACGAGGCGCGGCTGGATGTTGCAGAAGTGACGGAGTTGCGGTCCCGTCGTGCGCGCCTGGCGCACGCGGGCCAGCTGGGGGAAGAGGGTGCGGCCGCGCTGGCGTGCCTGAACGGGGAGGGGGCTGCCGCCGAGGCGGACAACGCTGCCGATCGCCTGGGCGAGGCCGCTCGTCGCCTCGCGACACTCGAACGCGTCGATCCCGCCCTGCTGGAGCTGGCCACCCGCGCCGGCTCCCTGGAGGCCGAGGCGCGAGACGTCGCGGGCGAGCTGGAACGCTACCTGAGCACCCTCGAGGCCGACCCGGCGCAGCTGGCGGCTGCCGACGAGCGACTCCACAAAGTGGAGCAGCTGCAACGGAAGTACGGAGCCGACGTGACGGAAATCCTGCGCTTCCGGGATCGGATTGCGGCCGAGCTCTCCGGGATCGCAGGCGCCGACGAGCGCGAAGAAAGTCTGGGTCGGGAACGCGAGGCGTGCCGCGCCCGTCTGGAGGCGGACGCGCGCACGCTCACGCGGGGTCGGTCGCGAGCGGCCGCTGCGCTGGCGGCCAGCGTCGAAGCCTCGCTGCGCGAGTTGGCCATGCCCAAGGCCCGGTTTGCGGTGAGTCTTCTGGCGGCCGAGCGCCCCGAGTCGGCGCCCTGCGGACCCAGCGGCAACGAGCGGCCGGAATTCTGCTTCTCCGCAAACCCGGGCGAGTCGCTCCGACCCCTTCGCAAGGTCGCTTCGGGCGGCGAGTTGTCGCGGGCCTTTCTGGCGCTGAAGAACGCCCTGCGCGAGGCCGACGCCGGCATGGTGCTGGTCTTCGACGAGGTGGACGCCGGCATCAGCGGGCGTGCCGCCGACCGGGTAGGGCGCAAGCTGGCGGAGCTGTCGGCTCACCACCAGATCCTCTGCATCACCCATCTGCCGCAGATCGCGGCTTTCGCCCAGACGCATTTCCGGGTCGAGAAGAAAATCTCGCGCGGGCGCTCCTGCGTAAGCATCCATCGAGTGGAAGGCCCAGATCGCATTGAGGAAATCGCCCGGATGGCGGGCGGCGAAGAGGTCGGCGAGGCCACTCGCAAGCACGCGGCCGACCTGCTGCGCTCCCGCGCCACCCCCTAGGGGACCACCCCGGCCCCTCCCGGGGTCAAGCCCGCCCCGAAAAGCTCCGATTGAATACCCAGGGAACCGGGCACCGGTGTGTCCGGGGTCCTGGGTGCCGGGCGAAGGCGGGCGATCATGGACTCGGAGGACCGCGGTGGGGGGACCCCCCCGAAGGCGATCGGGCCGGTTCCTCCGGGCGCGTCGGTCCGCGTGGTGCGCGGGTTCTACGAAGGACTCGAGCTGCCCCTCAACCAGGAGTGGGTGGTGATCGGGCGGGGCCGGGCGGCCGACCTGGTGTTGGCTGAGCCGACCATCTCCCGGGCGCACGCAGCCATCGGGTTCGATGGAAAAGGGTTCTTCGTGCAGGACCTGGGCAGTACGAACGGAACGCGAGTCAACGGGGAGAGCGAGCCGCGTGCAGGGCTCCGAAATGGTGACGAGATCCGGATCGGGAAGCTCGAGCTGAAGGTCGAGCTTCCCCAATAGAAGGTCGAACGTTCGAGACAGATGGATAGGGAGCCCGGATTCCCGGGTCCAGGAATGATGGGAGCGATTGGATGGATCGCTATTCGCTGATTGTCGTGACGGAAGAGACGGCGCCGGTCCGGCGCTTCGAGGTGCGCAAGCTCGTCGTTCGACGCGCGTTGTGGGCGGCCGCCATTGGCGCCGTAGTGTCCCTGGTGGGCGCTGTGGACTACGTGCGGATCCGCATCGCCCATGTCGAATTGAACGCCCTGCAGATCGAAACGGCGGACCAGCGTGCCACCATCGAGGCCTTCGATGAGCGCCTGGACGAGGTCCGCCGCGAGCTGGAACGCGTGCAGGATTTCGAACGCAAGCTGCGGATCATCGCGAACCTTCCGGGATCCGCGGCTTCCGGTGGCGAAACCGTGACCGAGGTGGGAACGCATGCCGAGGGAGACCTGGGCGCGGCTGAGGGCGGAGTCGAGTCGATCCACCAGGGCCCCCCGGAGCCCAGCGCGACCGCGCCGCCGCCGCGGGCAAACCGGCCCGATTCGGGGGCGAAGGACCCGGAGCGGATGAGCTGGCTGTACGACGAGCTGAAGAACCTGGACGGAATCGCCGACTCGCGGGGCGGCTCGCTCGAGGAGCTGATCGCAGAACTCGAGGTCAAGCACCGCAAGCTCGCTTCGTCTCCTGCCATCTGGCCCACCAAGGGTTGGCTCACGTCGCGCTTCGGCCCCCGCATCTCACCCTTCACGGGCCGACGCCAGTTCCACTCGGGCATCGACATCGCCGGCCGGCAGGGCACGGAGGTGTTCGCGCCGGCCCGTGGCGTGGTCATGTTCTCCGGCAAGCGCGGTCCCCTGGGAAACACGGTGATCCTCGACCACGGCTACGGCGTGCGCACCCACTACGGGCATAGCTCCGAGATCCATGTGAAGCGGGGCCAGGAGGTCGAGCGGGGCCAGGTGATTGCCTCCATGGGCAGCACCGGCCGCAGCACCGGACCTCACCTCCACTACGCCGTCGAAGTGAACGGAAAGTCCGTGAACCCCCTCGATTACATCTTCGACTAGCCCGCCCGATCCCAGAAATCCGAGAAACGACGGATAGTTGCCGCACCCGGGCGGCTCCAATACACTTGCCCGGCACGCCCCTCCCCCGGAGACGCCGCGCCGCGAATGCCGAGCTTGTTTCGCAAGATCGTCGGGAGCCACAACGATCGGGTCCTGAAGTCGATCGTGCCCCTGGTGGAGCGCACGAATGCGCTGGAGCCGGGGCTGGTGGGCCTGTCCGACGCGGATCTGCGCGGACACACTGCCGCGTTCCGCCAGCGCCTGGACCAGGGCGAGCCCCTGGACGACCTGCTGCCCGAGGCTTTCGCGGTAGTTCGCGAGGCCGCCAAGCGGACACTCGGCCAACGCCACTACGACGTGCAGCTGATGGGTGGCATCGTCCTGCATCGCGGCGACATCGCCGAGATGAAGACCGGCGAGGGCAAGACGCTGGTGGCCACCCTGCCGGCGTATTTGAACGCGCTCACCGGGCGCGGCGTGCACGTGGTGACGGTCAACGACTACCTGGCCAGTCGCGATGCCGAGTGGATGGGCAACGTGCACCGCTTCCTGGGGCTCCAGGTGTCCGCAATCCTCCACAACCTGAGCGAGCCCGAGCGGCGGGTGGCCTACGCGGCCGACATCGCCTACGTCACCAACAACGAGCTGGGCTTCGACTACCTGCGCGACAACATGAAGTTCACCGTGAGCCAGTGCGTCCAGCGCGAGCTCAACTACGCCATCGTCGACGAGGTGGACTCGATCCTGATCGATGAAGCGCGCACACCGCTCATCATCTCGGGCCCCTCGGAGCAGAACACCCAGCTCTACGCCGTGATCAATCGCATGATCCCGCAGCTCAAGAAGGGCACCAAGGGAGACCACAACAAGGAGATCGAGGAAACCGGCGACTTCTGGGTGGACGAGAAGGCGCACTCGGCGACGCTCACGGAAGAGGGCGTTCACAAGACCGAGAAGCTGCTTGGCATCGACAATCTCTACGACCCGGAGATGCTCCCGGTGCTCCACGGAGTCAACCAGGCCCTGTCGGCGCACAATCTGAAGCGGCTCGACGTGGACTACGTGGTGAAGATCGGCGAGAGCGGCAAGAACGAGGTCATCATCGTCGACGAGTTCACCGGGCGCCTGATGCCCGGGCGCCGCTGGTCGGATGGGCTGCACCAGGCCGTAGAGGCCAAGGAGGGCATCCAGGTCCGCAGCGAGAACCAGACGCTGGCCTCCGTCACCTTCCAGAACTTCTTCCGCATGTACGAGAAACTCGCCGGCATGACCGGAACCGCCGACACCGAGGCGCCGGAGTTCGCGAAGATCTACGACCTGGACGTCACCCTGGTTCCCACCAACCGGCCCATGATCCGCGACGACATGCCGGACGTGGTCTTCAAGTCGAAGCGCGAGAAGTTCGACGCCGTGGCCGAGGAGATCCAGCAGCGCCACGACGAAGGTCAGCCCATTCTCGTGGGCACCATCTCGATCGAGACCTCCGAGATGCTTTCGCGCAAGCTCTCGAAGCACGGCATCAAGCACAACGTGCTCAATGCCAAGCAGCACGAGCGCGAGGCCGAGATCGTGGCCCAGGCCGGCCGCCTAGGTGCGGTGACCATCTCCACCAACATGGCTGGTCGCGGCACCGACATCGTGCTTGGCGGCAACGCCGAGATGATGGCCCTGGCCCGCTGCCGCCAGGACAGGGAGGATCCGGCATACCCGGCGGTCCTGGCCGAGTTCGAGGACCAGTGCAACCAGGAGCGCATCGGGGTGGTAGCGGCGGGCGGCCTCCACATCATCGGCACCGAGCGCCACGAGAGCCGCCGCATCGACAACCAGCTGCGGGGCCGCTCCGGCCGCCAGGGCGACCCGGGCTCGACCCAGTTCTTCCTGTCCCTCGAGGACAACCTGCTCGTCATCTTCGAGTCCGAGCGCGTCAAGGCGTGGTGGGAGAGGGTGGGCGTGGAAGACGGCGAGGCCATCGAGAACAAGCTGCTCACCCGGGTCATCGAGAACGCCCAGAAGAAGGTGGAGGCGCGGAACTTCGACATCCGCAAGCACCTGCTCGACTATGACGACGTGATGAACAAGCAGCGCCGCGCGTTCTACGAGCGACGGCGCGATGTGCTCGCGGGCGAAGACGTGCACCGGGAGGTGCTGGACATGGCCGAGGGCGTGATCGTGGACGCGCTCGGGGCCCACTGGCCGGCCAAGGGCGATCCGAAGCCGGAGATCTGGGCCGAACTGGCGTCGGCCTTCGAGACCCAGTTCGGCGTGGCCTTCGAGCCGGACGCGGCACCGTTCGTGATTTCTGGCGCCGGCTCCCGGCCCGACGACCGTGATGCCTTCGGCCGCAGCGTCCTCGACGCCGTCACCGCGGTTCTCGAAGACAAGGCAAAGCGCTGCGACACCATGGCCGAGGAGCATGCCGGTCTGCGTTATCCGCGCTTCGTCGACTTCGAGCGCGACATCCTGTTGCGCATCCTGGATGCACAGTGGAAGGATCACCTGCACACCATGGACGGCCTGCGCGACGGCATCGGCCTGCGCGGCTACGCCTCGCGCGATCCCAAGCTCGAGTACCAGCGAGAGGGGTACGCCCTGTTCGAGGACATGAACGATCGCATCGACCTGCAGGCACTGGATCTCGTCTACAAGTTCGTGCTGCCCGAGCCCGTGATGCAGCCGGCTGCTTCGCCCGCTCCCAGGGGCGGCGACTCCGATCCGCCCCCCGGCGCGCGCGCTGCGGCAGGGGGCGCGCGTTCGACTGCGGGCAGCGCCGGCGCTCCCAGGCCAGGCAAGGTGGGGCGCAACGACCCGTGTCCGTGCGGGAGTGGCAAGAAGCACAAGAAGTGCTGCGGCGCGGGCTGATGCCGACACGTCTGGCGTGAGCCGTTCCCCCTTCCGGGTCCCCGGCTTCCGAGCCGCGGGGGTCCGCTGTGGCATCAAGAAGCGCGGTCTCGACCTGGCGCTGATCGCCTGCGACCGGCCCGCCGCGGTCGCGGGCCTCCTGACCCGCTCGGGCGTGGTGGGAGCTCCCGTGGAGCTGTGCCGCGCCCATCTGCGGGGAGGGCGGGCACAGGCCATCGTGGCCAACAGTGGCATCTCCAACGTGGCCATGGGTGCACGCGGGCGCCGCGATGCCCTCGCGATGGCAGGTTGCGCTGCGAAGGTCCTGGGCCTATCGCCGTCGGACGTGCTGGTGGCGTCCACCGGCGTGATTGGCGAGCCCCTGCCCATGCCGCGCATCCGGCGCGGCATCGGCGAGGCTGCCAGCGCCCTGGACGCCACGGGCCTGGGCCGGGCCGCCCAGGCGATCATGACCACCGATACATTCGCCAAATGCGCCTCCGCCCGGGTGCGGGTGGGGGGGCGGGCGGTCACGGTGACGGGAATCGCCAAGGGCTCGGGCATGATCGAGCCGCGCATGGCCACCATGCTGGCGTTCCTGGTGACCGATGCGGCGGCCACATCGACCTACCTGAAGCGCGTGTTGCGAAAGACCGCCGATGAGAGCTTCAACCGAGTCAGCGTCGACGGCGAGACCTCGACCAGTGACACGCTGTTGCTGCTGGCAGGGGGCGCCGCGGGCAACCCCATGCTGCGCGACGAGACGAGTCCCGGGGCGCGCCGCTTTGCGGAGGCGGTGGCGCAGGTATCGACGGCCCTGGCCCAGGATCTGGCCCGCGACGGGGAGGGAGCCACGAAGCTGGTGCACGTACTCGTGCGGGGCGCCCACAACCGGCTCGAGGCCGAACGGGCGGCGCGCCGGGTGGCGAACTCGATGCTGGTGAAGACGGCCCTGTTCGGCCGCGATGCCAACTGGGGGCGCATCCTGCAGACCGTGGGGGCGGCGCGGGTCCGCCTGCGGCTGGACCGGGTGGAGGTGTCGCTGTGCGGCGTGCCGGTCTTCCGGCGCGGGGCCTCCACCGGCCCCGCCGCCCGGCGTCGCGCGGCCGCCAGGCTCCGGGCGCGCGAGGTGGAAGTGGTGGTGTCCCTGGGAGCCGGCTCGGCCCGGGCCATGCTCTGGACCTGCGATCTCTCCTACGACTACGTCCGGATCAATGCGGCCTACACCACCTGACCCCACGGGGGTGGGTCGTCAGCGGGCCTCGACTCTGCTAACCCTCTGCCAACTCACACGTTCCGGGTCACCCCTGCGGTCCTGGTGCGCTCTCTGGGGCGGCCGGGTTGGGGAAGCACGGCCCGGGGCGGACGATCAACCGCGAAGGAGAGAATGAATGGCCGATCCCACGGTGGAGGCTCCGGCCGCCAGCGCGGCCGGTGGCCCCGCGAGCGCGACGGCGGCCGCCATCCAGAAGAGCGAACTGGGCATCCGCGACCTGATCGAGGCGGGCGTCCACTTCGGTCACCAGACACGCCGGTGGAACCCGCGCATGAAGCGCTTCCTGTTCGGGGAGCGCAACGGTGTCCACATCATCGACCTGGATCAGACGTTGCCGCGCTTCGTGAACGCCCTGGATTTCATCCGCGAGACCGCGGCGGCGGGCGGCAGGGTGTTGTTCGTGGGCACCAAGCGTCAGGCCCAGGCTCCGCTCCGTCTGGAGGCGGAGCGCGCCGGTCAGTACTACGTGAACAATCGCTGGCTCGGCGGCATGCTCACGAACTTCAAGACCGTGAGGAAGTCGATCGAGCGCTTCAAGGAGCTGCTCGCACTCTCGGCCGACGAAGAGAAGTTCTCGGAGCTCTCCAAGAAGGACCAGGCGCGGGTGGGCCGCTTGATCGAGAAGTACAGGAAATCGCTGGACGGCATGCGGGAGATCACCCGCATCCCGGACGTGATCTTCGTGATCGACGTGAATCGCGAGTCGATCGCCGTGTCCGAAGGCCGTCGCCTGGGGATTCCCATCGCGGCCGTGGTCGATTCCAACTGTGACCCGACTGGCATCGACTTCGCGATCCCCGGCAACGACGATTCGATCCGCGCCATCCAGCTCTACTGCTCGCGCGTGGCCGACGCCTGTCTCGAGGGCGCCGCGATCCACAACGACCGGATCCAGTCCGAGGTCAGCCAGGAGGACAAGACCCGGTCGGCTGCACCCGCTGCGAGCCCCACGGGCCGTGTGGTGGTGGAGATCAAGCAGCAGCCGCGCCGCGGTCGGGGCGCCGCCCTGGCCGAGGAGCGGCGAGCTGCCGAGCGGGCTGCCTCGGAGGAGCCCGCGGCGCCCTCGGCCGAGGTAGAGGCAGCAACTCCGACCAGTGCACCGGAAGGTGGCTGAGTTCGCGTCCGGCCGGGCGCAGGCGCAGGAAACGGCGAAGGCAAGGGGAGAGGGCATCGGTGGCCGAGATCACGGCACAGGCGGTGAAGGCGCTTCGCGACCAGACGGGCGCGGGCATGATGGATTGCAAGCGCGTGCTGAAGGACGCGGCTGGCGATGTGAAGCGCGCCATCGAACTCCTGCGCGAGCGCGGGCTGGCCAAGGCCGGCAAGCGCGAGGGGCGCGCCACCAGCGAGGGTGTCATCGCGATCGGCATGGCGGGGAATGCCGGCGGCATCGTCGAGGTGGGCTGTGAGACCGACTTCGTGGCGCGCACCGACGAATTCGTGAAGCTCGGCGAGAGCCTGGCCCAGGCGGTGGCCGCGAACCCGGCGCTGACCAGCACCGGGGCCCTGCTCGATGCAGAGATCGAGGGCGAGAAGGTTCATGAGCGCGTGAGCGCCGCCATTGCCAAGCTGGGCGAGAATGTGGTGGTCAAGCGCGCCGAGCGCGTGGCGGTGGGAGGCGGCGGCCTGGTGGGCGGGTACGTTCACGCCGGCGGCAAGCTGGGCGTGCTGGTGGGCCTTCGCACCAGGGCTTCGGGAAGCGAGGTCGAGGCGTTGGCCAGGGATCTGGCCATGCACGTGGCCGCGGCGGATCCGACGCCCGTGGCGGTGGACCGCGACGGCGTCTCCTCCGAGCTGCTCGAGTCCGAGCGCTCGATTTATCGCAATCAGGCGCAGCAAGAGGGCAAGCCCGAGAAGGTGATCGGCAAGATCGTCGAGGGCCGCGTCAACAAATTCGTGTCCGAGATCGCCCTGGTGGAGCAGCCCTACGTCAAGGATCCCGACAAGTCGGTGGGCGACCTGCTGAAGGACGCCGGAGCCAGCGCCGGAGCGGAGATCTCCATCGCCGCCTTCACGCGCTTCCGTCTGGGAGAGGTGCGAGAGGATTGAAGGCCGCCTATCGCAGGCTCGTGATCAAGCTCTCCGGTGGCCAGCTGGCCGGAAAGGGCGGCTTGGGCATCGACCCGACCGTGATCGCGGGTATTGCGGTGGAACTGCGCAAGGTGCATGAGCTGGGCGCGCAGATGGGCGTCGTGATCGGCGGCGGCAACGTGATCCGCGGCATCCACGCCGCCGCCCAGGGCCTCGATCGGGCCAGCGCCGACTACATGGGCATGATGGCGGGAATCATCAACGCCCTGGCGCTCCAGGACGCCCTCGAGAAGGAGGGACTCGTGACTCGCGTGCTGTCGGCCCTGGTGGTGCAGTCGGTGGCAGAGCCGTACATCCGCCGACGGGCCGTGCGCCACCTGGAAAAGGGGCGGGTGGTCGTCTTCGCGGCGGGCACTGGCAACCCGTATTTCTCCACAGACACCGCTGCGGCACTGCGCGCCGCGGAGATCGACGCGGAGATCATCCTGATGGCAAAGCAGGGAGTCGACGGGGTGTACAGCGCCGACCCCAACGTCGAATCCGATGCTACGCGTTATGAGCACCTCAGCTTCGACGAGGCCATCCAGAAGAATCTGCGCGTGATGGATCAGACGGCACTGGCTCTGTGTCGCGAGAACGATCTGCCCGTCGTGGTTTTCGACATGGCCGTTGCCGGCAACATCTGCAGGGTGGCCGCAGGCGAGAAGGTGGGAACGCGCGTCGGCGCCTAGACGATTCGAATCGGGGGCGCGGGTTCGCTTCCGGGGCCGGGGGGAGACGAGACGATGGCGGACGAGGACCTCGAACACATCGAAAGCGGAGTCCGGGACTCGATGGAAAAGGCGCTGCGAAGTCTGCGCGCCGAGCTCGTGAAGGTGCGCACCGGTCGGGCCAGCGCGGCGCTGCTGGACGGGATCCAGGTGGACTACTACGGAACCCCGACGCCGCTCAACCAGCTGGCCAATCTGACCACGCCGGATCCCCGCCTGATCGTGATCGTTCCCTACGACAAGGCCGCCTTCCAGGGCATCGAGAAGGCGATCCTGGCCTCCGACCTGGGGCTTACTCCGTCCAATGACGGCAAGGTGGTGCGCGTGCCGGTGCCCCAGTTGACCGAAGAGCGTCGCAAGGATCTGGTCAAGCATATCCAGCGCTCGGCGGAGCACCACAAGGTGGGAGTGCGCGAGGCCCGACGTGAAGGCCTGTCGCTGCTCAAGGAAATGGAGTCGAAGGGCTCGATCCCCATCGACGATCGGCGCCGGGAAGAAAAGAAGATCCAGGGGCTCACCGACGACTTCATCAAGAAGATCGACGAGTTCACGTCCCAGAAGGAGGAGGAGATCCTCCAGGTTTGAGCGATGCAGGCGACCCGTCTTCGACCCGATGCAATTCCGCGACACGTTGCGATCATCATGGACGGCAACGGTCGCTGGGCGGAGAGCCGCGGTGCTTCCCGCATCCAGGGCCACCGCGAGGGGCTCGATGCCGTGCGCGCCGTGGTGCGCGCCGCCCACGAGCTGGGCATCCGCTACCTGACGCTCTACGCCTTCTCCCTCGAGAACTGGAACCGGCCCCAATCCGAGGTGGACGAGCTCATGCGCCTGCTCGATCACTATCTGGAGGCTGAGATCGAGGAGGTGATGCGCAACGGGGTGCAGGTGCGGGCCATTGGTCGCATCGATCGCCTGGCGCCGGCCCTGGCCGACAAGATCCGAAGCTCCACCGCCCGGACTGCCGATAACACGGAGATGACCCTGGTGTTCGCGCTCTCGTACAGCGGCCGGGCCGAGATCGTCGATGCGGCCCGCTCGCTGCTTCGCGAGGTCGAGTTGGGCAAGCTGGATCCCGAGTGCCTGGACGAGAAGACCTTCGCCGCCCATCTCTACGATCCCGAAATCCCAGACCCGGACCTGCTGATCCGGACCGGCGCCGAGTCGCGGGTGTCGAATTTCCTGCTCTGGCAGATCGCGTACACGGAGATCTACACGACCGACGTGATGTGGCCCGACTTCCGCAAGCAGCACCTGGTGGACGCCCTGGTGGACTACCAGGACCGGGAGCGTCGCTTCGGCCGCACCGGCCAGCAGGTACGCGGTCGCGGGGACGAGCATGCGTAGGCTGGCGGTGCTGGGCAGCACGGGGAGCGTGGGCGAGCAGGCGCTGGCGGTCGCCGAGTCGTTCCCAGACCGCTACCGAGTGACGGCACTCGCGGCCGGTCGGAATCTTGCGAAGCTGGCGGATCAGGTGCGACGCTTCCGGCCCGAGCTCGTGTCGGTGGCCGAGGCCGAGGGCGCGGCAACCCTGCGCGAGCTGCTCGGCGACGACGCAGTTCCCATCGAGGTCGGCCCTGACGGGCTCGACGCCGTCGCCACCCACGATGCGGATCTCGTGGTGGCGGGCCTGGTGGGTGCGGTAGGACTGCGCCCCACACTCGCCGCCATCCGCGCGGGACGCGACATCGCTCTGGCCAACAAGGAAGTCATGGTGATGGCGGGCGCGCTGGTCCTGCGCGAGGTGCAGGCCCACGAGGTTTCGCTCTTGCCGGTGGACAGCGAGCACAGCGCCATCTTCCAATCCCTGGCGGGTCACCGGCGCGAGGACGTGTCGCGCCTGATCCTGACCGCGTCGGGAGGACCCTTCCGCACCTGGTCGGCCCAGCAGATCGCTCGGGCCAGCGTCCAGGAAGCCCTGGATCATCCCAACTGGGACATGGGGCCGAAGATCAGCATCGACTCGGCCACCCTCATGAACAAGGGGCTCGAGGTGATCGAGGCCCGCTGGCTGTTCGACATCCCGCCGGAGCGGGTCGACGTGGTGGTGCATCCCCAGTCGATCGTGCACTCGCTGGTGGAATACTGCGATGGCTCGGTGCTGGCCCAGCTGGGGCTGCCGGACAT
>JAQBHB010000109.1:0-6038 GCA_032128115.1 Deltaproteobacteria bacterium | reverse complement strand
GTCGCCGAGGGCGTCCTCCAACACCTCGCGCGCACTCACGTCCAGGTGGTTGGTGGGCTCATCCAGCACCAGGAAGTTGGTGGGCCGCAGCAGCAATTTGGCCAGGGCCAGGCGCGCCTTCTCACCGCCCGACAGCACGCTCACCTTCTTCTGCACGTCGTCGCCGGAGAAGAGGAATGCTCCAAGGTGGCTGCGCAGGCGCGGCACGTCGTTCATGCTGGCCTCGCTTTCCAGTTCCTCGAGCACGCTGCGACTCGGGTCCAACGCCTCCAACTGATGCTGGGCGTAGAAGGCGATCTCCACGTTGTGGCCCGGCGTGCGGACTCCCGAGTCGGAATCCAGCACCCCGGCGCCGATCCGAAGCAGCGTCGACTTTCCCGCGCCGTTGGGCCCCACCAGCGCGATGCGCTCCCCGCGGCGAATCTGCAGGTCCACCCCGCGATAGACGACGGTATCTTCGTAGCGCTTGTGAATGCCCTCCAGGCGGAGCACCTCGTCGCCGGCTCGGGTCGGCGGCGGAATGCGCAAACGCATGCTGCGGCGGTGGTCGTCGGCCACCTCGACGCGTTCCAACCGCTCCAGGGCCTTGACACGGCTCTGGACCTGGCGCGATTTGCTTGCCTTGTAGCGGAAACGTTCGATGAACTTCTCGGTGTGGGCGATCTCGCGCTGCTGGGTCCGCTGGCGCGCCAACAGGTGCTCGCGGCGCTCCTGCTTCAATACCAGGTAGCGGTCGTAGCCGCCCTCGTACACCGTGAGGCTTCCGTGCTCGACCTCCGCCACGCGCGTGGCGTGCTTGCGCAGAAAGGTGCGATCGTGGGAAACGATCACCACGGCACCGCCGAAGTCGGCCAGCGTCGCCTCGAACCACTGGATCGACGGCAGGTCCAGGTGGTTGGTGGGCTCGTCCAGCAGCAGCACGTCGGGAGCCGCCAGCAACAACTTGGCCAGCTCCACGCGCATGAGCCAACCGCCGCTGAACGTAGCCAGGGCCCGGTCGCGTCGCTCTGCGTCGAACCCGAGCCCCTCCAGCATGCGGTCCAGTCTCACCTCGCGCTCGAAGCCGCCCCCGAACTCGAAAGCCAGGCGGCAGCGGTCGTAGCGCTCCGCAAGGGATGCGGACACCTCGGAGCCCTCGCGCCCCCCCCGCTCCATCTCCGCTTCGAGCGCGCGCATCTCCCGCTCCAGGACGTCGAGCGCTTCGAAGGCCCGCGCCACTTCTTCGCGCACACTGCCCGCCCGGCTCGGGTCGATCTCCTGGCGCAGCAGGCCCACGCGCACGTCGCGGGGTACGGAGACGCGGCCATGATCCGGGGGTTCGTCTCCCGACAGCACCCGCAACAGGGTGGTCTTCCCCGCCCCGTTGGGTCCCACGAGCCCGATGCGATCGCCGGCCTGGACCGTGATGGAGACATCCCGGAACAGCGTGCGGGCCCCGAAGCTCCGGGCCAGATCGTGTGCGCGCAGCAGCATCCGGCAAGGCTAGCTCTTGGCGGGGCTATGCTGGGCGGATGGCAACGGAATTCGAGGCCCTGTTCCGCGTGCTGGCGCTGGGCACGCTGGTGGGGGTGCCGTTGTATGCGTTGCGCACCCGCGGGCGCGGGTACGCGATCTTCGGCTTCGCGCTGCTGGCCTTCTCGATCCCGGGTGCCTGGGTCAGCCAGGTCCGGATGGCGGCGTGGATCGCCCCCGAGCTGCGAACCCTCCTGGACGTCGCCTTTGCCGTGGGCATGGCCACTACCGCCGCCCACCTGATCCACCTGACCCGGGCGCGCATGCGCTCCCGGGGATTTCGTGCCCTGGTGAGCATTCCGGGCCAGACGTTCCTGGCCGCGGGCTTCATGGCGGGCTTCTGGCAGCTGGCGCTCGTACTGCCGCGCGCAGGGCTCGCCTGGGCGGGGTTCGAGGCAGCGCTCTCCGTACTGCATTGGCTCGACGGGCTCCCCTATCTGGTGGCGGGTCTATCCGTGGTGACTTCGGCGCAGCGAGTCACCGAGTGGGTGCGCATCCCCCTCTGGGAGGATCCGCCGGCGCACGGCCGGCCCGGGGACGAACGCGTGGTGCGGCGCCTGCCGGTGGAGCGCCATCGGCGCCGCGCACCCGCGCTTCGAACCCATGGGAGCAGCGGCAATCGGCCCCTGCGCATCGTGCAGATCGCCGATCCGCACCTGGGCCCCTGGCAGTCGGTGGCGCGACTGCGCCGCACCCTCATGGACCTGCTCGTTCACGAGCCCGACCTGGTGCTGCTCACCGGCGATTTTCTCACCATGGAGGGCCAGGGCTCGAGCGGTGCCCTGTCCCAGGCTCTCGAGCCCCTCCGCCGGGTGTCCGAGCGCTGCTTCGCGGTGTTCGGAAATCACGACCACGAATCCCCGAACGAAGTGCGCGACGCCCTGGCGGCCAGCGGCATCCGGCTGCTCGAGGACAGCGAGGCGCTGGCTGCTACGCCTGCCCTGACCGTCCAGATTCTGGGCGCCGACTACCACCGGCGCGATCGCGGCGAGCACCTGGCGCGTTTGTTCGCCCGCTACCCCCGTCGTGAGGGCGTGCCGCGACTGCTGCTGCTCCACGACCCCCTGGGCTTCCGCGACGTGCCCGACGGCGAGGCCGACCTCACCCTCTCGGGCCACACCCATGGCGGTCAGGTGGGCCTCGTGAGCTTCGGCCTGGACTGGACCGTGCTGAGCGGCAGCCGCTGGCCGGACCACGGCCTGTTCGCGTGCGGGAGCAACCGGCTCTACGTCCACCGGGGAACCGGCTTCTACGGCTTCCCGCTGCGCGTGGGCGTGCCCGGCGAGATCTCGGTGATGGAGCTGGTCTGGAGTTGACCGGCTCCATAGAAGACGCCCCAGCCGATCGCGTACATGACACAGAGTCCCGCCAGCAGCGCGCGAACCCCGCGGCGCGGGTAGCGGCGCCATAGCACGAACGACCCGACCATCACCGTGATGAGTTCGCCGAAGGACGCCAGTGCGCCGTAGTGGGCCGGATCCCAGTAGGAGATCGGGCTCACGAAATGCCAATCGCTCAGGGGCAGGAAGTGGCGGTGAGCATCCTCCCGATGGAGCGTAAGGTCGAAGACGCAGTGCAGGACCCCACTGGCGAAGAAGGCGGCGGCGGCCCGGCGCCGCAGCCACACGCACACGGCCAGGCCCATGAGCGCCAGGGGAATCGAGTTGAAGACGTCGAAAAGATCCTGCCACGCGCTCTCGAAGTAGGCGTGGTTCCAGATCTGCGACTCGGAGGCCACCAGCGCGAAACGCTGGTAGAGGTAGAACGCGAACATGGGCAGGTCGGGGACCAGAGCGCCCGCCAGGACTGGACCCGCCAGCGTGCGGCGGCGACCTCCGGTGAGCAGCGCCAGGTTGAGAATGGCGTGGGCGGGGGTATTCACGGGGTCGGCGCGGCCGACCGATCCGGGTCAGGCGGGATCGAAGACACAGCGGCCCGAGTCGCTGGAGAGATTTCCCCGGCGCCCCACCTGCTCGCGGGCCGTGAAGGTCTCCAGCAGGGAACGATCCGCGGGCAGGTTGGCCAGGAAGCGACCTCCCTCGCGGGTTCGCCCCAGCACGATTCCCCGCTCCGGGGCGCCACTTCGCTCGAACAGAACCGTGTAGGTCTCCAGGGTACCCGGCCCGGCAGCGTCCTCGATCACCGGTGCAGTGGCCGGCCGCATGACGATCGCTGCGTCCGGCTCCGCGTCGGGCTCTGACCTGCCGCCGCGATCGGGGCGCGGCGGCTCGGTCGAGGCCACCAGCGCCGAGTGTTTGGTGAGGTACCAGCCATTGCCGGTCACGAGACCTCGGGTTCCCGGCTGCGTGCGCAGCCGATCCATCATCATCGCGAGCGAGTGGAGGGTGTAGCCGTTGCCGGGACCGCCGGCGTACGGCAGTCCGCCCGTCACGGTGAGTCCCCGCGGATCCGCCTCGTCGATTCCAAGCATCTCGCAGGCCATCTCGACCGCCACCGGAAAGCAGCTGTAGAAATCCATGTGGTGAAGGTCGTCGATCCCGACGCCCGCGCGGGCAAGCGCCGTTTTCACGGCGCCGCGCAGGGCCGGACATTCGGCGAAGTCCGGTCGCTCGCTGGCATTCCAGGCCGCCTCCTCGGCATGCGCCCCGCCCCACCAGTGCACCTGCTGCTGCTCGGGAACGCCGAGCTCTCGGGCCGCCTGGGAGGACATCATGAGCACGGCAGCGGCCTGCTCGGTCTCCAGCACTGCGTTCATGTACTTGGTGTAGGGGAACGCAACCATGCGATTGCCGGGGCCCGGCCGGGTGATCTCGTCGGCGCTGCGCGCGGTGGGAAACCAGGCATACGGGTTCTCGGCGGCCACCGCGCTGAATCCGCTCAGGAGCGCGCCCACCCGCCGGCGATGACTCTCCAGGTCCAATCCACGGCGGGCGCGCAGCGCATTCTCGAAGATCGGATACACCTGCGCCGGCATGCGCAGGCCGTAATCGATCTCGCGCTCGGAGCTTCCGGGCCTGTTCAGGCCGAAGATTTCAGGCTCGCCCTCGCCGCCCCCGGTCCAGTCGAGCTTCACCCCGGCCTTGCCCGCCAGGCTGAGGGTCCGGAAGTTGTTGCTGCTCGCGATCAGCGCCACGCGCACGCGACCCTCGGACACGAGCCCGGCAATGTGGTTCACCAGCGTGATGGGCATCTCGCCCCCCACCGCCGTCACGATCTCCCGGGCGGGGTGGGCTCCCAGTTTCTCGGCCAGAAGACGCGGGCCATTCCGGGCGCGCCAACCGGCCACCTGCACCACTGCCAGGGTGTCGATCTCGGCCAGCGCGCGCTCGCCGAGCCCCGCGTCGGCGGCGGCCTCTCGGGCCACCCGCTCCATCATGACCAGGGGCTCGGGCGCCTCCGGCGGCCTGGCATCGCGAAGCGTGAGCTGGGACGCACCCACCAGGACGGGACTGCATTCGACGGCCACGACAACCCTCCGGAGCTTCAGGACTGCGATTCTAGGCGATCGTGCCCGGGCCCGCGGGAGCGCAGGTGTCGGAGGGCCAGCGTCGTCACGACCAGCACCGTGCACGTGAACAGGGAAACAGCCGGGTAGATGTAGCGGCTGCTCCACGCGGGGAACGAGGAGGCATCGATCAGCATCAGCATGCCCACCCGCGACGCCACCGCGAAGCCCATCAGGGCAGCAGCCACGAGCAGCGGGTCGGCCAGGCGCCGCCGCCACGGAGGCAGGGCCAGAAGGAGAAGCGCCACGACGCCCACTCCTGCGGCCACGACGATCGCGAGGGAATGACCGCGCCACAAGAGCTTCCCCAGGCCCCGGCGCGCCGGATGACTCGCATCGGGCTCCCGGAGCGTATCGATCCGCACCAGGACACCCTCGTGCTCCGCGATTTCGCCTTCGCCGGGAACCGGAACCGCGATGACGGCACCCGACTCGCCCTCGAACCACAGGCTGGGCGCAAGCGATGTCCACGCGCCGGTGGTCTTTTCCACCTCGAACCGGAAACGCAGCTTCTCGCGCGCCCCAGTGGTGACATCGCGAGCGGCCATGACCACCGGCTCGTCCGGCGCCTCCGCGCCCCGCGCACCTCGCACGCGGGCGCGCCGCAGCGACACACGAACGATGGGCTCGACCGCGGCCACCGCCCAGCCCTCGACCACGACGGGCTCCGAGCGAACCCGCACCGGGTCCCGGCGAGCCACGCGGTCGAACAGCTGCCGGATCGCCGCTGGCGTAGAGGATGGATCGCGCGCCGGATCCCAGTCGGGCGCATCACCGGGCATGGCGAAGCGACGCGCCAACCGCGCCAGGGACGTTCCCAGATGCGGCAGATAGGTGTCCGGGTACGGGTGGAGAAATCCCAGGGTCGAGCGGGCCGGCGGCAGTTCGCCGCGCACGCGCGCGTTCTCGATGTCGTCCGCGACGCGCTGGAACCAGGCATCCGCTTCGCGTGCCGATCCCATGTGGCCCGCCCGACCGGCCGCTTCGCGTGCCGATCCCATGTGGCCCGCCCGACCGGCCGCTTCGCGTGCCGATCCCATGTGGCCCGCCCGGCCGGCCG
>JAQBHB010000108.1:0-4271 GCA_032128115.1 Deltaproteobacteria bacterium | reverse complement strand
GTCTCGGTGGCTGATCCCGGCGCCAGGCGATAGGTCTCGAGCTGGTCGGGTGCAAAGATCTGATGGCGCACCACGTTGCGAAGCTCATCGTCGTCGAACTGGGCGGCAGAGAGATCGGGGCCGCGTTCGAGTGCCACCACGCGCAGACCCGCGGCGGTGAGTTGATCGATCATCACGCCACCGGCTGCGCCAGTGCCGATCACGCAGACGTCGAATTCCGCGCCCGGTGTCAAGCGGGCCTCCCTCGCGCCTACCCTAGAGCAATGGCCGCAGGAACGGAAGCGATCCCGCGGCGCTTCTCACGTTCGCGATGCGAGTCGGGTTCTACTTCTTCTCCAGGTCCAGGGCCACCGAGTTCATGCAGTAGCGCTGGCCGGTGGGCGCCGGGCCGTCGTCGAAGACGTGCCCCAGATGGGCACCGCAGCGGCTGCACGTGACTTCGGTGCGGGTCATGCCGTGACTCACGTCGGATTCAATGGCGACCGCGCCGTCCGACCGCGGCTGCGTGAAGCTCGGCCAGCCCGTGCCCGAGTCGAACTTGGCGGCCGAGTCGAACAGGGGATGGCCGCAACAGGCGCAGACGTAGGTTCCATCGTCCTTGCAATCGACGTACTTGCCCGAAAAGGGCCGCTCGGTGCCCTTGTTCCGGCACACCTGGAACTGCTCCGGGTCGAGCTGCTCGCGCCACTCGGACTCGCTCTTGACGACTTTCTCGGCCATGGCCTTCCTCCCAGATTCAATTCCGCCAACAATCTACAGGGTATTGAAAGCCGGCGAGGGCTGCGCGTAGAATCGACCCTCGGGGCAGCCCAGGAGGTCCGAAAAGCATGGGAAAGTTCAGCCGCGACGAGCTCGAGAGCGCCTTCCAGAACTACTGGCAGACCGGCGCCGTGAACGAAGACTGGAACGGCTTCGCCGACAACTTCAGCGAGGACGTGGTGTACGTGGAACACGTGCTCGGCACCATGCGGGGCAGGGAGAAGATCCGAACCTGGATCCTCCCCATCATGGAGCAATTCTGCGAGCTCTACACCGCCTATGAATGGCACACGGTGGACGAAGACGCGGACCGGGTGATCGTCTACATGCAGAATCGCCGGGACCACCCCTCGGGAACCGGCACCATCGACTTTCCGGGCATCACGATCCTTGGCTACGCGGGCGACGGGAAGTTCAACTACGAAGAAGACTACTGGTCGGTGCCCGGTGGCAACGCCAGCATCGCGGAGTACAAGGCCGCCTGCGAACAGCACGATCCGGAGCACAAGCAGAAGCGCACCCGCAACCAATGGGGAAACGGTCCGGCCTGGACCCAGGGAGCCCCCACCTGGCTCGAGAGCAAAAGAGGTCGCTAGCTGAATCCCAGGGCCAGGGCGGCGCGTTCGAAGCACCAGTAGGCGGCCAGCGACCCGATGGCGTAGGCGGGAACCCGGTGCAGCCATCCGGGGACGCGGGCGAGGGCGCCTTGCAATGCGAAGCGAAGCGCCAGCACCGCGAACACGAACAGCAGCTGACCCGACTCGATCCCCACGTTGAAGGCAAACAGGGAAAGCGGGATCTCCTCGGCGGGAAGCCCCGCCTGGGAAAGCGCGCCGGCAAAGCCGAGCCCGTGGAGCAGGCCGAAGCCCCCCGCCAGGATCCAGGGACGACTGCGCAGGCCCGCACCCTCGGGGCGCGTCAGCTCCACCGCCAGTACGAAGATGCTGGCAGCGATGGCCACCTCGATCAGGCCGGACGGAAAGCGCACGAATCCCAACACCGCCAGCGACAGCGTGATGCTGTGCCCCACGGTGAAGGCCGTCACCGTCCACACCAGACGACGCCGGCCGCGCACAAGCAGCAGCAGCGCCAGCACGAAAAGCAGGTGATCCGGGCCGGACAGGATGTGCTCGACGCCGAGTGCTGTGTAGTCGCCGACTACCGACAGGGGCTCGGCCCGCTCGGGAATCCGCGTGGTGGCGGCGCCATCGCTCAGCACCGCCCGCACGACGCGGCCGTCGGAAAGCACCACCCGCACCAGCACGTCGATGCCGCTGCCCTCGAGGCCGCGAACGAGAAGCGTCTCTCCCGCCAGTCCCGTGCCCGGGCAGCGGGCCCGCCAGACGAGGGTGGAGCTGGTCGCATCGCGCTCCCCGCGCGGCTCCCCGGACGGCGTACAATGAGCGGGCAGCTCGGGCAACAGGTCGACACCCGAAGGGGATAGCAGCGAGCGCTTCCAGCGAACTCCCACCTCGCCGTCGCCCAGCTCGCGCACCTCGAACAGGGCCGGCGCCAACGGGTGGGCGCCCGCCGCCATCGCCATCCAGAGCAACAGGCCGCAGGCAATCGCACCGATCCGCGTCACGAGGTCGCCCCTTCCAGCACCACCGGGTAGCGCGCGCGCAGGCGCGCAAGTTGCCGGGCCAGGGCCTCCTGCTCGCGCTCGTGGAGGAGCGCGTCGCGAACCTCGTTTTCCACGGACTCGAGCAATGCGGGCCGGGAGGGCTCGCGCTCGTGCAGCCACACCAGGTGGAGTCCGTAGCTCGAGGCCACCGGCCCCTGCCAGGACCCGGTTTCGAGGGCAAAGGCCTGCTCCGCGAACTCCGGACCCAAGGCGCGCGCCAGCTCGCGCTGGCTCTGCAGGGGAAGCTCGCGCCGGAGCAGGAAGGGGTCGCCCCGCCCAGATGCCGACGCCGACGCCGATGCCGATGCCGATGCCGATGCCGATTCGGGATCGGCCGCGTTCTGGCGAAGCTCGCGCAGCAGGCTCCGGGCATCGGCTTCGACAGCATCGCCCCGGCGATCCCGGCTCAGGTACACGTGCGACAGACGCACCCGCTCGGGCTGGCGGTAGCGATCCGCGTGACGCGCCAGATGCTCGGCCAGTTCCCGGTCCGTGGGCTCCACGGCCTGGGCCTTGGCCAGCAGCTGCATGCGCTGGATCAGCCGGCGGCGCACCACCGTGTCGGTGCGATCCATTCCCAGTGCGAGCGCCTGCTGGAACAACACCTCGTCCGAATCCTCGCCCGAGGCCTCGCCTCCCTCTCCCACGAAGCGGAGATTCTGCACCAGACGCCGGCGCACCACCGGGTCGTGGTGTTGCAGGTCGAACTCGCGCGCCGCCCGCAGGAGCAGGGCGTCGTCGATCTCGGTCTCCAGCAGGGCGGCGAACTCGGCGTCCCCGGGCAGACGGCCGGTGCGCGAGCGCCATTGCTGGCGCAGCTGCTCGACGCGCGCCGCGGAGATCACCACGGTATCGCGCTCGTCGGCGCGGCTCCCGCCGCGAAACAGCGACTCACCCGCGAAAAGCAGGCCGCCGATGACCAGGAAGTGCAGCGCCGGCGTGCCGAGCCAGGCCCTCACGGCCCGGCGCCACCCGGCGTGTACCAGATGGGCGAGGTCCAGGCGCGCTCCTGTAGCGTGCGGGGAACGGCCGGATCGCAGCACGCCTCGAAGCCCTCGGCGGGCCCGCTCGCGCCGTCGCAGCGCACGGCGTTCGCGTTGCAGATCCACGTGCTCCAGCGGCAGCTGGGATTCTCGAGAACACGCGCGTAGTAGAAGGCGCGCTCGCCCGGGTCGAAATCCGGGTCCCGCCAGACACTGCACAGAGACTCGGCACCGGGGCCTCGGGGCTCGCAGGTGGCGAGGTCCACGTCCGCGCCATTGGCTGGATCACCGGCCACGTCGTAGACGCGCTCGCGGGTGGCGCCCTTCTCGACCCAACCCTTCACGATCTGGATGCGCTGGAGCGCCGTGCCCGGACGCCGCGCCGAGCCCGGGTCGCGCAGGGCGGACACCGCGAAGGCCGGCGGTGCGAACACGTCGGCCTGGGCTGTCGGCAGGTCGCCGCCCATGGGAACTCCCCGCGCGTAGCCCGTCTCCACCAACGAGCCGCTTTCGCACAGGTCGTCGGGCAGGTCCCAGCCGCCGAAGAAGCGCACCGGTATGCGCGGGCCGCTGGTGCCATACACCTCCCGGCGATGGAGCGCCGCATACAGTGCGTCGCGGGAGTTCTCCTCGGCCCAGATGGCGGCCAGGCCGCCCGGGTTGAACTCCACGTCGTCGGGCAACCCCACGGGCAGCTCCTCCGATGCGGGCGCGCCGGCGCCACCGTGGC
The DNA here is from genome assembly GCA_032128115.1 of Deltaproteobacteria bacterium. GTDB lineage: Bacteria > Myxococcota_A > UBA9160 > UBA9160 > SMWR01 > JAQBHB01. The sequence continues at coordinate 175 of JAQBHB010000108.1, read as the reverse complement.
CCGGGTGCTGGTCTTCGGCCACGGCACCGGGCGTTCCCAGATGCGTGTCGGTACTGGCGATCAAGCCGAACTTGAACGGGTTCACCCCCAGCGACGCCTCCTGGAGCAGCCCCAACGTCAGGGCGTCGCGGGTGAAGCTGCGCGGGTCGGGCGCTTCCGCCAGGAACGGCAGGAA
>JAQBHB010000107.1:0-32632 GCA_032128115.1 Deltaproteobacteria bacterium | reverse complement strand
CGCTCGAGCCCATCCTCAAGCGCACCCTCGGTGTGCCCCTCTTTCAAGAGCAGCTGCTGCGCTTGGCGATGACCGCTGCGGGCTTCACCGGCGGCCAGGCCGAGGAGCTGCGCCGCGCGATGGGCTTCAAGCGCTCGGTCGAGCGCATGGACGACATCGCGCAGCGCCTGCGCGACGGCATGGACGCGCGCGGCATCACGAACGAGGCCCAGGACGAGATCCTGCGCGGCATCACGTCCTTTGCGCTCTACGGCTTCCCGGAATCCCACGCGGCGTCGTTCGCCCTGATCGCCTACGCCTCGGCCTACCTGAAGGCCCACCACCCGGCCGCCTTCCTGGCGGGCCTGCTCAACGCCCAACCCATGGGCTTCTACAACCCGGCCACCCTGGTCAAGGATGCCCAGCGCCACGGTGTGGAGGTGCGGCGCATCGACGTCCGGCACTCGGACCGTCGCTGCACCCTGGAGGGGGACCGGAGCGTGCGCCTGGGTCTGCGCTGCGTGGGCGGGCTGCGCGACGAGACGGCGCGAGCCCTCGAGGCCGAACGCCAACGCGCTCCGTTCGCCGACAGCGCCGATCTGGCCCGGCGCGTGGCCCTGCGCCGCGACGAGATCGAGGCCCTGGCCGAGCTGGGCGCCCTGGCCGGCCTCGACCCCGCCACCCGAACCCGCCGCTCCGCCCTGTGGCAAGTTGCCGCCGTGGAGCGCGACCCGCGCTCCCTGTTCGCCGGGGTCGCCCCGGCCCCGGAGACGTCCCCCCTGGCCGAGATGTCGCCCCTGGAAGCCACCCTGGCCGATTACCGCCGCAGCGGCCTCACCCCGGGTCCCCAGATCCTGACCCACCTGCGGCCGCAGCTTCGCGAGCGTGGCGTGCTGACGGCGGCCCAGCTGCGAGGGGTGCCCGATGGCCACTTCGCGCGCACGGCGGGACACGTGATCGTCAAACAGCGCCCGGGCACCGCCAAGGGTTTCTGCTTCCTCACGCTGGAGGACGAGACGGGCACCTCCAACGCCATCCTGACCCCTCGCGTGTTCCGGCGCTTTCGCGTCCCCCTGCACACGGCGCCGATCCTGGAGATCGCCGGCCCGGTGCAGAACACGGATGGGGTGGTCCACGTGCGCGTGCGCGAACTCCGGCCCGTGACCCCCCTCTCGGGCCTCCCGGAGAGCCACGACTATCGATGAAGCCCTTTTCCCCACCCCCACCGTGGAATTCAGTAGAATGCTGTCTCGGGGTGACGATGACCGGAAAAAGACTGGCAGATTGGTGGCTTAGGGCCACGCTCCAGGTCGCAAACGCGCTCCCGGGAAGCCCCGCTTGCGCCCTGCTCGCCGCCAGACCGGCCGCCAGACTGGCCACCAGACTGGTCGCGGGACTGGCCGCCGGGCTCGCGCTCGCCTCCCAGCCAGCCGAAGCCTTCCAGCTCGATCGCGAGCGCCAGAGCTACCGGGTGAGCGAATTCGTGCTCGAGTACGCCCTGGACCACCCGGCTCACATCGACCTGACCGACATCGCCAACCTGGAGGTGGGCCTGCGTCCCACCGAGCACGGCTTCGTAGCGCCCCGCCCCGTGGACCGCACCTACCGCATGGCCCTGAGCGGCGTCCCCGAAAACGCGCGCTTCTACCCCAGCGCCCTCCAGCACATCAACTGGTTCATCGTGCTGAGCTTCAGCCGCATCGGGATCGACGGCGTGTTCATCACGGTGCCCGACATCGAGGCGGGCAGCGGCCGCGACCTGCGGGAGCCCGGCAACACGAAACTTCGCATCCGGGTCTGGACCGGGCGCATCGCCGACATCGCAACCCTCGCGGACGGCGAGCGCTTCGCCGACCTGACCGTGGACGAGCGCACGGACCACCCGGCCCACGAGTGGATCCTGGCGCTTTCACCCGTGCAGCCGGGCGGGGATCGCGACCTGTTGCGGGTCCGGGAGCTGAACGAGTACGCCTTCAAGCTGAGTCGCCGCCCGGGGCGCCGCGTCGACGCGGAGCTGTCGCCCGGACGCCAGCCGGGCACCACGGCCGTGACCTACCGGGTGGCCGAGGCCGACCCCTTCTACACCTACTTCCAGTATTCGAACACCGGCACCAGTGCGACCACCAAGTCGCGCCAGCAGTTCGGGTTCGCCCACAACCAGCTGATGGGCCGGGACGACTCGCTCCGTTTCGACTACGTGACGGGCAACTTCGATTCCGTCAACGGAGTGATCGCCTCCTACGAGGCGCCGTTCACGCTCCAGATGCCCGAGCTGCGCTGGGGCTTCTCCGGGGCCTGGAGCGCGTACGACGCCCGGGAGGTGGGCTTCGACCTGCCGGGCTTCACCGGCAACGAGTGGTTCGCCGGAACCGAGCTCAGCTACAACTTCTACCAGGACGGCGAGCTGTTCATCGACGTGGAAACGGGCCTGCGCTGGCAGAACGTGCAGGCTGCCAACCGCTTCCTGGGAACCGACGGCGACTCGAACTTCTTCGTTCCAAGTATCGGTGTCGTCGCCCGCAAGGACACCAATGTCTCGGCCATGCGCGCGGGCCTGGACCTGATCGGCAATCTCGGCGGCGTCGCGGGCACCGCAAGCGGCCTCGAACTCGACGAGCTGGGCCGTCAGTTCGCCGACGACGACTTCGTGATCCTGCGCTGGGATTCGAGCTACTCGGCCTATCTCGAGCCGCTCCTGAACCGCGCGGCCTGGGAAGACCCCGGCACACCCGAGAGCTCCACCCTGGCCCACGAGCTCGCGTTCTCGTTCCGGGGCCAGTACGCCTTCAACTACCGGCTGATCCCCCAGTTCCAGCAGGTGGCCGGCGGCCTCTACACGGTCCGCGGCTACGAACAATCGGCTGCCGCCGGCGACACGGTGCTGATCGGGTCCGCCGAGTACCGCTTCCACCTGCCCCGAAGCTTCCGGCCCGACCCGGTGCCGCCCCAGCTGCCGGTGATGGGGCGCTTCCGCACCCGGCCGCAGCAGATCTACGGAACCGCCGACTGGGACCTGATCTTCCGGGTCTTCACTGACGTGGCCTGGGTCCACGCAAGCGACGCCCTGGGATCCGAGCCCGACGCAACACTGGCCAGCGTGGGCTCGGGGCTCGAGCTCCAGGTGCTGCGCAACCTGAGCTTCCGCTTCGACCTGGGCATCGCGCTCGCGGAATGCTGCGGCAGCTTGAACCCCGAGACGGAGGTGGGCGACATGGAATTCTACGTAGTTGGAACACTGCTCTACTGAACGCCGAGGAATCATGCGAAACCCCCGCCCCATCCGACGCCGCACTCGCCAGACCACCGCCTGGCTCGCACTCGCCGCCCTGCTGTACGCGCCGCCGGGAGTCCCCGTGGCACACGCCGGGGTCGAAGGCGAGAACGTGGTGGCGGGCGACGTCAGCATCGAGCGCCTGGGTGACCTGGTTCGCATCACCGCCAGCGACGGCAGCATCATCGAGATGGACCGCCTGTCGGTGCTGTCCGGTGAAACCCTGCAGTTCCTGCAGCCCAGCGAGGCCGCCCGGGTCCTGAATCGGGTGCTCGGCGTCGATCCCACCAAGATCGAGGGCAACCTGCTGGCCAACGGGCAGGTCTACATCCTGAACGCCTCCGGCATCTTCTTCGGCGGCAACGCGGTGGTGGACGTGGGCCGCCTGGTGGCGGGCGCCGGCCAGATCTCGAACGCCGATTTCGTGGCGGGCGTCGACCGTTTCACCGCCCTCGCCGGCACGGTGGAGAACCGGGGCACCATCCACGCGGATGGCGTGAGCCTGGTGGGCCAGAAGGTGGCCAACCACGGCCGTATCGTGGCGCCGGACGGCATGATCGCCATGGTCGCGGGCGAGGACGTCTTCCTCGGTTCGATCGACGGACGCATCCTGATCCACGTGGAAGGTCCGGCGAGCGATCCGAGCCCGAACGACTGGGCCGTCCAGAACACGGGGACCCTGGACGCGGGCAATGGCGAGATCGTGCTTGGCGCGGGCGATGTCTATTCGCTGGCCGCCAACCACACCGGGACCTCCCGGGCGCGCAACCTTCGCATCGCGGGCGGATCGGGCGGGCTGGTGCAGGTGGCGGGCAGCCTGGACGCTTCCGATACCCGCCCCGGTGCCACCGGCGGCAGCATCCACGTGACCGGCGATCGCGTGGCGATTCTCGACGCCGAGATCGACGCGTCGGGCGACGCCGGCGGCGGAGAGATCCTGATCGGCGGCGACGTGCGCGGCAACGGCGAGCTTCCCAACGCCCGCCGCAGCTACGTCAGCCCCGACGCGCGCATCCGCGCCGACGCCCTCTCCCAGGGCAACGGCGGCAGCGTGGTGGCCCGCTCCGACGAAGCCACCTGGTCGTACGGCGAGATCAGCGCCCGGGGCGGCGCAGCGGGCGGCGACGGCGGCTTCGTGGAGATCTCGGGCGACGCCCTGGTGTCCGAAGGCGCGGTGGACGTCGGCGCCCGCCACGGACGGGCGGGAACGCTGCTCTACGACCCCACCGACATCGAGATCGTGGGCGGCGAGCCCGTCGCTGGCGATGCGAGCCCGGTCGACCTGCAGGTTGCCTTCGGCGACGAGCCCCTGGACTCGGCGTTCGAGGTCTTCGAGTCGCAGCTGGAGAGCAGCGACGCCAACGTGGAACTCGAGGCGTCCCGGAGCATCACCGCGCGCGGCGATTTCGGCAACGACGACGTGCTCCTGATGCCCGACCGGAGCCTCACCCTGAGCACCGTGAATGCGACCGAGGACGGCGGCATCGACCTCACCACCAGCGACGATGGCACGAACCTGACGTTCCGCACCCAGGGCGGCGCCATCCAGTTCCAGGCGGGAACCGGAGCGGGGCAAGGCGTCACCTCGCTGATGCGGGTCGGCCGGATCGAGACCGGGGGCGGCACCGCCATCGTCTCGAACTTCGCCGGTTCGAGCGTAATCGGTTCCGTGGACTCCCGAGGCGGCGGCGACGCGGGCGACATCGCGCTGGCCGCTCAGGGCCGCAAAGCCGACACGGGCCTCGAGCTTCCGGCGGTCTCGGGAGACGTGACCGTGACCGGTTCGATCCTCGCCAGCGGCGCCGATGCCACAGACCCCGAAGCGGACGGCGGCCAGGGCGGAACCGTGCAGGTGCTGGCCGTGAACGGATCCATCGACATCGGCTCCGCCGAAGACGGAACATCGCTCGACACGTCAGGGGGCAACGGCGCGACGGGCGGCGACGCGGGCTTCGTGCTGCTGAGCGCGTCGGGCGCGCCGGCATCGGGCGCGAGCTTCGCGCCCGATGCGGCCGGCGACCCCATGGAAACCTCTCCCGCGGTCGCGGTCGTTCGCGGCGATCTGAGCGTCTCGGGCGAGGTGCTGGCCATGGGCGGCCAGGGCGACACCGGGGACGGCGGCGACGGCGGCTTCATCCAGCTCGCGACTACGCTGGGCTCCATCGACCTGGGCGCCTCGGTCAACACTTCCGGTGGCGACGGCCAGGTGGGAGGCGGCGATGGCGCCGCCATCTCCATGGAGGCGGTGGGCCTGGAAGCGGTTGCGCCGGTGCTTGCGGATGTGGCGAATCCGGCCGATCCCGACGGAGACCCGCTCGAGGACTTCGTGGTGCGCGAGGGCACGGCCGCGCAGGAAGCGAACATCCACGTGGCCGACGACCTGATCGTGCGCGGAGGTTCGGGCATCGACGGGAACGCCGGCGACGGCGGCGTCTTCAACGACCCGAACTTCGGCCCCACGGCGATTGGCGTCTCCGCCAGCGCCACGGTCGGCTCCATCACGGTCACCTCCATCGACACCCGGGGCGGCCAGGGAAAGACCGGAGGCGACTCGGGAAACATCCTACTCACGACGCTCGGGTCCGAGGATCCCACACCCGACGTGAGCGACGACGGGCTCAATGCGGTTGCCGGTAACGTGATGGTGACCGGCACCCTCACCACGCGCGGTGGCACCGCCACCGGCCCCACCCCCGAAGACGTGGAGAACAACGCCCGGGCCTTCCGGGGAGGCCGCGGCGGCGCCATCAGCCTGGGCGCGACCCGGGGCTCGGTGAGCGCCGGCGACATGGATGCCTCCGGCGGCGACGGTGAGGTCGCGGGCGACGGCGGCAGCCTCTTCATCGATACCACCCTCGTCGGCGACGTGACGCTCGATGGACAGGTGGTGTCTCGCGGCGGAGCCGGCAACGGCGCGCCGGAGCGCCGCTCCAATGGGGGCAACGGCGGCTCGCTGGTGGTGAGCGTCTTCGGGGACGGAAACGCCTCGGTGGGCTTGGTGGACGTCTCCGGGGGCAACGGCGACGACCTGGGCGGAGATGGCGGGAACATCACCCTGGAAACCGTCGAGTCGTCCGTCGACACCGGCGACCTGGTGCTCGACGGCCCGCTGGTCGTTTCCGGCGGTAGCGGGGCAGAGGGCGCCGGCGACCCGGGCGACATCCTGCTGCGCAGTTCGGGCGCACTGTTGGGACGCGTGGTGGTGTCGAGCGACCTGGCGATCGACTCCACACGCATGGGGTCGGCGTCCGAGCGCTTCGTGATCGCCGGGGACGACCTGTCGACCCACACGCTCCAGGTGGTGTCCGCGGGGGACTCGGCGGTGGACCTGGGCGACGCCAGCTTCGGCACCCTCGACTGGACCCAATCGGACGCCGGTGCCGACGTGGATGTGACGCTTGCCGGCGGCGGCTTCATCCGAGCCGAAGGACAGCCCGAATCGGGCCCCGTCGACCCCGACGCGGTCGACCCCGACACGCCCGCCCATCACACGGTGAGCGCCGACACCACGGCAGAGCCCCTGTTCCTTGCGTACAAACTCGAAAATCGGGTGGGCGAGCTGCCGGCCGAGCTCTCCATGGGCACGCTCCACCTGGGTGGCGACGCGGACTTCGCCAATGAGGGAAACCTGAACATCCCAACGGATTCGATCCACGTGACCAACCAGGCCCAGCTCGAACTGCGAGCCGACACGGATCGAGACGGATTCGGCAGCCTGGTGGCCGTCGAAGGCGGCCCCCACATCGAGAGCGACGGCGACGTGCGCCTCGATGGGGTTTCCATCGGCGAGGGCAATCCCCTGGTGATCCGGGGATCGGGAACGGCGGATCGCCTGCTGGATCTGATCGCTCTCGGCGACGTGGACGTAGCGGTCACCGATCCGGGCTTCGCCACCATCGTGGTGAGCCAGTTCGACTCGTTGGCAAGCGTCGACGTGGTGCAGGGCCCCGAGGGCGCCCGCGACGAGATCCACATCGGCCCCGCCGAGGCCTCCGAAGGGGGCCACGTGATCCGCGACCTCCGCGTGGACACCACGGCCAACGCGGCGGGCCTGATCTTCCGAGGCCTGGACGGTGTGCTCACGCCCGAATTGCTGATTCCCAGCGGCAGCGTCGCGCTGGGAGGCAACAGCGGGTTCTCGAACCTGGCGGACATCACGCTTGGCGATGACGATGGTGTGGCCGTCGAGATGCACAACGGTGCCGACCTGGCCTTCGTCACGCTGGGCTCGCTTCGCGACGGCGCCCCCGCGACGTCGACTTCGCCGCGCATCGTCATGTCCGCGGACGGGACGGATGCCGGTGGCCTGATCCTCGAGGCCGGGGGGGGCGTGGGAGAGGCCAACGATCCCATCGTCGTCCAGGGCGCAGGCGATCTGGCCGGTGCGGCGGCGGGTGGGGACTTCTACGTCGCCAACACCGGCGCAGCGGCCGGCACGGGCATGCGCGTTACCGAGATCGAGCACCCGGATCCCGGCCGGGGCAAGGTCACCGGCATCGCCTCGCAGGGCTTCGTCTCGTTGCTGGAGACGGGCGCGGGCTCGATCTTCCTGGCGGGTGCACTCGACGAAGGCGAGTCGCACGTGGACGCGGTGTCCGGGATCTTCCTCGGCGGCGATGTCCGGGTGGAAGACGACGCGTTCCTCTCGAGCCGCGCGGGCGGCGTGGAGTTCGCCTCGGCCGTGGACGCGGTCAGCGACGGAGGCGCCTCGCTCTCGATCGACGCCCCGGGCGCGATCCGCTTCGGCGGCGCGGTGGGCGGATCGGAACGCCTCCATGATCTCGACCTCACCGGGCTCGGCAAATCGGAGCTGCAGGTGGGACTCGTGCGCACCAGCGGCAGCCAGACCTTCGGCGGCGGCGTATCACTGACCGAAAACACCAGGTTCGAAGCCGGCGAGGCGGTCGGATTCGGACGCGCCGTTGACGGAGCGGACCTGGAGGTGCGGGTGCAGGCGGGAGACGACGTGACCTTCGGCGGTGACGTGGGAGCCGACGCCCCCCTGAAGCGCCTCGAGGTCGAGACCCCGGGCAACGTGGTCTTCAGCGGCGCCGAACGGGTGCGTGCGGACGAGGCCATCCTGCTCAAGCTCGCCGGTCAGGAGGACGTTCCCGCGGAGGCCACCATCTACAAGCGACGTGGACCGCTCAGCTTCGAAACGTCGCGATTCGAGGTGGGCGAGCACGAGAAGATCTCGGTGGGCGGGTCCCTGTCGATCGACGCCGACGTGGCCCGCTTCGGCGACGTGTCGGCCGGATCCCTCGACGTGAACGCACCCGTGATCCAGCTGCTGGCCCGCCGTCCCGGACCCGCCTACACCACCGGCGGCGACGTCATCACCGACGGGGGCCTGGACATCGTGGCCAACGGGCTGCGCTTCTCCACGACTCCCGAGATCGTGGACGTGGATTCCGTGGGCACACCGGTCGTGACGCTCGCCACCATCGACGGCGAAGTCGCGATCCCCAGCCTGGACGGCTTCGGCCTCCATTTGATCAACGACGAGGGCACCGGGGTCACGGTTTCGAACCTGTCGCCGAATGGCACGGTGGTGGACCTGGTCTTCACCGGCCCCGAAGCCGTGGGCGATGCGTCCGGAGTGATTCCCCGCAAGCAGCCGGCCGTCACGGAGTGGGTGCCGCCCCGATTCGGAGCGGACGCTCCCGTCAGCAACGCCGAGGCGCCCAGCGCCGACACGGTGCTTGCATATCTGCAGTGCGCCGACCTGCAGGGCGGCAGCCACGATCTCGAGCGCTGCCTGGCGCCGGTTGCGGCCGGCACGTCCGACCTGCCCACGTTCGACGCGCGGGCGCTCCAGACGGAGCGCGCCCGCGATGCGGCGCGCCTGTACCGCGAGCTGCTCTCGACCCACCCCCCGGTGGAGGCCCAGCGACTGGCCTTCGACCAGGCCCTGGCCGACTACCGACGCGACCAGCCCTTCGGCGAGGTCGACGGTGCATCCTTCTACCGCTACCTGGAGAGTTCCCGGCGCTACCGCGAGACGGTCGTCTACGTGGAGCAGATCGCGCACCTGCTGACGCAGCTGCAGCTTCTGGACCTCGATCCGACGGACCAGCAGAAGCTGCGTGAGGGCGTCGCCGGCGAACTCGTGCAGGCACTCCAGCCCGACGGGCTCTCGGCCCAGGCGCTCCTGGATGTCGTGGGCGCCAGCCGCGTCGGTCTGCCGTAGCAGACCCGCCTAGTTGGTGGCGCTGCTGCGAGACTTGTCGGCGCCGCGCCCACTTCTCGCGGCGTGGTACAGGCTCACGCAGAGCCCCATTCCGAACAACACCGACAGGAAACCAAAGCCAATCATTCCGGCCGTGCTTTCCGTCGCGATCGCCTTGCGCAGCAGCCAGGTGAAGAGCATGAGCAGGCTCAGATAGAGCGCCGAGGCCGAGGCCCACTCCGCGATTTCGCGCTTCCGGCCGGGCTCGCTGAAAGAGATCACGAGCCAGCCCACCACCACCAGGGCCGCAGCGGCCCAGCCCACGATCGCGGGAAGCTCCATCAGGATTCCGCCCCGCGCAGGTGCTCGCGAATGCGTTCGGCCAGCTTGTCGGGCGTGAAGCCGAAGGCCTCGGCCAGGTCGGCCAGGGGCGCCGATGCACCGAAGCGATCGATGCCGCAGATGAGGCCGCGGGTTCCCACCAGGCGGCGGAAGCTCTCGCCCCGACCGGCCTCCACGGCCACCACCGGCGTGCCGTCGTCGGGCACCAGACGCTCCCGATAGTCGGCCGGCTGCTCCAGAAAGAGCTCCAGGCTGGGCATGGAGACCACCCGCGCCGGCAGGCCCTCCGCGAGCAGCTTGTCGGCCGCGTCGCAGGCCAACGCCACCTCCGATCCCGTGGCCACCAGCACCAGTCTGGTGTCGGCTCCCGGGTCGCGCACCGCGTAGCCCCCGCGCAACACGTCCGTCAGCTGGAAGGGCGCCTCTCGCTTCAGGGCGCGCAGGGTCTGGCGGCTCAGCGCCAGCATGGCGGGTCCCCGGGCTCGCGCGATCCAGGCCCAGGCCATGGCCGTCTCGATGCCATCGGCCGGTCGGAAGACCGTGAACCCCGGCACGGCCCGAAGCGAGTCCAGATGTTCGATGGGCTGGTGCGTCGGACCGTCCTCGCCCAGGAAGATCGAGTCGTGGGTGAATACGAAGACGGTAGGCACCTGCATCAACGCCGCCAGCCGCAGCGAGGGCCGCAGGTAGTCGCTGAAGATCAGGAAGGTGCCGCAGTAGGGTCGGAACGTGCCGTCCAGGGCGATGCCGTTCGAGATGGCGGCCATGGCGTGCTCGCGCACTCCGAAGTGCAGGTTCACGGCGTCGAACGGGTCGGCACCCTCCCCGGCCGCCGGCCCGGCGATGCCCCGGCCCTTCAGGATCGGAGGCGCCGCCGATCCCGCCAGGTCGGCCGAGCCGCCCACCCAGTACGGCGCCAGGGTCTCCAGACGATCCAGCACCTTGCCGCCGTGCACGCGCGTGGCGGCGTCCACGCCTTCGAGGCCCTCGGCGAGCTGCTGGGCCAGATCGTCGGGAAGCCGGCGCTCCCGGGCCGCGTCCCACGCGTCTGCGCGCTCCGGGTTCGCCGCGCGCCAGCGCTCGAGCCCCGCGTCCAGTTCGCTGCGCAGGGCCTTCTTCGCGGCGATCCGCTCGCTCAGGAAGGCGCGCACGTCGTCGGGCACCAGGAATTCGGGCTCCAGCGGCCAGCCCAGGGCCTGCTTCGTGAGCTTCACTTCGTCGGCGCCGAGCTTCTCGCCGTGGGCCTGGCTCTTGCCCGAGCGATTCGGACTTCCCAGGCCGATGGTGGTGCGCAGCACGATCATGGACGGGCGATCACTCTCCTCGCGAGAGGCGGCCAGGGCGCGCGCCAGTCCTTCGGCGTCTTCGCCGTCCACGTTCTGGACGTGCCAGCGCTGGGCCTCGAAGCGCTTGGGCACGTCTTCGCTGAACGACACCGACGTGGGGCCGTCGATGGTGATGCGGTTGTCGTCGTAGAGGTAGATCAGGTTCCCCAGCCCCAGGTGCCCGGCCAGGGAGCCCGCCTCGGAGGAGACGCCCTCCATCAGGTCGCCGTCGCTCACGATCCCGTACACGAAGTGGTTGCCCGGACCTGCGGGGCCGGCGTTGAAGCGCGAGCGCGTCAGGCGGCCGGCCAGGGCCATGCCCACGCCGTGGGCGAATCCCTGGCCCAGGGGGCCCGTGGTGAGCTCGACCCCGGGCGTGTCGCCGTATTCCGGGTGGCCCGGGGTGCGAGCGCCCAGCTGGCGGAAGCGGACGATCTCCTCCAGGGGGAGGTCGTAGCCGAACAGGTGCAGCAACGAGTAGAGCAGCATGGATGCGTGTCCGTTGGACAGCACGAAGCGATCGCGCAGGGGCCAGGCCGGGTCGGCGGGATCGAAGCGCAGGTGCGCGTTCCAGATCTCGAAGGCCGCGCCCGCCAGCGCCATGGGTGCGCCCGGGTGGCCGCAGCCGGCGCGCTCGACGGCATCGACGGCCAGGAAGCGGATCGTGTTCTCGATGCGTTGGCGCAGCCCGGGGCTCGGGGTCGCGGTCATTCTCTCTCCGAAGGAGGTTCTGCAGGTGCGGGGGGCACGCCCAAACATACAGCGATTCCGGCGAGCGAGGAAGCGGCTCGCGACCCGGCGCGAACCTGGCACAGGCGCAGAATCCCGTCGGATTCCGCCTGCTTGGGGAGCGAGGCGGGCCTCATCGGGGAATCCGCAGGATGCATCGGTCGGCCACGGTTGCTTCACAGCCGTAGCGGGGCTCGAGCACCGGCAGCAGCTGACGGCCGCTGGGCTCGCGGCGATCGAGCACCAGGCCCACGATCTCGTACTTCTCGATCAACGCCAACAGGCCCTGTTCGCCCTGGCGTTGCGCCACCCAGCGCAGGGTGTAGACGGGGCGGTCCAGGGCAAGTGAGATGTGGGCGCCAAAATCGGCGGCCAGGGGCTCGTCGGGTGAGAAGTTCTCGCGCAAGTACGCAACCACCTGCGCGTTGGCAGTGTGTCGCACTTCCACGGCCGCAAAGCCCGCTCGCGGCTGGAAGTCGATCCACGCCAGCATCGCCAGGGCCACGGCCACCGACATGCGCACGCGAACGCGCCCCAGAGCGGGCGTGAGCCCCCAGATCGCGACCTGGGCCACACAGGCCAGCAGCATCAGGTAGACGGGCAGGATCAGGCGCGCCGCGAAGCCAAAGTAGATCGAGTGCAGCAGGAGCAGGCCCCCGACCAGGAAGTCCACGGGAGCGCGCCTGCGCACGAGGACGATCGCCCAGCAGACGAGGCCCAGCCCGGCGAACAGGGGAACCGAGGGCCCGTCTCCCGCGTCCTTCAGGCGGCGGTTCAGCTCCTGGGCCAGCTCCTCCGAGCGCTTCTGCAGCCGGCGCGCCAGGGCGTTCAACCCCAGGCGCGACGACCCGGGGTCCGCCTTGTCCGCGTGCCACATGGCGACCGTATAGGAGTGGAACAGGGTGTGCTCCAACGGATCGGGCTGGACCACCCGGTCGTTCCGGATCGACCACGGCGCCTGCACGAGCAGCGCGAGTGCCAACACCGGGAGCAGGCGCAGGCAGACGAAACGCATGAAGCCCCGGAGCCCCGGGTCGCGCGCCTGCGATGGTGCGCCGAGAACGTGTTCGAGCAGCCGAGCCGCCAGGATGGCCGGCGCCAGCAGCAGCAGAGACGTGCGCACGTAGGCAGCCAGGCCGATGGCCACGCCCAGGACCCAATCGCGCCGAAGCCCCGGCCGCGCGGCCGCCCAGCGTTCGCACAGGAGGCACGCGAACAGGACAGCGACCCCCGGCACGTCGGACATGGCCTGATTCGAGAGCTCGCGAACCAGGGGGTGGCACCAGGCCAGGACGGCAAGCGCGGCCGCGGGCCCGATTCCCAGCTGGGGCCGATAGAACGCGAAAAGCAGCGCGATCGCCGCCACGCCCCAGAGACCTACGTACGTGTTGACGGCTAGCGAATCGGAGCCGAACAGTCCCAGCACCGGCATCAATAGCACCGGAAACCCGGGAGGCCGCAGAACGAACGGCTCGCCGAGATACGTGTATCCCTCCCCGGCCAGCAGGGAGTACGCGGTCAGCTGGTAGATGGCGCCATCGCCCACGCGAAGCACGGGATCGCTGAACCCGTGCACCAGCCAGGGGAGACTCGCCAGGGCCGCAAGCACCAGGGCCCCGCCCCCCTGCACGTCGCGGCGCGCGAGCCAGGTGCGCCGTGCGCGTCTGCGGTCGGCCGATGCGTTCGTCAACGGAGAGATCTCAGCCGAGCCGCGACCGGTAGGCGGCACTCTCGTACACCTCCGGATTCACACAATGGGGCGCCCGCTCTCCCCGCAACATGGCCAGCGCATTGGTGGCGGCGCGTGTCGCCATCAGATCGCGCGTGCCGCGGGTGGCGCTGCCCAGGTGCGGTAGCAGCACGGCGTTCGGGAGTTCCGCCAGGCCCTCGGCCATGGCCGGCTCGTTCTCGTAGACGTCGAGCCCCGCGCCGGCGATCTGTTTGTTGCGAAGCGCCTGCACCAGCGCCTCTTCGTCTACGATGGGCCCCCGAGCCGCATTGATCAGGAAGGCCGTGGGCTTCATGAGGCCCAGCTCGCGCGCACTGATCAGGTGCCGTGTCTGTTCCGATAGCAGCGCGTGGACGCTCACGAAGTCGCTCGCGCGCAGGAGATCGTCCAGGTCGGCCCACTCGGCCTGATCGTGGGCCTCGATGGCCTCGCGAGCGAAGGGATCGAAGGCCAGCACCCGCATGTCGAAGCCCAGGGCGCGGCGCGCCACGGCCTGGCCGATCCGGCCGAAGCCCAGGAGTCCCAGGACCTTGGAGCGACCGTCGCCGCCGGGCGAGACGTCCTCACCCAGCAGCAGGTTCGGGCCCCACACCTCGTATTGCCCGCCGCGCATGTAGACGTCGCCCGCAGCCACGTGCCGGGCCGCTCCCAGCAGCAGCGCCCAGGTGAGGTCGGCGGTGGTGTCGGTGAGCACCCCGGGCGTATTGCTGATGGGCACGCCCAGCTCCGTCGCCGCCGGAACGTCGATGTTGTCGAAGCCCACCGCAAAGTTGGCGACACCCCGGAGGCTCGGGTTCGCGCACATCACCTCACGATCGATGGGCTCGGTCAGAAGCGACAACAACACGTCGGCCCAGCGCACCGCCTCGAGCATCTCCCCCCGGCTCGGGCGCGAGTTGTCTGCACCCGGCCAGACGCGAAGTTCCACACCCGCCTCCCGGATCAGATCCAGGCCCGCATCCCGGATGCGTCGGGTGACGAAGATCTTTCCAGGCACGGCGAAAGAGTCCTCCCCGAGACGTCGGTCGCGTAGCTTATCATTCGCATCCAATCGGCCGCATGTGGTGTAGGGTCTGACCGGGAGCCTCGGACGTCGGGGAGATCCCGGAACTCTTCCAGAGGGGGCGCAAAAGTGGCTGCGAAGAAGAAAACCGCGCGCAAGAAAGCGCCGAGCCGAAAGACCGGCGCGCGCAAAAAGACTCCGGGGGTCCGGAAGAAGGTGTCCATCGTGGGCGAAGAGCTCCCGAAGTCGCTGAGCGCGATGGTGCGTCAGCTGCGGCGCGACATCGGTTCCGTCGAGAGACAGATCGAGACGGCGGGGCGGCAGACGCGCCGGAGTCTCACGCGCGTGGTGCGAGACACCAGTCACCAGCTGGGCGCTTTGGAGGCGCGCGGTCAGAAGGAGTGGCGCGCCATGTCGGCGCGGGCGCGCCGCCAGGTGGAGAAGACCGTCAATCGCGTGCGGCAAGCCGCCAAGAAGAAGTAGATCCTTGCGAGCCCGCCCCGCCCGGGGGCGTAGCGCCCCCGGGCGGGGCGGGATGCCCCGGCGGATCACCCCCGGGCGAGTTCTCTGCGCCAGGCGCTGGCACGGTCGATGCTTCGGAAGCGGGAGAGGACCGAAGCATGACGGCGGTCGAGAACGCACAACGAAATGCAATCGCTTCCCTGATCTGGCGGGTCTGCGGTGCGCTCCGACTCGAAGGCGCGGCTTTTGGGGACGTGGAGCGGGATCGCGGGGCCATGGGGCAGGCGGCTGCCGTGGTGGTGGCCGCGGGGTTTGCGCGCGGGCTGGGCGTACTGCAGGACGAGGGGGTCGTGGGTCTGATCGGGAGCCCGATCATCGCCATCGCCGTGTGGCTCAGCGCCGGAGTCGTGATCTGGGGGATCGGGGTCCAGCGCCTCCACTACAGTGCCGACTACCCGGAGCTATTGCGTACGATCGGCTTCGCGGCGGCGCCCCTTCTCCTTCTCGCCCTCGGCGGACCTCCAATCGGGGTGCTGCGACATTGGCTCTGGGTGGGGGCCCACGTGTGGGCCACGCTGGCGCTCGTCGTGGCCATCCGCGAGGCACTCGACGTGCCGCTGACGCGAGCCCTGGTGGTCTGTGCCCTCGCACTCGGGGTCACACTGGCAACGCTTCTCGTCGTGTCGTTCCTGCTCGTCGCCGGAATCGCCGCCTGAAATCGATCTGGAACTTCAAGATCCGGAACTTCAAAACAGGAATGGTCGGGGTGGTGGGATTCGAACCCACGACGCTGACCACCCAAAGATCAGGCTCTGGCCGCTGAGCTACACCCCGACGGCGGCAGAGTACAGCGTCGTCTCGGATCTCAGCACCCCCCGGGTCGCCGGGCTATGATCGGCCCATGAGCCCCTCCGGACGCAACCTGCTCGACAAGGTCTGGGACGCGCACAGCGTGCGCGAGCTGCCGGGCGGCCATACCCAGCTCTTCATCGGTCTGCACCTGATCCACGAAGTCACCAGCCCCCAGGCCTTCGCCATGCTGCGGGAAGTGGGCGTGCCCGTGCGCTTCCCCTCGCGCACGTTTGCCACGGTGGATCACATCATCCCCACCACGTCGCAGAAACGGCCCCTGGCCGACTCGCTGGCCGAGGAGATGCTGGTTGCCCTGGAGCGAAATTGCGCCGACGCCGGGATTCCCCTCTTTCTCCCGGACAGCGGCCGTCAGGGCATCGTGCACGTGATCGGACCCGAGCTCGGCCTCACCCAGCCCGGCATGACCATCGCCTGCGGGGACAGCCACACCAGCACCCACGGCGCCTTCGGCGCGGTGGCCTTTGGCATCGGCACCAGCCAGGTTCGCGACGTACTGGCCACCCAGTGCCTGAACCTGGCGCGTCCCAAGGTGCGCCGCATCGAGGTGACCGGGAAGCTTTCGGCCGGCGTCTACGCCAAGGACGTGATCCTGGGGATCATCCGACAGCTCGGCGTCAAGGGAGGCGTGGGGTATGCCTACGAGTACGCGGGTGCGGTGATCGACGCCATGACCCTCGAAGAGCGCCTCACCGTTTGCAACATGTCCATCGAGGGTGGCGCCCGCTGTGGCTACATCAACCCCGACGACGCCACCCTCGAGTACCTGCGCGGCCGCGAATTCTCGCCGGTGGGCGAGGCCTTCGATCGCGCCGCCAAATGGTGGCGCGGCATGGCCAGCGACCCGGACGCCGACTTCGCCGATCGGGTCGAGATCGACGGCAGCGCACTGGAACCGTCGGTCACGTGGGGGATCCATCCGGGACATGTGGTGGGGGTGAACGAACGCCTCCCCCACCACCACGAGGTGGCGGAGGACCGGGCGTCCCACGAGGAAGCCCTGGGCTTCATGGGCCTGCGGGCGGGCGAACCCATCGCGGGCACCCGCATCGACGTGGCGTTCATCGGCTCCTGCACCAACGGCCGCATCTCGGACCTGCGCGATGCGGCCCGCGTGGCGCGCGGTGGGCACGTGGCCCCCCACGTGCGCGCGTTGGTGGTGCCCGGTTCCCAGGAGGTGCAGCGCCAGGCCGTGGAAGAGGGTCTCGACGAGATCTTCCGGGCCGCGGGCTTCGAGTGGCGCGAGCCCGGCTGCTCCATGTGCCTGGCCATGAATCCCGACAAGCTCAAGGACCGCGAGGTCTGTGCCTCGTCCAGCAACCGCAACTTCAAGGGCCGCCAGGGCTCGCCCCTGGGGCGCACCCTGCTCATGTCGCCGGTCATGGTGGCGGCCGCGGCGCTCGCGGGTCGCGTCGTGGACGTGCGGGAGAAGCTCTGATGGCGAAGCACAAGGGCGTCCGACGCGTCGCGGGTAGGGGCTGCGTGTTGCGGGGCGACAACATCGACACCGACCGCATCATCCCGGCGCGCTTCCTGCGCTGTGTCACCTTCGACGGCCTTGGCGAGCACGCCTTCGAGGACGACCGGCTGCAGGCCAAGGGGGATCACCCCCTGGACCAGGATCACTTCGCCAACGCCACGATCCTGGTGGTGGGACACAACTTCGGCAGTGGCTCGTCCCGGGAGCACGCCCCCCAGGCGCTCATGCGCTGGGGCTTTGCCGCCTTCGTGGGCGGCTCGTTCGCCGAGATCTTCGCGGGCAACTGCACCGCCCTGGGTCTCCCGTGCGCCACCCTTTCCGATGGCGACCTCCTGGCCCTGATGGACGCGGTGGATCTGGCTCCGGACCAGGAGCTGGTGCTGGATCTCGAGGCGGGCACGCTCACCTCGCGGATCGGGACGCTGCCCGCCCACATCCCCGACGGCGTCCTCGGGCCGCTGCTCGAGGGCACCTGGAACGCCACGTCGCTGCTGCTGGAAGCCGGCGACGCCATCGAGGCCGCCGCGGCCCGCATCCCCTACCTGGAAGGCTTCGCGAGCTGACCCGGGTCTTCGGCTCGCGCGCCGGGTCGGCTACTTGCGCGAAGTGGCGCGGCGGCGGGAGGCGGACAGGGCCACCAGGCCCGAGGCCAGCAGCACGGCGGTGCCCGGCTCGGGGGTTGCAACGATCACCCGGATCTGGTCGGCGTAGGTGGTCGCGGTTCCCACGCGGAGACTGTCGATCGTGAGGGTGCGGCGATCGGCGCTGATGGTCAGCAGGTCGCTGCCCTCCCACGTGTTCCGCGCCGCCGGCGTCGGCAGATAGGTCGAGAACGGATCGCCGAGGAAGTCGGAGGCGTCCAACTCGCTGACCGTTCCAATGACTCCCAGGATCATCTCGTCGAAGACGATCGAGCCCGCGGTGCTGCCACCGCCGCCGTGGGTGATGGTTCCGCTCACCACGTCCATGTGGATGAAGAAGATGTCCACCACCTGACCCAGGCTGAGAACCTGGGACGGGCCTGCGGTGGAGTAGGTACCGGGACTGCGGGCGTTGATCGTGACGTCCGAGGGCAGGATGTAGTCGTCCCGCTCCTGGAAGAAGTAGATCTCGGTGTTGCTCTGGAGAGGCCCGTCGTTCGAGAAGTCCTGGGCCCCCGTCACCTCGACCAGATCCGCGGCGTCGTCGATCAAGGTGAGCGCCCCGGCCTGCGGACACAGGGCGAGGGCGAGAATCAGGCTGGCCAACCGGACGATCATCGGAACTCCGAGGCGGGGCGCCGGCGCCTCCCGAGCGGCGGCCCCCCCGGATGACATCGGCAGCTCGAGGGCCAGACCGAAGCTCGTCGCCACACGCCGGAACGCTCACGGATACGCAACTTCGGCAATTGGCCTCGCACCCGCCCGTTCCGTGTGGGATTCTACGGCCCACCCCGTCTGGAGAAAGGCGTGCGCCCTGCCCATGCCTTCGCATTGCCGCCGGGTCGACGCCTTCGTGCCGCCCTGGCCGCCGGGATCGCGATCCTGCTCGCCACCGGCCTTCGGGCCCGGGCCGACGAGCCCGAGGTCCCGCCCGGCGGCCGCAGTGAGGAGTCGTTGCAGGAGATCGCGCGCCAGCTCACCAATCCAGTCACCACCCTCTGGACGCTCAACTTCGAGAACACCGTCACCGGTGTGGGAGGAGCGGGCTTCGGCGGGGTCGACCCGGACTACGTCGGAATTCTCCAACCGGTCGTTCCCATCGGCCTGAGCCGGTTCTTCCCGGGCGACAGCGAGTGGGCCCGCAGCTACAGCATCATCAGCGAGCTCACGATTCCCTTCGTCGAGACATTCCCCGACCACGGCACGGGCTTCGGAGACATCCAGCTCGCCATCGGCCTCGCGCCCGTGAGGCGCGACGGCTTCGTGTGGGCACTTGGGCCCACGTTCATCTTCCCGTCCGCTTCGTCCGATGCGCTCGGCCAGGGGAAATGGCAGGCGGGGCCCGCGGCCGTCGCGGGCTATATGTGGAAGCGCTGGACGGCCTACGCCTACGCCCAGCAGTGGTGGTCGTTTGCCGGAGACAAGAGCCGCCCACGCACCAGTCAGCTGAGCCTCGAGTACGTGCTCTTGCGCCAGCTTCCCGGGCGCTGGCAGGCCGGTATGCAGCCCACCCTGACGGTGGATTGGACGGCCTCCAGCGGCAACCGATTGTCGCTTCCCGTCGGGCTTGGAGCGGGCAGGACGATCCGGATCGGGAGGTATCCCGTGCTGTTCTGGCTCGAAGCCGATTACTACCCGGTGCGGCCCGACGACTTCCCGAGCCCGCGCTGGGGCATCACGTTCCAGATTTCGCCGGCGATCCCGCAGTTCGACTGAGGCCCGCGCGGCCCACCCGCACGCCCACGCGGCCTCGTCGGGTCGTATTTCCGACGAAGGCTCCCGTCGCCGTGCTGGCCACCTCGACTACGCCCCCTCGCGCGCGCCGGGTCGGAGGTAGATGAACCAATACATCCCGCCCACGAGGCCGGCGCCTCCCACGATGTTCCCGAGTGTCACGGGAACGAGATTGCGAAGAGCGCCGGCGAGGGAGAGCGCCTGCAGCGTTTCCGCGGGCCATTGCCCCGCCGCCACGATTTCGGGCTGGCCCTTCAGGAGGAGCCCGATGGAGAAAAAGTACATGTTGGCGATGGAATGCTCGAAGCCGAGGGCAACGAAGGCGGTGATGGGAAAGATGATTGCAAGGATCTTGCCGCCAGCCGTGCGAGCGCCGAAACAGAGCCAGACGGCAAGACACACGAGTGCATTGGCGAGGATGCCAAGGAAGAACGACTGGGTGGGCGGGATCTGGATCTTCGTGAGGGCCGTATTGATGGCGACGATGTCCACCTGGAACTGATGGGTGATCCAGGGTGCGGTCAGGAAGACCAGGACCGCCGTCGCGACGGCGCCGATGAAGTTGCCGAAATAGACCCAGGCCCAGCTTCGGAGCAGAGCCCGTGTGCTGACGAGCCGGCTCGCCCACGCCATGATGACGAGGTTGTTCCCGGTGAAGAGCTCGGCGCCAGCGAGAACCACGAGGATCAAACCCAGGCTGAACGTCAGGCCCGCGACGAGACGACGGATTCCGTAGCTCCCGTCGAATCCCGCGATCGAGAGCGTCGAAAGGCAAGCGCCGAGCGCGATGAAGGCGCCGGCCAGGATCGCCAGCGCCAGCATGCTCGGCAGGTCGAGGCTCGCCTTTCGGATCCCGACGTCCCGGACCCGGGCCGCGATCTCGTCGGGCGTATAGGCGTCGGGTCGGACAGCCGGCGGCGCAGCAGCTTTCGGCCGGGAGGTAGCGCGGGTCCCGGTTGCTCGCAGGCTCACTTCTCCTGGATCGAGCGGACGTAGTCTGTGAGGGCACGCCCATGCAGGAGAACGGTATAGGCCGCATAGCGCTGCCCCTCCAGCTCCTCGGCGAAGACCGCGCCCCAGACCGGCATCTCCCGCGTTCCGTGCTCTGCGACGACCCGCCGGCCATCGATGACCCGCATGACCCCCGCATCGTCGAAACGCCCGCCCGATCGCCTGGCGATCGTGGTCAGATCCGTGGGCCGGATCTGGAGACTTGCCGCGACCGGCCCATCTCCCTTGCCGGACACACCGTGGCACGAAGCGCAGTGTCGTAGGTAGAGCACCTGGCCGGGCGGAGCCGGCTCGTCGTACTCACTGCAGGCGAGCGTCGACACGGAGGCGAGCGCCAGCACGATCACCCGCCGAAACCACTCCATACCCGGCGGATCGTAGCCGAAAGTGGGGCGAACGCGGACTCGCGCGGCCCGCGTCAGCGCGAGGCCAACGCTCAGCCGAAGACAACCCATGCGGGAAATCCGAAGACGAGGACCAGCAAGCCCACCTGGAGGCCCACGACCCGTGTCAGGAAGCCCACAAAGGCGATCCTGTCCGCAGCGGTGGCGGGAGGCGGAGACGCATCGAGGCGGAGCTGCGTCCGCAGCGCTCCCACGGTCAACGCCAGCACGGCCTCGCCATGGGAGCCGTCGTAGAGGTTGCGACTGTGCCGACCTCGCAAAAACGCCCGGTATACCCGGCCCGGGGCGTAGAAGAGCACGGGCCAGACCGCCAGCAGGTTGAGGATCAGCGCTGCGCGCATGTGGGCGCAGCCCGACGCGATCTCCCAGGCGCCGATCTCCCCCTCCCCCACCAGATCCGTCTCGTAGCCCGTGGCTACATGGTGCAGGTCGTGACAGGGAACGGCAGCCTTGCGCGCCGCGGTGTTCGGAAACGCGATCGGGATCGGGCCTACCTTGAAGCGAACCCAGTCCTTCGCATACCCGCCATCCGATCCGAACCCGTTGGCCTCGAAGTAGCGCGCGCGCGCCCTCCCAACGAGCACCTCGTCGCCATACTCCGGCATGGGGATCATGCTAGCCACGGACCCGACGCGTCGCCGTCGTCCCATGGAGCCGAACTGGGTTGGCCCTGCCGGCCCAAGATTGCGACACTCTCCCGCCATGGACCTCCGCGAGATCTCCATCCACGAGCAGCGGATCAGCTACCGCACGGCCGGCTCCGGCCCGGTCCTGCTGCTGATCCACGGCATGGCCGGCAGCGTCACGACCTGGCGGCAGGTGATGCCCGGGCTCGCCCAGCGCTTTACCGTGGTCGCGCCGGATCTGCTCGGACACGGGCGCTCGGACAAGCCGCTGGGCGACTACTCACTCGGGGCATTTGCCAGCACGCTCCGCGACCTGCTCGTCGCCCTCGGGCACGACCACGCCACGGTGGTGGGCCAATCGCTTGGCGGCGGCGTCGCGATGCAGTTCTCCTACCAGTACCCGGAGCGCACCGAGCGGCTCGTGCTCGTGGGGAGCGGAGGGCTCGGCCGCGAGGTCAACCGCATCCTGCGTTTCCTCAGCCTCCCCGGCTCCGCAGCCGTGCTGCGGCTCGCTTGTGCTGCGCCGGTGCTCGGAGCGATCGAGTCGGTTGGCCGAGGCGCCGCTCGCGTGGGGCTCCGCCCGGCGCCAGTCGTGGCGGAGCTGTGGCGGAGCTATGCGTCGCTCGCCGACGACGACGCTCGCCGCGCCTTCCTGCGCACGTTGAGGGCGGTGGTGGATCCCCGCGGCCAGGCTGTGAGCGCCGCCAACCGCCTGCACCTGGCCGCCGAGGTGCCGACACTCATCATCTGGGGCGACGCCGACCCGATCATCCCCGTCGAGCATGCCCGCGCCGCGCACGCCTCGATCCCGGGCAGCCGTCTCGAGATCTTCGAGGGGGTCGGCCACTACCCCCACTGCGAGGCGCCCGAGCGCTTCGTCGAGGTACTGACCGACTTCATCGAAACCACGGTGCCAGGCCGGATCACAGTCGCAGCGAACCCCGTGGTGCGGCAGACCGCGAACTAGACGGGCGCACTCCGCTACCGGCCCAGGGCCTTCGGCCCTACTTGCGCGGGGTGAAGTCGAGATCCGGGGGCGGCGCGTCGGGCATCTTCCACACGATGAAGGGTTTGTCCTTCTTCACGTGCCAGGCGTTGCCGTCTTCCACGGCCTTGTCCATGGCCTTGAGAAAAGCGTCCAGGTCTTCGGCCTTGATGGCCGCCTCGAGCGGAGCCCAGGAATCGCGCAGGTATTCCTCGATGGCGTCCGCGTGCTTGGGCCGCGTGTAGGCGCCGGTCTCGAAGAGTTTCTTGGCCTCCTTCCACTGGTACATGGCGTTGGGCCAGTTCTCGGCCTTGCCGGCGTAGTAGAGCTTCCAGGTGCGGTTGCCGATCTCGGGCATCAGGCGGCCGAGGCCCGGCTGGATCATGGCGATCTCGTCGATGGCCATCTCGCCCTTGCCGCTCCAGAACGCCATCTTGCTTACGATTTCCTTGACGCGATCCTCGTCCATGCGCTCCTCCGGGTGCGGCCCCGCATCATAGCGGCTCTCATCGGGTGTCGAAGATCCAGATCGAGCCCGCGCGCAACACCGGCTCGTGGCCCCGGAGCCAGTCCAGGTGGCCGCGCCGGATGCGGCGCAGGCTGCCGTCGGGGGCCGTCGCCGGATAGGCGGCGCCGAGCCAGTAGTTGGCACTCACCGCCAGCACGCCCTCCACCGGCTCGTCGGGAACCAGTTCGTATTCGATTCCGTAGACCGATGGATGCACGTGACCGAAATAGAGCAGGTACACCGGCTCCCGGACCTCGAGACTCGCCAGTGCCTCGGGCAGGCGATACAGATCCTGACCCCAATCGAGATCGGAGTCGGCCAGCACCCGATGGCCACCCTGCGGCCCGCCCGCCAAAGGATTGAACCAGGCCAGATAGGCGGGATGAACCATGCCGACGAGCAGCGCCGCGTGCACGAGAAACGCCGCGGGAAGCTTCCAGCCCCGCTGCCCCGGCCAGGCTCCCGCCACCAGCAGGAACAGCAGCGGAAATGCCGGAAGCAGATACCGGATGCCGATTCCCAGCTGGTTGAAGAACGTCAGGAAGAAGAGCAGCGAGATCAAGGGTGCCAGGATGTGCCAGAGCTCCAGGCGATCCAGGCGGCGGTGGCGCAGGAACCAGGGCGAAGCCACCAGCAGCCCCAGGAGCGGGAGCGGTATCTTCACCGCCAGCGCCAACCAGGGGTAGATCCAGTGGCCCCCCTGCGACCAACGCCCCAGGAAATAGCTGCCGAGTTCTCCCGACTCGGTGTCGCGAAGCTGGGCATCGAAACCCACCAGGTAGACTTCGGGCACGGGAACCGGGAAGGCACCCGGGAGAAGCTGCTGCAGGCCACCGCCGAGATTGGAGACGAACTGGTAGCCACCCAGTGGCTCGAACGAGCCCTGAAAGCCCAGCCCCAGATTCACGACCAGTAGCGCCGCGCCGAAAACCAGTGCGGCCTCGGCCAGCCCCCGGCGCCCGTCTCGCCAGCGATGGAGGGCCACCAGGGCGACGATGGCAGGGGCCAGCAGCAACGCGGTGAATTTCACCAGCAGGGCGACGCCCCACACGCTTCCCACGGCGGCCATCCGCAGCAAGGAGCGCCGCAGCAGCAAGGAGCGCCGCACGAGCGCCCACCGCAGGACGAAGGCGGTGGCGAAGACCGTGACCGTGCAGGCGGCGTCCAGGGTCGCCAGGTGGCCGTGGGCCAGCACCACCGGATTCAGGAAGAACAACGTGGTGGCGATCGCCGCGGCGCGCGGGTGGAAGACCTGACGTGCCCAACGGTAGAGACACGCCCCCGCGAGCAGCACCATCCCCACTGTCAGGGTCCGGGCCAGCCAGAACAGATCCAGGTAGCGCTCGGCATTGGCCCGCTGGAAGTCGGCCCCGTAGGCCCACGGCCCCCACCCCGAAAAGGCCGGCAGCTCGGGCTCGGGAACGCGGGCGCCGGCCAGGCGCAGGGGAATTGCCATGGCCAGCTTGTAGAGGGGCGGATTGCGGGCGTAGAGGTCGAAACGGCCGTATTCCCAATACGCCAGTCCGGCCGGAACGTGTGCGAACTCGTCCACGGTGGGCGTCTCGACCCGGGCCGCGTGGAGGGCCAGCCCCGCGAACAGGACGGCCGCCACCACCGGCAGCCAGCGCCACGGGAATTCGGGCTCGTCCGGGTGTCGCGGCGGCGCTTGTGACATGGGCGCGGGCAATCTTACACTCCGATCCCATGAACGATGCGGGCGGCGCCGCCCGCCGCCAGCTGGCGATCGGCGCGGGACTCTTCCTGCTGTCCGCCGTCTTCCGGGTCGCCTACGTCCTCGAGGTGTCCGGCGACGCTGCCGTGCGCTTCCCCCTGCTGGATAGCCGCGCCTACCACGAGCGGGCCCTGCGCATCCTGTCGGGCGAGTGGCTCGGCCACGACGTCTTCTACCAGGATCCCCTGTACTCCTACCTGCTCGCATTGCTCTACGGGATCTTCGGCGTGGGATCGGGCGGTGTGCTGATCACCCAGGCGCTGATCGATTCCGGCACCGTGGTGCTGATCCATGCCATCGCGCGGCGCGTCTTCGACGACCGCACCGCTCTCGTCGCCGGGGGGATTGCCGCCCTCTACAAGGTCTTCTTCTTCTACGACGCCCTGCTGCTGAAGTCATCGATCAGCGTATTCCTGATCACGCTGGCGCTCTACGCCTGCGTGCGCGCCGAGGCCGTGCGCCGCCCGGCGGCCTTTGCCACCGCGGGCTTCAGCCTGGGCATCGCCTGCCTGACGCGAGGCAACTACCTGCTGTTCGTTCCCGTGTGGCTGGCGTGGCTCGGCCTGCGCCGCCCGTTCCGCTCGCGCATCGCACCCGTGGGATTCGCCGTTCTGGGGCTCGCCCTGGCCATCGCCCCCATCACGCTGCGCAACCGTGCGGTGGCGGACGAGTGGGTGCTCATCACCAGCCAGGCGGGTCAAAACTTCTACATCGGAAACCACCTGGACAACGACTCCGGCAGCTACAAGCGCCCGGCATTCCTGGCCAGCACGCCCTTCCACGAAGAAGAGGGCTTCCAGGACGAGGCCGAGCGCCGCAGTGGGCGGGCCATGGGCCCCGGAGAACTCTCCCGCTTCTGGTTTCGCGAGGCCGCCGGCGAGATCGCCCGGGATCCGGGCCACTTCGCTCGCCACCTGGCGCGCAAAGCGCAGCTGCTGGTGAATCACGCCGAGGTGCCGGACAACGTGAGCTACGCGTTCTTCCGCGAGAACGTGAGCCGGATACTCAGGCTTCCGCTTCCCACCTGGGGCGCGGTGCTGCCGCTGGCGCTGTGGGGCGTGTTCGCCGCCCGACACCAGCGCCGGGCGACACCCCTGCTGCTGTTCCTTTCGGCCTACGCCACCAGCGTCCTGCTCTTCTACAACACCTCGCGCTATCGAATCCCGGCGGCCCCGGCGGTCATCGTATTCGCCGCCGCCGGTGTGTGGCAGATCGTAAACGCGGTGCGGGATCGCCAGCGGGGCGTGTACCTGGCGACCGCGCTGTGGCTGGCCCTCGCCTGGTCGGTCGCCTACTCCCCGGCCTACGACGAGGATTTCGCGCGCCACCGGGTGAACGTGGGACGCCGCCACCAGGACCGGGCCGCGTTCCAGGAGTCGCTGGCGCGCATGTACGCCCGCACCGGAAACCAGGTGGCGGCGGCCGAAGCCCGCGACCGGGCCCACGACCTGAACGCACAGGCCGAGCAGGAGCTGCGGCTCGCCCTGCTGGAATCGCCGCGCAGCTCCGAGGCGAACGAGGCACTCACTGCCCAACTGGTGGGCCGCACCCGCGAGTTGCTGCGCGGCCAGCGCTACGAGGAGGCGCGCCGCAGCGCCGCGGATCTCACCGCCAGCTTTCCCACGCTCCCCGACGGCTGGATCCTCCTGGGGCGCGCCTACGAAGGATTGGGCCAGATCGACCCGGCCGCGCGCGCCCAGCGCCGTGCACGGGACCTGGCCCCGGACGATCCGCGTCCCCGGGAAGCCCTCGACCGGCTCGGGGAGCGTTGATCAGCGTCCGGGGAACTCGGGGTCGCGCTTGGCCAGGAAGGCGTCCATGCCCTCGTTGCGATCTTCGCTGGCCGACACGATGCCGAAGGCCGCCTGCTCGAGGCTGTGGGCCACGCGCAGGTCCGCACCCTGGCCCTCCTGGATCACGCGTTTGGCCTGGGCCACCGCCACGGAGCTCTTGCTGGCGATCGTCTCACCGATCTTCACCGCGGCGTCCACCAGGGCGTCGCTCCCGAAGATCCGGTTGGCGAGCCCGATGCGAAGTGCGGTGTCGGCGTCGATGGGGTCGCCGGTGAGCACCAACTCCTTGGCCCACGCGACGCCAACCCGGCGCGCGAGTCGGCTGGTTCCGCCGAACCCGGGAATCAGCCCCAGCTTGACTTCCGGCTGGCCGAAGCGCGCCTTGTCCGAGGCGTAGATCCAGTCGCACGCACAAGCCAGCTCGCACCCCCCGCCCAGGGCGTAGCCGTTGACGGCGGCGATGGTGGGAACCCCAAGCGCTTCGAGATCGGAAAAGGCCGCATGACCCAGGCGGCTGAATTCCTGGGCCTCGGCGGGAGAGTGCTGGCGCATCTGTTCGATGTCGGCGCCCGCGGCGAAGGCGCGGCCCTCGCCCGTGAGCACCACCGCGCGCACCGACGCGTCGGACGCGATCTCCGAGCACACCACTCGCAGGGCATCCAGGGCGGCCCGATCCAGGGCGTTCAGCGCCTTGGGGCGGCACAGGGTGAGCAGGGCCACGGCACCGCGGCGCTCCGAGCGAATGGGTTCCATTGCGACTCTCCGCACGCCTCCCGAGACGGGCGCCGCATCCTAACACACGTTGGATGAGGCCCTGCGACACGTTGGATGACGCCCTGCGACACGTTGGATGAGGCCCTGCGCAGCACGCTTGCGTGATATGCTGCCGCGCTCCGGTAGATGGGAGGGATTTCGCAATGAACATTTCACGCGTCGCAACGCTGTCGGCCGCCCTCGGCCTGATCGCGGGCACGGCCTTCGGCCTGGGGCCTGCGGGCATCCAGGTCGGAATCTTCACGCCGTTCATCGGCTTCCGGATCTTCACCCTGGGCGCCCTGCTGGGACTGCTGGCGCTGGTGCTCGGGGTGATCGGCCTGTGGCGCACCCGCGACTCCGCGCTGCGCGGGGGCCGCCCCCGTGCCGTGGCGGGAACGGCGCTGGGAACCCTGGTGGTGTTGACGATCCTGCTGGCCGCCGGCTCGGCGGGCAACGTTCCGGTCATCAACGACATCACCACCGATCCCGACTCCCCTCCGGCGTTCGAGGCCGCCCGGAAGATCCCGGAAAACCTGGAACGCGATCTGTCGTACCCGGGCGAGGAGTTCGCGGTGCTGCAACGCGAGGGCTACCCGGATCTGGAACCGATCGAAGTCGACGGGCTCCCGGGCGAGGTGCTCGTCACCGCCGAGGCCGTCGCGCAGCAGCTCGGCTGGGAGATCACGTATCGGGACGCGAGCCGGGGCACATTCGAGGCGATCCAGGTAACGCCGATCTTCCGCTTCGTCGACGACATCGTCGTCCGCGTGCAGCCCGACGGGGCCGGATCGCGGATCGACGTGCGGTCCAAGTCGCGAGACGGAAGGGGCGACATGGGCGCCAACGCCGCGCGCATCCGGGTCTTCCGCGAGGCCGTGACCCGCTAGCTCTGCTCGCCGTCGCCCATCCGCGCCAGCGCCGTGTCCCGGGCCCAGCGGTAGTCGGCCTTGCCGCTCGGCGAGCGCACAATCTCATCCACGTAGAGGATGACCTTGGGCAGCTTGTAGGCCGCGATGTGAGAGCCCGCCACGGCGCGCAAATCCGCGTCGCCGGGCGACTCGCCTTCGCGCAGGCGAACCACCGCCGTCACCTGCTGTCCCCAACGCTCGCTGGGCGTTCCCACCACCACCGCATCGTAGACAGCGGGATGGTGCTTGAGCGCGTGCTCCACTTCCTCGGCGAAGACCTTCTCGCCTCCGGTATTGATCGTGACCGAGTCCCGCCCGTACAGCAGCAGACTGCCGTCCGCCGCCACGCCGGCCCGGTCGCCGGGCACCGCGTAGCGCACGCCGTCCACCTCGGGAAACGTGCGCGCGGTCTTCTCCGGATCCTTGTAGTAGCCAAGGGGCACGTTGCCGCGCCGCGCCAACCATCCCTGCTCCTGCGAGCCCGCTTCCACCAGGCCCGAGAGGTCTGCCTTGAGCACCGCGTTGTCGTCCGCCAGCGTGAAGTCACCGGATGTGGGCTTCTTGTCGGCGCTGGAGAGCTGCATCGCCTGTGCCCCGCTCTCGGAAGATCCCAGCGAATCGAGAACGCGCACCTCGGGCAGGCGATCGAGGAACTCCTGCTTGAGCGCCGCCGTCAGGATGGCGCCCCCGGACGTGATCATGCGCAGCGACGACAGGTCGTAGTCGCGCTTCGCCAGCTGGTCCGACAGCGGCCGCCCGAAGGCGTCGCCCACGATCAAGAGGATCTGGGCGCGCTCGCGCTCAACGGTGGACCAGATGTCGTGGGGGTCGAGGCTTTCGACATTCGACTGCACGATCACCGTGCCGCCCGCGTGCCACATGTTGAAGGCCGCCCAGTGCGCTGCGCCGTGCATGAAGGGCGGTGTGGCCAGGGCGCGCGGTCCTACCTGCACCACCCGCTCGAGGAGCTCGTCGACGCCGCCCTTGAAGCCGGTGGTGAGGGCGGCGCGGAAGATGTCTTCTTGTCGCCACAGGACGCCCTTGGGCATTCCGGTGGTACCGCCGGTGTACAGGATGTAGAGATCGTCGGGCGACAGATCGCTCGTCAGCGGCTCGGGCACGGCCTCCGCCAGGGCCCGTTCGTAGTCGAGCGCTCCGGGCAGAAGCGACTCACCGGACTCGTCCGCCACCTGCAGCCACAGGGAAACGTTGCCCAACTTGGCTCGCACGCGATCCAGCACCGGGGCAAAGCGCGCGTGGTAGACCACCGCGCGCGCGTCCGCGTTGCCGAACAGGTAGACGAGTTCCTCGTCCACGTAGCGGTAGTTCACGTTGAAGGGAACCGCGCGGGCCTTGTAGGCGCCGAGCATTCCCTCCAGGTACTCGTTGCCGTTGTACAGGTAGAGGCCCACGTGATCCTGGCCCGACTCCCAGCCGTGGAGCGCCGCGCGCTCGGTGTGGCAGCCCAGGCCGTGACGCCGAAAGACGTCGGCCAGGCGCCGGCTGCGGTCGGTGACCTGCTCCCAGGTAAAGCGGCGGTCGCGGAAGATCAGACACTCCCGCTCGGGGATCTTCGAGGCGATCGCCTCGTGGAGATAGGCCAGGTTCAGCACGGCAATGCCTCCGGGAGTGAACAGAGCGGCCCAGTCTACTGGACTTCGCTCGCCTTCGGCTCGCTGCGCGGCCTTCGGCCTTGCCTCGTTTACTGGACTTCGCTCGCCTGCGGCTCGCTGCGCGGCCTTCGGCCTTGCCTCGTTGTCATGACCCGCCAGGGGACAATCTCGTCAGGCCGGCGAGGGCATCCAGGCTGCCCTCGACCCGGGCGTGGGACGCGCCCTGCCCCGCCGGCCCCCAGCCCCCGTCATCGCCCACCCCTTCCACCAGGCGCGCGATCAATTCGAACGGCTCGATGCGGGCGCCGGGAAGCGCCCCCGCGTCGCAGAGCACCAGCACCCGCGCGGTGCGGGCCGCGTCGAAGTGACCCGTGCGAAAGCCGCGCTCGAGCTCGCGGCCGCACCACTGCAGCGCCGAGTCGCCCAGATCGTGGGGTGCGTTGGCAAAATAGTGGGCGTAGGCGGCGATGGCGGGCCACGCGAAGCCTTGAACCCGATCGGGCGACCAGAGCGCGGCGAGGTAGTCGCCGGCGGCCTTCAGCACGCGCGGCCGCGACCAGCGCGACTTCGCCAGGTAGCCCGCCAGCATTCCGGTGACGTAGAGGGTCTCGTCCTCGGCCTCCCCGGACCGGCGCCTCCAGCTGCCGTTTTCGCACTGCTGGGCGCTCAGGTAGTCGCAAGCACCCCGGGCCGACTCGTCACCCAGGGCGCGCACATCGTCGAGTGCGGCCAGCACCTGCAGCGTTGCGTCGACACCGGGAGGACCCGCGTCCACGGAATACGCGCCGTCGTCGCGCTGGGAAACGCCCGGCGCCCCCAGGGGCCTCGAGGGAGCGGCGTCTCCCAACAGGCCCGCCGCGCGCCAGCGGTCGAGCGGCCCACCGTGGTCCGCTACGTATCCCGCGGCCCGGCGCCGGGCGGACTCCGCATCCGCCGACGCCGACATCACGTCTCGAGCAGGAGCCCGTTGAGATACGCGCCCTCGGGATGGTCGATCGAAACCGGATGGTCCACTGGTGCACCCAGGCTGCGAAGCACCCGGATCGGGCGGCCCGCATCCAGCGACGCACCGAACACGATCTTCCGGAACAGGTCGGGGCTCACGTGGTGGGAGCACGCGAACGCGAGCACCAACGCATCCGGGGCCGCGCGACGCAGGCCGTGGAGCAGGACATCCTTGTAGGCTCGCGCCGCCTTGGGCACGTCGCTGCGACGGCGCGCCAGCGGAGGCGGATCGATCACCACCAGGTCGTAGTGCTCGCCGTCGCGGCGCGCGAACTCGAAGGCGTCGCGCGTCTCGAATCGGGCCTCGAAATCCGGAGCGTTCTCCGCCAGGTTGCGCCTGGCGAGCGCCAGCGAATCGACCGACGAATCCACGAGCACCGCCGACGCGGCCCCCCCGCATGCGGCCGCCACCGAGAAGCCCCCCGTGTAGGCAAACAGGTCCAGGACGCGTCGACCGCGTGCGACCTGCTGGACCAGATCGCGGGCGTCGCGCTGGTCCAGGTAGAAGCCGGTCTTCTGACCACGGTCCACATCCACCTGGTAGCGGCGCCCGTGTTCCTGCATGGGAACCGGCTCGATCGGCGCCTCTCCCCAGAGAGGGCCCTGACGAGCGGGCAACCCCTCGCGGCGCAACGCCGCCGCGTCGGCGCGTTCGAATCCCGAGCCGGCGCCGGTCACCTCCCGCAGGACGCTCGCCACCTCCTCGCGCCGAACCGCCATCCCCGCTGTCGTGAGGCGCACCACCACCCGATCACCGTAGCGATCGGCCACGAGCCCAGGCAGGCCATCGCCTTCGGCGTTCACCAGACGGATTGCGTCGGTCTCGCCAAGCAGGGCCGAAGCCTCGCGCCGCGACACGGCCGCGCGGATTCGCGCCTGCAGCCAGTCTTCCGGCGGCGCCTCCTTGCCGAGCGTCAGCATTCGCACCCGGATCTGGGAGTGGGGCGACCAGTGCCCGAAGCCCAGGGCGTCGCCCTGGGCAGATACCACGCGAACCCACGCCCCGGGCTCAGCACCCGCGGGAGCGTCGGCCACGGCTCCCGACAGGAGCCAGGGATGGCGTCTGCGAACGGATCGGTCGCGATCGGGTCGGAGGACGACGTCGAACATGCGGCGAGTCTAGCCGCAATCGCGGTCGGATTGGCCCGGGCCCGAGGCCTTCGGGTAGGGTAGACGCCCGGAGCCCCCCTTGAGCCACGCCGAAGACCGCCCCGCCAATCGCCTGGCACACGAGCAGAGCGCCTACCTGCGCCAGCACATGTACAACCCGGTGGACTGGTACGCCTGGGGTCCGGAGGCTCTCGAGCGCGCCGGAGCCGAGGACAAACCGCTGCTGGTCTCGATCGGCTACAGCGCTTGTCATTGGTGTCACGTCATGGAACACGAGTCCTTCGAGGACCCCGCGACGGCGGCCCTGATGAACGAGTCCTTCGTGTGCGTCAAGGTCGATCGAGAGGAGCGCCCGGACGTTGACCAGATCTACATGGACGCGGTGACGCGTCTCGTCGGTCACGGGGGATGGCCGCTCACGATCTTCTGCAAACCCGGTGGCGAGCC
>JAQBHB010000106.1:0-26739 GCA_032128115.1 Deltaproteobacteria bacterium | reverse complement strand
CGCCCCTTGGCCCAGTCGCGGAGTTCTTTGATGCGCTCTTCGTAGGTGTCGTAGAGCGGCACCGTCTCGTCCAGCGCCTGGATCACGTCGGCGTCCGTGAGGTCGCGGGAGTCGGCAAAGGCCGCATACAGGGCCGCGCTCACCGCCTGCTCGATTTCGGCACCGGTCAGTCGCTCGGCCTGTTCGGCCAGCTCCTGGACCCGGAACTGCTTCGGGTCGCGGCCGCGGCGAGCCAGGTGGATCGACACGATTTCTGCGCGTTCGGTGACCGTGGGCAGATCGACGAAGAACAGATCGTCGAAGCGGCCGCGCCGCAACAGCTCCGGCGGCAGGTCGGACACGTCGTTGGCCGTGGCCACCACGAATACCGGCGACTGTTTTTCCGAGAGCCAGGTGAGAAAGGCGCCGAACACCCGGCTGGAGCGGGCGTCCTGGGCCGAGGCCGCGAAGCCTTTCTCGATCTCGTCGATCCACAGCACGGCGGGGGCCAGCGACTCGGCCACCTGGGTCGCCTCGCGAATCGCCATCTCCGGGCTGCGGCCAGGACTCGAAAAGGCGGCGGCCAGGTCCAGACGCAGCAGTGGAAACTGCCACTCACGGGCTACCGCCTTGGCGCACAGCGATTTCCCGCAGCCCTGGACGCCCAGCAGCAACAGACCCCGGGGCAGGGGCAGTCCGAACTGCCGCGCCTCTTCGCCGTAGGCCCGCCGGCGCTCCTGAAGCCAGCGCTTGAGCTCGCCCAGCCCGCCCACCTGGGACAGTCCCGCCGGATCCTCGTGGAAGGCCAGGGCGGGCGTGCGTCGCAGGGCCCGGCGTTTGTCGCGCACCACCTCGGCCACGGCCCCGCTGTTCAGGCCCTTGGCCACCCGCAGGGCCTTGCGAAACACGCGCACCGCCTCGAAGGCGGTGAGCCCCAGGGCGCCGCGCACGGCGTCGTCGAGCACTTCCACGGCGTCGGCGGGCAGCTTGTTCTTCACCAGCAGCCGCTCGAACAACCCTCGCAGCTCGTCGGCATCGGGCAGGGGAAGTTCCAGGCGCGCAGCCTCGCGGCCCAGCTCCACGGGCAGCTCCAGCAGCGGCGAAAGCAGCACCACGCACTGCTTGCGTCGCGTCAGGTGCTGCAGCAAGTCGCGAAGGCGGCGCACGCCGATGGGATCGTCCAGCAGGCGGTGGGCGTCCAGCAGGACGAACAGCGCCGGCTCCTCGACCTGGGCGATGGCCCGCAGGCCCGCGTCCAGGGAGCCCGCGCTCTCCGGGCGACCGCTCATGCCCGACGCCAGCGACCACGGAATGCAGGCCCGCTCGGCGCCCTGCGCCGCGCGCTCGATGGCGGCCAGGGCGCGTTCCTCCTCACACGTCTCCAGCACGATCAATCGCCATCCGGAGCGGATCAGCAACAGCAGCTCGTCCTGGGCGTGGGTGCTCATTCGGTGTCGGAGGTGACGCGCACCACCTCCTCGTAGGTGGTGATGCCATCGGCCAGCTTGCGCACCGCGGCGTCGCGCAGAGTCTGCATGCCCTCGATGCGCGCCGCGTGCTTGATCTCGTTGGCGTCCTTGCCCTCATTGATGAGCGCGCGCACGCGCCGGCCCACGTCGAGCATTTCGAAGACGCCGGCGCGCCCGAACAGGCCCGTGTGCCGGCAGTCCACGCAGCCCTCGCCGGCGCGCACCCGCAGGCGATCGCGGCGCTCCACCGGCACCTTGATGCCCAGGGATGCCACCTGGTCGGGATTCAGGTAGGTGTCCACAGAGCAGGCGGGACACACCTGTCGGATAAGGCGCTGGGCCAGCACCCCGCGCAGCACGCTGGAGAGCAGGAAGGGTGCCACCCCCAGCTCGGCCAGCCGGGTGATGGCGCCAGCCGCGTCGCGGGTGTGGACCGTCGAAAACACCAGGTGGCCGGTCAGGGCCGCCTGCACCGCCATCTGGGCGGTCTCCGCGTCGCGGATCTCGCCCACCATGATGATGTCCGGATCCTGGCGAAGGATCGTGCGCAGGGCGTTGGCGAACGTCACGTCGATCACGCCGTTCACCTGCACCTGGCAGAAGCGACCGTCCACCATCTCGATGGGGTCCTCGACCGTGGTGATGTTGATCTCCGGGCCCGACAGGTACCGGAGTGTCGAGTACAGGGTGGTGGTCTTTCCCGAGCCGGTGGGCCCGGTCACGAGGATCAGGCCGTTGGGGCAGGTGATCCATTGTTCGAAACGTTCGCGCTCGGCATCGCCGAAGCCCAGGTCCTGCAGCTCGGCCAGCAACACGCTGGGGTCGAATACGCGCACCACGATCTTCTCGCCGAATACGGTGGCCATGCTGGAAACGCGCAGCTCCACCTCGCGCTCGGCACGGCTCGTCTTGATGCGTCCGTCCTGGGGGCGCCGCCGCTCGGCGATGTTCATGCCCGCCAATACCTTCACCCGCGACGTGATGGCGTTGTGCACCACCGCGGGAACGGTCTCGATGTCGTGGAGGATGCCGTCGATGCGGAAGCGCACCACGGCATCGCCGGATCGGGGTTCCAGGTGGATGTCCGAGGCGCGCTGTTCGAAGGCGTAGTTGAGCAGGTGCTCCACGGCGGCCACCACGTGCTCATCGTTCTGGGCCGCCAGCTCGTTGTCCGAGCGCAGCATCACCAGCTGCACCAGGGCGCCCGTGCGCTTGGTGTTTCCCAGGTCCCGCTCGGCCTGGGAGACCTTCGACCGGAAGCCGTAGACGCGATCGATCACGGCCAGGATGTCGCATTTGGCCGCGACCGTGTAGCGGAGCGGGTGCAGGATCAGGTTCTCGAGCGAGTCGCGCAGTGCGGTGTCGAAGGGGTCGGGGACCGCCAGTAGCAGCTCGTCGTCGTTGCCGGCCACCGGGATCACCGCATGTCGGTGGGCGAAGGGACGCGACAGGGTCTTGGTGACCAGGTCGTTGTCGATCCGCAGCGGATCGATCTTCAGATAAGGGGTCCCCGACGCCTGGGACAACGCCTCGGCGATGGCATTCTCGTCCAGCTTGCGGTGCGAGCGTGCCGGGTGAGGCAGGTTGGCGGCGCTCACGATCTCGGCGGGCGTCACGTCGTAGCGCGCGGCCGCCTGGGAACGCACCGAGCCCACCCGATCCTTGAGCACCCGGCTGCGCAGGGTGGTGGCTCGCGCCTGGATGTCCCGGGACTGCTCGTCGCCAAGCAGCTCCGCCCCGACCAGCAGGTCGAGCAACTCCTCGAGTCCCAGCGCCGGGCGGGGGCCCAGTCGTTGGACACGCGGGCGGGGCGCCTCCGGGATTTCCGACATGGCTCTCGTATCGGCCGCCAGCGGGCGGAACTGCACGCCTGAGAAGCGTGGGGAAAAACCTCCATTCGCATCGTGCGACTCGATTTTCCAGCACCCGTATCGAACATGCGCGATATTCTCGCCCGCCCGCACGAGAGCGTCCCCATCGTCTAGTGGCCTAGGACTCCGCCCTTTCAAGGCGGCAACACGGGTTCGAGTCCCGTTGGGGACGCCACTTTCTGGCGGCGCCGCGGCGCCACGCAGCGTTCTCAGTCCGCGCCTGCATCTGGCCGATAGCGGCATAGCCCCCCCGTATCGCCTGGCGCTTTCGGGAGCGGCCGGGCCGTGGACCGCACCCTTGGAAGAGCCGACCGGGATCGAGGCCGAGCCTCCGCTTCAGCTGCTGGCCCTGGGCCAGCCGGCGCCCGGCGCCGGCTGGGAGGCGCTCGAGAGCGCGGGCCTCGTGATCCAGGCAGTCGGGGACCCGGACGCGGCGGTGGCCGGCGCCGAGTCCGGGGAATTTCATGCCCTGCTGGTAGACCTGGCGCTCGTCCGGGGCGGAGACATCCGAGGCGCCGCCCGCCTCGAGGAGGTCGCTGCCGTACTTCCCGTGATCGCGCTCGTCGACTTCGACGACGACGCCAACGAGGCAGAGGCCACGCGCCTGGGGGCCCGCGAGATCCTGGTTCGCAGCCGCCTGGATGCGCGCGGCCTGCACCGCAGCGTGCGACGCACGGCAGATCATCAGCGTGCATTGCAGGAGCTGGCGCGCAGCACGGAGCGCGAGCACTACCTCTCCACCCATGATTCGCTGACCGGATTGATGAATCGTTTCGAATTTCGCGATCAACTGCGCCGGGCCATGGCATTCGCCAAGCGCAAGCGCCAGCCGTTTGCACTCCTGTTCGTGGATCTGGATCGCTTCAAGGACGTGAACGACATCCGCGGCCAGCGGCTGGGAGACGAGCTGCTCAAGGGTGTCGCCGAGCGCCTGGTTGCGTCGGCGCGCAAGAGCGATCTGGTGGCGCGCGTGGGGGGCGACGAGTTCATGCTCATGCTCCCGGACGTGACCCGCTCCCACGGGCCGGCCGTGGTGGGCGAGAGCCTGCTGGAGGTGCTTGCCGAGCCCTTCCAGGTGTCGGGTCAGGAGTACTGGATCAGCGCCAGCATCGGGATCGCCGTCTATCCCCGGGACGGCAAGGATCCGGAGCGGCTGATCGCCAACGCCGAGGCCGCCATGGTCGCCGCCAAGGCCGAGGGCACGGGCCGCTATCACTACTACGCCGAGTACCTGAACGGTGTGGCCGTGGAGCGTCTGGCGGAAGAGAAGCGGTTGCGCCTGGCCATCGAGCGCGAGGAGTTCGTGCTCCACTTCCAGCCCCAGATCGACGTGGCGGCTGGCCGCATCGAGGGCGCCGAGGCCCTGGTGCGCTGGCAGGATCCGGAGCGCGGTCTGGTGCCGCCGAACGAGTTCATCCCGATTGCCGAGGAGACGGGGATGATCATCGCACTCGGCGAGTGGGTGCTGCGGTCGGCCTGTCAGAACGCAGTGCGCTGGAGCCAGCCCGTGCGGGTGGGCGTGAACGTCTCGGCGCGTCAGCTCGCGCGCAAGGGGTTCGTCGACACGGTGGCGGCCGCGCTGCAGGAGTCGCGACTCGACGCGTCGCGGCTCGAGGTCGAGATCACCGAGAGCAGCATCCTCGAGACCGGCGGGCGCACCATCGCCACCCTGCGCGGTCTCCGCAAGCTGGGCGTGCGCGTGTCCATCGACGACTTCGGAACCGGCTACTCATCGCTGGTGGCGTTGAAGACCCTGCCGGTGGACGGCATCAAGATCGACCGCGCCTTCATCCGCAACATCCTGACGGATCCGGCCGATGCCACCATCACCAAGGCGCTGATCACCATGGGTAGGGGCCTCGAGCGCACGCTGGTTGCCGAGGGCGTCGAGACGCTGGAGCAGCTCGAGTATCTCTACCGCCACGGATGCCACCTGATCCAGGGCTACCTGTTGGGCAAGCCGGTGGCGGGAGAAGAGTTCGAAGCGCAGCTCGGGTCCGAGCAGGCCCCGTGGATGGAGCCCCTGGCGAGTCTGCGCGACTGAAGCGGGAGCCGATCGCGGCGGCCCGGAGACCCGGGCCGCCGCAACAATCAGTTGAGCGCGGAAACCATCAGTTGAGCGTGATGCGAATCCCCTCGGGTCCCAGCTTGAACTGGGTCCCCAGGAGCTCGGAGCGCAGCGTGATCACGACGCCGTGCTCGTTTCGCATGGTGATTGCCGACGCGCCGGCGCCGGCGGCGAATCCGGCCTCGACCGACATGTAGGCGCCCGGGAAGTCCTCGATCCGGTCCAGATTGCGGACGCCACCGACCGCATAGAGCTTGGACGCTCCCAGGGCGCCGACGCTCAGGCCCCGCACCGAAAAGCCGTAGGGCTTGCCGGCGAACGTGACGGTTCCATCACCCCAGCTGATGCCGATGCCGGCCGCCACCGAGAGGCGCTCGAGCTCTACCCAGGCCGGCGGCGGGGCCGAGACGGCCTTCTCCACGATGACCGGGGCCGGGGCCGGAGCCGGGGCCTGGGCCGGTCGGGCGCGCGGCGGAACCACGATGTCTTCTCCGCCCGCTTCGTCGGCCTGGACACTGGCGAAGGGAAGCAGCGAAAGGCCGATTCCGATGACGATGATTCGCTTGAACATGAGTTTTCTCCTCGCGGACGTGCCGCCGGTTCGTGGGCTCGGGTTCGTGGGCTCGGTCTGGACGACTCTCGCCGGTTTGAGAACCCAAACCCCGGGGTGACGGCGGCCAGCATATCAATCGCCATTCGCCCTTCGCAACGTCCAATACGTTACAGTACCGGGGCTCGACGCCCCAGCGAGCATGACTGTGCCACTCGCTGCACGGTCCTGAGGTATCCTTGCATCCGTGCTGCGCTCCCCCGATGCAGTTCTGCGACTGATCCCGTTTCTGGCCCTGGTTCCGGTTTTCGGACTGGCCCCTGGTTGCGCATCGCCTGCGCCCTCCCCAACCCGATACGATTTCTTCGCCGAGGCTCGCCCCGCGAACGATTCGGACCCCTGGTTCGACAAGGTCGAGGTCTGGCAGTCGCGGGCCCAGCTGGAGGGGCCCATGCGGGTCCCGGGCGTCGCGAAGGAACCGTTCCGGTCCGGGACCCTGCAGAGCGAGATCGGGGCCTTCAAGACCGAGAAGCGCCGGGAACTGGCGCGCATGATCAACGGCTGGGCGCAGATCCGGGCGCGCAAGTACTACCGCATCGACGTGGACTCCGACCCGGCCAATGACTACTGGCCCACGATCCAGGAGCTGCTCGAGAAGAACGGGGACGACTGCGACGGTCTCGATCTGATCGCCTATCAGTTGCTGCGCGAGTTCGGCTTCGAGGCCAGGCGGGTCTTCCGGGTGATCGTGCGGCGGGATCGCGACGGTGTGAACCACATGGTCACCCTGTGGTTCGAATCGCCAGGGGATCCCTGGATCCTCGATGCCACCGGAGCCTTCACCCTCACCATGAAGAGGTTCTCCGAGACGAACGGCTGGACTCCCACCAAGATGTTCAACGAGACGGTCCAGTTCCGGGTCGTCGAGAGCAAGTCCGGCAGTTTCGCGTTCGGCCGCGAATAGGCCGCCGAGCGGGGGGCGCCCCGGCTCGCCGCGGTTCACTCAAGCGCACCCGACCGCGCTCCCGAAAACGAGAGGAAGCTCGTGACTCTATCCCCCCGAAGCCCGATGATCGGTCTCGCGTTGATGCCGCTGGCGATGAGCCTGGCGGTGGCTGACACCGTTCACTCGGTGGCTGGCACCGTTCACTCGTCCCCCGAATCCGCGCCGTCCAATGCAGCGGCGTTCCGCGCCACCATCGAAGCCTTCAAAGAGGCGCCTCGCGGCCCCTTCGAACGTCTCCGCTGGTTCTGTGAGGACGGCGCGGTGCTCGAGCCCAAGGCCTACGCCTGCGCCGACCACGGCGGGGGCGTCCAGCACGGAGAGTGGAACGAACAGGCCCTGGCCCTGCGTGAGGCGGGCTTCACGCTCGCCAACGTACTGGCGGGCCTCGATCCGCAGGACTTCGTCGGCTCCGACCCAGACCTGGCGGCGCTCAAGCAGATCCTGATGGAGCGCTTCCTGATCGGCTGGGACGATGGCTGGATCTTCCGGGGGGCGCGCGGCTATCGCGGCGCGCTCCAGAGCGAGGACGAGGAGGCAGGCGCGAAGGCCGTGGTGAAGGCCATGCTGGAGGACCCGGCCTGGCGCGACCCGGCCCGCTTCATGCTCCTCCGCGAGAC
Organism: Deltaproteobacteria bacterium; assembly: GCA_032128115.1. Taxonomy (GTDB): domain Bacteria; phylum Myxococcota_A; class UBA9160; order UBA9160; family SMWR01; genus JAQBHB01. The sequence continues at coordinate 19,179 of JAQBHB010000106.1, read as the reverse complement.
GGTGCGCCTGCTGCCGCTCCAGACCGACGAGGGCTCGGCAGCCGATGTTCGCGAGCAGGCGCTGCTGCTGGCGAGCAAGGACAAGGGTTTCACGCCGTTGCGCGTGAAGATCCACAACCAGCCCGGTGGGGGCGACGCCGCCCGGGTGCGTGAGTACGCAGCGTCCGATGGGAAGGCGGCGCTTGCGCAAGCCTACGAGTCGCTCGCGGCGGACATCGACACGCTCTACGGCGAGAGTGCGGCCGCTCCGTTTGCGCTGGATCTGGCGCCGCGCATCGGACCGCCGAAGCTCTCCGCCGCGCTCTCGGATCTGGGTGCGAAACTGGCGGCCGACCCATCGCCCAGCATGCGCCTGGCAGTGGGGGCCCGCCTGCTGGGTCTGATCCGCAAGCACTTTCCAGACATCGACGACCCGCAGCTGGCTCTGGACGCCCTCGTGCTGAGCCTCGCCCTGGAGACCGATGTCTACGTTGGCGGCGCCACCCTGCTCACCCAGCTCGACGGGTTGTCGCGTCGCCAGCGAATTGAGCTGCTCGACCAGTCGGCCGAGGCCCTGTACGGCGCCGGCTTTCTCACCACGCGTCACCTGGTGGGGGTGAAGCAGGCCCGCATGCGCCTCGAGGACGCGGGCGAGCCGAGCGTGAACGCCTACCGGGAAGAGCTGCGCTATCTGGCGCGCGGTCCCGAGTGGTGCGGGCGCTGGCTGGCGTTCAATTTCGGACCCACCGTGGACGAGCTGGCCCCGCTCGAGCCCGAGGTGCATCTGTACCCGCAGGATCGGCTGCGCGGCAGCCCACTGCTCTTCTACAGCGGACTCATCGACAGCCTGGTGCTGGACGCCAACCAGCTGGCGGGGATCCAGCACGACCTGTTCGGCGAGCGCGTGGGCGCCGGCCTGCGCGCCCTGAACCCGGGTCTTACCCGCGGCGTGATCCGCTCGGGCGCCGACGAGAACATAGAGCCCGATGGTATCTACCTGTTGCCCGAGACCACCGCCGAACTGCCCCGGGTGTCCGGAATCCTCACCCAGGGCGAGGGAAGCTCCCTCTCCCACGTGCAGCTGCTGGCGCGCAACCTGGGCATTCCCAACGTGGTGGTGGGCGAGGTGTTGCTGCCGCGGGCGAATGCCCGGATCGGCAAGGCGGCGGTGCTGGCGGTGAGCCCCAACGGTGTGGTGCAACTGGTGGAGGACGCACCCCGTTGGGATTCCATCTTCGGCGAGGAATCCGCGGCCCAGCCCGACGTGATGATCAGGCCGGATCTCGAGAAGCTCGACATCCAATCGACGGACTTCGTCCCCCTGGCATCCATGCGCGCCAGCGACTCCGGCCGCACGTCGGGGCCCAAGGGTGCGAACCTGGGGGAGCTCAGGCACACATTCGGTGACGCGGTTCCCAACGGCTTCGTGATCCCGTTTGGCGCCTTCCGGAAGCTGCTGGATCAGCCCGTGGAAGAGGGGGGACCGCCCGTCTTCGAGTGGATGGTCGAGAGTTACGACGCGATCGCGGCGGCGGCTTCCAAGCCCGCTCGGCAGCAGAAACTCGTGAGCGATTTCCTGACCCGGCTTCGCGGCTGGATCCTGTCCGCCGACCCGGGTCCCGAGTTCAAGGGGCAGTTGCGGACGCTGATGGCCCAGACCTTCGGCAGCGCGGGCGAGATGGGGGTGTTCGTGCGCAGCGACACCAACGTGGAGGACCTGGAGGGATTTACCGGCGCCGGCCTGAATCTCACGGTTGCCAACGTGGTGGGCTACGACAACATCCTCCAGGCAATTCGCGACGTGTGGGCTTCGCCGTTCACCGAGCGCGCCTACGGCTGGCGTCAGTCCCACATGGGAGATCCGGAGTACGTGTTTCCCGCCGTGGTGATCCAGGCGGCGCTTCCGTCAGAGACGTCGGGCGTCATGGTCACGGTGGACGTGGAGACGGGCGAATCCGGCTGGTTGACAGTGGCGGTGAGCGAAGGGCCCGGCGGCGGCGTCGAGGGCCAGTCCGCCGAGTCCCTGCGCATCTCGGCGCGCACAGGCGCGGCACAGTTCCTGGCCCAGGCCACCGAGCCCACGAGGCCGGTGCTGCTCCCCACCGGAGGCGTGGGGCGCGTCCCCGCCAGCGGCGCGGACCGGCTTCTCAGCGATGACGAGATCGGGCAGCTGGTGAAGTTCGCGAACAGCGCCCACGAGAACTTCGGGACGCTAAAGGACGAGAAGGGCGAGCCCCTGCCCGCCGACGTCGAGTTCGGATTCGTGGGCGGGCGACTCTCGCTGCTGCAGATCCGACCGTTCGTGGAGAGCGGGCGCGCCCAGCACAGCGCGTATCTGAGCAGCCTCGACGCCGGACTGCGCGAGCGAGGCGCGACGCCCGTGGCGTTGGATGGGATTCCGGGGCAACCGGCGCCGAAAATCCAGGGGGAAAAGTCATGATGCGTGAATTCCGGGTCGCGGTGTGGCTGGTCGTCGCAGGAGCCGGGGCCGCGGGTGCCTATCCCCTGGACGGTTACGAGGCCACCGGGATCGCCCGGCTCGAGGCGTTCGACCTGGCGCGCGCCCCCCTGCTGGCGCGCGGAACCCTGAAGCCCGGATCCTTGTTGACGCTCGAGGAGGTGGACCTGCGCCTCCGGGAGCGGCCCGATTTCAGCGTGCCGGATTCGGACCCGAATCTCTCGTCCCAGATCCGGGCCCTGCTGGGCGGCGACGCCGCCGGCTACGGCATCGCGATTCTGGACATCACCGACCCGACCGCGCCGCGCTACGCCGAGCACAACGGCAGCATGGTCCAGAACCCGGGCAGCGTGGGGAAGGTGGCGGTGGCGCTGGCCTTCTTCCAGGGTCTGGCGGACGCCCATCCGGACCTGGAAACGCGCCACAAGATCCTGACCGAAACCCAGCTGGCGGCCAACGGTTTCATCCGCACGGACCACCACGTGGTGCCGTTCTGGAAGCCAGGCGATTCCACCGTGAAGCGGCGCCCCATCGAAGAGACCGACTCCGCGAACCTCTACACCTGGCTCGACTGGATGTGCTCCGCCAGCTCCAATGCCGCCGCCAGCATGCTCATGTCCCAGGTCATGCTGCTCAAGCACTTTGGCAGTGAGTACCCGGTATCCGACGAGGTGGCGGCCGGTTTCTTCGCGAACACCCCCAAGGAAGAACTCACGAAGATCTACATGGACGCGTTGATTTCGCCCCTGGGTCGCAACGGTCTCGACTCGAAGCAGCTGCGTCAGGGGAGCTTCTTCACCCGGGAGGGGAAGGCTCGCGTGCCCGGCACCAACAGCGTCGCCAACGCCCGCGAGCTCATGCGCTACCTGGTGCTGATGGAGCAGGGCAGGTTGGTCGATGTCTGGTCGAGCCGCGAGATCAAGCGATTGCTCTACCTGACGGACATCCGCATCCGCTACGCGGCCAGCCCGGCGCTCGACGATGCGGCGGTCTATTTCAAGTCCGGCTCCCTGTATAGCTGCAAGGAAGAACCGGGCTTCGAATGCGGCAAATACATGGGAAACAGCGTCAACTACATGAATTCGCTGGCGGTGGTGGAAACCGTCGAAAACGGTCGCCCTCTCCGCTACATGGTGGTGCTGCTGTCCAACGTGCTCCGCAAGAACTCGGCCGACAAGCACCAGGCTCTGGCTGCCGATTTCCAGGACATCATCGGGGGATTCCACCGCGCGCCGGCCGCGACCGAACCCACCGAGGGCGAGGCTACGACTTCGGGAAAATGAGCCCGTCGAAGGCTTCGATGATCTGGGCCAGCCAGATATCGCCTTCGGAATCATCGCTGAGCGCTACCGCGATGTAGCCGCGGCGCCCCTTCTGCACCAGGACGCTGTCCGAGTGGAAGTTGCGCCACGATCCCGACTTCCGGAAGGTGCGGGCGCCCGGATTGATACGCTTCAGCACCCGCAGGAATTTGTGGTTCAGCTGGCTGTCCTCGAGGATCGACTTCATCTGCTGGCTCGCCTTGGGGCTCACGAGGTTTCCCGTCTCCAGCAGATAGTAGAAGCGGGCCACCTGCATGGCGGTTGCGCCGTGTGACAGGTTGTGGATCGGGTCGCGTAGCCACAGGCCGGCGTTGGCGTAGTCCTTGCCTACCCACAGCCCGCCGTTGTGGGCCGGGTCGTACAGCCGGTAGCGGGGGTCGAGCAGGGCGTTGGCGATGTTCTCCACGCCTGCCCGGTGCATCAGCTCGGTGGTGGCGCGGTTGTCGGAGCGGCGGATCATCTTGCGAAGCAGCTGCTCCGTCTCCGCATCGAGCTTCATGTTTCCGGCTTCGATCTGCCCGAACACCGCCAGCAGTACGGCGATCTTGGGAAGGCTGGCCGCGTAGATCATTTGATCGCCGTTGACCGACGCGACCCTGGGCTGGCTCGGGTTCGAGATGTCCACGAGCACCACCGACAGGCGCCGTTTGCGGGTGTCATCGTCCAGCCGGAGGCGCACGAGCGCCGCTTCCACGGCGGTCTGCAGGTCCGGATCGCCGCGCTCCCACAGGGGGGCGGGATCGCCGATGGGAGGGGTCTCCTCCAGCACCTCCAGCATGCTGAGCACCGGGTCGGGAACGGGGACATCGCCATCCGGAGCCTCATCGCCCCGGGCGGGCAGCGAAGTCATCCCCAGACACACCGCGAGTGACGCCGCGAGAGAAACCGCAAGACACGCAATCCCCGGGCGGATCATCCCGCGGATTTCTGCGTCTCCGCCAGACGCCCGTACTCGCGAACCACCAGCTGCGCCAGTGCCAGCCAGATTACCACCAGACCCACGTTGATGACGAAGTAGGACGCCGTGGGAAGCGCCAACAGGTGCACGCCCACCAGGACGGTGGCAGCGGCGAGTCCGTCTCCGATGCGCACGAAGAGTGTATCGATGGTCGGCTTGCCCTTGTATTTGATCTCGGAGCCGACCGGGAGCCACAGGACGTGCCGCGCGGTGTTGTTGATGGAGTAGTCGGTGGCGTTCTCGGCGATCTTCATGATTTTCACGATGGCCAACACGGGGAACAGGGCCATGGCGGAGTATGACACCAGCGCCACCGCGGGCATGGCCAGGAGGATGGCTCCGAACCCGCCGTACTTGAGCAGGCGCGAGGCCACGAAGGCCTGCAGGATCAGGGCGACGCTGTTCACCCAGAAGTAGAAGTCGCCGTAGAAGACCGTGGTGCCATCCCGGGTGTACTCGATCAGCGCGCCGGGGGAGATACCCTCCCGGACCGCGTCGGATGCGAGTACCTGCTGTACCACGCGATAGAGAAGGTTCTCCCCGTTGGTGTTCACCCAGCTGAGCAACAGCGTCACCATGGCAGTGGCCAGCAGGAAGCGACTGGCCAGCACCATCGACAGTCCCGAGGGCCCCTTGTCCGAGGACGGGGGCCTGAGGGCCTCTCCGACCCGGAGCGCATGGGATTCACGGCGATCGGCGAGGTGGGTGAGGCCGATGGAGACCGCCAGGGGCAGCGTGGCCACCACCAGCAGGGCCTCGGTGGGAACCCAGTCGGAAGCGACCAGGCGCCCCGTGATCCAGGATCCCCCGACCGCGCCGGCAGTGGCGCCGATGGCAATGAAGGGCAGCAGGCGCTCGCCCGCCTCGCGTGAATAGAGGTCGGCCGCAAACGCCCAGAACTGGGCCACTACGAACACGCCGAACATCCCGACCCACAGGTAGAAGGCGATTCCCGTCCAGGGCAGATTGGGAAGGAAGAAATCGGGCTGCAGAAACCAGAAGAGCAGCATGTTCGACATGCAGAAGAGCGTCGCCCCGGTGATGAGCGTCGTGCGATTCCAGCGCTCGGAGAGCCGGCCGTAGAACGCCACGATCGGGATCAAGAGCAGGGCCTGGCCGAAGCTCGAGTAGGCCTTCACCTCCATCTTCTCGAGGCCCTCGATGGCCGACACAGCGATCCAGCCCTCGCGCAGCGGCTTGATCAAGTAGTACGCGCACAGGATCAGGAAGACGTTGGCGACCATGAGAAGGGCGGTGATGCCCTCTCCGCTTCGCACTTCCGTGAACAAGCGGAGGAACCGATCGAGCGGTGACGGCACGCCCGCGGCCTCCCCATAGATTTCTCCCGTCTGCACCCGGTCGATATAGCTCAGTCCGGGCCGCGGCGGCCGAGTTCGTCCTGGGCGTGGTTGCGCACGTCCTGGTGGAGCGTGGCGTCGCGGGCGATCTGGCGCAGCGCGCCCCGATCGAGCGCTGCCAGCACCTGAAGCGCCACGTCCGTGGGGCAGTAGGGGTTGCAGGCCAGGGCCATGCGAACCCGCAGGCGCGTTCCGAAGCGGCGGCTCCTGTAAAGGCTCACCAGGGTCGTGCCGGAGATCGGCCGACGGCCGCCGATCCGGACCGCGTCCTTCTCGGTGATGCGAGGGTTCTCCAACAGGTTCTCGATCACGATCGGATCCGGATCCAGGAGCAGGCGATCCAGCAGGTTCTTGTCCACGCCCTTGGACAGGGCGCGGCGCATACCCAGGGGGATCTCGGCCACCGAGCGCGACAGGGCGGCCCCGGGATTCGCCATGGCCGCGGCCGAATCGGCCGAGCGCAGCAGTCGCATTACGAACTCGTCCTCGTGGCTGGCCGCCTCGGAGTACAGAGTGGCCCGCAGCTCGTAGCTGAGCGGCCGGACGGCGCCCCCGTCCAGCAGCATCTCGTGCAGCGTCCGGCGCAGGATGGGGAAGGCGGGACACTGGGCCTCGGGGCGGCGCACTACGGCCGCCACCAGGTCGTAGGCGGCTCCGGCGTCGCAGCCCTCCAGGGCCTCGAGGACGCGCTCCCGCCGCATGGCAGGCTCTCGGATGCCGCGCAGCTGCCGCTCCAGACGCCGTAGGTCGGTCTCGTCTTCCATCTGGGGATGTTTCGGCAGCCGGTGCGGGTCCCTGCAGTCGGTCCGGGAAATCGCCGGCGCTATTCGATACTGGTGGAGAGCGCCTCCTGCCACGGGGGCACGGGAGTCTGGAGCTGGCGCGCGAATTCTTCGGCCGGCATGGGGCGCGAGAACAGGAAGCCCTGCATGTCGTGGCAGCCGCGGGATTCGAGGAAGCGCATCTGACCGGTGTTCTCCACTCCCTCGGCGGTGACGTCCAGACCCAGGCCGGTGGCGAGGTCGATCAGGCTGGTGGTGATGGTGCGCACCGATGGGTCGCTGTCCAGGTCGGAAACGAACGAGCGGTCGATCTTGAGGGCGTCCACTGGCAGGTTCCGCAGGGCGCTCAGCGCCGAGTACCCGGTTCCGAAGTCGTCGATGGCCACGCGTACGCCCAGCTGGCGTACCAACCGGATGGTGCCCAGGGTGACACCCTGTTCTTCGAGGACACTGCTCTCGGTGATCTCCAGCTCCAGGCGCCGGGGATCCAGGCCGGTCTCCCGCAGTGTGGTGGAAACCTCGTCGGCGAAGCTGGACGATGCCAGTTGTCGGGTCGACACGTTGACGGCCACGCGGATGCCGCGGCCGGCGCCTTGCCAGGCCACCGCCTGCTCGCAGGCCGTGCGCAGCACCCAGGCACCGATCGGGTGGATCAAGCCGGTTTCTTCGGCCATGGGGATGAACGTGGCGGGCGAGACCATGCCCCGGTTGGGGCAGCGCCAGCGCACCAGCGCCTCGGCGCCGATGATGCCCTTGCCCACGTGGACCTGGGGTTGATAGTGCACCAGCAGCGAATGGTGCTCGAGGGCGAGGCGCAAGCCGTTCTCCATGTCGAGGCTCGTCGCCACCTGGTCGTCCATGTCCTTGGCGTAGTAGGAGTAGCGGTTCCGGCCCACGCTCTTGGCGTGGTACATGGCCAGGTCCGCGTTCTTGATCAGTACGTCGGCACTCATGCCATCGCTGGGATACACGGCGATGCCGACACTGGCGGTGACCCTGTATTCCGCGCCGTTCAGGCTGCACGGCCGCGAGAGCGTATCCAGGATCTTCTGGGATACGCGGGCAGGGTCGTGATCGCGCTGCACGTCCTGGAGCAACACGATGAATTCGTCGCCCCCCAGGCGCCCCAGCATGTCGCTGCGCCGGACCACGTCCTGCAGACGGGTGGAGACGACCCGCAGCAACTCGTCGCCCACCTGGTGCCCCATGCTGTCGTTGATGTTCTTGAAGCGATCCACGTCGACGAAGAGCAGGGACACCTGGGTCTGATTGCGCGCGGCGTAGGCGATCGAACGCTGCAGCTGATCCATGAAGGCGGCACGGTTCGGGAGGCCGGTGAGGCTGTCGTGGGTCGCGATGTAGTGCTCGCGCTGTCGGGCCAGGGCCAGGTCGGTGAGGATGCGGTGGCGCTCGACCGCGTAGAGCACGGTGCGCACCACCAGGCGCGGTTCGGACTCTCCCTTGACCAGGTAGTCCTGGGCGCCAACCCGCAGGGCCTTGAGCGCCTGCACCTCGTTGCCCTGGCTGGTCATGGCGATGATCGGAACCGACGCGGCGGCCACCTTGGCCCGCGACAGGGTGTCGAGGCCATCGCCCTCTTCGAGACTCAGGTCCAGGAGCACGACCTGGAACGCACCGTCCCGAAGCATCTGCAGGCCTTCTTCCACATGCGAGGCCTGCTCGATCTCGAACTTCACCTCGTCGACGCTGGTGAGGATCTCCCGCAGGTGCGCCGCATCCACCGGATCGTCTTCGACGAGCAGCAGGCGGATCGGATCCCTCGCAGCGGCGGCGTTCGGGCCCGGCACCTGCCGTGTATCGGCCATCACAGAATCTTTTGTGAGGTGAGATTACCTCATCTGCGCACTCGTGAACCCTTGGGAAGCCCGCCGGCAAGTGATCGGCAACCCCGGCAGGGTATTCTCCGCTCCGCCGTGAAATTCAGCGTTGTCGGACACGCGTGCCTGCAGGTCGAGGCCGCTGGCCAATCCCTGGTGGTCGATCCCTGGCTGTCGGATCCCATCTACTGGGGGTCCTGGTCCCACTGCCCGCCGCCGGTCTACGACGAGTCGATCTTCGAGGCGGACCATGTCTTCGTCAGCCACTGGCACTACGACCATTTCGATGTCGAGACGCTTCGCCGCTTCCATCGGGAGGCTCACCTGTTCGTGCCGCGCTTCCCGGTCTCGACCCTTGGCGCCGAACTCGCCGACCTGGGGTTCACGCGCGTGACGGAAATGGTTCACGGCCGTCGTTACCGTCTGGCGCCGGACTTCTTCATCAGCAGCTTCCAGATCCAGTATCTGGACGACGCCGTACTGGCCGTGGAGGCCGAGGGCCGGGTGCTGATCGATCTCAACGACGCCAAGCCGCTGCCGCCGTCGTGGCGCTCGTTGCGCCGGCGCTTTCCCCGACCCGATTTCCTGCTGCGCAGTCACTCGCCCGCCTGGTCGTTCCCCGACTGCTATCGCTTCGACGATCCCACGGAGGCGGCGGCCGTGCGGCGCGAGTCCTATCTGGAGGGGTTCCGCGAGGCGGTGCGCCAGTTGTCGCCGCACAACGCCATCCCGTTTGCCAGCGGTGTCTGTCATCTCCACCGGGAGGCTCGGGAGCAGAACCGCCACCTGATCCCGGCGAAGGAGCTGGTGGACTACATGCGGGCTCATCCGGTGGAAGGCACCCGGGTGGTGCAGATGCCGCCCGGTGCCAGCTGGAGCACCGAAGAGGGGTTTCGGGGCGACGGGGAAGCCGGCGACTTCGACTTCACCGCAGCGGTGGAACGCATGGCGGAGGAGCGCCGCGAGGAGTTCGAGGCGCTCTATCGCCTCGAAGCCTCTCGCACGCTCTCCCATGCCGACTTCTGCGCGTACTTCGGTGCGTTCCTGCGGCGCCTGGGGCCCCTACGGCGCCTCCTGCGCAGCTACTGGACGTTTCGAATCCAACGAGGCGAGGCGCTCGAGTACTGGTCGGTGGACTTCGCCAGGGGTCGCATCGAGCGAAGCGACACCGAGCCAGAGGGCTATACGAGCCTCATCGACATGAATCCCGGGCTCCTGGCGGACGCCCTGGCCAACGGCCTCTTCGCGAACCTGGAGATCGCGAAGCGCTGGACCCTCCACGTGCGCAAGGGCGGCGTCACCGGCCACCTGCTGCTCTGGGTGCTGATTTCGTTGTCCGAGGCCGGCTACCTCTCGCCGCGCAACCTGATGCGACCGAGATTCGTGGTGGGCTACGCCCGCAGGCTGCCCGAGTTGCTGCACTACGGACTCCTGTTCAGCCGCGTGATGCGGCACGGCGTGGGCGCAGCGGCCGAGACGGTGACAAGCATCGAATCGGCATGAGGGGCCGCCCCGGGACCGGCGCGCCGATCGCCAACGATCTCATGTGATACGCTGACGCAGACGCCGTGTCCCGATCCCGCCCCGAACGTCCCCTGATCTCCATCGTGGTTCCCGTCTTGGACGAGGAGGGCTGCGTCGATGAGCTGGTGCGCCGGGTCGCCGAGGCCCTGGCGCCTACCGGCGTCGCCCACGAGATCCTGTTCATCGACGACGGAAGTCGAGATCGGACGCCGGAGAAGCTGGCCGATCTGCACAAGGCCGAGCCCGAGCGTGTGCGCGCGATTCGCTTCACCCGCAGCTTCGGGCACCAGGCGGCGCTGGTGGCCGGCCTTCGCCACGCCCGGGGCGACGCCGTGGTCACCATGGACGGCGATCTGCAACATCCCCCCGAGTTCCTGCCCACCCTGATCGAGGCGTGGCGAGGTGGGGCCGACGTGGTGCACACGGTGCGGCGGCCGCCTCCCGGCGCACGGCACGGCGCCAAGGAGCGCGCGGCGCGGCTCTTCTACCGGGTGATGTCGGCCCTGACCTCGGTTCCGGTGATTCCGGCCAGCGCCGACTTCCGACTGCTCGATCGCAGCGCGGTGGATGCCTTCAACGAGCTGGAGGAGCGTTTCATCTTTGCCCGGGGCCTGATCCCCTGGCTCGGGTTCCAGGACACCCGCGTCAGCTACCAGGTGGAGCCACGCTTTGCGGGTCACAGCAAGTACGGGCTCTGGCCCATGATTCGGCTGGCGCTTGACGGGATCTTTTCGTTTTCGGTATTGCCCCTTCGGCTGATTTCCGTGCTGGGCGCCGTCACTACCCTGTTCGGCCTGGGTTTCGGGATCTTTGCCCTGATCGCCCATCTGACCGGTCGCGTGGTGGCCAGCGGCTGGACTTCGGTGGTGGTGTTGATCCTGATCTTCGGCGGCGTGCAACTGCTCTCGGTGGGAATCCTGAGTGAGTACGTGGGTCGCGTCTACGCCGAGGTGAAGCGACGCCCCCGCTATGTGATCGATTCCCGGAACGAGTCGGACACGCCGTGACCTGTGCGGTGTGCGGGGCGCTCGGAGCCCGGGCGAAGTTCCGCAAGGACGGCGTCGAGATCCTGGAGTGTGCCGACTGCGGGCTGGTGTTCTGGCAGCCCGCGGAAGATTTCTGTCCCCGCCGCCTGTACGACGCGGCCTACTTCTCGGGGGCGGACACTCGCCACGGATACGACGCCTACGAAGACCTGGAGACGTCGCTGCGCGCAACCTTCGCCCATCGCCTGCGCGCCATCCCGCTGCCACGGGCCGGCGCACGGCTGTTGGACGTGGGAGCTGCCTACGGTTTCGCCCTCGACGAGGCACGGCGCTGCGGTTGGGAGGCTTCTGGGATCGAGATCTCCGCACCGGCGGCGCGACACGGGGGCCTGCTGACCGCCGGTCGCCTGGTGGTGGCCGATGCGGAAGCGCTGCCCTTCGGATCCGGGTGCTTCGATGCCCTGACCCTGTGGGATGTGTTGGAGCACCTGCCGGACCCCCATGCGGCGGTGGCGGAGCTGGTGCGCGTGCTGCGACCCGGCGGGCGCCTGGCCCTGTGCACCGGCGACGTGGGAAGTCAGGTGGCGCGATGGTCGGGCTCGCGTTGGCACCTGTACACGATCCCGGAACACCTGTTCTTCTACACGCGCGAAAGCCTGCGGCGGCTTCTGGAGAGCCACGGGCTGCGCGTAGAATCCATGCACGCCGAGTCCTCGGTCTACACCCTGGGCTACCTGTTCGAACGGCTGCGAAAGACCGTGTTCGGGCGCTCGGCAGCCCGCCCCGAGCGCTGGCCCGGCGCCGGGCTGCGCGTTCCCGTCAACCTCTTCGACATCGTGACGGCCCACGCCGTGCGGAGTGAGTCGTGAGCCGTCGCGACCTTGCGGCCCTCGTGACGGCCGCAGCCGTGATCAGCACGGGATGGCTGATCCTCGGCACCCAGGCCTCGCTGCCCGATCTGCGGGGTGTGGCCCGCGGCTGGTCGGGAGACTTCGTCGACTACTACCTGCCCAACGCCGAATACGCGGGTGCGCGCCTGGCAGAGGGGCAGATCCCCCTCTGGAATCCCCACCACAGCGCGGGGGGGCCGTTTCTCGCCACGCTCCAGGCGGGGGTGTTGTATCCGCCCAATCTGTTGCACGCCTGGCTGCCGGCCCAGACGGCATTCCTGGCGCTGGCCTGTCTGCACGTGGGGCTTTCCGTGCTGCTGGCCGGAGGTCTGGCGGGTGCCCTGGGCGCCGGTCGTTGGGGCGGCGCGGTGGCCGGTCTCGCCTACGCGACCTCACTCCAGGTGGTGGGAACCATCTGGTCGCCCGCGACCCACTATGCGGCGGCCTGGGCGCCGGGCGTGCTCTGGGCCGTGGATCGCAGCCTGGAGCATCCCTCGCCGGCACGTGCCGCGGTGCTCGCGATTGCGGTGGGACTCTCCCTGCTCTCGGGCTGGCCCTACACGTTCGCCATGGTGATCCTGGCCTCGCTGCTCTACACCGCCGCCATCCTGGGAGAGCAGGCGGTGCGCACCCGACAGCTGCCGTGGCGGCCGATCCTGGCGCTCGCGCTGGGGGGGGCCGTGGGGTTGATGCTGGCGGCGCCGCAGATGCTGCCGTCCCTGGAGCTGGTGGATCGCAGCTGCCGCGCCCTGGGCGCGCTGGTGGAGTCCCAGGCGATCTTCGTCGGCAAGCCACACAGCCCCCAGTCTTTCTTCAACGACCTGTTCGCACGCGGCTATACCGATGGGGTGCCTGGCGCGCTGAGCCTCGTGCTGGCACTGCTGGCGCTGGTGCTTCCCGGCCGCAGGCGCGGCCACGTGGGCGTGTTGCTGGGAATCGGACTGCTGGCGTTGGCGACCTCATGGCCGGCGCACACACCGCTCTACGGTTGGCTGCGGGAGCTTCCCGTGTTCGGCGATTTCCGCTTCCCGTACAAGTATCGGCTGCTCCTGACCCTGGCGTTGGCCGTGGCCGCCGGCGTGGGAACCACGCACCTGCAAGACGCACTGGTTCGATGGCCCCGGGCGGCGCTCGCGGCCGGGGCCGCGGCCTTCGGCCTGACCTTCGCCACGGGCGCGTGGCCGGTGTGGTCCACGGTCCAGCCGTTCGCGCGCTCGTTTCCCGAGCCCGTCAGCCTGGCCGAAGAGCTCACCCGGGCGGGGGCCGCTGCCGCGATCGAGCCTGGAGGGCGCATCTACTGGCCCAGCCGTGGCGATCGCCAGCGCGCCTGGCGCGAGAGCTATGCCGTCCACGACCTCGAGCCGCTGACCCTGGCGCGTTCCGCCCAGCTCATCACCTATTTCGAAACCGGCCGACCTCTCACGGTCTTTACGCGCGAGCCGACCCCCGGGCGCAAGTCCACGCGCGACGGACCGGTCGCCCCGTTTTCGGGCCGCATGCTGTTGCCCCGAAGCGGTGACCGCGCCGGAATCCTCGATCTGTTCTCGGTCCGCACCATCGTCGGCGAGCCAGACTACGGCTGGCTGGGGCAGCGTTATCGCCGCGTTTCACCGCCCGACGCCGGCGTGGCGGTCTATGAGAACCCCCACGCCATGCCCCACGTGTACCGGGTGGCGAGGGCGGTGGCCGAACCGGACGAGTTGTCCAGTGCCGTGCGCTTGCTGACGGATGAATCGTTCGACCCGTGGCGCATCGTGATGGTCGACGACGTCCCGCCCGGGTTGCAGATCCGGGGGCCGCTGCCAGCGCCCGCCGATCCCGATGACACCCGGATCCGGGTCTACGAACCGGAGCGCGTGGTGATCCGCAGCGAGGGGGACGAGCCGGGCCTGGTCGTGCTGACGGATGCGCACTATCCCGGATGGGAGGCGAGCCTGGACGGCGAGCCGGTGCGGATGCTGCGCGCCAATCTGGACTTCCGGGCCGTGGTCGTTCCAGCCGGCGTTCACGAGATCGAGATGCGCTACCGACCCGGTTCGTTCCGCACCGGGATCTGGCTGGCGGGATTGGGCGTACTCGCCTGCGGGGGCGCCGGGATCCTCGGGCGCAGCGACTGATCGGCGCCAGCGGCCACGGCGGGCATGGAAGTTCCCGCTGCGGCCACCAGGAAGGCTTCGAGACGCGGCAGCCGCGCCTCCAGGTGGGCGGCTTCGGCGCCAGCCGTCACCCACTCGAACCACAGGGTGTCGCGGTGGCGGCGCGCGTACTCACCGGTGAGGGGTTCGATGGCGGCCAGGCGCTCCGCGAGTTCGTCGCGTAGGCCGCGCACCTGGTCCAGGCGCAGCTGCGCGTGGTGACGCGTGGCTTCCAGGTTCTGGACGAGATCGTCCATCCCGCGTCGCAGACCGCCAAATTCGCGGCGTCGCCATTCGTCGCGTTTGCGCAGCCCCCGGTCGTGGGCGCTCTTCTGGCTCAGCGCCCCCAGGCTCATGGAGAACGAAACGGTGGCGAATGCCGGGATGTCGCGGGAGTCGCCGATGATCTGGTCGTAGCCGCCGCGCAGGTCGAGATCCCAGGCGCTGGACTCGCGGACACTCGCGTCCGCCGCCGCGTAGCGCTCGTCGGCCTCGCGGAAGTCGTTCATCAGTTCGGTGATCTCGCCGGGAAGCCCATCGGGAAGCGTGGGCAGGGAGTCGCTCTGCCGCCGCAAGCCGCGAAGCCGATTGCGGAGCTGTTCGAGCTTGAGCTGTGCGTCAAGCAGTTCCTGCTGGGTGGCCATTCGCGCCCCCACCTGCGTGCGCACGTCTGCAACGCGCGAGTCGGCGACGAACAGGGCGGCTTCGAGTGCGCGCGTCTCGGCCCGCAGGCCTTCGCGCAGGCCCACGTCCGGCGACTGCTCGAGGATCCGCGCAAGCTGGGCCTGGGCGCGGTAGCGCTCGCACTCGGCCTCGGTGCGCTTGCGCAGGGCACCCCCGCGGCGCAGATGACTGGTTCGCATCCGGAGCCCCACGGACTGCCGCAGGCCCACGCCGTTGCCCAGGGCCTGGGCCCCGATTTCCTCGCTGGCGACGGTGCTGGTCAGGGTGAACAGCTCGGGCGACAGGAGCAGGGCCCGTTCGCCCTCGGTCAGGGCCGTGACGTACTCACAATAAGCCTTTGACTCGCCCACGGCGCCCCAGCCGTCCTCCTGTGAGGGCTCGGCGCTGGCAGCCGAAGCGAGGCTTGCCACGATCAGGCAGAGTGCCGGTTGTCGTCGCATGGAGATCAGAAGAAGAGAGGCGCGCTTCCCAGGTAGAGCGCCTTCTCCTCCGCCCAGCTGGCATCGTCGAGGTCGATTTCGATCATCAGGCCGCGCACCAGCTCGCTGCGCAGCGGGTGGTTGACGGCCACCTCGCCGTCCAGGGTCGTGATCACCCGGCCCACCGGGCGGCACCAGATCAGTCCGGCCGAGCATCCGTACAGCGCGCGGCCCTCGCTCACCTCGTCCAGGTTCTCGTAGGGGACGAAGGCCAGGTTCACCCGCTCGACGAGGGCGCGCTTGTAGGGGGAGTTGTCGAGTTCGACCAGCAGCTGGTCGTAGCTCGCGATCGATTCCTGCAGCAGTCCGATCAGACGCACGCCGTTGTCGCGTTCGCGGCGCAGATGGGCGGATTCGATCACGGAGCGTTGAAATTCCTGTTTCATCACCAACACGTCATAGCTGCGAGCCTCGCCGGCCGTGCCCACCGCGTCGGGGTCGAGAGCCCCCTGCATCGAATCCACCGCGCGCCGGGAGTCGCGCACGACGGACGACAACTGGAGAACGCTCTGGCGCAGGGACAGCTCGCTCTGGGTCATGGCGGCCAGGCTGCGACGGGCCTGGGTGTAGGTGGCTCGATCCAACAGGCCTGCCTCGTACTGGGCTTCCAGCTCCGGCGCGGCCGTTTCCAGGAAGGCCTGGTTCGTGTCCATCACCGCGCGCTCCGATTCCCGTTGATCGTGGTCCAGGCGTTCGGCCTGGGCCAGATACGTCTTGCGCGACGTGATTTCCTCGGAAAGTGCCGAGTTGAAGCTGCGCTGGAAATCCTCGTTGAGGACAATGCCCCGATCGGCGGTCGCCACCAGGCTCTCCAGTTCCATGAGCTCGCCCTCGAGCTTGCGACGCTGGTGTTGGTGAGCCAGGGCCTGGCTGCTGACGTGCAGGACCCGCTCGTGATGGGGCGACAGGATGACCGGCGCCACCCACGAGTCTGCGAACAGGTAGAAGGCGTTCACCCCGAAGTAACAGGCCAGGCCCACCAGGATCAGCGTGAGCATCGCAAAGCCCACGATCTTGTAGATCGAGGTGATGAGTGCATTCCAGGCGCTGATCAGCTGCTTGAGCGGCTCGTCGCTCAGCCAGGCGGGCGCGTTCACGACGAGCTCCGGTCGTCCCGGTGGGGAGCCAGGGGCTGGTAGGCCTCTCCGCGGGTCTCCCAGCTTCCGGTGTCCAGGGTGAACAGCGCCAGCGGCGTCAGCACCAGGTACGTCACCGGCATGACCAGGATGGCGCTCAGGTAACACAGGGCGCTCACGCGTTCGTCTTCGGGGAGCCCGCGTGTCTGCACGCGATACACGAGGCCAAGCAGCGTGGCGATGCCCAGGTGCAGCATGGCCAGGTCCCAGAAGCGGCCCGTCGCCAGGGCGTTGAAGACCATGGCGGGGTAGGCCAGCAGCAGGGCCGAGGTCGCGAAATAGTGGACGGCCACGATCGGGTGCAATTTCCACACATGACTCATGCCGCCGAAGTAGTCGACCAGGTTCGAGCGGCGCCAACGCAGCTGTTGGGAGAAGTATTCCCGCAACCCGCGCGGCGCCGTCGTGTAGCAGATCGCATCCAGGGTCATCACCGTCTGGTGTCCGGCCTTCACGATCTGGCGCGTGAGGTAGCGATCCTCTCCGTATTTGATCTGGTTTCCCATGACAGTGCGATTCTCGAGCATCTCGTGGAGTTCCAGCAGGACGCTGCGACGGTAGGCGGTGAGGCAACCCGACAGGCAGAGGACCGAGCGGAAGCAGCGCTCGATGTTCTTGTTGTACTCGTACCCGTAGAAATATTTGATGGTCTGCATGCGCGTGAGCCAGTTGTCGCTGCGATTGCTGACGTTGACCCGGCCGCCCACCGCGGCGATCTCCGGTCGTACGAACCGGCGCACCAGCTGGCGGACCGCGTGTCGGTCCACGATCACGTCCGAGTCCACGGAAACGATGATCTCGGAGCGGGTCTCCAGGACGGCCCGATTGATCGAACGGCGCTTGCCCAGGTTGCGCGCGTTCCGGACCACGGTCACGTTCGGGGCGTCTACGCTGGCCTTGCGCGCCCACAGATAGCTGTCATCGGACGAGCAGTCGTCCACCACGATCACGCTGAGCTTGTCATCCGGATAGGCCTGGCCGAGCAGGCTGTGGATGGTGGCCTGGATGCTCTCGCCCTCGTTGAACATGGGCACCACCACGGTCACGCTGGGCTCGTAGTCGTCGATGGCCTCGTCGAACCGGGTTCCCCGGATCCGCTTCAGCAGGTTGCCGCCGAAGTAGCGATTGCAGAACACGACGAATACGAGCATGTGGATCAGGGCGCTCACCATGCTGCGTGCCCCCCGCCAGCTCGAGGTTCCCGTACCGCCTTCAGCTTCCGGGTCATCTGCTGTTTTTCGGACGGATCGAGATCCGGGTTTAGGAAAAAATGCGTAGAAATTCAGCTAGTTGCGACAGGTTCCGCGACACATTCGCCGGTTCGGGAAGCAGCGTTGCGGCCCCGCGACGCATGGGTTTCCGGCTTGTGTGGGGTGAGTTGCCGGTGAGTTGCCGGTGAGCTGCCGAGCCCGGGGGCGTGGGCCTTCGACCTCGTCACCTGGGTCCCCAGGCCGGCCACCCACCCCCATGCGATGGAGTCTGCGCGGGGGGTGGGCCCTGGGGCTGGGGTGGCTGGCGCTGGGGATCCTGGCGGGGTCCGCAGGGCCGGCCCGCGCCGAGGGCCCGGGGGCCCCGGATCGTTTCGCCCGTGGAAAGGCCCATGTGGGGGTGCTGGGCGGCTACGCCTTCTCTCTCGAGCGCTACGACGGCAGCCGCGACGTGGACCACGTGCGGTACGCGGCGGTGACCAGCGACTGGGGCATCGGGCTCGGCGACCCGGTGGGGGGCGAGGCCTGGTACCGGGGCAACTGGGAGGTGCTGGTGGAGGGCATGGCGTTGATCGAGACCGGGCCGGGCAGCGGCCACGCCGGCGGCGCAGCGTTCCTGCTGCGATACAACTGGCTCCGCGACGGATGCTTCGTGCCCTTCGTCTCCGCCGGTGCCGGAATCCTGGATCTCGACTTCGATCTGGCTTCCCAGCGCGACGGCTTCAATTTCAGCCTGCAGGCCGGCGTGGGTTCTCACGTGTTCGTGACCCGGCGCCTGGCGCTCACCGGAGAGTGGCGGTATCAGCACATCTCGAACGCCGCCACCGGCAGCCCCAACAGCGGCATGGACATGAGCGGCTTCTTCCTGGGTACCACCTGGTTCCTGGATTGACGCCGGCGGTTGCCCTGGGTGACCCTGGGGTCGACACCGCACAGGAGAGCTGCCATGGCATACCACCACGTCGCCATCGCCACCCGGGACATCAAGGCCAACCACGAGTTCTACACCGGACCCATGGGCTTCCGCCTGGTGAAGGTGGCGACAGGAGCCACGCCCGAACAGGGCTGGGCCAAGCATCTCTTCTACGAAACCGGCGAGGGCGAGCTGATCGCCTTCTGGGACATCCACGACGAGAAACTCGGTACCGAGTGGCCCACCGCCATCAGCGATGGCCTGGGTCTTCCCCATTGGGCCAACCACATCGCGTTCAAGGCCGACGGTCTGGACGACATCGCGGCGCGCCGCACTCGCCTCCTGAAACACGGTGTGGATGTGGTCGAGATCGACCACGGCTGGTGTCTGTCCATCTACACCAACGACCCCAACGGCATCCTGGTGGAGTTCTGCGTATCGACGGCGGAGATGACCGCCGCCGACGAGGCCGAGGCGCACCGGCTGCTGGCCGACCCCGCTCCCGAAGTCGGCGGGCCGCCGCCGATCC
>JAQBHB010000105.1:0-32879 GCA_032128115.1 Deltaproteobacteria bacterium | reverse complement strand
TTTCCGGCGAGTACCTGGGGAAGGACACCCGTCTTCTGAGTGACGGCTTCTTCCCGACGCGCGACGGCGGGTACCTCGACGCCGATGGCTATCTCTACCTGGAGGGCCGCATCGACGACGTGATCGTGCGGGGCGGCGAGAACCTCTCGCCCGGCGAGATCGAGGCCGTGCTCCTCGAGCATCCCGCAGTGGCCGACTGTGCCGTGGTGGGCATCCCCGACATCCAGTGGGGCGAGGCGGTGGCGGCGGCCGTGGTGCTCTCAGCGGGCGCTTCGGCGAGCGCCGAAGAGCTCAAGTCGTGGGTGAAGAATCGGCTTCGATCCTCGCGAACGCCGGAACAGATCGAGTTCCGCCACGAACTCCCCTACAACGAGACCGGCAAGCTGCTGCGGCGCCAGATCCGCGCGGAGCTGGCCGGAGAGGCGTGACCCGGCCGGCGGCCGAAGTCCGGATCGTGTCCCTGGCCGTGGCCCTGGACGCGCTTCGCGACCCGCAGGCCCTGGAGGCCTACTCGCCGCTGACCGGCGAGTCGCTGCTGGTGGTGGACTTCGCCGCCGGCGGGGCGCCGTCGGAAGCCACCGGAAACGCGGCCGAACGCCTGCTTCAGCTGCCCTGCCCTTCGGTGGCCCTGCGACCCCAGGCGGCGACCGGCGACGCCCGCATCCTGGTGCCCCACTTCGATCTGGCGCTCGAGTCCGAGTCCGATCTCGAAGCCGTGGCCCGAGCGGTGCGACACGCCCCGCTGGCGAGCCTGGCCCTCGTGCAGCTGCTGCGGCAAGGCGAGCGCCTGGATGTGCACCAGGGTCTGGTGGCTGAATCCTGGGCCTACTCGACGCTCCAAAGCGGACCCGAGTTCGCGCGCTGGCGCGAAAGCCACGCCCCCACGTCGAAGCCCCTGACCACCCCAGGCCCCGCCGTCGTGTCGCGACGCGAGCACGAGCGCCTGCGGGTGACGCTCAACCGACCGGACAAGCACAACGCCTTCTCGGCCGAGATGCGCGACGGACTCGTCGAGGCCCTGCAGGTGGCCGTGGTCGATCCCTCGATCCGCCAGGTCGTGATCGAGGGCGCCGGCAGAAGCTTCTGTAGCGGTGGCGATCTGGACGAGTTCGGCACGTTCCCCGACCCGGCCACGGCCCACGCCGTGCGATCCACTCGCAACGCCAGCCGCGCGATCGCCGCCTGCGCCGAGCGCGTGCAGGTGCACGTGCACGGCACCTGCCTGGGTGCCGGGGTCGAGCTTCCCGCCTTTGCCGCGCGCGTGGTGGCCCACACCGACACCAGCTTCGCCCTGCCCGAGGTGTCCATGGGACTCGTGCCCGGCGCCGGCGGCAGCGTGAGCCTGCCACGGCGCATCGGGCGCCAGCGCACGGCCTGGCTCGCCCTCAGCGGGCAGCAGCTGGACGCCGCCCGGGCCCGCGACTGGGGCCTGGTCGATGAAATCCGCAACGGCCCGCGCAGCGCGGGATAGCACGCAATCCGGCGCCGGGTGCCTACAGGCGCTGGAACTCGGGAACCACCTTCTTCCCGAACAGCGTGACGCTGGCCTCGGCCTCCTCGATCGGCATGCTGCCGTACCACGGGATGGCGTTCAGCTCGAACTCCCCAAGCAGCTCGCGCCGGGCGACGAGCTTCTCGAGGATCATCTCCGGCGTACCGAAGCTCTGGACGTTCACGTACGTGTTGAGCGCGACCTCGAGGCCCACCTGTCGGAACAGGTCCGCCGCGCTGGCATAGTTGTCGTAGCCGCTCACGTCCTTGAAGTGGTCGCTCATCAGCTCGTAGTGGTCGATGATCGTCAGGAAGTACTCGGACATGTACTTGCGTGCGAGTTCCTCGGCCCGCCCCGCGTCCTCGTGGCAGAACATGAGGTCGCCGGTCAGCGGCGGCGGCGGCTCCTGGCCCTGGCTGGCGCGATAGGCCACGCGATACTGCGCCAGGGCGCCGTCCTTCCAGATCTCCCACGGCTGCTGGGAGAAGATCGTGAGACGAGCGCCCAGCGCCGCCACCTGATCCACCGACTCGGGCGACATGCCCACGCAGTAGAAGCGGTCGCGGAAGTCGCGCAGCGGCCGCGGCCGGATCTCGGTGCGCGACTGCGGATAGTAGGGACCGTCGCCCTCGATGAATCCCTTCTCCAGCGCGTCAAGGATCATGCGGGAGGCCTCGTCGAAGCGATCGCGGGATTCGCCCATGTCGATGCCGAAGCCGGCGTACTCACGGCGGGCGAGCCCGCGCCCCAGCCCCAGCACCGCACGTCCTCCCGAGAGGTGATCCAACAGGGCAAACTTCTCGGCCACGCGCAGGGGATCGTTCCAGGGCACGATCACCGCCCCGGTCCCCAGGCGCAGCTTCGTGGTACGGCCGGCCAGCCAGCTCAGGAACTGCAGGTTGTCGGGGCAGGCGGCGTAGTCGGTGAAGTGATGCTCCACCGGCCAGACCTTGTCGTAGCCCAGGGGCTCGGCCAGGTCGGCCAGGCGCATGTGGCCCTGCACCATGTCCTCGTCGCGACCGTGGCCCAGGTAGTTCTGGAAGATGAAGAGCATTCCCACCTCCACGATTCGCCTCCTTGTTCCGCTCCGGTGTCGAGTCTCAGGCTTCCGCCACGCAGGCCGCCGCGCGCGACGAGAGCGCCAGACCGCGCGCGCCGCTGTGCAGCTCGTTGCGATCGATGCCGCTGGTGAGAAACACGAACGAGACGCCCGTTGCCGGGTCGGCCCAGGCCATCTGCCCGCCGGCGCCCGGGTGGCCGAAGGCCCGCGGCGAGCACCGCGGCGGAAAGCCACGGAAGACGCGATCGTGGTCGCCAGAGATCACGAGCCCCAGCCCCCGGTTCGCGCGCTTGCCGGTCATGGGGTCGAGCAGCTCCCCGGTGTACACCCGGCGCGCCGCCTCCAGCGTCTCGGCCTTCCAGACCGGCGACTCTCCCCAGACGCCACCTTCGTGGAGCCAGGCCTGGTAGAGGAGCGCAAGCGCATCGGCGCATGCGAAGGCGCCACCGCCCGGCTCGCCCACCCGGCGGTATTCGGGCCGGTTGAAGCGCTCCACCTCGAGCCCGCTGCCCGACATTTCCACTGGAACCCGGATGCCCGTGGCCGCGATCGACTCTGGCGAGGCCGCCTCGCCCACCTGCAGCAACGGCGCCACACGGTCGTCGAGCTCGGGTGGGAGGCCCACGTAGTAGCGTTCGATCGCCAGCGGCCCGAATACCCGTTCGCGCAAGAAGTTGCGGAAATCGGTGCCGCCGCGCCGGCCGATCACCTCGGCAAGCACCCACATGGAGGAGCTCGCGTGGTACTGGAAGCGCGTGCCCGGCTCCCACTGGACGCGCCAGTCGGCGAAGC
Source organism: Deltaproteobacteria bacterium (assembly GCA_032128115.1). Lineage (GTDB taxonomy): Bacteria > Myxococcota_A > UBA9160 > UBA9160 > SMWR01 > JAQBHB01. Next base: position 29,535 of record JAQBHB010000105.1, on the reverse strand, counting down.
GCGCGATCCGGCGCTCGGGATCGTCCCACTCCAGGGCGTCGAAGGGCGCCCCGGGGAAGCCCGCCGTGTGGGTGAGCAGGTGCTCGACGAGAACGCCCGCTTTCCCGTGGGCCTCGAATCCGGGAATCACGTCGGCCACCGGCTCGTCCAGGCGCAGTCGGCCCTCCTGGAGCAGCAGCCACGCGGCCGACGACACGACGGCCTTGTTGGTGGAGAAGTTCGCGAACAAGGTGTCGTCGTCCGCGTCGCCGAAGGTCTCCAGCGCCACCAGCTCGCCGCGACAGGCGATCGCGATCTGCGCCGCCGGCAGGCCGCCGTCGCGCACCTCGCGGGCAGCCCGCGCAACCAGAGTCTCCAGGCGCTTCGGATCGACGCCCAGCCGCTGCGGGTCGGGGGCGCGGCGACTCACCTTCAGCCGACCTCACCCGCTTCGATGGGCGGCGTCAGCCTGGGATTGCGACCCAGCCGGATGTCCTCCATGCGCGCTTCGGCCGCGCGACGCCAGGCATCTTCCGACAGGATGTAGAATCGCTCGTCGCGAATCGCCTGGAGCACGCGTTCGGCGATCACATCCGGGGAGATTCCCTGGGCGACACCCTTCTGGAGCGCCTCTTCCACCAGCGCCTGGGAGGGCGTTGCGCCCTGACCGTGGGCGAGTCGATCGGGACGGTTGCGCTCGCCTTCGCCAATGTGGGTGGAGACCAGCTCTGGACACAGAGCCGAAACGCGCAGCTTGCTGCCGGTCATCTGGAGTTCGTGGTAGAGCGACTCGCTCAGGGACAGCACCGCGTGCTTGCTCAGGAAGTAGATACCGCTGTAGGGCATGCTGGTGAGCCCGGCCATGGAGGCCGTATTCACCACGTGGGCCTCCTCGCCCTGCTCGAGCAGGATCGGCACGAAGGTGCGGATGCCGTGGATCACGCCCCACACATTGACGCCGATGACCCACTCGTAGTCTTCGAGCGGAGACTCCCAGCAGTTGCCCCCTGCGAAGACGCCGGCGTTGTTGCAGACCACGTGAACGCCGCCGAAGGCCTCGAGGGTGCGCTCGGCCAGGGCCTGCACGGATTCCGCCCGGGTCACGTCGGTCACCACCCCCAGGGCCGTGACGCCGTCCTGCTCGAGCAGCCGGGTGGCCCGCTCGAGCGCGCCTTGTTCGATGTCCGCCAGCACCACCTTCATGCCCTCGGCTCCGAAACGGCGCGCCATCGCAAAGCCGATGCCGCTGGCACCTCCCGTCACCACCGCGACCCGATCGCGAAATTCCCGCATCTCATGCCTCCTGCCTGGAGGGCGAGCCTATCACACGGCGGTCGTTGATCTGCTCCGCACTCCATGGGATAGAATGCCGGACGGGAGGCCACGCCATGGCAATCGAAGACGCGATTCGCATCGACTCATCCGACGAGGGAACGCTGCCGCTGGTGATCCGCCCGGGCCGCGAGCGGAGCGCCGCCGGCCTGAATCGCTGCCTGCGCGAGAATGCCGACTGGGTCCAGGATCGGCTGGTGGCCCACGGCGCCCTGCTCTTTCGCGACTTCGACGTGGCGGGCCCCGACGACTTCGAGGCTGTGGCCCGGGGCGTGGACGACGAGCTCAAGAACAAATACCTGGGCACGTCCCCCCGTGACGCCCTCACCGACTATGTGTTCTCAGCCAGCGAACTGCCCGGCTTCTATCCGATTCCCCAGCACTGTGAGATGAGCTTCACTTCGAACCCGCCGCGGCGGGTGTTCTTCGGCTGCCTGGTGGAGCCGGCACCGGGCAGCGGCGAGACGCCGGTGGCGGATTTTCGAAAGGTCTACCGCGACCTGGACCCGGAAGTGGTCAAGCGATTCGAGGAAGGCGGGCTCCGGATCGTGCGCAACTATTCGGGCCCAACCGGCGGCGGGCGCTTCAATCTGTGGAAGCTCAAGCGCTGGGACGAGATGTTCCTCACCACCGATCGCACGCTGGTGGAAAAGACCTGCCGCGAACAGGGATTCGAGGCCCATTGGATCGGACGCGACGGTCTGCGTCTGGTGAGCACCCAGGCCATCCACCGCGATCATCCCCAGACGGGGGAGCGCGTGTGGCACAACCACAGCACCACCTTCCACCTCTCGACGGCCCCGGCCGAGTACCAGCGGATCCTGTCGCACCGGCCGTCGCCGCGGATCTGGGGCTGGTACCAGCTTTCGCGCGTTCTCGTGGCCCTACAGCGCCGGAAGCCCAGCTCGGACGAACTCGCACTTCACTGCACCCAGGCGGACGGGAGCGAGATCCCCGACGCCGACATGGACCACGTGCGCGACGTGGTCTGGAAGCACATGGTGGTGACGCCGTGGAAGCGAGGCGACGTGCTCGCCATCGACAACCACTCGGTGTCTCACGGGCGCCTGCCCTACCGGGGTCCGAGGCAGATCGCGGTCTGCTGGGCCTGAGCGGCCTGGGCTCCATTCACACATCGCCAACACCGCTGCTAGATGGCGAGCACGGTGCGGATGCCGCGGCCGGCGGCCAGGTCCGCGAAGCCCTGGTTGACCTCCTCCAGCGGACGACGGTTCGTGATGAGGCCTTCCAGATCCAGGCGGCCCGCCTGCCAGAGTGAGATCAGGCGCGGGATCTCGTGCAGCGAGTTCACGCCCCCCAGGACGCTGCCCATCAGCTTCTTCCCGGTGATCACGAAAATGGCGGCCGGAGCCACGCTGATGGCCTGGTCGAGCGGCGGCGCGCCCACCGCAATCACCGTGCCGCCCACGCGCGAGGCCTCGATCCCGGTCTGGATCAGGGCGGCCTGGCCCGCTGTCTCGAAGGCGTAGTCGACGCCCACGCCGGTGACCTCGCGAGTGCGGGCCACCACGTCTTCCGAGCCCGGATCCAACAGGTCGGTGGCCCCGAAACGCTTGGCCACCTCACGGCGCTCCGGCAGCGGATCGGAGGCGAAAATCCGCGACGCCCCGGCGATTCGCGCCCCCTGCACCGCCGAGAGTCCCACGCCCCCCAGGCCCATCACGAGCACCGTGGCGCCCGCTTCGACCTGCGCCGTGTTGAACACCGAGCCGGCTCCCGTCTGCACGGCGCACCCGATCACGCACGCCACATCCAGGGGCACACCCTTGGGAATCTTCACCGCACCGGTCTCCGGCACCACGGTGTACTCGGCGAGCGCCGCCAGATTCAGGCCCCGATACACGACCTGGCCGCCGCGGGAAAGTCCCGTGTGCCCATCGGGAAAGGAGTTGGTGGTAATGCCGCTCATGCGCGCGCAGTGGCTGGCCTCGCCGCGCACGCACCAGTAACAGCTGCCGCACGGGGGACAGGCGGTAAGCACCACCGGATCGCCCGGCGCCAGGCCCTCGACGCCCTCGCCGATTTCGGCGACCACGCCGGCCGCCTCGTGCCCCAGGATGATGGGCAGCGGGCTGGGGAACGTACCCTCGGCCAGGCTGAGATCCGAGTGACACAACCCGCAGTGTGAAACCCGGACCTTCACGTGACCGGGCCGCGGCGCTTCGATCTCCACATCGTCGCGAATCTCGAGCGGCTGGCCCGCGGCTTCCAGAACGGCGGCACGCATCGTTCCCTCCCGTGAAACGTCCTACGATACCGCGATCCACGGAGGTTCCATGCCCCTCGCTCCCGAGACTCGCGCCTTCCTCGAAACCCTGCCCAGCGGCCCGGCGATCAACTACGACGAAATCTCCGTCGAGCTGATCCGCAAGGGCTTCGACGCCCTGACAATGTCATCCGCCCCCGAAGACGTCCACGACGTGGCGGCCCGCAGCCTGCCCGGCCCCGGCGGCGAGATCCCCGTGCGTCTGTACCGACCGCGTGCCGCGTCGGCCCTTCCGGGCCTCGTGTACTTCCACGGGGGCGGTTTCGTGACCGGAAGTCTCGACTCCCGAGACCGCGTCGTATCGCGACAATGCCGAGGGCTACTTCCTCACCAGGGACATCATGCGTTGGTTCTGGGACAAATATCTGCCCAACGAGTCCGACGCGCATCGCGCCAACGCCTGCCCGTCGCGCGCCGAACGCCTCGCGGGACTCTCGCCCGCCAGCGTGCTCACCGCCGAGTTCGACCCGCTGCGCGACGAGGGCGAAGCCTACGCGGAGGCGCTCCAGCGGGCGGGCGTGGCCACCGAACGGGTGCGCTACGACGGACAGATCCACGGCTTCATGCTGTGGCCCGACCGACTGCCGCGCGTAGCGACTAGGCGGGGACGGGGTTGACTATTGACTTTTTGAGGGCACGGGTGTGAATCCGACGCGGGTGCCAAAAAGTCAATAGTCAACCCCGTCCCCATCATTGCTAGCCCTTCGCGACGATCACGGGGCGCAGGTGCGCTAGCTCGTTCAGGCTGGCGACGCTGCGCTCGCCCGAGGATGCCGCCAGGAAGCGGCTGATCCCCGTATACGTCGGGTCGAAGAAGAGCGTCTTCTCCATTCCGAGCACGTGAGCCGTCCAGGTGTTGATGACGCCACCGTGGCATACAACCACGATGCGCTGGCTCGGGTGGGCGCCGATCAGGGCCTCGAGGCTGGTGACCACGGTGACGCGAAAGCGATCCACGTCGATGCCCTCGAGCAGGCCGCCCGTCACCAACTGCTGCCACCGCCCGTAGTCCCCGGACTTGAGCTCTTCCATGGGAATGTAGCTGTCGGAGGCGGGATCGAACTCGATGACTCCGGGCTCGATCTTCACGGACAGCCCCAGCGTCGTAGCCAGCGGCTGCGCCGTCTCGCGCGCGCGGCGCAGGGGACTGGCGTACACGGCGTCGAAGGACTCGGCGCCCAACCATTCGGCCAGTCGTTCGGCCTGGCGACGCCCCTCCTCACTGAGTCGGGGATCGGCCGGCTTGCCGTCTTCCCTTTCGATGCGCTGGGGCAGCGCGTGGCGGACCAGGATCAGCTCCATGAACGGGGGACATAGCACCTGGACCGATGCCAGGCATCATGCGGATCTGGCAGCCCGGGCCAGCGCATGCGAGTCTGCTGGAATGGATGTCTACGAAGCCCTCTACACCACCCGCGCCATGCGCCGCGTGCGCCCGGACGCGATCCCCGAGGCCGTCCAGGCCCGTATTCTCGACGCCGCCATCCGCGCGCCCACCGGTGGCAACGCCCAGGGTTGGCGCTTCCTGCTGGTGGACGACACGGGCGTGAAGTCGCGGCTCGGTCCGATCTATCGCGACGCCTTGAAACAGGTGTTCGAGAGCTTCTACGCAGCGCGCCTGGCCGAGGCCCAGGACGCACCCGACACGCCGCAGGGCCGCAGCTTCCTCTCCATGTATCGCTCGGCGGTGCACCTGGGGGAGCATTTCGAGGCGTACCCCCTGCTACTGTTCGCCTTCGACCAGATGGATCCTACCGGCGCCTCGATCTTTCCTGCGGTGTGGAGCGCCATGCTCGCAGCGCGTGCCGAGGGCGTCGGTTCGGCGCTGACCACCGTGCTGCTGTTCCGGATGCAGGAGGTGCTGCAGCTGCTCGAGGTGCCCGACGACGAGGGCTGGCGCTTTTCGTGCTGTGTGACCCTTGGCTATCCGACGGGACGCTGGGGCGTTGCACCCCGCCAGCCCGTCGATCGGGTGTGCTTTCGCAACCGCTGGGGCCAGCCCGCGGACCTCCAGGTTCCCCGACCCTTGTGGCCCGGTTCCGGCGCACAGGCAGTGGAGTGACGACGGCCGTGAGGCGATTCCGGATCCGGTTGGGACTCGCGCTCTGGATGGCAATGGTTTCTACGGGCATCGCGTGCGAAAGCTCGCGCGTCAACGTGCTGGCGCCCGACGGCTCGCCATCGCTCCTGGTCATGGACTTTCGCGAACCCTTTGCTCTCGATCCTCCGCCCGCGGGCTGGCGCCACCGGAAGTTCCTCACGCGAGCGCCGGCCCACTTCTCGTTCGCCACGGTCGAAGGGGTTCCGGCGCTTCGGATCGAGACGGACGACAGCGCCTCGATGTTGTTCCGCCACGTGGACGTCCCCCTGCGCGAGTATCCCCGGCTCAGCTGGAATTGGTTCGTCGAACAGCCGATCGAGAGCGACACGGACGAGCTCACGGCGGAAGGCGACGACCACCCGGCCCGGCTCTTCCTGGTATTCGAGAACGAGGACGGCGAAGGCCGCGCCATGGAGATCATCTGGGGCAACCGGGTGCTCCGGGCTGGCGACTACAAGTACATCAACGAGTTCCCCCACTACACCGCCAATGGCGGCTCCGAGAACGTGGGACGCTGGCACCGGGAATCCGTGGACCTGACGCGCATCTACCGGGAGATCTGGGACGATCCGACCGACGTGCGCCTGGTGGACGTGGCGATCTTCTGCGACAGCGACGAGACCGACTCCCGCAGCGTGGCCTACTTCGCGGACGTGCGCCTGGACCGGGCGGACGGCGCGCGAGTGCCGAACACGCGCTAGTCCGGGGAGTCGACGCGGATCAGGCCACGCTCCAGAAGGGATTCAAGCGTGCGGTAGATCGCGAGCTTCGACTCGGGGATCACAGTCAGCACGCGTTGCACGCTGCATCCGGTAGAGGCCAGTTCGAGCACCGCGTGCTCGAGCTTCTCCAGCTCGCCGAAGTGCTCGCTCAACCCCTCATACACCGCCCTCAGGTGCGAGTCGGGTTGGAATTCCTTGAGGGTGTCGCCCGACAGGATCTGGGTGATGAGCACGCCCTCCTGCTCCGCCGTGCGAAGCGCCTCGATCGAGAGGGCGTCCGCCACCAGATCGTCCAGGTGGCGCCCCAGATCCTCGTCCACGTTCACGAAGCACAGGCCGAGACCGTGGTCGCCGTCGTCGCGGACCACCTCCGCGTCGATCACCAGAGCATCGCGGCTGAAGCGCCCGTAGACCGCCAGGCGCACGGAGTCTCCGACGGAGAGTGCCGGGTGGGGCTCCACGCGCATTCCGCTCGAAGACAGGTCGCGTCCTACCAGCACGTGCTGGACCGAACCGTTCTTCCCATCGAGCGAGATCACCTCGCGCCGGATTCCGGCACGCGGTGAGGTGCGATGAAGAGTCGACGCATCGGGCTGCGGTCGCACCCGCGGTGTCCGAGGGGCGGCCGCGGCAACCTCCCGCGAAGAGAGCGGCACCGTAGCGTCTGCATCTTGCTGCCACTCGCCCGGAACATGAACCGCCGGACCCCGCTCGAGTTCACCCAGCAGCGCATCCAGCCGGATGCGCGCGGGTACATCCAGCCCAGTGAACGCCACCGCCATCACCACACGTTCGATACCGGCTCGCGGTTTGCGCGTGCGCACCACCCGCCCCTGCAACATCAGACCGAAACCACCCACACGGCTGCGGGGCAGGCGGATCTTGAGCCCGGTGCCGAGCGGGAGCTTGCGCTTCGTCAGGATCCGGCAGCCGCCATGTGAAATTTCGACAAGGGTTCCGTGCCCCGCTCGCAGGCCCGCGAGCCACATGACGTCGCACCCGGCCGGCAGCCGGGGCAGGTCGCGGCGCTCCCGGCCGTAGTAGACGGCGCGCTCGATCAGCAGGCGCAGGGCCTCGGGGTGAACCGGACGGCGAACCAGGTAGTCGAAACCTGCTTCGCGGGCCGTGGCCCCGAGATCTCCTGAGGCGTCCGCGGTGAACCCGATCGCCGTGCAGCCGGGGTTCGAGGCGGCCTCGCTCAGGGCCTCCGCCCTCTCCACCCCGGCGATCAGGATCCGGCTGGGCCACTGATGGAGGTCCGGATTCACGCACGGGTCGAGTCGCAGGGTCTCGACCCCCAGCTCAGTGAGCAACTGGTAGGCGTCCTCGAGCTCGCCGCCATCGATGATCAACGCCTCGGGGCGACGTGACACCGGATCCCTCCCGTGGGAGCAGCCGTCAGGCCTGCCCCTCGGAAGCTCTTGTCGGCGATCCGCGAACGCCGCTGAACCGCTCCAGCACTGCGCAAGAGGCGCTAGAGGGTGCACACCGGGTGGGCGCGGTGGAGGGAGCCGATGGCCTCGCGGGCGGCATCGGCCAGGCAGCTGGAGCGCTCGAATTCGCGATCGGCGCCGGCTCCGGCTCCGTCCTCGCAGCGGGTCTGGCGCTGGGCGGCCCATTTCGCCTCGGCGTCGGCCAGATCGGACCCCATCTCGCCCCCCAACCTGGCCTGGCAGGCCTGGAGCGCCCGGGAGAGGGCGGATTGCGCGGCTGCCAGGTCGCGATCGGCGCAGGCCCCTCGCTCCTCGGGAGTGTGCAGATCGGCGCAGCCCGTGGAGTAGACCGCGGGCGGGGTCCCGGGCGCGCTGGCCGCCTCGGCCGCCAGACTGCGATACGGCTCCGCCCCGAGCGCCTCGCGGGCGGTCTGGGACGGAACTCGCGACAGCAGCGCCGTGATCTGGGGCAGCCCGGCCGTGCCGCAGCCCCACCAGACGGTCTCCTGGAGCAGCTTCTCGGAGTCGGGCTGGGACGCCAGCTGGGCGCGATAACGCTCTCCCAGCCGCACCGCCGCGATCACGAACGCCTGGCAGTTCGGGCTGTAGGGGTCTCCCGAGCACAGCGCGTAGTCGTCGCGAAGGTCCGGGCAGATTCCCGCGTCGTCGGCTCCGCCGCTTCGCGCCAGCACCACCACCAGGTAGAAGAGCACCACCACGCACACGACGATCACGGCGATCCGGACCCGGTTGCTCACGGTCGCTCCCGTACCGACAGCGCCAGCGTCGCGATCAGTAGCCCGCGGCGGTTCGCGGCCAGGGGAAGTTCTGCTCGGAAATCCGCGCCAGGCGCAGGGCCACGTCATCGGCGTGGCGGCGGGTCATGATCTGGAGCCCCACAGGCATTCCGTCGCGAGTCTGTCCTGCCGGTATCGAGATGGCCGGGTTCCAGCACAGGTTCGCCAGCATCGTGAAGGGCACCGCCATGGCCGGGTGCACCGGGCGACCGTCGATACTGGCGGGCGGCGGTCCTTCTGCCACGTGTGCGGGGATGGCGGTGGTGGGGGTGAGCACCACGTCCACCTTTTCGAAGAGCTCGGCGACCCGGGCTTCGAGCGCGGTGCGGCTGCGGAGCACCTTCACGTACCACGGCAGCCGAATCGGATGGGTGGCCTCCAGGCTCTCGCGGATGTTGCGACCGAAATCGCCCGCCCGGTCGGGCCAATCGCCCTTCTCCAGGTGCAGCCACACGTCGATGGCGGAGGAATTCGACCAGGGTTGGAACAGGTCGTCGAGCTCGACCTCGAACTCGCGCGGCGAGAGCTCGGCCGCTGCGACCAGGCGGTGCGCAGCGGTCTCGCACAGGCTGCGAACCTCCGGATCCACGGCCGCAAAGCCCAGATCGGGCGACCACAGGCAGCGCAGCCCGGAGACGTCCAGGTCTTCGATGGCGTCCTCGTAGCACACGCCCGGCGCAGGCAGCGAGGTGCGGTCGCGATCGTCCGGACCGGACGCCACGTCCAGGTGTCGCGCGGCGTCCCGCACGGTCGTGACCAGTGCCCCCCAGACGGCGGTCTGCGAGGTGGTGGCGCCCTCGCGCGGAATCCGCCCGAAGCTCGGCTTGTGACCCACGAGCCCCGTGTAGCCGGCGGGGATGCGGGTCGAGCCGCCGCCGTCGCCGGCCGTGGCAAACGGCACGAGCCCCGCGGCCACGGCCGCCGCCGAGCCGCCACTCGAGCCGCCCGGCGTCCGTTCCAGGTTCCAGGGATTGCGCGCGACCCCAAACGCTCGCGAGCGCGTCCAGCTGAGCGCGCCGAACTCGGGAGCCGCCGTCACGCCCACGGGAATCGCGCCGGCGGCCCGCAGACGGCCCACGTGGACACTGTCCCGACTTTCGGGCGGCCGTCCCTTCCCCAGGAGCGAGCCATGGCTGAGCGGCAGCCCGGCACAGCGATCGGCGTCCTTCACGCCGAAGGGAACGCCGGCGAGCGGCCCCGGATCCTCACCGCGGGCCAGGGCGTCGTCCACCCGGTCGGCTTCGGCGTGGGCCAGCTTGGCGTCGACCACGATGAAGGCACCCAGGTCCTGATTGTGGGCTTCGATGCGGGCCAGCGCCGCATCGACGCACGCGCGCGCCGTCGTCTGGCCGCTGCGCACCTGCTCGGACGTCTCGACGATTCCCCGCATGGGCGATCCTTTCCGGCGGATGCGGCGCCTGTCAGGCGCGATCGCGCCCCATTTCGAACCGTCGTTCCACCACGGGAGCCTCCAGGGCCACACCGTTGCGCACGACCCAGGGTCGATTGTCGTAGACCTCGCCCGTGACCTGGTTTCGCTGGTCCCCCGCGCAGTACTGCACCACCCAGGCCCGTCGCTGGCGGTCGCGGGTCCGGTTGCCCACGGTCTGGTGTACCAGGAGAGACGAAAAAATCAGCAGGTCGCCGGCGTCCGCGCCGAGAGCCACTGCGCTGTCCACGTCGATCGTCCCGCTCGAGATCACCGCGTGCGCGCCCTGCATCTCGTGCTCGCGCTGCCCCTCGCGGTGGGAGCCGGGGATCACTTGCAGGCCGCCGTTCTCGAGATCCGAAGAGTCGAGGGCCAGCCAACACGTGAGGTATTCGGGGATCCGGCCCTTCGTGTAGCCGTTGTCCTGGTGCCAGGCGATGTAGCTTCCCGCCCCAGGCGACTTGTTGATCCCCTGGTCCCACCAGAAGCGGACGTCCGGCCCCAGCAACTCGCTGGCCACCGCAAGCAGACGCGGGTGGGTGATCATGCGCTTGAGATCGGGGCTCCGGAAATTGAGCATGGCCCGATACGGGAACACGCCCTCTTCCTCGTTGCCCAGCACCTGGGCCTCGAGCGTCACCAGACGGTCGTACTCCTCCCCGATCCGCTTCAGCTCGTCGGGGGCGAAGATCGGCCCCAGATTGAGGAATCCGTCCCGATGGAAGGCCTGGCGCTGGCTGGCGTCGAGCACGCCCCGGAATGTAGCGCCCTCACGCCAGACCCCCGCTCTGAGGCCCCACGGACCGAGCAGGCGCTCGGCCAGGGCCGGGGAAGCCGGCGAGAGAGCAGCGGAGGAGATGAGGAGTAAGGGACGAAGGGCGCGAGCGATCGGGACGGAGCCTGGCCCCGTCCCGATCGCTGCATGGGACGCGGACGTCTAGTAGCGGTCGCGGCCGCCGCCGCCGCCGCCGCCGCCGCCACGCTGGCGGTCCTGGGCCTCGTTTACCTTGATGTTCCGGCCTCCGAGGTCACTCCCGTCCAGGGCGCTGATCGCGTCCTGCGCAGCGCTCGCTTCTTCCATCTCCACAAACGCAAAGCCGCGCGGGCGGCCGGTTTCGCGATCCGTGATCACGTTGACCGACTCGACGGCACCGTGCCGACCGAAGAGATCCTTGAGATCCTCCTCGGTGCTGGAGAAGGGAAGGTTTCCGACATAAAGCTTCTTGCTCACTTGGTCTTCCTGTCCGCCCCGAGCCGAAATCCGGCAGGGGCGCGATGATCGGCAGGATCCGCTCGGGACGTCCGAGCATCAGATCCCGCGGGCGATCGTAATGCGGTCCAGCCCTTATGAGCTGAACGAAAGGCAGATTGACTCGGGGACGAAGAACAGGCAGGCGAGAAACAATGCCGCGTGGTCGGCCCTAACTGACCTCTCTGGCGGGGAGGGTATGGGACGGGCCCAGCCTGCGCAAGCAGCGCCAGGGGACGGCTGGCACCCCCTGTGGTTCTGTCAGCCCTTTTGAGCCGCTTCGGACCGGCCTGCAGCCTTCGCATCCCAGCGGGCGTTCCGGAGGGTCATGACGATCTGATTCTGCAGAATCTCCGAGGTCCAGCTATACATCCCGTCCGCGGGCTTGGCCGTAGCCGGCTTGCTGCACATGCTGTCCCGCCGGCCCCAGAGCAGGAAATAGGGCGTCTTCTCCTCCCGGGCGATGCGGAGCTCGGCGCCCACAGCCATCGACTCGTCCGTGTGCTCCCCGCAGATGATGATCACCTGGTCCGCCTCACGGATCCGGCGGCGCACCCTCTCTCCGGCAAGATCCGTCACGGCCCGGGACTCGGATCGAGCCGAGACCTCGAATCCGAGGGTCGGCACCGAGGACTGCTCGAGAAGCAGATCGTGCAGATCCCTGTCGTGCTCGAGGTCGAAGCTGACGAAAACGTGAACCTTGCTCATGGGTGCGGCGAGGATAGCGGAAACCCGCCCCCAGGCCTCCTCCCGTGTCCTCAACGGCTCCTGGGTCACCTCATCTCGAAGTCGCCGAGGCGCGGCCTGGCCATCTCCTCCCGGAAGCGGTCGAACGTCCACGGCCAGGCCGTCGGCACGCCCTTGGCGTCCAGATACCAGCTTTTGCAACCGCTCTGCCAGATCGTCGTCCTGGCGGCCTCCACGCGGTCGGCGTCGAAGCGCTTCATGGCCGCCCGCGAGGCGCTCACCTCGCTGCACGAACCGGATCGAATCTTCTCGATCAGCTGCATGATGTACGAAAACTGCAGCTCCGCGACGTCGATCAGCGAGAAGTTTCCCACGGGCCCGTTGGGACCGTTCAGCATGAAGAGATTCGGAAACTCCGGGATCGAAATCGCCAGGTATGCAAACGGTCCCTCCTTCCAGACGTCATCGAGCGCCGTGCCATTGCGGCCCACCACCTCCATCGGTCGCATGAAGCTATCGACGCGAAACCCCGTGGCGAGGATCAGCACGTCCAGCTCGTGCAGGCGCCCGTCGCGCGTTCGCACCCCGGACTTCTCGATCCGCTCGACCCCCTCCGTGACGAGCTTCGCGTTGGGTCGCTGGATGGCGTCGTAGAAGTTCTCGGAGATGATCAGGCGCTTGCACGCAGCCCGGTAGTCGGGTCGGAGTTTTTCCCGGAGATCCGGATCCGCCACGTTGTTTTCGAGATTCGCCACACAGGCGGTGTGGATCGCCTCCAGCTGCGGCGAGTGCGCGTCGACCACGGCATTGGAGAAGCCATCGGCAAACAGGCGGGAGATGGCCGATCGGAGTTCGCCCAGGGTTTCGGGGTGCTTGCGGAAATCGCCCTTCTCCTCCTCGCTGTAGGCCGGGTTCTCCTGGGGCATGACCCATTGAGCGGTGCGCTGGAAGAGCGAGAGTTCCGCCACGTCGTCGACCACCGCGCCCACGATCTGGATCGCGGTCGAGCCCGTTCCGACCACCCCGACACGCTTGCCCTCGAGCGACACATCCGGATCCCAGCGCGCGCTGTGGAACATCGTGCCCTCGAAGGAGTCGAGGCCTTCAAAGTCGGGAACCGCGGGGTGGTGGAGGACACCGGTCGCCGCGATGACGACGTCTCCCACGTCGGTCGAACCGTCGGACATCTCGATCTTCCAGCGTCCGTTCTCGTACTCGCAGCGGGTGATCTCCTTACCGTATTGAATCAGCGAGTCCACCTCGTAGCGGCGCGCTACATCCTCGAAGTAGGCCTGGATCTCGGATCCCGGCGAGAAGCGATGGCTCCAGTCCGGGTTGGGTGCGAACGAGTAACTGTAGAGGTGAGAGGGAACGTCGCAGGCGATCCCCGGGTACGTGTTCTCCCGCCAGGTGCCGCCGAGGCAATCGGCCTTCTCGTAGATTGCGAAGTTCTCGACACCCGCATCCCGCAACTTGATCGCGCTGAGCACCCCCGACATTCCCGCTCCCATGATGATGAAACGGAGATCGGTACGCGTCGAATCGGCGCGAATCGGATCTGTATCGGAAGTCATGTCTTCTCCCCGGAACCACGCAGAATGGGATGACAGCCACGTAAGTAGCTGAAACATATAGCGACCCGAGCGGAATTCCAACCCGCCATCCCTGGCCTGTCCGTCGCGTTTTCACGAGACTTTTACATTCTTCGCCATCTCCTGGACCGAATCCTTCTATAGACTGCCTCTCTTTGTCCCCCGACAGACGAGAGAAACACAGCGCGCGGATCCGATGGCGCTCGCTGGCCGCCAGATGCTCGCGGTCCGGCCCGCTCAGGGAATCCGCAAGCCAGGAGGCCGTTCGACTTGGAAGCCACTCAGGAGCCTGGAAGCTTCGAGGCAAGCGCTCGCATCACCGCTGCCCCCGATCGCCGGGGAAGCCTCTTGAAGTACAAGGCCGACCGCGGTCCCGTTGCCTTCGTGGTGGCGGTCTTCATGCTTCGCCTGGCCATCTGGGCCCTGATGACACCCCTGATCTGCGCGATCAGCGTCATTCCGCTCGCGGTGCTCGGCATGTTCATCGCCCCCATCAACCACCACCACCAGCACGTCAACTCGTTTCGCGCCGGTTGGCGCAACCGGATCTACGACCTGATTCTGGCCCTGCAGTGCGGCGTCGGACCCTATAGCTGGGTGCTCCATCACAACCTCGGGCATCACGTCAACTACCTGAACCAGCCCCCCCACGAGAGTCCCGACGAATCCCGGTGGACCCGTGCGGACGGCACCCAGATGGGGCGCCTCGAGTACTCGATCGATCTGCTGCTTCATCACCAGATCGACATCGTCCGCGTCGGACTGCGCCATCCCCGGCACTTCCGCTCCTTCCTGCTGATGAAGCTGCCACTCTGGGGCTTGATTGGCGTGGGGCTCTGGTTTCGCCCGCTTGCGACCGTGCTCGTCTTTCTGCTGCCGGCCTTCCTCACGCTCTTTCACACCATCTGGGCCACCTACGAGCACCACGCGGGCTGTCCGGGATCCGACCACCTGGATGCCAGCCGCAACCGCGACCATCGCCTCTTCAACTCACTGACGGGCAACCTCGGGCTCCACACCGCCCACCACAAACGCCCCGGCCTGCACTGGTCGCTCTTGCCCGAACTGCACGAAAAGATCCGGCACCAGATTCCCGAGGAACAGATCCTCAAGACCTTCTGGTAGCCCCCCCGACGTCGCCCGATGGGCAAGCCGAGCGCCTTCAGGGCGATCTGCCCCAGTAGCTCGACCCGCTCCAGAATCTGGCCGTTGATGGGCTTCCGCCTCCTCCATCGTCGGGGCCACCGCCAGCATCAGGAGCTTCGTCACGGCGATCTCGGAGCAGTCGCGTCCCCGGTGAGATTCGACTCGTCCGCGTATTGCGCAACCATGCGCAGCGTCTTCTTCTCGCCTTGTCCCCCGATCATGATGGGGATCCCCCGGTGCGGGGCGCCCGAACGACTCTACAGTTCTTCGAGGGTCGGCTGGTGGAAACTGGTCTTGTTGGACAAGACACCCTGATCGCCATGTGCGAAATTAGCCTCGCCATCTGGGAGAGGAGATTCGCCGGTGAAGTGCACAGACTGGTTCATCGACGCCGACACCCACATCACGGAGCCGGGAGACGTCTGGACGTCTCGCCTGCCCCAGAAGTTCCAGGACAAGGCGCCGCGCATGGTTCGAACCGACGACGGAGTCGACGTGTGGCGGTTCGGGCGAGCCGAGCGCCAGATCCCGGTTGGCGCCACCGCGGTGGCGGGCTGGCATGAGCCCTTCCCCTCCATTCCCAGGAACCTGGACGAGTGCCCGCCCGCCTCCTACGACGCCGTGGCGCGTCTCGAATACATGGACGAGATCGGCGCCTGGGCCATGACCCTCTACCCCAACATCGGCGGTTTCGGAAGCGAGACCTTCCTGGGCCTGGACGACCCGGAGCTCATGCTCGCATGCGTGAGGGCCTACAACGACTGGCTGATCGAGTGGATCTCCCCCGATCCGCGCCGCTTCATCCCGGTGATGGCCACCCCCTTCTGGGACGTCGACGCCACGGTGGCCGAGATCCACCGATGCCGGGAGATCGGGCATCGGGCAATCCTCTTCACGAGCGCCCCCCAGGACTTCGGAATGCCTCTCATCGGCGACAGCCACTGGAATCCCATCTGGAACGCCGCCCAGGAGCTCGATCTTCCCATCAGCCTGCACATCGGAAGCGGCGATTTCCAGGATCAGCTCATGAATCCAGCACGCTTTGCAACGCACGGCATACGGGCCACCACGGTCTCGGGGTCCATGTCGATCCTGCTCACCAATGCAATCCAGCTGATGGACGTGGTGATGTCGGGAATCCTGCCGCGGAATCCGCGGCTTCGCCTCGTCTCGGTGGAGAGTGGAATCGGTTGGCTGCCCTTCGTGAAGGAGGCTCTCGACCACGGTTTCGATTACGCGAACGTCCGGGCCGAAAAACCCGAGTTCACGAAGCGCCCCAGCGATTACATCCGCGAGCAGGTCTGGGCCTGCTCCTTCTTCGAGGAGTTCGCCGCGAAGACCTTCCTCGAGGAGATCGGATCCGATCGCGTGCTTTTCGAGACCGACTATCCCCACCCCATCTGCCTCTACGGAAACGTCCGCCAGAAGATCGATGCAGCCTTTGGCGACCAACCCGAGGAGGTTCGCGACAGGGTCCTCTTCGGCAACGCCGCAGAACTCTACGGCGTGGGCGCTCCCGACCGCCCCTGGCGGGGAGGTGCTACCGGTGTCGAGTCATAGACTCCCGTGACGCCTGCCGATCACGCATTCGATCCCGACGCGCTCCGCGAGAAGTACCGGGAGGAACGGGAGAAGCGCCTCCGTCCCGATGGAAACGACCAGTATCTGGAGGTCAAGCGCGACTTCGCGGGTTTCGCCACGGACCCCTACGTGGAGCCCGGGTACACACGGGAGCCGATGACGGACGAAGTGGACGTGGCGTTGATCGGAGGCGGTTTCGGAGGGCTCCTGGCCGGTGCTCGGCTTCGCCAGGCCGGCGTGGAGAGTGTCCGAGTCATCGAGAAGGGAGGCGACTTCGGAGGCACCTGGTATTGGAACCGTTACCCGGGCGCCGCGTGCGACGTGGAGTCCTACGTCTACCTGCCACTGCTCGAAGAACTCGAGTACGTCCCCAAAGAGAAATACAGCCAGGCACCCGAGATCTTCGCCCACGCCAGGGCGATCGCCGAGAAATTCGATCTCTATCGCGATGCGTGCTTCCAGACCGAAGTGACCGAATTGCGGTGGGATGAGGACGGCTCGCGCTGGATCATTTCGACGAATCGAAACGACGCCATCAAGGCCCGATTCGTCTGCCTGGCAAACGGATTCCTCCAGAAGCCCAAGCTGCCCGGGATCCCGGGAATCGACGCGTACAAGGGCCATGTCTTCCACACCAGCCGTTGGGACTATGCGTACACCGGTGGCGACTCAGACGGCAACCTGACGGGGCTTCGCAGAAAGCGGGTGGGGATCATCGGTACCGGGGCAACGGCGGTGCAATGCGTCCCTCACATCGCCGCGAGCGCCGGGCACCTCTACGTCTTCCAGCGCACGCCTTCGTCCATCGACGTGAGAGCCAACCGTCCAACCGACCCGGAATGGGCCCGCAGCCTCGAGCCCGGCTGGCACCAGAAGCGGATGGACAACTTTCAGATCCTCACCGCGGGTGGATATCAGGAAGAAGACCTGGTGAACGACGGATGGACGGACATCATTCGCAAGCTTCTGTTCGTGATGGAGTCGGAGGAAAACGCGGATCTGTCTCCGGAGCGCCTGGCCAGGACCCTGGAAACGGCTGATTTCATGAAGATGGAACAGATCCGCGCACGCGTGGATTCCATAGTCGAAGACCCGGAAACCGCCGAGGCGCTGAAGCCGTACTACCGCCAGTTCTGCAAGCGGCCGTGCTTCCACGACGCATACCTCCAGACCTTCAATCGCCCCAACGTCACGCTCGTCGATACCCGGGGAGCGGGAGTCGAACGCGTGACGGAAAAGGGAGTCGTTGTCGCCGGCGAGGAGTACGAGCTCGATTGCCTGATCTACGCAACCGGCTTCGAGGTCGGGACTGACTATTCGCGCCGATCCGGCTACGAACTCGTCGGCCGGAATGGCCTCACCCTTTCCCAGAAATGGGGCGACGGCGTCACGACGCTCCACGGCATGCACATCCACGGCTTTCCCAACTGCTTCATGATGAGCATCGCCCAGTCGGGCCTGACGGTGAACTTCCCCTACATGATCAACGAGCAGGCCAAGCACGTGGCCTATATCGTCGAGCGTGCCCTTGACCGGGGCCTCGAATCCCTCGAGGCCTCCGAACAGGCCGAGGCCGAGTGGGTCGACGCCGTCGTCGAGCTCGCGGATCGGATGACCGAATTCGGCGAGCAATGCACACCCGGCTACTACAACAACGAAGGGAATCCCGGAAGGAAGACCCGCCAGGGCGGCTTCTATTTCGGCGGGCCCACGGAGTTCGTGAAGATCCTCGAAGACTGGCGAGCCGATGGCGCAATGAGGGGGCTGGAGCTGAGCTAGCCCTGGACAGCCGGGTTAGAATGCTGCCAACCCAGGAGGGTCCCGCAATGGCCTCGAGCTTCTTCGACCCCCGCTGCTACAAATGGCGGGAGGTAACGGGCGGACCCGGGCTTTCCTACAAGATCCACCACGACTACACCATTCTCGGATACGACCTGGCCGCCGGCACTCTCGACATGGTAGTCAGGTGGGGGGATGACGGCGGCCATTGCCCGATCCATCGCCACACCGCGACCACGACCGTGCTCGTGATCGAGGGCGAGCAGCATCTGTGGGACCTCCACCCGGATGGCACCCGGGGCGAGCCCGTGGTGCGCCGCGCCGGCGACTATGCCCTGAGCGTGGGCGACGCCCTGCCCCACCTCGAACGAGGCGGAACAGAGGGGGGAATCGCCTTCTTCGGCAACCATTCCAGCGACGGGCGGCTCTACGAGGTTCTCGACCAGGAACTGAAGCTGCTGGCAGATATCACGATGGAAGGACTGATCGCCGACTGGAAACAGAACACCTGAGAAAGAAGCAGGCCATGTCATGGACATCGATGTAGATTTCAACCACGCGGGAAGCTGGGGACCCGAGATGCGCGGCCGCTTGGCGTGGCTGCGCGAAAATGCCCCGGTCTTCTGGTCCGAGAAGAGGAATCTCTGGGTCGCAACCCGCTACGCACACGTCTGCACCATCTCGAAGAACAATGAGATCTTCTGCTCGGGCCTGGGTGTCCGCCCGAACAATCCCTTCAAGCTCGGACTGATCGATGAGGATGAGCCGCACCGCGACCCCGCCCAGTTCGAAGACCCGGATTCCTTCAAGATCGAGGGAAACCCGAACCACGTGGAGTTCAGCGATGGCGGGCCCGTGATCCAGCCCTCGCCGCTGGTTCGCACCTGCAGCGAAATGAAGGTGCGGTTCACCGCCGAGTCGATTCGCTGATGGCAGACGAGGAAGTGGATCACGTCCGGGCGCGGCTCGAGAAATATGTGGGGAAGCCGCTGGGCCCGCCCGCCGTGGCGCCCGACCCGGTCAACGTGCCCATGATCCGGCATTGGGTCGACGCCCTGGACGACCGGAACCCGGTCTATCTCGACGAAGAAATGGCCGCAAAGACCCGCTTCGGCGGGATCGTCGCGCCTCCGGCGATGCTTCAGACGTGGACGATGCCCCGCCCCCGAATCGAAGGCATCGCCGAGCGGGGCGGCGCACCCGACGAGATGAATCACGAGAACCCGATCCACGCTCTCGACGAAGCCGGCTACGTGGGTACTCTCGCCACGAACTCCGAATTCGACTTCGAGCGCTACCTGAAGCCGGGTGACCATCTACACCTGTCGATCGAGCTGGAGTCCATCTCGAATCGAAAAACCACCGCGCTCGGCCAGGGTTATTTCGTGACCTGGGTAACCACCTACATGAACGGCGAGGATGAGGTCGTGGGTCGACAGCTCTTTCGAATCCTCAAGTTCGACCCGGCCACCATCGGGGCGGCTTCATGATGGGTCGACGATCCGCGTCCCTGCGAACCACCGAGATTGCAGTGGGCGACGAGCTGCCGACCTTCGATCTCCAGGTCACCTCGACGGTGATCGTTGCCGGCGCGATTGCCTCTCGCGACTTCATGCCTGCGCACCACGACCGTGAGTTCGCGAGGGCGCAAGGCGCTCCGGATCTCTTCATGAACATCCTCACCACCAACGGCTACGTGTCACGCTTCGTCACGGATTGGGCCGGACCGGAGGCGATGATACGCAGAATCGCGATCCGCCTCGGCGCCCCTGCCATCCCCGGCCAGCCCCTGCGATTCTCCGGCCAGGTGTCCCAGACGAGTCGCGTCGGCGACGAATGCGTGGTCGAGGTAGCGATCCGAGCCGCCAACGAGCTCGGGGATCACGCGACTGGCAGCGTGGTCGTCTCCATGCCGCTCACCTGATCGCTGCACGCCATGAGTCGAGCGCGAGCACATATCGTCGGTGTGGGAGAGTCGCAATACACCCGATGGGGCAAGATCGGTGAGGTGACGGAGCACGCGCTGGCGTGCCAAGCGATCCAGCGAGCCGTCGCAGATGCCGGCCTCTCCGTGGACGACGTCGATGGTCTTGCTTCCTTCGCCGACGATCGCAACGAAGCCATCTTTCTCGCAGCGGAATTGGGCCTCCCGGCATTGCGGTTTGGCAATATGGTCTGGATGCCGGGCGGTGGAGGCGGCTGCGCGGCCATCTCCAATGCCGCGATGGCCGTGGAGACCGGCCAGGCCGAAGTCGTCGTGGTCTACCGCTCGCTCTGCCAGGGGCAGTTCTTTCGATTTGGTACCGGCGGCGTGAAGGCGGACGCTCCCGTTGCCCCGGAGCCCCCGCGCCTCCAGCAGGCCGGCTCGTTGTTGCATGCCTCCATGGGGTTCGCAATCCCCTATGGCCTGTTGATGGCGGCGGCGGCGTACGCCCTGCCCACGCGTCGCCATATGCACCTCTATGGAACCACCAGCGAGCAGTTGGGCATGCTTGCGGTGACGTTTCGGGAGCACGCGAGCCGCAATCCGCGCGCCGTCATGGGCGGGCGTCCGATGACACTCGAAGATCACCAGGCCTCGCCCATGATCGCGGATCCCCACCGCCTGTTTGATTGCTGTCTCGAGAGCGATGGAGCCTGCGCAGTCGTCGTCACCACGGAGGAGCGCGCGCGCAACCTCGCGAAGCGCCCCGTCGAGATCCTCGCGAGTGAGCAGGGAGCACCGAAGGGATACGGGTTTGGGCCGTTTACCAACGCCAACGTCGCCGATGAACTCTATGCAACCGGCGGCTGCGAGGAGATGGCCAATCGCCTCTGGGGCAAATCGGGCCTCGGCCCCGGCGATGTGGACGTTGCCCAGCTCTACGATCACTTCACCGGCTGCGTCCTCATGCAGATCGAAGACTACGGGTTCTGCCAGCGAGGCGAGGGAGGGCCCTTCATCGAGAGCGGCGCCCTGTCCTGGCATGGCGGGAGCCTTCCCACCAACACCCACGGGGGAAGCCTTTCCGAAGCCTACATCCACGGACTCAACCACGTTGTCGAAGGCGTCCGCTCACTGCGCGGCGAGTCCACCAGCCCGGTCGAGAACGCCCAGGTCTGCCTGGTCACGAGCGCAGCCTGCGTCCCCTCGAGCGCGATCCTGCTTGGGCGAAAATGAGCGAACGCTTCTTCCCGGACAGCATGCCGCCGCCCCTGGCGGACGCCACCACATTGCCCTGGTGGCAAGCCGCGGCCGAGCACCGACTCGTCGTACAACGCTGCACGTCCTGCGGACACACGCGGCTCCCCCCGGCTCCGGTATGTCCCGGGTGCCGCTCGGGAGACTCCGATTGGAAACAGGTCACGGGCCTTGGTGAACTCTTCACCTACACAATTGTGCACCGCCCCATCGCAGCCGGGCAGGATCTTCCCTACATCATCGCGGTCATCGCACTGGAAGACGCCGGAGGAGTGCGGATCATCTCGAACGTCGTCGACGTGAACCCCGATGAGCTCCGGATAGGACTGCCCGTCGAACTCGTCTGGGAAGACATGAGCGCGGATCTGGCGATCCCGCGTTTTCGCCCGCTGAAAAAGAAGAAGATGTGATCTGATTGGCCCTGCCGACACGTTCAGATCGTCAAGCGCGACAGCGCCAGGGTGGCGAAGCTCAGGACCATGAAGAAGCCACACATATCGGTGATGGTAGTGAGCATCGGCCCCGACGCCAGGGCCGGATCCACTCCTGCCCGGCGGAGCACCAGCGGCACCGCACCTCCGATGCAGACCGCGAGCACCGTATTCAAGGCGAGGGCGGTCCCTACGACCAGAGCCAGGGCCGCGTTTCCCTTCCAGGCCCAGGCCACCGCGCCAATCAGCACACCGAGCACCGCGCCGTTCACGAGGCCAAGCGCAGATTCCTTGAACAGCACTCGCGCGATCTCATCTGTCTTCGTCACGCCGAGGGCGAGTTCGCGCAGGCTCACCGCTACCGCCTGATTCCCGGAGCAACCGCTCATATCGGAGATGATGGGAAGGAAGACGGCGAGCGCGATGACTGCCTGAAGGGTGTCCTCGTAGAGGGCGATCACGCTGGCCGCAATGACGTTCAACACGATGTTGATCGACAACCAGGCAAGACGTCTGCGGGAGCGGAGCATGAGTGGCAGGGTGCGCACCTCGTCGCCACCTACGATGCCTCGAGCCTTGAGTGCGTCCGCGTCGGAACGGTCCGCGCGCGCCTCGTCGACGTCCTCGCGCAACAGTACGCCGACGAGAATGTCGGAGTCATCCACCACCGGCACGCCCACGTAGTGGTGGCTCACGAAGACGTCGAGCACCTCCTGGAGCGGCGTCGATGCCCTCACCGAGATCGGGGCGCGCGTCATGAGCGACGCAACGGTGCGAGCGCGGCGGGCAAGCAGCAAATCGCGTAGCGGGAGCACACCGTTTAGCTCACCACTCGCTCCCACCACGTATACGTACTGCACCGGGTAGTCCGCGTAGCGCTCGACCTCCTCACGCATGTGGTCGATCACATCTTGGGCCGTCCCCGACTCGGGAACCACGACGTACTCGGTGATCATCAGGCCGCCCGCGGTGTCTTGCGGGTACTGGAGGAGGCTCCGGACGTTGGCGGCGACCCCGCTTTCGGTCTCGGCGAGGATCGCCTCTGCGGCCTCCGCCCCGAGCTCGCCGAGCAGGTCCGCCCCCTCGTTGCTCGGCAGCTCTTCGACGATGTCTGCGACGGCGGCGGGCTCCATTTCCCCGACCGCCTGTCCCGCGTAGACGTCCGGAACCGACTCCAACAGGCGGGCCGCTCGCCCCGGATCGAGCAAGCCAAGCACGCGACCGCGGTCCTCGATGGAGATCCTGCCGAAGGCGTGGATCCGCTCCGCCTCGGAAAGGGCATCGAGCTCGCTCGCGAGGCCCTCCCGATCCGAAGCAAGGGCGAGGCCGGCCAGCCGCTCCCAGGCGGGCGAATCGGATCGAGCGCTCTCGACTTCAGGTTCGCTCAAGGTGCCTCTCCCAGCGGGGCTTGAGGCTATGTCCCCGGCGCCGCGGCGCAAGCCAGTGGGGCATTTTTCGGGACGACCCGGGTCTTGCGCGCCGTACCGGATCGAGTAAACAACGCCAGCAGCTGACACGGCTGGCGGGCACGGGGTCCTGTAGGCGCAGACCCGGTCCCGGTAGCGGAAGGGTACCGGGCCCATACATGAAGAATCGCGAAGCGGGACGTCCGACCCTCGGACCGGTGATCGGTCTGGAACGCCACCTCCCCTCCGACTGGTGGCGCACGCTCTTCAACGCGCTCTACCTGAAGACCGACGGCGGACCCATCGCTTCCCGACTCCGTCAAGCGACAGGGGACGTTCAATCCCGAGGATCTCGAAACCATCGAACGCCTCCGCTCGGCGCTCGACCAGCTCTGCTCCGATGCATTCTCGAGGCGGCGCAGGAGCGAGCCGTCGCCTCCCTCGATTCTGGAGCCGTACAATCCCAGAGAAGGCTCCCGAGCGAAAGTGCCCGAGATATGCGGCTACAAGCATGACCGACGGCAAGATCCTGGACATCGCCATCGACAAGGGACTCGAAGGAATCGTCGCCTGCTCGAGCAGCATCAGCACGATCGACGGGACCAAACTCCTCTACCGCGGGTACACCATCGAGGACCTCGCGGAGAACGCCAGCTTCGAGGAAACGGTCCATCTTCTCTGGCATGGCGAGCTGCCAAACCCGACCCAGCTCGCGACTCTGCGCGAACAGCTGGGAGACGCTCTGGCGCTGCCGCCTTCGATGCGCATGTGGCTGCTCGGCCTTCCCAAGAACGTGCACCCCATGGACTTCCTGCACGCCGTCGTCGCGGGGCTCGCACTCCATGACCCCGACGCGAATCAACTCGGCCGGGCCGAGACGTTGCGCAAGGCGATCCGACTGACCGCCCGCATCGGAACCACCATCGGCGCCTTTCATCGCGCGCGAACGGGCTGCTGGCCCCTCGAGCCGTTGGCTTCCCATTCCCTCGCCTGGAACCTGCTACGGGGAATCCATGGCAGCGAGCCGGACCCGCAGCATGTTCGCGACCTCGACGTCTGTCTGGTCCTGCACGCCGATCACGAGCTGAATGCCTCGGCCTTCTCGGCGCGCGTCACTGCAAGCACGCTATCGGGGCTCTATTCATCGGTAATGTCGGCGATCGGTACGCTCAAAGGCTCACTCCACGGCGGTGCGAACGAAGCAGTGATGAAGATGCTCGTGGAGATCGGATCCCCCGATCGCCTGGAGAGGTACCTCGACCAGCAGATCGGTGCGGGTGCCAAGATCATGGGCTTCGGCCACCGGGTGTACAAAGAGGGCGATCCACGTGCCAAGGTCCTCAAACAGATGAGCGAGCGTTTGACCCGCTCGATCGGACGCCCGGAGCTCTACGAGATGAGCGCCCGGATCGAGGATTGGATGGCCGATCGCAAGGGTCTCATTCCCAATGTCGACTTCTACTCCGCCAGCGTCTACACGGCGCTCGGAATTCCTGCGGATCTGTTCACGCCGATCTTCGCAGCGAGCCGAATCGCAGGTTGGTGCGCGCATATACTCGAGCAGTACGAGAACAATCGCATCTACCGCCCCAGGGCACGTTACGTCGGGGCCCGCGGTCGAAAGGTTGCGACGGCAGACGAGCGCTGACCCATAGCCCCAGGTCGGGTGAAATCCGAGCTCCACCGATCACCGCGGGCACGCAAATCTCCGCTCATACCCGATGCCAACATGGAGAGTCCAGCGTGGCCTCGAGCCCGTCGCCGATTCGCGGACAGCGCCTGCGCTCGGATCTCCGCGCCATGCTGGCCGAGGGCTTCACGTTCAGCCTGATGGTGGGCGTGGGTGAGTTCTACTTTGCTCCCTTCGCGCTGGCCCTGGGTTTCGGAGACATCTCGGCGGGGCTGGTCGCAACCGTCCCCATGCTGGTCGGTGCGCTACTTCAGCTCGTGACGCCCGCGGCTGTCGGCTGGCTCGGATCGCACAAGCGATGGGTCGTGCTCTGTGCCGCACTCCAGGCGGCCACATTCGTGCCGCTGGCCGCGGGTGCACTCGCGGGTGCAATGCCGCCCGCCGCGCTCTACGTGGCCGTCGCCCTCTACTGGGGACTTGGCATGGCCACCGGGCCAGCGTGGAATACGTGGGCGGGAATCCTGGTTCCCGCGCCGCTGCGAGCGAGGTTCTTCGCTCGTCGATCGCGCTGGTCCCAGGGCGCCCTGCTCGCGGGATTGGCGCTCGGCGCGCTGCTGCTCCAACGCGGCGGCGGCGGCGGTGATGACCGCGTTGAAACCTATGCCTGGGCCTTCACAGTCGCGCTGACTGCGCGTGCTGCCTCGGTCGTCTTCCTGACACGTCACAGTGAGTCCGAACCCGTTCCAATCGGAGATACACGCATCTCCCTGCCTGCGATTCGAGAACACGTGGCACGCGACGGCCACGGCAGATTGCTCGCCTATCTCGTTGCCTTCCAGGTGAGTGTCTGGATCGCTGCGCCCTACTTCGTGCCGTACATGCTCGGCCCGCTCGGCCTCGACTACGCAGAGTTTGCACTGCTGACTGGCGTCGCCTTCCTCGCCCGCATCGCCGTGCTGCCCGCGCTTGGGAAGATGGCACGCGCCGTGGGTACCCGGCGCATCCTGTGGATCGGGAGCATCGGGATCGTACCCCTTCCGATCCTGTGGCTGGTTTCCGATTCGTTCCTCTGGCTCCTTGGCCTGCAGCTGGTTGCTGGGGCCGCGTGGGCGGCCTTCGAACTGGCTACTCTGCTCTCGTTCTTCGAACACATTCCGCAGCAATCGCGAACCAGCGTGCTTTCGGCTTACAATCTGGTCAATGCCGCGGCCATCGCGGGAGGCAGCCTTCTCGGGGCGATGGTTCTTCGGGCTCTCGGGGAGACGCCCGTTGCCTACACCGCGATCCTGATGCTCTCTTCTCTGGCCCGCCTGGTGAGCCTGTCCCTGCTCAGAGGTACATCCAACGTGATTCCTCCGGCCGGAAGCTCCCTTCCGCTTCGCACGTTGAGCCTTCGCCCGTCCGCCGGCGCCGTCCAGCGGCCCGTTCTCGCTGGGCTACCGCAAGAAGCAACCGAGGCCATGCATGAAAGTCGACCTTCGATGGGGACAATCGCCTCATGACCACCGAAGCCGACGCAGAGGCCCCCTGGCTCGCAGAAGAGCCCCTGCCAACCCTCGTGGGCGACGGACCTGAGGCTCCTCCCTTCATGCCGGGGATCCTCGTTCACTCGTTGGTGAAGCGAGGGGTTGCCTTCACGATCGCGTATACCGCGGCTCGTCAGATCGAACTCCGGCTTCGTGGCGAGGCTCGAGTACAGCGCGACGAACTCGCCAAAGCCGTGCGCGACATCCTGGGCTACGACCCAGACGACCAGGAGGGCTTGCCCGACCTCGGCATCCAGGTCTCGGGGGCGGGGACCAGCGTGCCCTTTTCCAAAGGCATCCTGGCGCAATCGCTGTCGGCCGCGGGGATCGAACCTCGCGACGCCTTCCTGGTTGCCCGCGGGATCGAGCAGGAGCTGGTCCGGGATGCCGTGCACGAGATCGACCGCACCGCGCTGCGATCCGTGGCTCATCGTGTCTTGCTCAGGCAGGCGGGCGACGAGGCCGCGCAACGCTACCTGGTGTGGCGGCGTTACCAGGAGCCAGAGACGCCGGTGTTTCTACTGCTCGGCGGGACGTCCGGCGTGGGCAAGACGACCCTCGCCCTGGAGGTGGCACGCAGACTGGGAATCGGGCGCCTGGTCTCGACGGATTCGATTCGGCAGATCATGCGCCTCATGATCTCCCCCGATCTCGTGCCCTCGATCCACGCCTCCTCCTATGACGCGCATCAGTTGCTGGGGCAGATGAGCGGAACCGCGGTCAGCGTGCTCGACGGCTTCCGCGCCCAGGCTGCCTCCGTGGCGGTCGGCGTGAGAGCCTCCCTGGATCGAGCGGTCGAAGAGAGCGCGAACCTCGTTATCGACGGAGTGTCGCTTCTCCCCGGTGTGATCGATATCGAACGCTACTCGGGACGAGCCGTGGTTGTGTTGTGCGTAGTCGCCACCCTCGACGAATCGGTTCTCCGGGATCGCCTCCAGATACGCGCCTCGGGACAGCGAGAACGCCAGGCGCACCGCTACCTCGACAACTTCGAGGCAATTCTCGCGATCCAACGCCACCTGATCGAAGAAGCCGAGCGGCGCGGAATGCTCGTCATCGACAACGTCGACCTCGAGGCATCGGCCCGGATGGTTCTCGCCCACGCCCTGGACAGGCTGCGGAGCACAGACTCGTCCTGATCCTGCTCTCCGGGGAACGCGGACCCCGACGGATCGCCCTCAGTGGCTATGATCGCGGTGCTCCTCGTGATGTGCCTCCTCGCCGAACGTGGCGACCAGGCCCGCGATAAGCGCTTCTCGCTCCGAGTCTGAGAGTCGCGCCTCGGGGTGGGCCGGCAGATAGAACCACGGCGGCATCTCCCCCTCTCGGACGTTCTCGGCCGCCTCATCGCCGTGGTTCTTGTCGCGGCCCCATTCGGAGACATTGAAGTGCGAACGGCCCTCGTGGACGTCGCGCTGCACGAGCCACGAGACCGGAGCCACGAAGCTGTACCCCGGCCACTCCGTCTGATTGCTGTGGCAGTCCTTGCAGCCGCGGAAGAAGAGTTCTCGGGTCCGAGGACGATCCCAATCGGGTTCCCGAAGCACTTCGGGATTCTCGTGGTCTCGCCCGTAGGGAACGAGCTGTATCACGAACCCGAGGCCGATCAGAGCCAGGAGCCCGTTGCGGAGCTGGCGCATAGAGGAGCTTCCTTCACTTCTGGACTCGGCGAGGTGGGAATCCCCCGCTCAGGCCGATTTCCGGGAGTGTGCCGCGCTTGGCGAATCGCCGCTGCCCGTCAAGTGATCGCGAAGCCCACGACCCCGAAACCCTGATCGTTCCGCACGTGATATGGTTCCCGGCGGGCGACGAGCGCCCCGTCTACCAACCCCGTCTAGCCAGATCTAGCCAGGTCTAGCCAGGCTAGCCAGTGAGGACTCCCCATGATGACTCGACTCTCCGGACGTTTCGGACCCGCCACCCTGCTCGGGGCTGCCCTGCTGATGCCGGGCTCCGCGCCGGCCGAGCACCACGAGAACAGCGCCGATGGCGCAGTGATGATCGGCGAGGAGATCAATCTCACGGGGACGGTCATCTCGATCGACGCGGCGACCCGGACTGTCGTCGTGGAGGGGACGCAGGGCCGACAGGTCTCGATCGTGGCCCCGAAGGACGCCCCCAACTTCGACCAGATCGCGGTGGGCGACCCGGTGGCCGCCACCTATATCGAGTCCATCGCGCTGGCGATTGCTCCCGTGGCGGATACCGAGCCGGGCGCTTCCGAGATCGTAGCCGTGTCCAGCGCGCCTCCGGGCGGGACGCCGGGTGCCGTGATGGCGGAGCAGATCCAGCTTCGCGCGGTTGTGAAGGCGGTCGATGCGAAGACGCGTAGCGTGACGCTCGATGTTCCCAGCGGTGGCGAGCGCACCCTGAAGGTGGGAGACGATATCGACCTCGAGAAGGTGAACACCGGGGAGCAGGTCTCCGTGACCCTCACCCGGGCCCTCGCCATCTCGATCGACAAGCAGTAGATCCGGCTTCGATCTGCTCTGCCGTTGGGCGAACGACGGAAATGGGTACCGGCGCCGTGTGGATCGTGCTCGGTCAGCGTCAATACACTCACAGGACGAGACGCAGGCGTCTGGCAGCGATTCGAGTCTGGCAGCGCTTCGAGAAAGGCGACCATGACCAGCGCGCTGGAACTGGTGGCGTCGCGGAGCGTCTCGGCCCGATCGTTCTGGCAAGCGCCGATCCGGTGCCGGCCTCGGGCCCCGCTCAGGCGCAGGACTGGCTGATTCAGCAGATGCCGGACACTCCCACTTCCCATCCCGACACGGTTCCGATGGCGACCTAGCCCTGAATCGAAATACTTCTTTGGGGTGAAACGCCCGAATTGAAAGTGGCCCCGACGGTGGTACGGAAGAAAGAGCCACCAAACTTCCTCCACCGAAAGGGCCACATTCGCGAGAATAAGGAAAGACTCGATTCGCGGGGGTGTCAATGGCGATCTCCCGATCGTCTTCAGTGACGAGGAGCTCAGCGAATACGGGGGAATCGAGCTGTTTCGGCGTTTCGTCGATCGCTCGGGCTTTCCGGAGCGGCTCAAGAAGGTCTTCTCGATTCACCGGTTCGATGGCGACTACGGATCGTTTCGCGTCGCACTGGCTGAACGGTCGGGTTGATGGTTTACAAAAGTCCGGGCACATCCTTTACACGAAAGGATGCCCTGGATGGAAACCGACACGAAGAAGCAGCGTCAGCATTTCTATCGCGACTACGCGAGTGGCCAGTGGTCGATGAGTGAATT
>JAQBHB010000104.1:0-3735 GCA_032128115.1 Deltaproteobacteria bacterium | reverse complement strand
ATGGTGATGCCGGGAGACAACGTGGAAATGGTGGTGGAACTGATTACGCCGATCGCGATGGACAAGGAGCTGCGTTTCGCGATCCGCGAAGGCGGTCGCACGGTGGGCGCTGGCGTCGTATCGGAGATCATCGAGTAGCGGCGGAGCCGCGAGAGGGATCGGTAGATGGCTGACGTGAACGCACAGAAGATCCGGATCCGAATGAAGGCCTACGACTTCAAGCTTCTGGATCAGAGTGCCGGGGAGATTGTCGACACGGCGGTGAGGACCGGTGCGCGCGTCGCCGGCCCGATCCCCTTGCCGACCTCCATCAACAAGTACACGGTCCTTCGGGGACCCCACATCGACAAGAAGTCGCGCGAGCAGTTCGAAGTGCGCACCCACAAGCGTCTGATCGACATTCTCGATCCGACGCCGCAGACGGTGGATGCGCTCATGAAGCTCGAGCTGGCGGCGGGTGTTGACGTGGAGATCAAGCTCTAGGCAGGGGCATGGCGCAGCTCAATATCGTCACGATCGAAAAGAAGAAGGCTGGGTCGGTGGACCTGGACCCGGCGGTCTTCGAGGCCCAGGTGAAACCCCACCTGTTTCACGCCGAAGTGCGCCGGCAGCTGGCCAAGCGCCATCGCGGCACCCACAGCACCCTGAACCGCGCCGGGGTCTCGGGTGGCGGAGTCAAGCCGTGGCGCCAGAAGGGCACGGGCCGCGCCCGCCAGGGGACGATCCGCGCGCCCCAGTGGGCTGGGGGTGGCGTGGTGTTCGGCCCGGTGCCCCGCTCCCACGCCCACTCGCTTCCCAAGAAGATGCGCAAGGCGGCCCTTCGCAGTGCCCTGTCCCTGCGGATGAAGGAGGGCGCGATCACCGTCGTCGACGAGATCGCGGTGGACGGATACTCGACACGGCGTATGGTCGAAATCCTGAAGACTCTGGAACTGCCGGACAAGGGCGTGCTGATCGTGATCGATGCGCCCAACCCCCATGTGGAGCGCTCCGCCCGGAATCTCCCGGGCGTGACGGTGCTGCGGGTGGAGGGCATGAACGTCTACGACGTACTGCGTCATTCCAGGCTCCTGATTTCGAAGCTGGCCCTGGCCACGATCGAAGAGCGCCTGAAGAAACGCAAGCGCGGCGAGGCGGCAGGGGAAGCCAAGGGAGCGTCGGCGTGAACCTCTACCAGGTGATTCAAAAGCCGGTCGTGACCGAGAAGAGCAACATCGGCCGCGAGGAGCAGAACGTCGTGACCCTGGCTGTTGATCCCCGTGCCAACAAGCACGAGATCCGGCAGGCGGTGGAGCAATTGTTCCAGGTTTCGGTGCTAGAGGTCCGGACGATGCGCATGCCGCGCAAGTTGCGTCGGGTTGGCAAGTACGCGGGCCGCAAGCCCGAGTGGAAGAAGGCGATCGTCCGTCTGGCTGAGGGCCAGTCGATCGAGTTCTACGAGGGAGTCTAGAGGCGTGGCGGTCAGGAACTACAAACCGACGTCCCCGGGACGACGCGGGATGAGCGTCTCCGATTTCAAGGAGATCACGCGCTCGAAGCCCGAGCGCTCCCTGTTGGATGGACAGGTCAGCAAGACCGGCGGGCGGAACTCCCATGGCCGCACCACCTCGTGGCATCGCGGCGGCGGGCACAAGCGCCGCTACCGCAAGATCGATTTTCGCCGTGAGAAGGTGGGGATTCCGGCGAAGGTGGCCGCAGTGGAGTACGACCCGAATCGCTCCGCCAATATCGCCCTGCTTCACTATGTCGACGGCGAGAAGCGTTACATCATCGCGCCCGGTGGGCTCGCGGTGGGTGCCACGGTCATGTCGGGCGTCGGATCCGAGATCCAGTCCGGAAACGCGTTGCCCCTCTCCCATATTCCGCTGGGAACCGTGGTCCACGCCATTGAAGTCAAGATCGGGAAGGGCGCCCAGCTGGTGCGCGCCGCTGGTGGCAGCGCGCAGCTGATGGCCCGGGAGGGTCAGTACGCCACCCTTCGCATGCCCAGCGGCGAGCTTCGCCTGATCCACGTGCGCTGCATGGCCACGATCGGGCAGGTCGGGAACCCCGATCACGAGAACCGCACGATCGGCAAGGCGGGGCGCAACCGCTGGCGGGGCGTTCGCCCCAACGTGCGAGGCGTCGCCATGAATCCCGTAGACCACCCCATGGGGGGAGGCGAGGGAAAGTCGTCCGGCGGGCGCCATCCCTGTACGCCCTGGGGACAGCCCACCAAGGGTCACAAAACCCGGAAGAAACGGCGCTCGATGAAGCACATCGTCAAGCGCCGGGGAAAGAAGTAGATGACGCGCTCGCTGAGGAAAGGCCCGTTCGTCGATTCGAGCCTGCAGCGCAAGGTGGATCGCCTGCTCCGCTCCGGCTCCAAGCAGGTGATCCGAACCTGGTCGCGGCGCTCGATGATTACGCCCGAGTTCGTGGGGCTCACCTTCCACGTGCACAATGGCAAGCTCTTCGTCCCTGTCTTCGTGACCGAGAACATGGTGGGTCACCGATTGGGAGAGTTTTCTCCGACACGAAAGTTCACGGGGCATGCGTCGTCTCGCAAGGTGAAGATCAGCTGATGGAATCGAGCGCGAAACTCAACAACTACCGGGTCAGCGCCCAGAAGGCGCGGCTGCTGGCCGACCAGATTCGCGGCAAGGGCGTAGAAGATGCTCTGACCATCCTCGACCTGTCGCCCAAGCGCTTCGCAAAACCGTTGGCGAAGCTGGTGCGCTCGGCGCTGGCGAACGCCGTGGAGAAGAACAATCGGGACCACGCCGGAATGGACGTGGACAACCTCATCGTGGGTCGGATCCTCGTGGATCAGGGACCCAGCATGTGGCGAATTCGCGCGCGGGCCCAGGGACGCGCCGCATGGATCCAACGCCGGACGAGCCACGTAGAAATCGTCCTGGCAGAGCATTAACGGAGAGCAGATTGGGACAGAAAGTACATCCCTACGGATTCCGACTGGGCACGCTGTACGGCTGGCAGTCCAACTGGTTCGCGGAGCGCCGGTATGCGGAACAGCTCCACGAGGACATCAAGATCCGGAACTTCATCAAGAAGAAGCTCTTCCACGCTGGGATCTCGAAGGTGATCATCGACCGAACCGGCGACAAGGTGGTGGTGAACATCCACACTGCGCGCCCGGGGATCCTGATCGGAAAGCGCGGCGCCGAGGTGGAGGCGCTGCGGACCGAGCTGTCCCAGGTTTCCGAGCACAAGGAGATCTTCATCAACATCAAGGAGATCCGGAAGGCGGAGCTCGACGCCCAGCTCGTGGCCGAGAACGTGGCCCTCCAGCTGGAGCGGCGCGTGGCCTTTCGGCGGGCGATGAAGAAGGCCGTGACCTCCACCATGAAATTCGGTGCCGGCGGGATCCGTATCCAGTGCTCCGGGCGCCTGGGCGGCTCCGAGATGGGTCGTCGCGAGTGGTATCGCGAGGGCCGGGTTCCGCTGACCACTCTGCGCGCCGACGTGGACTTCGGAATCGCCACCGCCCGCACCACGGTCGGAGCGATCGGGGTCAAGGTGTGGGTGTACAAGGGCGACATGGTTCCGTCGCTGTCGGCGACGCGCGAGAAGATCGCCGCCGAGGCCGCGATGGCTACCGGCGGGCCGTCCAATCGTCGGGCACCCGCCAAGGCACGAGCCGAGCAGGCTGCCGGCGAGAAACCGCGGGGGTTGATCGAAGCCGGCGGCGGCAAGCGTCTGGTCGAGGCCGGCGGCGGCAAGCGTCTGGTCGAG
>JAQBHB010000103.1:0-10002 GCA_032128115.1 Deltaproteobacteria bacterium | reverse complement strand
ATGGTGATGCCGGGAGACAACGTGGAAATGGTGGTGGAACTGATTACGCCGATCGCGATGGACAAGGAGCTGCGTTTCGCGATCCGCGAAGGCGGTCGCACGGTGGGCGCTGGCGTCGTATCGGAGATCATCGAGTAGCGGGGTGATGCTGCCGACGCGGGCCTCGCGGCGTGCGTCGAGGGCGATCCCGAAGGCGCGTAGCACAACTGGTAGTGCACCGGTCTCCAAAACCGGGGGTTGGGGGTTCGAGTCCCTCCGCGCCTGCCAGCGTCGAGAGGGGCAAGGGTGGCAAACACGGTCGAGCGGAGTTCGGCGAACCCGGCGGGTTGGTACGGCGATTCGAAGCAGTTCCTGCTGGAGGTGCGGACCGAGTTTCGCAAGGTCACGTGGCCGACCCGCAAGGAGGCGGTGGCTGGGACCATTGGCGTGGTGATCGTCGTGGCCGTCCTCACGGGGGTCCTGAGTCTGGTCGATCTGATTCTCGGGCAGCTCGTCCGAATGGTATTGCCCTGATCGGCGCGTCGAAGACGCAGCCCGGGAGATCGATGTCGAAGCAGTGGTACATCGTCCATACCTATTCGGGGCACGAGCAGAAGGCCATGCGGGCGCTTCTGGATCGGGCCAAGTCCATGGGGATGGAGGACAAATTCGAAGAAGTGTTGATCCCCGAGGAGACCGTCGTGGAGATGGTCAAGGGCGAGAAGCGCACTTCGAAGCGCAAGTATTTTCCGGGTTACATCCTGGTTCGGATGGAGCTCAACGACGAGACATGGCACGTGGTGCGGGGCACGCCGAAGATCACTGGCTTCGTGGGGGGCGACAAGACGCCGCCGTCGATCTCCGACGAGGAGGTCGCCCGCATGACCCAGCAGATCAAGGAGGGGGCGGCCAAGCCGAAGCCGAAGATCCTGTTCGACGAAGGCGAGAACGTGCGCGTCGTGGACGGTCCCTTCGCGAACTTCTCCGGCTACGTAGACGAGGTCATGCCCGAGAAGGAGAAGCTGCGGGTGATGGTGCACGTCTTCGGTCGCGCCACGCCGGTGGTGCTTGACTACACGAACGTCGAGAAGGCGTAGGAGCAGCGCGTGGCGAAGAAGGTCGTGGCAATCGTCAAGTTGCAGTGTCCGGCGGGACAGGCGAATCCCTCGCCGCCGGTGGGGCCTGCCCTGGGTCAGCACGGCGTGAACATCATGGAGTTCTGCAAGGCCTTCAATGCCCGGACACAGGACAAGGCGGGACTCATCATCCCGGCGGTGATCACGATCTACGCCGATCGGTCGTTCACCTTCGAGCTGAGGACGCCGCCGGCGGCCGTGCTGCTCAAGCGAGCCGCCAAGATCGCGAAGGGCTCCGGCGAGCCCAATCGCACGAAGGTGGGAACCGTGACGGCCAGCCAGGTTCGTGAGATCGCCGAGCTGAAGCGCCCGGACCTGAACTCCCACGACCTGGAAATGGCGGCGCGGATCGTCGAGGGCACCGCTCGCTCCATGGGCATCGATGTGGTGGAGGGCTAGCGCGGTGTCCAAGGGAAACAGCAAGCGATTCCGGGCTGCGGGGCAGCAGTTCGAGCGCGACAAGCTCTATGGCCTGGCCGAGGCGGTGGATCTGCTGAAGGCGTTCCCCGCACCGAAATTCGACGAGAGCGTCGATCTGGCCATCAACCTGGGCGTCGATCCGAAGCACGCCGACCAGATGGTGCGAGGCGCCATCGTGCTGCCCCACGGCACCGGAAAGCAGACACGCGTGGTGGTGTTTGCCAAGGGAGACAAGGAGATCGAGGCCCGCGAGGCTGGCGCCGACCATGTGGGCGGTGAGGAGCTGGCCAAGAAGATCCAGTCCGAGGGCTGGCTCGACTTCGAACGGGTGATCGCGACGCCCGACATGATGAGCGTGGTGGGCCGGCTGGGAAAGATCCTGGGTCCCCGCGGGCTGATGCCGAACCCCAAGCTCGGCACGGTGACCATGGACGTGGGCCGCGCCGTCAGCGAGAACAAGGCCGGCAAGGTCGAGTACCGCGTGGACAAGGCGGGGATCATCCACGTATCCATCGGAAAGCGTTCGTTCGATTCCACCCAGCTGGTGGAGAACGCAAGCGCCCTGCTCGACGTGGTGGTGAAGGCCAAGCCCACCGCCAGCAAGGGTGTGTATCTCAAGAAGATCGCGATCTCGACGACGATGGGACCGGGCATCCGCATCGACCCGAATATCGCGTCCGCCGCCGTGGCGGCGTAGGAGGAGTCTTGCTGACCCGGGTACAGAAGGAGTCGCAGATCGCGGAGCTGAAGGAGAAGTTCGGCCGCGCCACCTGCATGTACGTGGCCGACTACCGCGGTGTCGGTGTGGAGGCGGTGAACCAGCTGCGCAGGCGCATCCGCAGCGAAGGCCATGGCAACTACGAATATCGCGTCGTGAAGAACACGGTGCTGCGTCTGGCCTGCGTCGACACGCCCGCAGCGGAGGTGGCCCACCACTTCCAGGGCCCCTCGGCGCTGGCGCTGTCGTACAGCGATCCGGTGGGCCTGGCCAAGATCCTGGTGGAGTTCGCCAAGGAGAACGAGGCTTTCGAACTCCGGGGCGGCCTGCTGGAGGGCCATCCGGTCGAGCAGGCAGAGATCGCCACACTGGCGACCCTGCCCTCATTGGATGTTCTGCGCGCGAAACTGGTGGGCCTGATCCAGGGGCCCGCCACGAAGCTGGTGCGGCTCGTGTCCGAGCCCGCTGGACAGATTGCCCGCGTGCTGGCGGCCCGAGGCCGCCAGCAGGACGGGGCGTAGGTTTTTGAAATCTGGCGGAGCCCCCTCCGCCCGAACCTGCCCGATTCGGCGAACGATCGGGCGAAGATGAGGACGAAGAGAAATGGCTGATCTGAATACGATCGTGGACTCGCTGTCGAGCCTGACGGTGATGGAGGCGGCAGAGCTCGCGACCCTTCTAGAGGACAAGTGGGGCGTCTCGGCCGCCGCGCCGGTGGCCGTGGCCGCGGGTGGCGGAGCGCCGGCCGCCGCCGCCGAGGAGAAGGACGAGTTCGACGTCCTGCTCGTGGCGGTGGGCGACAAGAAGATCCAGGTCATCAAGGAGGTCCGCGCCATCACGGGGTTGGGCCTCAAAGAAGCCAAGGAACTCGTGGAGAGTGCGCCCAGTGCCATCAAGGAAGGCGTAACCAAGGACGAGGCGGCGAAGATCAAGGAGAAGATCGAAGGCGCAGGCGGACAGGTCGACGTCAAGTAGGGATTCCGTTGTTGAGCGCCCGCCATGGAGGGGGGCGCCCGCATCGCCACTTCGACTCGGAGGCGAGACGAGCCCGTGACAACGACTGTGACCTCGGAAAACGCACTGCGAATTCGCAAGGACTTCTCGAAGATGCCCTCGATCCTCGAGATCCCGGACCTGATCGAGATCCAGAAGCAGACCTTCGAGCGCTTCCTCCAGACCCACGTGGAGTCGGAGAAGCGCGAGAACGTCGGGCTTCAGGCGGTGTTCAACTCCGTCTTCCCGATCAAGGACTTCAACGACACCGCGTCCCTGGAGTTCGTCGGCTACACGCTCGAGGAGCCGAAGTACGACGTCCAGGAATGCCTGCAGCGGGGCATGACCTACGCGGCGCCGTTCAAGGTGACGATCCGGTTGGTGGCCTGGGACGACACGGAAGGGTCCCAGGCGATCCGCGATGTGAAGGAGCAGGAGGTCTACTTCGGGGAGATCCCGATCATGACCGAGAACGGCACCTTCATCATCAACGGCACCGAACGCGTGATCGTGTCGCAGTTGCACCGCTCACCGGGGATCTTCTACGACACGAGCACGTCCACCACCGTCACCGCCGCGGGCAAGAAGATCTATTCCTGCCGCGTGATCCCGTACCGGGGTTCGTGGCTCGATCTGGAGTTCGATCACAAGGACCTGCTCTACGCCCGGATCGACCGCCGCCGGAAGATCTTCGGGACGGTGCTGCTCAAGGCCCTGGGCTACACGCCGGAAGAGCTGCTCGAACAGTTCTACAAGTCCGAGCAGATCGTCGTGGACGGCAAGAAGATCACGAAGAATGTGGTCGCGGACCTGCTGGTGGGTCAGCGCTGCACCCGAGAGGTGCGCGACTCGAGCGGAACGGTGCTGGTGCGCAAGGACCGCAAGTTCACCGCAGCCGCCGTGCGAAAGATCGTGGAGGCCGGGATCACGGAGATCCAGGTCGGGCTCGAGGATCTGGTACGCGCCGACTCGGTCAAGCGGGTGGCGCCCACCGACATCGTCGATGAGAGCACCGGTGAAGTGATCCTGGAGTGCAACGAGGAGCTCACCGAGGAGAACCTGGAGGAGCTGAAGAACCGCGGCATCCTCGAGTTCCCGCTGCTCTATCTGGATCCGCTGACGTCCGGCACGGCCCTGCGTGACACGCTCCAGGCCGACAAGACCCTGTCCCAGGAAGAGGCGATCATCGAGATCTACCGGCGCCTGCGCCCCGGCGATCCGCCGACGGTGGACACGGCCACCAACCTGTTCCGGAACCTTTTCTTCAATCCGGAGCGCTACGACCTATCCCGGGTGGGCCGTCTCAAGGTGAATCACAAGCTCGGCTTCGATCCCGAACAGCGGGTCGAGTTCTACCCCTCGGGTCCCAACGGTCCGAAGGAGGAAATAGCGCTCGGTCGGCTGCCCACGCTGCGGCCGGACGACATCCTGGCCGCCTTCCGGTACCTGGTGGATCTCAAGAACGGCATGGACCCGGGCAAGCGCATCGACGACATCGACCATCTGGGCAACCGACGTGTTCGCGTGGTGGGCGAGCTGCTCGAGAACCAGTATCGGATCGGCCTGGTGCGCATGGAGCGTGCGATCAAGGAGCGGATGTCACTCCAGGAGATCGAGACGCTCATGCCCCACGATCTGATCAACTCCAAGCCGGTATCGGCCGTGATCAAGGAGTTCTTCGGCTCGAGCCAGCTCTCCCAGTTCATGGACCAGACCAATCCGCTGTCGGCGGTGACCCACAAGCGGCGGCTCTCGGCCCTGGGGCCCGGCGGCCTCACCCGGGAGCGTGCGGGCTTCGAGGTGCGCGACGTGCACCCCACCCACTACGGCCGCATCTGCCCCATCGAGACGCCGGAGGGCCCGAACATCGGTCTGATCGCGTCACTTTCCACCTACGCCCGGGTCAATGATCTGGGGTTCATCGAAACGCCCTACCGGGTGGTGAAAGACGGCACGGTCACGGCCGAGGTGAAATACCTGTCGGCCCTGGACGAGGAGAAGCTCGCGATCGCCCAGGCGAACGCTCCCATCGATGAGAAGGGCAGGTACACCCGCGAAACCGTGCAGTCGCGCCGCGCCGGTGAATTCGTGATGGCGACCCCGTCCGAAGTGCAGATGATGGACGTATCGCCGAACCAGCTGGTGTCGGTAGCCGCTTCGCTGATCCCGTTCCTCGAGAACGACGACGCCAACCGGGCGCTCATGGGCTCCAACATGCAGCGCCAGGCCGTGCCCCTGCTGCGCACCCAGGCCCCGCTCATCGGCACGGGCATGGAAGCGGTCGTGGCTCGCGACTCGGGCGTCACCGTCGTGGCCAAGCGCGACGGGCGCGTGGAGTCGGTGGACGCCTCGCGGATCGTGGTGAAGCCCGACGACGACGGCACGGGTTCGAACGTCGATATCATCAACCTGATCAAGTACCAGCGCTCGAACCAGAACACCTGTATCAACCAGAAACCCATCGTGCGCCGCGGCGACAGGGTCAAGCGGGGGCAGGTGATCGCCGACGGTCCTGCGACGGAACGCGGCGAGCTCGCCCTGGGACGCAACGTGGTGGTCGCGTTCATGCCCTGGGCCGGATACAACTTCGAAGACTCCATCCTGATCTCCGAGCGAGTGGTGAAGGACGACTCCTACACCTCGATCCACATCGAGGAGTTCGAGTGCGTGGCCCGGGACACGAAGCTCGGCAAGGAGGAGATCACCCGTGACATTCCCAACGTGGGCGAAGAGGCCCTACGCGATCTGGACGAAGCGGGCATCGTCCGCATTGGCGCCGAGGTGGGCCCGGACGACGTTCTGGTGGGGAAGATCACGCCCAAGGGCGAGACCCAGCTGTCTCCGGAGGAGCGGCTGTTGCGGGCCATCTTTGGCGAGAAGGCAGGCGATGTCCGCGACACCTCGCTGCGGGTACCGCCCGGCGTCAGCGGGACGGTGATCGGCGCACAGGTGTTCTCGCGTCGGGGTGTCGAGAAGGACGAGCGCGCCCAGGCCATCGAGGAAACCGAAATCGAGCGTCTGCGCAAGGATCAGGAAGACGAGGTCCGCATCATTCGCGACAGCGCCATGAACAAGATGCGCGAGGTCATCACCGACAAGCGCGCCGCCAACCGGGTGGCGGAAGACCGCAAGAACGTGGAGTGGCTCAACGCCAATGACACCATCACCAGCGCGATCCTGGACGAGATCCCGACCCGTCGCTGGCGGGACATCCAGGTTACCGATGCGAAGGTCCAGGAGTTGGTGGATCGGATCTTCGAGAGCGTCGATGAGCAGGCGGGGATGATCAAGGCGGTCTTCGATGAGAAGATCGCCCGCCTGAAGAAGGGCGACGAGCTGGCGCCGGGCGTCTTCAAGATGGTGAAGGTCTATCTGGCCATCAAGCGCAAGCTCTCGGTGGGTGACAAGATGGCCGGCCGCCACGGCAACAAGGGCGTGATCTCGCGAATCCTCCCCGAGGAGGACATGCCCTACATGACCGATGGCACGCCGGTGGACATTGTGCTCAATCCGCTGGGCGTTCCGTCGCGTATGAACGTGGGGCAGATCCTGGAGACCCACCTGGGCTGGGCCGCCTACGGCCTGGGCAAGCAGATCGACGCCATGCTCGCGGAGCACCAGAACGGAGACTCCAAGGCCCTGCGCGCCAAGCTGTGCGAGGTGTACGGGGACCCCCGTCTCGACAAGGTGCTTGACCAGATGCCCGAGGGTTCGGTTCCCTGGCTGGCGGAAGACATCCGCCAGGGGATCCACATGGCGACGGCCGTGTTCGACGGGGCCAAGGAGGACGAGGTCCGGAGCGAATTGACCCGAGCCGGACTGCCCGAGTCGGGCCAGACCATCCTTTTCGATGGGCGCAGCGGCGATCCGTTCGAATCCGAGGTGACGGTCGGCGTGCTGTACATGTTGAAGCTGCACCACCTGGCCGACGACAAGATCCATGCCCGCAGCATCGGGCCCTACAGCCTCGTGACCCAGCAGCCGCTGGGCGGCAAGGCACAGTTCGGCGGGCAGCGCCTGGGCGAGATGGAGGTGTGGGCCCTGGAGGCCTACGGCGCCGCCTTCGCCCTGCAGGAGTTCCTGACGGTGAAGTCCGACGACGTGATCGGCCGTACACGAATCTACGAATCGATCGTCAAGGGTGAGAACGTGCTCGAGCCGGGCCTGCCGGAGTCCTTCAACGTGCTGGTGAAGGAGCTTCAGGCGCTCAGCCTCGACATCGAACTCATCGAAGACAAGACCTGAGGCGAGGGGGACC
Organism: Deltaproteobacteria bacterium; assembly: GCA_032128115.1. GTDB lineage: Bacteria > Myxococcota_A > UBA9160 > UBA9160 > SMWR01 > JAQBHB01. The sequence goes on along the minus strand of JAQBHB010000103.1, from coordinate 2,498 downwards.
ACTTGCGCGATCTCTACAATCTCTTCGAGAAGCCCAAGGATCCGTTGGCGTTCAACGCGCTGCGGATCTCCATCGCGGCGCCCGAGAAGATCCGGGACTGGTCCTTCGGCGAGGTCAAGAAGCCGGAGACCATCAACTACCGGACCTTCAAGCCGGAACGCGACGGGCTCTTCTGCGCCAAGATCTTCGGCCCGGTCAAGGACTATGAGTGCAATTGTGGCAAGTACAAGCGCATGAAGCACCGGGGCGTCGTTTGCGAGAAGTGCGGCGTCGAGGTGATCCAGTCGAAGGTGCGCCGTGAGCGCATGGGCCACATCACACTGGCCACGCCGGTGGCCCACATCTGGTTCCTGAAGTCGCTGCCCTCCCGCATCGGAAACATCCTGGAGATCTCGCTTCGCGACCTGGAGAAGGTGCTGTACTTCGAGTCGCACATCGTCACCGACCCGGGCGAGACCGACCTCAAGCTTGGAGAGTTGCTCAACGACGAGCTGCTGGCCGAGGCGCGTCAGCAGTACGGGCGCGAGGGCTTCCAGGTGGGTATTGGTGCCGCCGCAGTTCGCGAGATGCTGGCGGGGCTGGACGTGGAAGGGGAGTGCAAGCGGCTGCGCGTCGAGATGCGCGAGGCCACCAGCGAGGCCAAGCGCAAGAAGGTGTCCAAGCGCCTCAAGGTGCTCGACGCCTTCCGCGAATCGGGCAACAACCCGGCACACATGATCCTCGAGGTGATTCCGGTGATTCCGCCGGATCTGCGCCCGCTGGTGCCCCTGGATGGTGGACGCTTCGCCACCAGCGACCTGAACGATCTGTACCGGCGCGTCATCAACCGGAACAACCGGCTCAAGCGCCTCCAGGAGCTGAATGCGCCCGAGGTGATCATCCGCAACGAGAAGCGGATGCTCCAGGAGGCTGTGGATGCCCTGTTCGACAACGGCCGCCGGGGTCGGGTCATCACCGGGCCCTCCAAGCGGCCCCTCAAGTCGCTTTCGGACATGCTGAAGGGCAAGACCGGCCGGTTCCGCCAGAACCTGTTGGGCAAGCGGGTGGATTACTCGGGACGTTCGGTGATCGTGATCGGCCCCGAGCTGCGGCTGCACCAGTGCGGCCTGCCCAATCGCATGGCCATCGAGCTGTTCAAGCCGTTCATCTACTCGAAGCTCGAGCAGCGCGGTTACGTCACCACCATCAAGGCCGCCAAGAAGATGGTGGAGAAGGAGCACCCGGAGGTCTGGGACATCCTGGCCGAGGTGATCCAGGAGCACCCGGTGCTGCTGAACCGGGCGCCCACCCTTCACCGCCTGGGTGTGCAGGCCTTCGAGCCCCAGCTGATTGACGGCAAGGCCATCCAGTTGCACCCCCTGGTATGCGCGGCCTTCAATGCCGACTTCGACGGCGACCAGATGGCCGTCCACGTGCCGCTCTCGGTGGAGTCACAGATCGAAGCCCGCGTGCTCATGATGTCCACCAACAACATCCTGAGTCCCGCCACCGGCCGTCCGGTCATCGGCCCCAGCCAGGACATCGTGCTCGGCTGCTACTACATGACCCGTGAGCAGCCCGGCGCCAGGGGCGAGGGCATGCGGTTCTCGAGCCCCGACGAGGTGCGGATTGCGTACGACGCGGGCGAGATCGAGCTGCACGCGTCCATCAAGGTGCGGATGGGCGGCCAGATGGTGGACACAGCCACGGGCCGCATCATCCTGCGCGAGATCGTTCCGGACGAGATTCCGTACGAGATCATCAACCAGGTGATGGACAAGAAGGCGCTTGGTGAGCTGATCGACCAGTGCTACCGGCGTCTGGGCAACAAGGCCACCGTCCTGCTCGCGGACCGGCTGAGAACCCTGGGGTACCGCTATGCGACCCACGCGGGCGTTTCGGTCTGCATCGATGACATGCAGATCCCGCCGGACAAGGAGCGCTTCATCGAGGAGGCGAACGGCGAGGTGACCGAGATCGAGTCCCAGTACCAGGAAGGCCTGATCACAGATGGTGAGCGCTACAACAAGGTGATCGACATCTGGGCGGATGCCACGGAGAAGGTGGCGAACCAGATGTTGGAGCGTCTGGGCACCGACGTCGTCACGGACGAAGAGGGCGTGAGCCAAACGATCCCCAGCCTGAACTCGATCTACATGATGGCCGACTCCGGGGCCCGCGGATCCGCCCAGCAGATGCGGCAGCTGGCCGGCATGCGTGGCCTCATGGCCAAGCCGTCGGGGGAGATCATCGAGACGCCGATTACCTCGAACTTCCGCGAGGGGCTCTCGGTGCTCCAGTACTTCATCTCGACCCACGGCGCTCGCAAGGGCCTGGCCGACACGGCGCTCAAGACCGCGAACTCGGGTTACCTGACCCGCCGCCTGGTGGACGTCTCCCAGGACATGATCGTCCGGGCGACGGACTGCGGGACGACCGACGGCATCGCCGTCAGCGCCATGGTGGAGGGCGGCGAGATCATCGAGCCCATCGGCGAACGCGTGCTCGGTCGCGTGACG
>JAQBHB010000102.1:0-54037 GCA_032128115.1 Deltaproteobacteria bacterium | reverse complement strand
GCTCAGCCCGTCGCTAACCATGCTAAGCCGCAAGCGGCCTCTCGCAAAACGGCGACGATCATGATCGGCGACGGCATCAACGATGCGGCTGCACTGGCACAGGCGGACATCGGCATCGCACTGGCGGTCTGAACTCGGGATGTGGTTCGTGGGCTTGCCGCCCGCGATCCGCTCACCCACCGGGCCGTGGCAGTCGACGCATTGTTTTGGCGTGGACTGGAAGACTCCGCCGAAATGGCAGCCCTCGCAGCTGATTCGCTCGTGCATGCCGGTCAGTGGAAAACCCGTGCGCCAATGAGAGAAATCATCGGCCGGCTGGGCGCCTACCGGCACGAACGGAGCCAGGATCATCCCCATCAGCACCAGGAGCACCATCCGACCGTGCGTTCCGGGATTCCTCTTCATTCGCCGCACCTCAGCGACTCGACCTGACATCGTCCCAACGATTTTCCGTGTGACAGCGCCCACAGTCGTTGCCGAAGGCTCCAAGGTGCTTGTCATCCTTCATATGACATGTGCTGCAATCATTCGACAGCTTGAAGTCTTCCTCGGCCGGTACCCGATGACACGAATGACAGTCGAGTCCGATATGAGCCTCCCGAAGAGGGAAGCTCGTCTCCGTATCGTGATCGAATCGCCACACCTTCCATCCATTGGGATTGTGGCAGCGGGCGCACGACGGCCCGAGCCGCCCCAGGTGGACGTCGCTCTCCGCATGGCAGCGGACGCATTTCACCTCGGCGTCCTTGAAGCGCGGACTCATGTGGCATTGATCGCACGCGGTGGCCGCGTGGAGCCCGAGAAGCGGAAACGCGGAAAGATCGTGGTCGAACGAGATCCCAACATGCCATCGCGTCTCGGCGTGGCATCGATGACAGTCGTCGCCCTGCTGTCCGTGGTGGACATCGTCAACGCGGTGGCAACTTCCACAGGACGTCTCGAGCTGCTGACTCTGGAGGACTCCCGCATGGCAGACCTCGCACGCCGCCTTCCCATGTGCGCCTCGCAGTGGAAATTTCGTGTTGGCGTCGTGATCGAATGTCGCGGTTTCCCAATTGCGCGGGCTGTGACAGTCGCCGCAGTCGGTGCCGCGATTTCCCCGATGGACGTCGTCCACCCGGTGACAGGCATTGCAGTCGGTCGGGAGTTCGCGCTGATGGAACTCGCCCGTGTGGCACGACTCGCATTTTGCGTCGCGATGACTGCCTTCCAGCAAGAACTGCGTATCGCGACCGTGGTCGAAGCCCGACTCGTTCCAACCCAGGGGCGAGTGACAATTCTCGCAGCTCGAGCCGAATCGCCCCCGATGCACGTCGGCGGGCCCATGACAGAGTCCACACCCGGTCACCGTATCCTCGTAGCGGTCACCGGGATGGCAGAGCGAACAGGCGACGTCCCGATGTTTCCCTTCCAGGGGATAGGCCGTCGAAGCGTGATCAAAGGACTTCTCCGCCCAGGATCGCTCCACGTGACACGTGGCGCAGTCTCCCTCGATCCTGCCCTCGTGGGGATCATCCTCCCGGTGACACTCCACGCACGTATCTGGCGCTTCCCGGTAGGTTGCACCGAGTCCGTGGCACGAATCGCACGCGACGCTTCGGTGAGCACCTCGCAGAACATGATCGGTCAGCCCATGGTCGAAGGTCTCGCGGTTCAGGCCCACGACGTCCGCATCGCGGCCCACGTGCTCCGTATGGCAACTACGACACATGGCGTCTGGAACCTCCGGTGCCCGGCCGTGAAACCCACGCCTCGCTCGAATGTCGGCGCCGATATCGGTGTGGCAGTCGAGGCACAGATCGTTTTCCGTGGTCGCGCGGAACGGCTGGTGGCATTTCCGGCAATCGCCCTCGATATCGGCGTGAGCCCGAATCACGTCTCCCGGCATCACGAGTTTCTCGAAGTCGATCCCTTCCGCAGGAGACTGCCCCAGGACGGCCAATCCGACCCATACGACCGCGCACCAGGCGAGACGGCCTCGCGCATCGCGGTCCGAATTCGATCCGGAGGACGACGTTCTCGCCATTCAATACAGGTTCACGGCAACGACGTGAACCGCCGCCGCTGCAAAGAGCAGGATGCACAAGGGCAGGTGGAACGCGTGCCAGAGCGAAAAGAGCCGCTCGTAGGCCGTGAACTCCGCGGCCCTTCGAATGGCCGCCACGTAAGATCGAAGCGCCCGCGTCGCATCTCCCTGATCGATTCCGTCCGTCACCCCACCCGATGAGGCCTGCTTCGTTTCGATCGCGGTCTCGAGAATCCGCGACGCCTGGCAATAGACGGAACGCTCCCTGCGGCCCAGGGAGAGAAGAATCCAGATCCCCCGGATCCAGCCAGGGGCCGGGCGGAGGGCGAAGGACTCGAACTCCCGCAGGGGATGCGCCAGCTCGGGACTGGAAGACAGGGCGAGGCCGATTGCGGTGCGACGAGACTCGGCATCCGTTCGCAGCTCGTGGAGGGTGGCTCGGCGGCCGCTGAGACCATGGTGGATCTTCGGGTAGATCAGGCGGCCGATCACGCCGCTTGCCGATACCAGAAGCACACATGCGAGCGCCACACTGCTGTTGATCGATCCAAGCCGGAAATTGGCGTGAAACAGGATGGCCACGGGCCCGAGAATTCCGAAGATCATATGGATGATGAACCAATACTTGATCGGTCCCCAATCGCGCATGGCCCGAACGCGTTTTCGCAGCGAGTACAGCAGCAGCAGGCCCATGAGGGCGGTCCCCACGATTCCACACGCGTAACCGAGACCAGATTCTGGAGACAGGTAGATCTCCTCCCGAACCCGCCAGCCCCAGAATACGGCGAAGCCGCACACGAGGCCGACGATCGGCACGAGGATTGCCTTCTCGGAACGAGCCGATTCACTCATGTGTGTCGCGGCAGAATGCCCCATTCCGTCCATCGCAAATGAAACGCCCAGATGCGCGCGGTTCAATTCGACTATACGAACCAATGCACATCACACCTCGTGATATGCCTCACATATCCTGACGATCTTTCTCACGATACTTGAAGAGGAAGTCATCGAACGCAACCTTCGCGCGCTCTGGAACGCGGCTCGATCCGATCTGCCGGGCTCGCTGCCGGATATAGGGTGTCGCCTCGGCCGATGGAAAGCGCCAGCCGGTCGGGATTCTCGGCGAAAGCCGTAAGGCGCCTGTCTGCCGTGGGGCTGGTCACCGCCGTGATCTGCAGTCTCACGCAGTCGTTCGATTCCGTGAACGCCCAAACCATTGAAGCGGGCGTCCTCGAGAGCATCGATTTCGAAGAGTGGAATCGAACCTGGGTGATGCGGATCCATTTCACGACACCGATGCGATACTTGCGACATTCGCCATCGAACCAGGGGAATGTCGTCCGGGTGCACCTGTCGCCTCTGACCCTGGATTCGCGCGATGAGCCGCTGCGAATTGGCAGTGATTCGCTTCCGGCCCCCGCCGGCTCGCCAGTGCCGGTTCAAGGCGTCGTCTACCAACCCGGGCCGGGGCGAAGCCACCTGGAGATCCGCTTCTTGCGGCCGGTTCGCTTCGTTTTTCGCCCGGACGGAGATTCCACGAGCCTGTCAATCGTGATTCTCGAAGTGATCGAGCCGAGCGTTCACTCGGAACCCGAGGTTCCGCCGGAAGAAGGCACCGCCGCACTTGCATCCCCGGACCTCGATCAGATCGAAGAGATGATGTCTGCGGCGCACGAGGCGATGACCGCGCGGGAAACCGACCGCGCCATCGCGATCTTCACCAAGGTGCTCTCCTTCCCGGAGAACGAACACTCAGCGTCCGCGATGGAGTGGCTTGGACTTGCGCGTGAAAGAAACGGGCAGCTTGCTCATGCGCACGCGGAGTATCTGGACTACCTCGAGCGATATCCCGCCGGAGAGGGAGCCGAGCGGGTGCGCCAACGCCTGGCCACTCTCACCTCGATGCGGTCAGCGCCCATCGAAACCCTCAGGAAGAGGGCGCCGGAGTACCAGCCGCTCGATCTCGAGACCTTTGGAACCCTGTACACCAGCTATCGCCGAGCGGTCCGCCACGTGGATGAGCTGGGCGCGATCACGACCGATTCGTCGTTCTACACGGACGTGTACACGCAGATGCGTCTCAGAACCGAGAACTACACGGTTCAGGGGGTGCTCTCTGGAGGTTACAACTACGACTTCACCGATGGTGGGGGCAGCACCACCCGTATCAGCCGCATGTTCGTCGAGGCGGTGGACCCCGCCCGCGGCCTCTCCGCGTCGATTGGACGCCAATCACGGGGTACCGCTGGAGTGCTCGGGCGTCACGACGGGATTCATCTCGGGGCCAGGCTCGGCGACCACTGGGAGCTCGGGGCTGTGGGTGGCTTTCTCGTCGATTCCTCCGATCTGGCATTCGACACCGACAAATACTTCGTCGGCGTCAGTCTCGACGCGTCGCAGATTGCCGAATCCGTTGATCTCCAGATCTACGCGATCCATCAGGTGGCAGACGGATCGACGGACCGCACAGCGGTAGGCGGTGAGTTCCGGTTTTTCCAGGACGGCCAATTCGTCGGTGGACTGATCGAGTACGACATCTATTTCCTCTCGCTCAACGCTGTCCAGCTGAGAGGTAATTTCCAGGCGAATCCATCGACGTTCCTGAACGCTCTCGTCGACTATCGAAACGCACCGACGATCACGACCAGCAATGCCCTACTCGGGCTTCCCACGAGCTTTCTCGAAGACCCGGAGAACGATCTCTCGTCGAGTGCCCTGAAATCACTGGCCGAGGATCGAACCGCGAAACTGCTGACGATCAATCTCGGGGCATCCCACGACCTGACGGATCGCTTCCAGTTGGCGGGAGATTTCTCTGTCACGAATCTCGATGGAATCGCGGCCGTAGGGGATCAAGCTCCCATCGAGGGGACCGGATACGAGTTTTCCTATTTCGCCCAGTTGATCGCGAATGACCTTGCGAGGCCCGGCGCGGTGGGGGTTCTTGGACTTCGATACTTCGATGGCTCGCTGGCAGACCTCGTGGCGGCAACGTTGGATGGACGGATCCCGGTGACGGACCGACTCATGGGGAAGGCCCGGCTCATGGGGAGCTACCGGATGAATCAGGGAACCAGTGATGTCTTCAGTCTCATCCCATCGATTCGACTCGAGTATCGACTCGGCGATTTCACGTTGGACGGCCTGGCCGGAATCGACTGGATGCTGCCGACCGGATCTGCGAGCGGCAGTGACGAGTGGGGGTATTTCCTGAACTTCGCCGTGCGGTACGACTTCTGATGCCCGCGGGTCCTTGCGCAAACTCGAGCGCCTGCGATGAATGATCTCGCAATCCTGCTTTATCTCGGTGTGCTCGGCCTGACCTGGGCCTCGTACGCCGCTGTGCGCGCCGGGCGACACCGTCGCAGCCGAGAGGTGCAGGCTCGGGCCATGAGCGATGGCCTGATGGAGCCGGCATCCCTGCATCCGCTGATCGACGCGAGCCGATGCCTCGGTTGCGGCGCATGTGTGACGGCATGTCCCGAGAAGAACGTGCTCGGACTCATCGACGGGAGGGCAGAACTGCTGACCCCTGCCAACTGCATCGGCCACGGTGCGTGCAAGACCTCCTGCCCCTTCGAGGCAATCACACTCGTGCTTGGCACCGAGACCCGCGGGGTGGACATCCCTTCGGTAGACCCGGAATTCCAGACCAACCTCGCGGGCATGTTCGTCGCCGGCGAGCTTGGCGGTATGGGTTTGATTCGAAACGCCATCGAACAGGGCCGGCAGGCGATCGAGTCCGTTCGGAGACTCGATGGCATCGCGGAGGGACCCGACCTGGATGTCGTCATCGTGGGTGCGGGGCCGGCGGGATTTTCCGCGTCGCTCGCTGCAATGCAGCATGATCTCCGCTTCGTCACGCTCGAGCAGGAGACCCTCGGTGGAACGGTCGCACACTATCCACGTGGCAAGATCGTGATGACGGCACCCGTCGATCTCCCCCTTTGCGGGAAGGTCAAGTTGCGCGAGACCACGAAGGAAGCGCTCCTGGCGTTCTGGGAGGACGTAGAACGGAAGACGAAGGTACCGATCCGGTACCGGGAGCGCGTCGAGGGGATCCAACGCAGACACGGGGGATTCGATGTCCAGAGCTCCGGTGGGGTGTACCGGACCCGGGCCGTTGTGTTGACCATCGGGCGCCGCGGAACCCCACGGAAGCTCGGAGTGCCCGGTGAGGACCTATGCAAGGTCGTGTATCGGATGATCGACCCCGCCCAATATCAGGGCCAGCGGGTCGTAGTGGTCGGAGGAGGTGACAGCGCTCTCGAGGCCGCCGCGGCAATCGCCGGGGAGCCGGAAACGGAGGTCGCGCTCTCGTATCGCGGAAGCTCCTTCAATCGGGCGAAACAAAAGAATCGCGACCGAGTGGAGGCAGAGGCAGGGGCCGGCCGCCTTCGCGTCCTGTTCGAATCGAACGTCACAGCAATCGAACCTTCCCGGCTCTGCATCGAATCCGCCAATGGATCCGAATGGATCGACAATGACTCCGTGATCGTCTGTGTGGGAGGGGTTCTTCCGACGGCCTTTCTCGAGTCCATCGGCATCGAGATCGAGACGAAATATGGGACTGTCTAGTTTCAGGAAATCGAGTCGATGGATCGGGAGCCTGATGGTTCTCCTGCTCCAGGCCGCCGATGCTGGCGCAGACGCCTTCGCCGACGCTGAACTCGCCGTGCGGACTCACGACTTCGAAAAAGCCGCGGCGATCTGGACGGCGCTTGCGCGTGAGGGTCATCCTGTCGCCCAATATCACCTGGCGGCGCTTCATCGCACCGGCCGTGGAGTTCCCAAGGATCACGAACTGGCAGCCCACTGGTTCCGGGAAGCGGCGTTGAGGGGTCACCCGGGCGCCCAGTACAATCTGGGAGTGATGTACCAGAATGGGTGGGGAGTCGCCCCGAACGGAGATGAGGCGGTGTACTGGTTTCGCCGCGCTGCCGAGCGAGGCCACGTCGTTGCGGGAACAAGACTGACAGAGATTGCGGAGAACGAGTCTTCGCTCGGCTCAACGGCACCGGCCCGACTGAATCTCCAGGGCGGAAATCCGACCGCGGACCTTCGCCGGTCCGTCGAGGTCGGCAATCTCGACGCGATCCAGGCGTCGATCGCCGCCGGAGCGAACGTAGATGACCGGGACGACGCAGGTCGGACCGTCCTGATGGAAGCCGCCCTTCGGGGGCATCCCGGCGTCGTCCGGGGAGTCCTGTTGGGCAGCCCCGATCCGAACGCTTCCGATCCGACCGGCGAGACGCCCCTCCTGATCGCGGTGCGGAGTGGAAACGTCGAGATTGCCTCGATGCTCGTGAAGGCCGGCGCCGATGTGGACACGAGAGACCCGTTCGGGAATACCCCCCTGCTGGTCGCCGCTCGAATGGGACACGTGGCCGTTGCCCGTCTCCTGATTGCGGCCGGTAGCAACGTCGACGCGATCGACGAGAGCGGGCGCAGCGCCATGCGAATTGCGGAGCTTGCCGGCCATGACGACATGGTGCTTGCCTTGAGAACCGCGGGCGCCGCGCTCCCTGCGGCCGAATTGGACGCCGCGAGCGAACAGGCCGCGTGGCTGAGTCGCAGTCGCTCCGATCTCACCGGCATCCAGGATGCGAGCGATACGATGGCCTACGAGGGCTGGAGCGCTCTCATGATCGCGGCGTGGGACGGCCATGCGGACGTCGTGGAGAGGCTTCTCGCTCGAGGCACAGACGTGGACGAAACGGACGGAGAGGGCCACTCTGCGCTCTCGCGCGCCGCCTGCAAGGGACACACCCGAGTCGTCGAGCTTCTACTCGCAGCCGGCGCGAACGTCGGCACGAGACAGAAGAACGGAGAGACTCCGCTGCTCTGCGCCACCCGCCACCACAACGAGGCGACCGTAGAAGCCCTGGTTGCGGCGGGTTCCGACCCCAACGCCGCAGCTATCGACGGAATGACGAGCCTGATGTGGGCGGCGGCCGGAACGCACGAGTCGGTTCTCAAGAGCCTTCTGGACGGCGGCGCGAAGGTCAACCAGAGTCAGGGAGACGGATCGACAGCTCTTTCCTGGGCAGTCACGAGTGGAAACCTGGAAGGGGTGCAATTTCTGCTCGCCCGGGGCGCGAACGCCGGTGCGAACGGCGAAGACGCGGGCCCACCGATCTGCCGCATGCCCGAGGTGGACGATCCAGAAATCCCACGACTTCTTCTAGAGCACGGCGCCGCCCCGGGCACCCGGTGCTCGGACGGCCAGACCGTTCTCTCCCGGGCCGCCTCCCAGGGCGCGTCGGCGCGCATCGAGGTCCTCGTGGGCAGTGGCGCACCGGTCGATGGGACAACTTCGTCAGGGAACACGCCGCTGATGCTCGCCTCCGATCGCGGCCAGGTCGGGGCCGTCGCCACACTCCTGCGTCTGGGAGCGGCCGGCGACAGCCTGGGACCCCAACGTCAAACAGCGCTCATGCTGGCCGCAAAGGCTGGCCACGCGGAGGTTGTACGGCTGCTGCTCGATCACGGGGCTCGCGTGAACATTCGCAACGAGCGCGGCGAGACAGCGGTGCAGCTGGCGCAGCGAAGCCACCACGACGAAATCGTCTCCCTGATCCAAGGTTACCGCGGAAGCCGGGACAGCCTGTTCGGGATCTTCTGATGCCGGAGAACAGCTCGCCTAGCGGAGCGTGCGGAGGCGCTCTTCCCAGGTGCCGGTGGGAGAGCGGAAGATCAGGACGCGGCGGTCGCTGGTGATGGTGACGAAGTTGGCGCTGGCCTGAACCGACTCGATCTTCTCGGTGAGCTGCAGATCCACGGGAAAGAAGCCGCCGGCCGTGGGCGACAGTCCCAGGGCGCGGCGATCGGTCACCACCACCGCCGCGTTCTCGCCCACCCGTTTCGCCAACACCGTCTCGCGCAGACCCAGCGGCGTCTCCACCAGGTTGCCGCTGCCCCCGTCGAAGCCGATGGCCCGGCGCGCCGTGGTCACCAGGGCCACCCGGTCGCCCAACAGCGCCGATGCCGGTGGCGATTCGGTGAGTTGGTAGTCGGCTTCCTGCCAGGCGGCGGAGCGGGTGGCGACGGCCAGCAGGCGCTGATCGGTGATGCCGACGCCCACCTTGCCGCGGCTCCCGGTCCACAACACGTTTTCATTCAGTCGCAGTTTCACGGCCGTCTGGCCGCCCCCCTCGGCGTCGATGGCCACCAGGTGGCGATCGAGCACCAGCACCTCCAGCACATCCGCGAGAGGTATCTCGTCGTGGAACTGGGCGCGGGCGCCCGGCGGCTCGACCGCAATCGGGAGGAGAAACGGCGCGAGCAGCGCGATCGTGTGCCAGGTTCGAGCCATCTCGCTGCCATGATACCCCCCGAAGTCCCCCTGAGGCGCTTTGGATCCGGGGCTCCCATCGGCGCTATCCTGTTCGACACACCCCTTCGAGGAGCTCCCATGACTCCGCAGATCGAATCGGCCCCCACACCCGAGACCGACCTGGCGAGCATTCCCGGAATCGTGGCTCGCCTGCGCCGCGGCTTCGACGCGGGCCGCACCCGTCCGCTCGAATGGCGGAGGGAGCAGCTGCAGCGGCTGGTGGCCCTGATGAGCGAGAACGGCGACGAGCTGGTGGCGGCCCTGCAGGCCGACCTCCGCAAGCCGACCCTGGAAGCCTGGGCCGCCGATGTCTCCACGGTGTCGGCCGAGGCGAAGCTGGCGCTCAAGAACCTGACGAAGTGGACGCGACCGGAAAAGATCAGCACGCCGATCCACCTGCAGCCGTCGCGAACCCGCATCGTGCGGGAGCCCCTGGGCGTGGCCCTGATCATCGCGCCGTGGAACTACCCGCTGCAGCTGCTGCTGGGGCCGCTGGTGGGGGCGCTGGCCGCAGGCAACTGCGCCGTGCTCAAGCCGTCGGAGATCACCGCCCACACGTCGGCAGCGCTCGCGAAGCTGGTGCCGCGCTATCTCGACCCGGAGGCGGTGGCGCTGGTCGAGGGTGCCGTGGCCGAAACCTCCGCACTGCTCGCCGAGCGCTTCGACCACATCTTCTACACGGGCAACGGCCGGGTGGCTCGCATCGTGCTGGAGGCGGCGGCCAAACACCTGACGCCCGTAACCCTCGAACTCGGCGGCAAGAGCCCGTGCATCGTGGACGAGAAGGTGGACCTGGACCTGGCCGCGCGCCGCATCGCCTGGGGAAAGTTCCTGAACGCGGGCCAGACCTGCATCGCACCGGACTACGTGCTTGTGAAGAAGCCCCAGGAGCAGGCCCTGCTCGACGCCCTGGCTCGCTGCCTCCGCGAGTTCTACGGAGACGATCCCCGGCGCAGCCCCGACCTGGCGCGCATCGCCAGCGACGGCCACTACCAACGCCTCGCCGCCTTGATCAAGGACGGGGACGTGGTGGTGGGGGGCGAATGCGACGCCTCGGAACGCTTCGTGGCTCCCACCATCCTGCGCAACGTGGCGCCCGACTCGGAGATCATGAGCGAGGAGATCTTCGGGCCGATCCTGCCGGTGCTGACCGTCGAAGACGTGGATTCGGCCATCGAGTTCGTGAACGCCCGCCCGAAGCCGCTGGCGCTCTACGTCTTCACCGGCGACCGGAAGGTGGAGGAGCATGTCATCGCGAGCACCAGCTCCGGAGGCGTGTGTGTGAACGCCACCCTGTGGCACATCGCCAACCCCCTGGTTCCGTTCGGCGGCGTCGGCCCCAGCGGGATGGGTGCGTATCACGGGCGCGCCAGCTTCGAGACCTTCAGCCATCGCAAGGGCGTGGTGAGCCGGGGCACCCGCTTCGACCCCAGGTTCGCCTACCCCCCGTACAGCAAGCTCAAGACCGCGCTGCTCAAGCGGTTCGCCTAGTCGTGGCCGGGCAACGACTCGCAGCCGCATGTTTCCTGGCGGCCCTGGTGGCCGTCGGTTGCTCGGACATCAAGCGATTCGCCTACGCGGGCTTCGATCGCGATTCGTGGCAGCAACCCGATCGCGTTCTGGAGACGCTCGAGATCCCGCCGGGCGCCCGGGTGGCGGATCTGGGCGCCGGCGGCGGGTACTTCACGTTCCGTCTGGCGGAGGCGGTGGGCCCCGGGGGTCGCGTGTACGCCGTCGACGTAGACGAGACCATGACGGACTACCTGACCGCGCGCGCGAACGACGAAGACTGGGACAACGTCCGGGTGATCCTGGGCGAGTACGAAGACCCGCTGCTTCCCGACGGCGCGATCGACCTGCTCTTCACCAGCAATACCTATCACCATATCCAGGATCGGGTTGCGTACTTTCGCCGCGTGCGGGCCGACCTGGCCCCCGGCGGCCGAATCGCGATCCTCGAGCTCAATGACAGCGGATGGTTTCCGCGTTGGTTCGGACACCACACGCCCCTCGAGACGATCACGTCGGAGATGACCACGGCGGGCTACGAGCTGCAGGGAACCTTCGACTTCATCGATCGCCAGCACTTCGCGATCTTCGGTGTCTCATCGCCCTGAAGACCGGCGAACGGGATGGCGAACACCGTTTGATTCCCACTCGACGTGACCTCCATCACAGTTGACACAGAGGCGGGCTGGAACACTCGTCCCTCTCGCCATTCGCGAGAGAGGGGGAGAATCATGACACGCGTCATGAGGATCGAGAGAGCGATGGCCACGCTGGCACTCGCATCGGGTCTCGTATTCGGGAGCGCCTGCGGCTCGGGCTACGAGAGCAGATCCGATGAGGACGCCACTGCCGTCGACGCCGCTCCGCCCGATGCCGTCGGGATCGATGAGTTCGTCGAAGAAGACGACGAGGGCTGACGGCTAGGGTTCGAAACCCGCCGTGCCGGCCGGGGCCCCGTGAAGGGCCCGGCCGGCGCGATCGGGTGCCCGCCGGACGCGCGAGTCCACCCCCTGCCCCAGCAGCGCCCCCTCCGCTCGTCTACGCTGAGCGCGCCGGGACGCCCCTGCCCCCGACTTCCCCGGCTGGCGCAGGAAGCAACGAGTGGCCAAAGCCAGGAAGCCCCGCGCCGCGAGGAAGCCGAGGCGCCCCAAGGGGCTCGTCCGCCAGCAAAGCGAGCGGCGCCTGCGACGAGCGGTGCTCGCCGCCTTCTGGGTCAGCGGATTTGCAGGCCTGATGCACCAGGTGGTCTGGGCCAAGCTGCTGGTGGGCCTGATCGGCGCCACAGCCTACGCCCAGACCGCGGTGCTGGTCGTGTTCATGGGCGGACTCGCCCTGGGCGCCGTGGTGCTGGGGCGCGGCGCCGATCGCGGCTGGCGACCGCTTCGCAGCTACGTGGTGCTCGAGCTCGCGATCGCGAGCTTCTGCCTGGTGCTGCCCTTCCTGCTGTGGGCCCTGGGGCTCGGCTATGCGGCACTGGGTTCCCTGTTCTTCGAGTCGGCGGGACTCAAGCTGCTGCTGCGATTCAGCCTGGCCGTGTTCGCGGTACTGCTGCCGGCCGTGCTCATGGGCGGTACGCTTCCGATCCTCGCGCGCTCGCTGATCGGACGCGTGGAGGAAACGCGCCATCAGGTGGCAAGCCTCTACGCAATCAACAGCTTCGGCGCCGTGGTGGGCGCCGGAGTGGCGGGCTTCGCCACCCTTCCCTGGCTCGGCGTTCACGGATCCCTGGTGCTGGCCTCGCTCCTCAACGTGGCTGCCGCCGGACTGGTCTGGAAGCACGCCCGGCGCGAGACGCGAGAAGCGGCAAAACTCCTCGCCGAAGCGGAGCCCGAAGCGGCGGCTTCGAGCTACGGACGCGTCCAGAGCCTGGTGACTCTGATCGCCCTGGGTCTCAGCGGATTCGCGGCCATGGGCTACGAGGTGCTCTTCACCCGGGTGATCGGGCTCGCCTTCGGCTCCTCCACCTACTCGTTCACCGTGATGCTCATGGCCTTCATCACGGGAATCGCGCTGGGAAGCGCCATCATCTCGCGAGTCCGGGTCCGCCGGCCCCTGTGGCTGCTGGGGTTGAGCCAGCTCGCCGTATCGGTGGCGCTGGTGGCGATCACGCCGCTGGTGGCGCGTCTGCCCTACCTGATCGGGCTCGTGCGCATCGAGCTCATCCAGCAGCAGGGGGGATTCGAGCTCTACCAGCTGGCCAAGGCCGCCCTGTGCCTGATGGTGCTGCTGGTGCCCACCACGTGCCTGGGCATGAGCTTCCCGCTGGTGGCCCAGGTGCAGGCGCGCCAGCCCCGGGACATCGGCCAGCGCGTGGGAACGACCTACGCCTTCAACACCGTGGGCAACGTGCTCGGCGCATCCCTCACGACCCTGGTGCTGCTCCCGAGTCTGGGACTGCTTGGCGCCTTCCACTTCAACCTGGCGCTCAACCTGCTGGCGGGGCTCTCGATCCTGGTGGTGGCGCGCGAGGTGGCGCCAGCCTTCCGGCTGGCCATGGGGATGGCCACGGCCCTGGCGGGGGTGATGTACGCCGCCGCCGGCACCCGCTGGACCGAACCCATCAACTTTGCCGACGCCCATCTCCGGATGACCACCGGCCCCGCCGCCGATGCCGATGAGCAGACCCGCGCGCAACACCCGTCCTCGAGCTTCCAGGCCTGGACGAAGAAATTCCTGCTCGACCCGGAGAAGGCGAACGCCTACGTCTTCGAGGAAGACTCACACACCACGGTGCTCGCCTACGACGACGGCAACCAGGTGGTGCTGTACGTCAACGGCAAGCCCGACGCCTCGACCCATCGCGACCTCACCACCCAGCTCTTCCTGGCCCATGCGCCCCTGTTCAGCCTGCCGGATGCCCGCTCCCTGCTGGTGATCGGCTTCGGGTCCGGCATCACGGCGGGATCCGCCCTGCTCCACGGCGCCGAGCGCCTGGACATCGTGGAGATCTCCGACGGTGTCCTGAAGGCCGATCCGCTATTTGCGCCCTTCAACTACCGGGTCCTCGAGGACCCCCGGGTGCACGTGTACGTGGATGACGGGCTGGGCTTCCTGCGAACCACACCGCGCAAGTACGACGTGGTGATCTCGGAGCCCTCGAATCCGTGGATCGCGGGGGTGGGAGGCCTGTTCACACGCGAGTTCTTCGAAAGCGTGCAAGGCCGGCTCAATCCGGGCGGCGTGGCCACCGTGTGGTTCCACCAGTATGAGCAGTCGAACGAGACCGTCGAACTCGTGCTCCGCACCCTGGCCAACGTCTTCCCCCACGTGTGGCTGTTCCGCTCCCCCACCTACGCCGACATCATCGCAGTGGCTTCGGCGGAGCCCCTGGTCGCCGACTTTGCCGCCATGGAGAACCGTTTCGACGAAATCGCAATCCGCAACGACCTGGCCCGCGTGGGCATCCCGAACCTGGCGAGCCTGCTGGCCCACCACGCGGTGTCGGAAGCTCGCTTCCAGGGCGCCATCCCCGCCGGCCCCCTCAATACGGTGGCCCACCCGCGCCTGGAGCACGCAGCACCGCGCAACTTCTTCCGGCGCACGAGCGCCGATCTGGTGCAACGGCTCGACCCGCTGCGCAACGGCCAGATCGAAGCCAGCGACGTTCTGCTGGATCGCTACGCCCGCTACCGGGAGCAGCAGGGCGAACCGATCCGTTGGAGCGAGCTTTCGTACATCGCGGACTCGTCCAAGGAGCCCACGGCCCGAGCGCTCGAGGCCCGGACGCAGAAGGACGACTCCCCGCCGTCGCGACCCGCTCGCGGGCGGCTGTCCGAACCCGAGGAAATGGGTCGCTACGAGGCGGGCTTCTGGTCGAAGCGGCTGTCCCGCAGCGGCCGCAGCGCGCTGTCGGCGCGTTACTACCGTCGCTTCCTCGATCTGAGTCAACGGGAAGCGGGGGAGCCCGCAGCTCGCGAGGCTTCCGACTGAAGCGGAGCTATTCCTCCCGCCCGTCGAGGAACTCGTAGAACTCGCGAAGTGTTGCCACCCGCTTCTGGCGCGCGCGATCTAGCAACTCCGTCAGGGGCCGAAGCCGCCGGGTCGAGATCACCACCTGGCGGCCCGTCCGCGACACCTGGGGCACGCTGGGCAGTTCCGATGCCCTGGCCAGGGGTCCGGCGATCTCGCGGTAGGACGCGGCAAACTCCAGCGCATCGGCCTCCGTGTCCCAGGTGCTGATCCACAGCAGCTCCAGAACACCCTGACAGCGCGACACCAGGTAGCGATCGCCATCCCAGCCTTCCCAGGCCTCGCTCGAAACAGGCTGCAGCTCGGTCATGAGCGCCGAGAGCGCCAGCTCGCCCACCGTGTTCTCGTAGACGAACACGCAGCCTGCCGGGAGCTGTGACCGCAGGCCGCCCAGGTCGAACACCAGGAAGGATTCACGGCGCTTGTTCGGGTGGAGGGTCTGCTCGGTGGAAACAGGCGGCGCCTCCAGCAGCCCGGTCGCCTCCAGATAGGCCAGCCGGTACCCCTGGCTGTAGGGCAGCGCGATCGAGATCCGGATCACCGCCGGTGCTTCGGCGAGCCTGCCGCCCTCGATCTCGCCCTCGAAATCGCGCTGGAAGTCGTCGGGATCCGGCAGCATTGGAAGCAGCTCCAGCGCCTCCAGGCCGTAGCGAAGCGCGTCCCCCTCCACGGCGGCCTGTACCGCGTAGCTCACGTCGTCCTGTCCCTTGAGCGAGGGAGAAAGTCCCATGAGGTGCGGGTAGGCCTGGTGTTGCAACAGGTGCACCAGCTCGTGGGAGAGCGACATCTCGCGCACGAGATCGCGTCGCATCAGCGCCTGGGAGATCCGCAGCGAGAACGGAATCCCGGGGTTGCTCACCACGTAGACCCTGCGATCGGACGGCACGTAGAGCCCCGCCGCCTCGTCCCCCAGGGTGGCGACGTACTCTTCCATCAGGTCGCGACCCGCAGGCCACAGCCCCACGGCCGTCAGCGAGTCCTGGTAGCGTTGGAATTCATCCGGCTCCCACTGGGACAACGCCGCGCTCCGTACGATCTCCGCCAGCTCGCGCTGGTTCACGGCGCGGGCGTCTACATCGCCTTCCACCGCGATGCCTCGCGCCCGCTCGGTGCGAACCAGTACGTCGGCGAAGAGCTCGGAACGAATGCGACCGTGAGAGACGATTCCGGGCGCACAGCCGGCCAGCAGCGCAACGAGGACAATCACGCGAAACATCCGGGTCGGGATTCTCCAGGCGTGGGGTCGAAGATCCGCCATCTGGCCAGTCGTCTCGAGGAGCGGGTCGGGGGGCGATGCCCTCATCGTGGAGACCCGGGCGGACCGCGTCAAGGTCGGCCACCGGCTTGACGCGTCACGGACCGCATGAGAGATTGGATCCATGCGCACCTTCGCTCTGCTCGCGCTCCTGATCGCAGGGGTCGGCAATGGCGCCGCCGCGCACGCCGACGACGACCTGACCCTGGCGAACCTCAACATCCTGCACGGTCTCGGCTGCACGCCCGACCAGTGCCGGCTGGCGGACCGCATCGACCTGCTGTTCGAGTGGATCGACGACGCCGGCTGCCCGGACGTGGTGACGCTCCAGGAGGTGAACGACCTCCCGTCCCAGATCCGGGCGCGCCAGCTCATCCTGGCGGAGCTGCCCACCGCCTGCTCCGGCCAGTACGACGGCCAGACCGCTTTTTCCGGCGTGCTCGGAGTCGACGAAGAGATGGTCCTGTCGCGATACCCCATCGTCAACAGCGAGGTGCGGCAACTGCACAGCGCTCTCGGTCCGGGCTTCACCCGGCACGTGCTCTGGGTGCGGATCGATCACCCGGTGGGTCCCATGGACGTCTTCACCACCCACCTGGCTTCCGGCGGCGACGGCGCCACCGACCTGTGCAGCTCGGTCATGGCCCTGCCCTGTCCTGCCGAGTGCATCGCCATCCCGGAGCTGACGTTCCGCGAGTGTCAGGCCATCCAGCTGGTGGACTTCGTACAGGAGAAGCACGGCCTCAATACACCCGCGCTGATCACTGGGGATCTGAACTCCCAGCCCGGAAGCTTCGAAGTCACGCAGCTCACCGACGCCGGCTACATCGACACCCATCTGGCCGCGGGAAACTCCGAGTGCGTGATCGCCACCGGTGTGGGCTGCACGTCGGGCCGGGCCAGCAACCTTTCGGAGCTCGAATCCACCGCCGCCAACGTGGACGAACGAATCGACTATGCGTTCCTGGTTCCAGACAGCTCGGCCACCTGCACACCGGCCCTGGACACGCCGGGCGACGGCGATGCGGACGGCACCGCCACGCAGATCTTCGCCGACGCCCCCAACCCGTTCGCCAGCTGCGGCGCCTCGCCGTCTCCCGTGTGCTGGCCGTCGGACCACGAGGGCAACGAGGTAGACCTGAACCTGGACGGCTGCACCTTCACCGCGGTGCCCAGCCTGTCCCGCCCGGGCGCCGGAGTGCTCATGGGACTGGTGGCGTGGGTCGCGGCGATCGCCCTGGCCCGCCGGCGGAACGTCTCCCGCAGGAGAAACGCGCAGTGAAGATCGTCGACGCGGATGGACACATGGTAGAGGGCGCGAGCTTCGGCATGGAAGCCCTCACGCGCTGGCCCGATCACATGTCATTCCGCCCGAACGAGGACGGCAGCGGGGGAAACCTGGTGATCGAGGGGCGGCGCTACCCGGAGCCCGAGGGACCGGGCGCCGGCTGTCCGCCGCAGTTCGGGCTCACCGCCGCCGAGGGCGCCGATCCCCACAGCCTGGCGGGTGTGCTGGCCGACGCCGATCGCGAGGGAATCGACCAGATGGTGCTGTATCCCAGCCTGGGCCTCGCCGCGCCCAGCCTGGAAGATCCGACATTCGCCGCAGGGTTCGCGGCGCTCTACAACGAGTTCACCGCGGACTACTGCAAGCAGTCTGGCGGGCGTCTGTTCGGTGTGGCGGTCGTTCCCAGCGAGCAGATCGAAACGTCGATCTCGCTGATGGCGGAAGCAAAGAAGGCGGGGCTGGTGTGCACCCTGGTGCCGCCGGCGCTGAAGGATCGCAACCTGGACCACCCGGACCTCGATCCCTTCTACGCGGCGGCCGCCGACCTGGACATGCCGTTGGGGATCCACGGGGCGCCCGGGGTCCACCTGCCCAAGATCGGGGTCGATCGCTTCAGCAACTACATCCAGGTGCACTGCGTGAGTTTCCCGTTCGACCAGATGGCGGCCATGACATCGCTGGTGAGCGGGGGGGTGCTGGAGCGGCACCCGAAGCTGCGGGTGGCCTTCCTGGAGGCTGGCGTCGGCTGGGTGCCGTATTTCATCGACCGCATGCACGAGCACTACGAGAAGCGCGGCTCCTGGATCGAGAACGGCTGGAAACGCGAGCCTCGGGAGTACCTGGAGCGCGGGCAGATCTACGTCACCTGCGAGCCGGAGGAGCCGATCCTGCCCGGGGTGATCGGAATCCTGGGCGACGACTTCGTGATGTACGCCAGCGACTACCCCCACTGGGACGGCGACTTCCCGGAGAGCACGAAGCCCCTGCGCACCCGCACCGACCTCAGCGAGAAGTCGCGCACCCGGATCCTGGCGACCAACGCCGAGCGCTTCTACGGCCTTCCCTGAGTTCCCTGACGCTCCGCCAGGGCGCCGAACGTCACGAAAATGAAGGACCCTGAATCGCAATCCCATGAAGACTCCGAAGATCCTGATTGCACTGCCGCTTGCCCTGCTCCTGGCAGGCCCCGCCCACGCCCAGGAAGAGACGGCTGCCCCGGTCGAGGCCGAAGAGAACCCACTGGTGACCGAGGCCCGCGGTCTCGTCGCGACGATCGAAGGCAACGTGGGCGAGCGGAAAGCCCTGGAGGACGAGCTCGGGAGGGCCAAGGGCGAGGATCGCCTGGTGATCCAGGGCCGCATGGGCCGCATGGAAGACGACATCCTCGAGAGCGTGGATGCGCTGGTGCTGAACCTGCTCGCCCAGGAGGAGGCGGGACTCGAAGACGCGGCGGCCCTGCGCCAGGCAGCGGAGGAATACGCAAGCCGTGTAACCATCGGACTCCAGAATCTCGCCGAGCGCAGCGAGGCCGACGTGACCGCGCTGGGCGCGAAACGCGAAACTCTCGAGCCGGAGCGCCAGCTGGCGTTCGAGGCGCGCCTGGCGGATCACAACGCACGGGTCGATCGCTACTTCGAAGCGCTGGTGAAGCACGCCGACCGCCTCGAGGCGCTTGGCCTGGATGCCACACCGGTTCGCGAGTACCTGGTGCGCGAGCTGGGCGAGCGCGCCGACAGCCTGGATGGACGCGTCGAGCTCGCCATCAAGCAGATCGCCGATCTCACCAGGCAATCCCAACATAGTCCTGAAGACGTCGCACTGAAGATGAAGTTGCGAGCCGTCGAGCGGAAGCTCGAGTGGACCACAGGCAGCCTGGCGGCGGCCTCCCAGGTCCTCCAGGAGCTGGGCCAGGAAACGGCCTCTCATCGCCAGCTGCTGATCCGCGCCACCGGAGAGATCACCGGCGACATCTTCGACTCCCAGGTAGCCCTGGGGCTGGCCGGGGAGTGGCTGAACAGCACGAAGGACTGGGGCTTCCGGCGCGGCCCCGACTTCCTCTTCAAGCTTCTGCTGTTCGGGCTGATCATTCTGGCTGCCCGGTTGCTGTCGAAGGTCTCCCGAGGCGTGGTGAGGCGCGGGCTCGACGCCTCGAACTTCGACGTCTCGAAGCTGCTGCACGAGATGATCATCTCGCTCACGGGAGGCGCGGTACTTGCGCTGGGTATCCTGATCGGACTCTCCCAACTGGGCATCCAGATCGGCCCACTGCTGACCGGGATCGGAATCGCGGGATTCATCGTGGGCTTCGCCCTCCAGGACACGCTGGCGAACTTCGCGTCCGGCGCCATGATCCTGCTCTACCGCCCCTACGACGAGGGCGATGTAATCGAAGCGGGCGGCGTGATGGGCAAGGTGAGCAGGATGAGCCTCGTCTCCACCACCTTCCTCACCTTCGACCACCAGACCCTGGTGGTCCCCAACAGCAAGATCTGGGGCGACGTCATCAAGAATGTCACCGCCGAACGGATCCGGCGTGTCGACATGAAGTTCAAAACCGCCTACGACAGCGACGTAGAGAAGACAGAGGCGGTGCTCGCGTCGATCCTGAAGGAGCACCCGAAGGTGCTTGCCGATCCGGAGCCATTGGTAAAACTCCACGAGCTGAACGATTCGTCGCTGGACTTCATCGTGCGACCGTGGGTACATACCGGGGACTACTGGGACGTCTATTGGAGCGTGACGCGCGAGGTGAAGATGCGCTTCGACCGCGAAGGGATCTCGATCCCCTTCCCCCAGCGCGACGTCCATCTGATCCCGGCGCCGGATGCGGGCAAACGCGGCTCGATGGACTAGACTTCCGCGCTCTTGGAATCGGGAGGGAATCAAGTGCGTGTGTGGATTGCAGTGGTGTCGCTTCTAGCCTTTTGCGCCTGCTCGACGCCGACGAGCTTCACACGGACCGTCGAGGTCCGAAAGGACGGCGACGGGAACGTGGTCGAGACGGTGGTGACCGAAACCGTGACCCAGCCCAATCGATCGGCGGGCAAGATCAAGCTGGAAGAACAGAAGAAGAATTAGAGAGCCGCTCAGAATCCCATCCTGTCGGCGAAGTTGCCGGAGAGTCGGCGTCGTAGCAGGTAGGGCCACTGGCGTACGGCATGGACTCTTCCTCTGAAGGGAATTCCGATGCGTTCGTTCCGCTGGCTCGTGGCAGTCACGCTGGTCCTGATTCACGCCACCGGGTGCGTATACGGCTCCAGAGACCCCTCCGACCGCCGCCTCCAGGGACCCCGCAACTTCCACAGCGGCTATCCCGCGACCAACGGGGACGGCACGCTGAACGCGGTGATCGAGATTCCCGCGGGCACCACCGCCAAGTGGGAGACCCGAACGGACGGCAGTGCCATCGAATGGGAGATCCGGGATGGACACCCGCGAGTGGTGCAATACCTGGCCTACCCGGGCAACTACGGCATGGTTCCCGCCACCCTGCTCCCCAGCGAGTTGGGGGGAGACGGCGACCCCCTGGACGTGATCGTGCTTGGCGACGCCCTGCCCCGGGGCCACGTCGCCCGGGTGCGACTGCTGGGGGTGCTGCGGCTGCTCGACGACAGCGAACAGGACGACAAGCTGGTGGCGGTGCTGCCCGACGGGCCCCTGGCAGACGTGACGACCCTGGCCGACCTGAAGCAAGGGTACCCGGGTGTCACCGAGATCGTCGAGATCTGGTTCAGCCACTACAAGGGCCCGGGGCGCACCGAGTCGCTGGGATACGGCGAGGCCTCCGAAGCAGAGCGCATCCTGCGCACGGCTTCCGAGGCCTATCGGGCAATTCACGGCGGGGCGAACGGCCCCTGACCGCATCCGATGGGATCGCCTAGAACTTGATCGAGATGTCCAGCTGGCTGCGGATGCGGTCCGAGTTGGGCACCGAAACGGTGTATTGCGACCCCTCGTGGATCGGATCGCTCACGAACACGGTCCAGTTCAGGTCCGTGTTCTTCCAGATCTGCCGCGACAGGTAGACGGCCCAACCCTCGCGATTCGTGAAGCCGTCGAACAGGTCGCTGTCGGTGAACATGGACGGGAAGGCGTTGGCGCCCACGTACCAGTAGCCGAAGCCAGCCTTGATCCAGCGCGTCTCGTCACCCAGCTCCATTCCCGCGCCCCAGGCCGAGCCGTCCGCGCTGGCGCCCAGGGTCGTGACCATCGTCATGGATCCGTCGGGCAGGGTGACCGGATAGCCCACCAGCGCCCCGGGACTCGCGTCCAGGTTCCGGGAGTAGCTGCCGTAGAAGGTCATCGGCCAGTCCTCGGCGCAATCGCATTGGGCCTTGAAGTAGGCCGTGGTTTCGATCACGTTGGCGGCGCCGCCAGTGGCCGAGCCGGTGAGCCCGTCCAGGATGTTGCCGCCTCCGTCGGTGATGGACGAAGAGAACACCGACGACGCGCCGCGTTCCACGAAGGCCTGGTTCAGGGACCCGAAGTGGAAATACGACACGCGGGCGCCCACCTGGAACGGGGCGGCGATCTCGTACTCGCCCCCCAGCTGCCCGGCCATCATGTAGGGATCCTTGGAGGTGCTGTTCTCGTCGATGACGTAGTAGCCGTAGTTGGCGAACAGGTCGAGGCCGTCGAAGGAATCGTTCGAGAGCTTGAGGCTGAGACCCTCCGGGTTGATGTCGTGATCCCACAGCATGAAGTCCTTGCCCACTTTCCAGACGAAGGGGTTGCCCACCTTGCCGAATTCGAACCGGGCGTCGCCGCCGATCCCGGGCATCTCGCCAGCGCCGAAGGGGGAGATCGCGAAGTAGGCCCGGTCGATCCGGATCGGATCCGAGTCGAAGTCGAGTGAACTACCCAGGGTCTGGTTGGTGCTGCGGTCGTCGTCGTCGCCGGATGCCAGACGGAAGAGGACGTCCACGTAGTCATTGACGTCGGCCTTGCCATTGAGCCGGAAGCGGTAGCGAAGCCGGCTGCGGTCATCGCGGGCTGGACTCGGCGGCGAGTCGTAGTGGAAGTACTCCCAACGGCCGCGGATGTCGCCCCAGAAGCTGACCTTGGGCAGCCAGCTCTCCTTCTCCGCTTCATCCTTGTCTGCCTTCTCCTGCAACTCCATGTACTGGTCGTCGTCGATCAGACCCTTCTGTCGCAGGATCCGGATCAGTTCCTGGAGGGCCACATCGTCGCCCTCGGGCGCGGCCGCCGCGGCTGGCGCCGCCAGCCCGATGACCCCCAGAAGCACCCACGTCACCGTCTTGCGTTCCACCCGGCTTTCCTCCCTCGCGGGGAGCTCCCGGTTCGGGAGCCCTGCGTAGGGTGAAAGCTAGGGCGGCGATGTGAACACTCCGTCACAGACGCATGACGAACGGGTGAAGTCGCAGACCGTGGGTTGGGTTACCGGGCCCGGGGCAGCGTGAAGGTGAAGGTGGTCCCCTCCCCCAGCACGCTCTCCACGCTGATCTCACCACCCAGGCTCTCCACCAGGTGGCGCACGATGGACAGGCCCAGGCCGGTTCCGCCCAGGGCCCGGGAACGCGCCTTGTCGACCCGGTAGAAGCGCTCGAAGATGTG
The DNA here is from genome assembly GCA_032128115.1 of Deltaproteobacteria bacterium. Taxonomy (GTDB): domain Bacteria; phylum Myxococcota_A; class UBA9160; order UBA9160; family SMWR01; genus JAQBHB01. The sequence goes on along the minus strand of JAQBHB010000102.1, from coordinate 31,080 downwards.
CGAGAGATCGCTGGGCGGAATGCCGATCCCGGTATCCGAGATCCGCACCTGCACCCAGGTGTCGGACCCCTGGATCGCAAGACAGATGCGGCCGCCCGGCTCGGTGTACTTCACGGCGTTGTCCAGCAGGTTGGTGAGCACCTGCTCCACGGCCAGGGGGTCGGCCCAGGCCTGCACGGAGCCCTGCGAGCGCACCTCGAGCTCCTGCTTGCTGAAGCGATCGCCGGCGTCCGCCACCAGAGCGCGGGACAGCGCCTCCACGTTCACGCTGGCGAATTCCAGGTTCGCCTCCCGACTCTCGATCTTCGACAACTCCAGCAGGTCGCCCACCAGATTGCCCAGCCGGCGCGCATGGCGATCGATGATCTCGATGTACGAACGCTGCTCCGCGGACGAGAGCGACGCGTTGTTCAGGATCGTCTCCGCAAAGCCGCGAATCGCGGTCAGGGGCGTGCGCAATTCGTGGGAGGCATTGGCCACGAAATCCCGGCGCACGTGCTCGAGGCGCGTCAGCTCCGAGACGTCGTGAAACACGGCCAGCGAGCCCGTTCGCGGCCCCGAGCCTGCGGGAAAGCGAACCGCGTGGACGCGAAGGATCCGAGCGCCACCTCGACCCACCGAGATCTGGCGCGACACGGCAGAATCCGTGCGCGCGGCCTCGGCCATGACCTCGTCCAGCTCCGCGTCGTGCATGGCCTCGAGAACCGAGCGCCCGAGCACTCCGCCCCTCGCTCCGTAGAAATCACGGAGCCGGGCGTTGGCGAGGAGGATGCGGCCGTCCGCATCCGTCACGAGCACGCCTTCCACCATTCCATTGAGCACGGTCTGGAGCTGCTCTTTCTCGCTCGTCACTTCCTGGAGACGCTCGCGCAACTGCTCCGCCAGTTCGTTGATGGCGCGCGTGATCTCGCCCAGCTCGCCGGAGCCGCGGAGCATGCGCGTGCGATAGTCGCCGCGCAGCACGGAGGCCAGCACGTCGCGCATCTCGCGGATCGGCCGCAGGGCGAGCCACGAGAGCGCATACGAGAGGCCTACCGCCGCCGCGAGTCCCACGGCGCTGGCTACGAGGAGTTCGCGGCGCAGCGAAGCCACGGCGGCTTCCAGATCCGAAAGCTCCATGGCCAGGCGCACGACCCCGCCCCCGTCCACCGGCACCGCCAGGTAGAGCAGGCGCCTGCCCACCGTCTCGCTTCGGCGTGTGCTCGTCCCGACCCGACCCGCCAGGGCCCCGCGCACCTCGGGCCGCTCGGCGTGGTTGGCCAGGGACCCGAGGCGCTCTCGTCCCACATCCGAATCCCCGACGACCGTGCCGTCGGCCGCGATCAGGGTGACGCGCGCTCCGGAGGCGGCCCCGGCGCGATCCGCCGCCGCGTCCAGGCTTTCCACGGCCGCGAGTTCCAGGGGGACGCCGACGATGAGTTCACGGGTGAGGTTCGCGCGCTGCTCCAGGGCCTCGGTGATCCGGGCCATCTGGGCTGCGCGCAGGCCGCGCTCGGCCTGGATCCCCACCCCCGCCACCACCAGGAGCACGAGGGTCGAAAGCAGCCCCATGAGCTTGAGCTGGGTTCCAGACACCAGGGATCGCCTTGTCGAGGAACGGATCTCGGAACTCCTCAGTCGGCGAAACGATACCCGACACCCCGCACGGTCTCGATGAGGAATGCGGCGTCTCCGAGCTTTTCGCGCAGGCGCTTCATGTGGGTGTCGATGGTCCGCGTGGTCACGCTGATGTCCGAGCCCCAGACGTGGTCGAGAAGGTGTTCGCGAGTCATCACCAGACCGGGCCGCCTCATGAGCCACAGCAACAGGTCGAACTCCCTGGCCGTGAGTTCGACTTCCTCGTCGTGGATGAAACAGCGATGTCGCTCCGGGTCGATCCGGAGAGGCCCGTGCTGCAGGGAGGCCACCGATTCGGGATCCGACTTCCTGCGGCGCAGTACCGCGCGCACACGCAAGGTGAGTTCGCGGGGGCTGAAGGGTTTGGCCACGTAATCGTCGGCTCCGAGCTCGAAGCCCACCACGCGATCCACCTCCTCGGCCCTGGCGGTCAGCATGATGATGGGAATCCTCGACAGCTCCGGGTCGGCGCGAATCTGGCGGCAGACCTCGGTTCCCGGCACGTCCGGAAGCATCAAGTCGAGCACGATCAGGTCCGGTCGCAACGAGCGGACCGAAGACAGGGCCTCGTTTCCGGTCTCCGCCGTGTCGACCCGATAGCCGGCCTGATCCAGGCTCAGGCGCACCAGCTCGAGCAGGTCGGGCTCGTCATCGATCACCAGGATGCGTTCCGCCATGCTGGAACCAAGGGTATCAATGGGGTGCCTGGGGGGAAACGGACGAGAGGGCGAACATCCGGAAAGCGTCGCAATCCCGCCACGGGAATGTAACCTAGAGGCCCCCCGTCTCCGGTGCAGGAGCCGCCATGCCCGCCCCCCGTGGACGCGACCTCGAAGTCACCCGGCAGCGTCTCAGCGACTGGTTCGCGGCGCGGCTTCCCGACGCGGATTCGATCCGGATCTCCGATCTGAAGGGTCCGGGAAACACCGGCTTCTCCAACGACACCCTGATGTTCGACCTGGCCGTGCGGGAGGCCGGCCGCGAGCGGACCGAGCCCCTGGTGGTGCGCATCCAGCCCATCGGGTTCCAGATCTTCCCCGAATACGACCTGAGCCGGCAGTTCAAGATCCAGCAGATGCTCGGCGACAGCGACGTGCCGGTGGCGCGCATGTACTGGCAGGAAGAAGACCCGGGAATCCTGGACGCGCCCTTCTACGTGATGGAGCGGATCGAGGGGCGCATTCCCACGGACAACCCGCCGTACCACGCCGGCGGCTGGGTGACGGAGATCGAGCCGGAGGAGCGCGCCGCGATCTGGTGGAGCGGCGTCGAGACAATGACCCGCATCCACCGCCTCGACTGGAGCGCCCGGGGCTTCGGATTCCTGGCGGAGCCCGAACGCGGCACGACTCCCCTGGAGCAGCACCTGGACTATTACGAGCGCTATCTGGCGTGGACCTGGGATGAGAAGCCCCACCCCACCTGCACGCCCGCCCTGGAGTGGCTGCACCGCAACCGGCCCAGCGAGACCGAGCCGGTGGTGCTGTCGTGGGGGGACTCGCGGGTGGGCAACATGATCTTCCACGAGAACCGCTGTGCAGCGGTTCTCGACTGGGAGATGGCCCGGCTGGGAAGTCCAGAAGAGGATCTGGCATGGTGGATCTTCATCGACCGCCATCACAGCGAGGGCATCGGCACCGAGCGGCTCCCCGGCTTTCCCGGCCGCGATGAGACCGTGGCGCGCTACGAGGAGTGGACGGGGCACCGGGTCCGGCATCTGGACTACTACGAGCGATTCGCGGCCATGCGCTTCGCCGTGATCATGATCCGTGTCGCACAGCAGATGAAATTCTACGAGGTGCTGCCCGCAGACGTGGAATTCGAGATCACCAACCCGTGCTCGCGCCTGCTGGCGCGACTCATGGACCTTCCGGATCCGGCCGCCCCCTAGCGGCGGCAGCGAGGCCCCCCCCATGGCCCACGAGAACTACGTCCGCCTGTCGGCCCAGGACAGCTCCTTCGTCATGTTCGAGGGAGCCGTCACCCATATGCACGTGTCTGCCGTGGCGATCTTCGAGATGGATGAGGCCTCGCGCGAGCACGGGTCCATCGACATCGAGCGCTTGCGCGCCTATGTGGCGTCGCGGCTGCCCGTACTGCTGCGCTACCGCCAGCGCCTGGCATTCACACCGATCCAGCGTCATCCGATCTGGGTCGACGACGACCGCTTCAACCTGGCGTACCACGTCCGTCACACCGGGCTTCCGGCACCGGGAAGCGAGGAGCAGCTCAAGGACCTGGCCGGGCGCATCATGTCCCAACAGCTGGATCGCACCAAGCCCCTGTGGGAAACCTGGTTCGTGGACGGCCTCGAAGGCGGTCGCTTCGCGATGATCAGCAAGGTTCACCACTGCATGGTGGACGGCGCCTCGGGCGTGGGGCTGATGCAGGCCATGCTGAGCCCGTCGCCAGACGAGGATTTCGACGCCGCGCCCACCTGGGTTCCCAGGCCGCGGCCGGGGAAATTCGAGCTCCTGATCGACGAGGCCGTGCGTCGCATGCAACAACCACCCGCAGCCGCCTTCCAGGCGGTGAAGCGAGCCCTGGAGCGCCCCAGCGAGACATCCACCCGCGTGGCCGAAAACGCCCGGGCCATGTGGCAGGCCCTCAACACCGGCCTACGGGCGCCGGCGAATACTCCCCTCAACCGGCCCATCGGCACCCACCGCCGGGTGGAGTGGTGCAGCGTGGACCTGGCCGACATCAAGGACGTCAAGAAGCGACTGGACGGCACCGTGAACGACGTGGTCCTGACCATCGTATCCGGGGCCATGCGTCGCTTCCTGCGCCAGCGCCGCGTGGCCCTGGCCGGGCTCGACTTCCGGGTCGTGGTCCCGGTGAACATGCGCAAGGGACCCGACGACATGGACGCCGCGAATCGGGTGTCCGCCATCTTCCTGTCGCTCCCCATCGACGAGAAGGATCCGTTGCGTCAGTTCCAGCGCATCCGGACCGAGACGAGTCGACTCAAGGACTCCAAGGCGGCCCACGGCATCGACCTGTTCAATCGCTTCACGGAATGGACCCGATCGGATCTGCTCACGTACTGGGGCACGCGCCTGGCCAACACCTTCCGCCCCCACAACATGATCGTGACCAACGTCGCCGGTCCCCAGTTCCCGCTGTATCTGCTGGGATCGCGGCTGGAGGTCATGTACCCCCAGCTTCCGCTGTTCGAGAACCAGGGTCTGGGCGTCGCGGTCATGAGCTACTCCGGAAAAGTCTCGTTCGGATTGATCGCCGACTGGGATCTGGTGCCCGACCTGGGCAGCTTCGGGCGCGCTCTCGTCGCCGCGTTCCGGGAGTTGCGGGACGCGGCCGAAAAGGCCGACGTGAGCGGAACCTGAGCCGGAGGTCCCCCCGTGCCGCTCGGATTGATCCTGCAGCCCAGCTACCGCATCCGCGACGGCATCCCTGTCGTGCACCTGGTGGGCCGTCTCGAGCACGACGTGGCCTTCCTGGTCGAGGACGACCGCTTCCGTCCCTACTTCTTCGTGGCCCGAGACGAGGCGTCCACCCTGGCTGGCATTCCGGGCCTGTCCACGTCGGACACGGATCTGCGCGACATGGCCGGGCGCCCAGTGGTGCGCATCGAAGCCGCCCTGCCCGGTGACGTGCCGCCACTGCGCGAGCGCATCGAACGCGCCGGGGGCCACCCACTGGAGGCGGATCTCCGCTTTCCGTACCGATACCTGATCGACCACGGCATCCACGGCGGTGTCTCCATCGAAGGCAGGGCCGAGGCCGTGCGACCGGGCCTCGTGCGCTTCCACAACCCGGTGCTCGCGCCCGCACGCTGCCGCCCCACCCTCCGCACCCTGTCCCTCGACCTGGAGACCACACCGGATGCGAGCACGATCTACTCCATCGCCCTGGCCGGGAGCGCGGCCTCCGAGGTGCACCTGGTGTCCGAGTCGCCCGTCGCGGGCGCCGTGGTGCACGCCAACGAATCCGAGCTGCTGCAGGCGGCGAACCGTCGCATCCGCGAGCTGGATCCAGACATCCTCACGGGCTGGAACGTGGTGGACTTCGATCTTCGCACCTGGGTGCGGCGCTGCGAGCAGCTGAGAGTGCCGTGCACCCTGGGACGCACCGAGGGCAGCGTGTCGTTCCGCCAGGATCCGGGCTTCACGCGCCAGGGTCGCGCGGACATACCCGGCCGCATGGTGCTCGACGGAATCCCCCTGGTCCGCGACGCCATCCGCCTGGAAGACTACCGGCTCGAAACCGTGGCCCAGGCGGTGCTGGGGCGCGGGAAGCTCATCGACCACGACGTCCCCGACCCGGCCGCAGAGATCACGCGACTCTACCGCGAGGACCCCGCCGCCCTGGTGGCCTACAACCTGGAAGACGCGCGGCTCGTGCTGGACATCCTCGAGCACGAGGGCCTGATCGACCTCACCGTGGAGCGGAGCCTGCTGTCGGGCATGCAGCTCGATCGCGTGGGCGCGAGCATTGCGTCCTTCGACCGCCTGTACCTGCCGGAGCTGCGGCGTCGCGGCTTCGTGGCCCCCAACGTCGACACCGACCGCAAGACCGCCCTGGTGAAGGGGGGCGCCCTGCTGGATCCCCAGCCCGGCATCTTCGAAAACGTCGCCGTCTTCGACTTCAAGAGCCTCTACCCCAGCCTGATCCGCACCTTCCATCTGGATCCTCTCGCCCACGCCCGCACGGGAGACGACCCTGTGGTGGCCCCCAACGGCGCGCGTTTCGGACGCGGCGAGGCGATCCTGCCGTCGGTGATCGAGCGCTTCATGCAGAGTCGCGACGAGGCCAAGCAGCGGGGTGACCGCAATGCCGACCAGGCCATCAAGATCATGATGAACGCGCTCTTCGGCGTGCTGGGAGCGGGGTCGTGCCGCTTCTTCGATCCCGAGATCGCCAATGCCATCACGGGATTCGGACAACTGATCCTGGCCTGGACACGCCAGGCATTCGAGGAGCAGGGAGTTGGCGTCCTGTATGGCGACACCGACTCGGTCTTCGTTCAACTCGAGACCGGCGGCGGGGCGAGGGCCCGTGCCGAATTGCTTCGCGAGCGGGTGGAGACGCGAATCCACCAGCGCATCCGGAACGCCTACCGGGTAGAACCGCGCCTGGAGCTCGAGCTCGAGAAGATCTTCGATCGCTTGTTCCTGCCCCGGGTGCGCGGGGGCAAGAGCGGCAGCAAGAAGCGCTACGCGGGCTGGGTGGACGGCGAGCTGGTCATCGTGGGGCTGGAGTCGGTGCGGCGCGACTGGCCCGCCGTGGCCGGCCGGCTCCAACGCGGCATGCTGACGCGCCTGTTCACGGATCGGGACCTGGTGCCGTTCGTGCGCGACCTGGTGGCGCGCGTCCTGGCCGGCGAGTTGGACGACGAGCTGGTCTACGCCAAGCGCATCCGCAAGGGGTCGCTGGACCGCTACACAGCGACTACGCCGCCCCACGTGCAAGCGGCGCGCAAAGCCGGGGGCCGAGTGGGCCCGGTGGTCCGCTACGTGATCGCCAGCAGCGGGCCCGAGCCCGTGCTCCCGGGCAAGCCCATGCCGGCGAGCCTCGACCGCCGCCACTACGTGAACCACGTGTTGCAGCCCGTCGCCGACGCCATCCTGCCGCACCTGGACAGCAGCTTCGCCGAGGCTATGGACCAGCCCCGGCAGCTCTCCCTGTTGTAGCCCGTGAGGGGATATCCCCGCGAGAGGCGCCAACCCGCTAGCGAAGATCCGGAAAGCGCGGTACCCCGGTGCGGCCCCGATACGAAGGAGATGCGGTGTCCAAAGCGGGTCAGGACCGGGTGGCGCTCCTGCGCACGATACGGGCCACATTCAAGTCAGAGAATTCCCGGGGCGAAGGCCACGTCCACGACGTCTCGCCCGGCGGCATCTTCATCCGGAGCCCGCTGCTTCCGCCGGACGGCGCGAAGATCGAGGTGGAGTTCGAAACTCCCAACCAGCGCAAGATCGCCGTCGGAGGTGTCGTGCGCTGGAATACGCTGCCCATGGCCGGAAAGCGCGCCACCAGCGGCTTCGGAGTCCAGCTGCATCGCGCCGGCGGCGACTACATGTGCTTCGTCGAGGGCGCGCTCTCAGCGATCCGCAGCAGCTCCGGATGAACCCGAGCGAGCAGCGGGTCCAGACCGTGTGTCTGGTCCTGCTCACGACGATTGCGACGGGCGTCACCCTCTATTGGCTGCGGCCCGTGATGATCCCGTTCGTGCTCGCCCTGTTCGTGTCGCTGATCTTGTCTTCCATCGTCGAGTTCCAGCAGCGCCGCCTCAAGCTTCCCCGGGCGGCGGCCATGCTCGCGACCACCGTGCTTGCCGCCTTCGCGTTCGGCCTGCTGGCACTGGTGATCTCGGCGTCGGTCGGCCAGCTCACGGCGAACTCCGGGGCCTACAACCAGCAATTCGCGCTGCTGTTGGGGCAGATCGTGGCGCTCGTGCCCGAGAATCTGCGGAGCCTGATTCCCCAGACCGACGTGACCCACCTGACGCAGATGACCGCGCGCACGGTGGGCGGCATGCTGCTGGGCACGACCAATGCCGTGCTTGGCGTCCTGTCCCAATCCACCCTGGTCCTGATCTTCGTGATCTTCCTGATGCTCGGTGGAGACTCGAATCGCCGGGCGAGCGGCGTATGGGGCGAGTCCGAGAAGCGCGTGAAGCGCTACCTGGTGACCAAGGCCGCGATTTCCGCCGCCACCGGCACCCTGGTCTACCTGACGCTCGCGCTGCTGGGGATCGACCTGGCCCTGGCCTTCGGGCTGTTCGCGTTCCTGTTGAACTTCATCCCCAGTGTGGGCTCGATCATCGCCACCCTGCTGCCGCTTCCGGTGGTGATCGTGAGCCCCGAGGTCTCGGGCACCACGGCCGTGCTGGCTCTGGTAATCCCGGGCTCCATCCAGATCGTGGTCGGGAACATCCTCGACCCCCGGATCATGGGCGAGTCGCTGGACCTGCATCCGGTCGTTGTCCTGATCTCCCTGATCTTCTGGGGGATGCTCTGGGGCATCGCCGGCGCACTGATGGCAGTGCCGGTCACCGCTGTCTTGAAGATCGTGATGGAGAAGTTCGAGGGAACCCGGGTGATCGCCGACGTGATGGCGGGCCGACTCGATCGCTGGCGCTCTCCCGAGCCCGCCTGAGCGTGCCCGGGCAGCACTCAGCGCGTCGCCCGCCCGGTGGTTGCTGGGGCAATGCGCATCGATGGTACGCGCCCTACTTGAGGGTACGCGCCCTACTGCTTGTAGGGCACTGGGCGCGTGATCTTCACGGGTGCCCCCGAGTCGAATCGCGTGTCGGCCTGGACTCCATTGGCGACCGCGATCGCTTCGGGGTCTGAACGACTCCCGCTGCGCTCCAGGATCTCCTCGATCTTCTCGCCCTTGTGTGCGCGCACCACGCGCAGCCGGTCCTCGCGGATCGAATCGCGCTCGGCCTGGCGCAGGGGATGGAAGCTCTTCGACACGGCCACGAAGGTGGGCTGGAAGTCCTGAAAATTGGAGGACGCGCTGATTCCCGCGATCTGGTAGATCCGGCCCGCGTAGGCGATCCAGGTCAGGTCCACGCTGCGCCGGGAAAAGAAGCCACCCGTCTCGAGCCGGGAGCGGGTGGCGTCCAGGCTCCCGATCTTGAAGGATTCCAGATCGCGGACCCGCTGCCCGGACTCGGTGCGGAACGCGCGGGCGGCCGCCACCGGATCCACGCCCTCTCCCGCCAGCGTGAGCACCACCACCGCGTCCTTGTCGGGAGATGTGGCGCCCACGGCCTGGCTGGTATTGGCGGTCACCCAGCTCGTGGGGAACGCCACCGCGAGGTTCAACCCCGGGTGCAGAAACCGGTTGCCGTCGAAGACACCCTCCGAAGCGCTCGCGCCCACCAGCAAGCCCTCCATGCGCCCGAAGAAATCGCCAGGGTCGGCAGCGATGGGCTGGATTTGTGCCCGCGTGAGGGTGCTGGCGCGTTCGGCGGTGCGAGCGCCGCGCGCGGGACTCGTGGGATGCGTCGACAGGAAGGAGGTGCGTTCCGGATCGTGCCCCTGGAGCGCCTGCTCGCGGCTCAGGGTCGCCATGAACGTGGAGATCCCGGCGGGATCCCATCCCGCGTCGGCGGCGAACTGCTGGCCGAGCTCATCGGCTTCGTTCTCCTGGCCGCGGCCGTACGGAGACAGCACCAGGGCACTGCCCACCTCACCGACTCCCGCGATGGCACGGCCCACGGTGGGGCTCACGATCGAGGTGAGCGCACCGGTCAGCGCCGTCGCGAACCGCACGGGCAGGAACGGCGCGCTGCGGATCTGTTGCTTGGCATAGTGAAGGGCCGCCACGTGGGCCACCTCGTGACCGATCACGCCGGCGAGTTCGTCCTCCGAGTTCACCAGCGGAAGCAGGCCGCGCGATATGTAGATGTAGCCACCGGGCAACGCGAAGGCGTTGGGCTCCTGCACGTCCACGACGAAGAAGTGGTACTCGACGTCCTTGCGCGGCGACTTCGAGGCGATGCGCCGGCCGATGGCGCGCACGTACGCCACCAACCCGGGGTCGTCCACCAGCCCCATCTGCTCCTCGACCATCTTCGCCACCTTGGCGCCCGTGTCGCTCTCGGATGCCGACGAGCTCAGGACCGGGGTGCGGCGCCCCGTGGTGGGATTGACGGTGCAGGCGAACGCCAGCAGTGCGGCGAGTCCCACGGCCAGGGTGACGCGCCACACCCGGCGCGAGAATGAACGGAATGTCACGGGGCCCCCCTGCTCAGGCGCGGAGCTTGCCGGCCGAGCACCCTCCCGTCCACCCCTCTCGTTAGCGCCCCGTTGGGGGCGGATGTACCCTGCCTGGCCACCCATTGGGGAGTGCCCTTGAAGAACGCGATCCGGAATGCGGCCCAGAATCCGACCCTGACGGGCGCGATCCTGATCTTCGCGTGCGCGATCGCGACGGGCTGCGCTGCCAGCGGCTCGAAGACCCGGGCGTTCTGGGTCGAGAAGGACGGAAGCACCCCTGCGAAGGAAGCCGTGGCGCAGGCGCGAGCCGATTGCGACCGCCATGCCACCCAGACGACCACCGCTCGCTCTCGGCGTCACATGAACGTGGAGTGGGCCTCCGCCATGCGTCGATGCATGGACGAGCGGGGATTCGTGCTCATCACACAGTCCGAAGAATGACCTCGTCCGCAGACGCCCACCTGATCGCCATGACCACCCACGGACACGACGGATTCCCCGACGTACTTCGCGGCAGTGTCACCGACCAGGTGCTGCGCGGGGCGCCCTGTCCGCTGCTGGCTGTTCCCGCGGCGTGAAACAAGCCGGTTGGGAACCTCCCGAAAGCCCTTCCAAGGAGCGAGACCTGCAATGATGCAACCGATCCGAAAACACCTGCTGCCGATCGCCACGGCCACGCTGGCCCTGCTGGGCCTTTCGTGTGCCACCACCGAGAAGACCCGCGACTTCCGCTACTCCGGATTCCTCAAGAACTACGAGCAGCTCCAGCCGGGCCAGAGCGCCGACGATCCGATCCTGCTCTACCTGAACCCGGATGCGGACTGGGCCTCGTACGACAAGCTTATGATCGACCCGGTGACCATCTGGCGCACCATGGGCTCGAATCTTCCCAACGTCCCCGAGACCGAGCTCCAACAGCTGGCCGATCACCTCTACTGGGCGTTGCGCAGGGCCGTGGAGAACGATTACGAGATCGTGGAACGTCCCGGCCGGGGCGTTCTGCGCCTGCGCGTGGCGCTTACCGAGGTCAAGGGCGCCGATGCGATGGCGAGCACCATCTCCAAGGTGAGCCCTCTACCCCTGATCACCGGTATCACCAAGATGACCACGGGCACCTGGGCCTTCGTGGGAAAAGCGGGAATCGAGGGCGAGACCCTGGACTCCCTCTCGAATGTGAGGCTTTCAGCCGCCGTGGACGAGCGCGCCGGCGGCCGATCGCTCGAGAGCGGAAACAGCACCTGGTCCGACGTGGAAGCGGCCTTCCACTACTGGGCCGATCGATTCAACAAGCGACTCACCAAGCTGCGGGAACAGGGAAGCCTGAACCCCTAGCCGCCCACCTGTTTCTGGATCTTGGCCCACGTGTCGCGCAGGCTGACGGTGCGGTTGAACACCAGGGCTCCGTCGGACGAATCGGGATCCACGCAGAAGTATCCCATGCGCTCGAACTGGTAGCTCGCTCCCGGTTCGGCGCCGGCCAGACCCGGCTCCACGGCGCAACCCGTCAGGGTCTCCAGCGAGTCCGGGTTCAGGAAGTCGCTGAAGTCGCCCCCCTCGGGCACATCGCTGGGATCCTCGCGGTCGAACAGGTGCTCGTACAGGCGCACCTGGGCCGGCAGGGCATGCGCGGCCGACACCCAGTGCAGGGTCCCCTTCACCTTGCGGCCGTCTGGAGCGTCGCCACCGCGGGTGGCCGGGTCGTAGCTGCAGCGCAGCTCCACCACCTGGCCCGACTCGTCCTTCACGACGCTCTGGCAGGTGACGAAATAGGCGTAGCGCAGCCGCACCTCGCGCCCCGGCGCCAGTCTGAAGAACTTCTTCGGCGGGTCTTCCAGGAAGTCGTCACGCTCGATGTAGAGCACCCGCGAGAACGGAACCAGGCGAGTGCCCCTGGAAGCGTCTTCGGGGTTGTTCACCGCTTCGAGCTGCTCCACCTGGTCTTCGGGATAGTTCTCGATCACCAGCCGCAGTGGGCGCAAGACCGCCATCACCCGGGGCGCGCGGGCGTTCAGTTCCTCGCGCACCTCGTGCTCCAGTCGCGCCAGCTGGATGGTGTTGTCGCGCTTGGCAACGCCGATGCCCTCGCAGAAGCGCCGGATCGAGACCGGCGGGTAGCCGCGCCGCCGCATGCCCCGGAGCGTGGGCATGCGGGGATCGTCCCATCCGTTCACGTGCCCGTTCTCCACCAGCTCGCGCAGCATGCGCTTGCTCATCACCGTGTAGCTCAGGTTCATGCGCGCGAACTCGATCTGCTGGGGATGGCAGGTGAGCTCGAGCGCATCGAGGATCCAGTCATAGAGCGCCCGGTGGTCCAGGAACTCCAGCGTGCACAGCGAGTGGGTGATCTGTTCGATCGAATCGGACAGACAGTGGGCAAAATCGTACATGGGATACACGCACCACTGATCCCCGGTACGGTGGTGCGGCGCCTTGTGGACCCGGAACAGCACCGGGTCGCGCATGATCAGGTTCGGCGACGCCATGTCGATCCTGGCGCGCAACACCCTTTCTCCGTTTTCGAATTCACCGGCGCGCATGCGTGCGAAGAGATCCAGATTCTCTTCCACCGGCCGGTCCCGGTAGGGGCTGTTGCGGCCCGGCTCGGTCAGATTTCCGCGATGGGCCGCAATCTCCTCGGAACTCAGATCACAGACGAAGGCGCGCCCCCGGCGCACCAGCTCCACCGCAAAATCGTGGAGCTGGGGAAAGTAGTCGGAGGCGAAGTAGAGGTGCTCTCCCCAGTCGAAACCGAGCCAGCGAACGTCTTCGCGGATCACGTCGACAAAACCCGTCTCCTCGGTCGTGGGGTTGGTGTCGTCGAAGCGCAGGTGGCAGACGCCGTCGTTCTCGGCGGCCACGCCGAAATTCAAGCACATGGATTTGGCGTGCCCGATGTGCAGGTACCCGTTGGGCTCGGGGGGAAAGCGTGTGGTCACGCGCCCGCCGTGCTTGTTGGCACGCACGTCGCCGGCCACGATGCTGCGGATGAAATCCGTACTGCGCGGAGTGTCGTCGCTGGACACGAGTTCGCCCTCGAACGATCCGGGGGGGAGCGAGTGTATGGATTCTGGCGTTCCGTCGCGAGGGGCGGTCGATTCCAGTAGACCCCGCCCGGCCCAGGCCGTAGGCTGTCGAAGTTCGGGGATGTGAGGGCCCCAGAGTCCAGAAATGCGCAGGTTCTGCATCGTCATGTTCCTGTCCCTGATGGCGGGGGCACCCGCTGGGGCGCAGCAACCCGAAGACCTGTTCCGCATCCCTCCGGCCTTCCGTTCGTGGATCGATCCCACTGGCACGCTGGGCCACCTGGGCGCGCCCCGACCGATCTCGACCCAGCTGGCCCTGGCGCTGCCCGCCGCGCCCTTGCTGTCGCTGGCGCCGGAACGATCGTGGCTCCGCCGCTGGGGACCCACCCTGCTCACGGCTGCGGCCCTGGGAATCCTGGAGGTGGCTGTCGATCCGCCGGCCGACCCCCGCTGGAGCAGCAAGAACTCTCTCGATACCTCGGTCCGGGACGCGCTGGTGGGCGGCTCGCGAAGCACCCGCGGCCGGGCCAGCACCGCCAGCGACTACCTCTACGGAGCCATGGGACTCGCCCTGGCCGCCGACTGGGTCTGGTTGCGCGACGAATACGGAGCCTGGGAGAGCGCCCAACGCGAGCTGCCGTGGCTGCTGGGAAGCGCCGTCTCGAGCCGCGTTCTCAAGCTCTCCACCGGTCGCCAGCGGCCCTATGTGGACCCCTGCAGTGTGGACGCGAAGTACATCTCCGGCTGCGACCCGGGCCGAGACGACAACACCAGCTTCTACAGCGGCCACGCCACCACCAGCGCCACGTTCGCGGGACTTCTGTGCGCGCGCCACTTGCACCGGATGGAGCGGACGGGAGTGGATCTCGCGGTCTGCGGGGGCGCCGTGGCGGGAACCGTCACCACGGGCATCTTGCGCATGACGGCGGACGAACACTGGTTCACCGACGTGTTGGCGGGATGGGCAACCGGCGCCCTGTTCGGTTATGTGCTGCCGGTGCACTTCCAGTTCGGCAAGGACGAGGACACGAACGGCGTGCCCCCGGCGCTGGGCTTCCACGGCTTCATGCCCGTGGTCGGGACGCGTTTCTTCGGCCTGCGCTACGAAACCCGCTTCTAGAAGACGCTGGTAAGACTACACTGCGTCCGCCAGCAGATTGAACTACACGAGTATGTGTTTTTCTGGAGATGGGATGAGCGCGGGTCGAACCTGGAATCGCAGCCTGCGATGCGCCCTGGCAGTCGCGGGGCTGTGGCTGACGGCGTTCGCCGCGGCCGGCGAGGAGACATCGCCCGCCGCGACCGACGAGGTCAGCAGTGAGATCGACCCGACGGCCTGGGGCATCCGCTGGCGCAACGGCACCTGGATCGAGCGCAACGACGGACTCTACCGCCTGCACCTGGGCGGCCGGCTGCTGGCCGACGCGGCGGTGCTGAGCGCCGATCAGGGACTGCTGAACGCCTACCGGCCCGGCGAGACCCGCAGCGCCGCCAAGATCCGCCAGGGCAGGCTGCTGACCCAGGGAATCCTGTGGCGGCGCCTGTTGTTCAAGCTCGAGTACGACTTCGCCGCCGAAGCCTGGACCGACGTCTTCGTGGGGGCCAGCGGGCTTGGACCCCTGGGTACCCTCGCGGTCGGGCAGATGAAGGTGCCCTTCTCCCTGGAACGCGGCATGAGTCGCCTGCACATGACCTTCATGGAGCGCAGCATCGCCGATGCCCTGGCGCCGACGGTGAGACAGTTCGGATTCACCATGACCAACACCTACCTGGACGACCGGATCCGCTGGCAGGCCGGGATCTTCCGCGATACCGGCGATTTCGCCAGCTTTTCCAGCAGCGACGACACCGACCTCTCGTTTCGCGTGACCGGGCTCCCGGTGTTCGGCGACGACGGAACCACGCTTCTGGAGGTGGGGGCTTCCTACGATCACACCTGGGTCAACGGCGGGACGAACGTGCGCATCCGCAGCCGCCCCGAGTCGGCCCTGGAGAACCGCCTGGTGGACACGAACCCCATCATCGGGGTGTCGAGCGTCGACCGCATGGACTTCGAGGTCGCGTGGGTGTGTGGCCCCGTCTCTGTCCAGGCCGAGTACCTCCACGATTTCCTCGGCCGCGACACCGGAGCCGGCGGCGACCTGGACTTCTGGGGAGGCTACGTCCAGGCCAGCTACTTCCTCACGGGCGAGAATCGCAGCTACGACAAGCGGGCGGGCGTCTTCGGGCGCGTGATCCCCGCGAACGATTTCCAGCCGCTGGAAGGGCACTGGGGCGCCTTCCAGGTGGCCGCGCGCCTGTCCTACCTGGACCTGAACGACAGGGACATCATCGGGGACGTGGAGTCCAACGTGAGCCTGGGCGTGAACTGGTACCCGTTCCCGAACCTGCGAATCATGCTCAACTACGTGCACGCGCACGTGGCCAATCAGGGCGACGAGAACATCGGCCAGGCGCGCTTCCAGGTCGATCTATGAGCGCGATCTGGTGGCTGCGATCCCCGGGAGCCGGTTACCAGCGATAGTTGGCGCCGAACATGAACGAGACGTAGTCGTAACCGTTCAGCTGGCTCGCCCCATTCTTGTACTGGATGTAGCTGTTGAGCGCCCAGTTCTCCGTGAGGTAGTACTCGGCGCCGCCGCCGCCACCGAGCGAGCTGGTGACAGCGGTGCCGGTAGTCAGATCGGCAATGCTGATCCCGAAGCTGCCGATCAGGTAGGGCTGCAGGCGTCCTCCCAGAAGGGCCCGGTTGAACGATTCGGCCATGTAGATCTTCAAGTTGGCGACGATGCTGCCCATGGGCGCACGTCCGCCGCCGAGACTGTTGTCGTCGAGCCCGTGCAGATAACTGCCCTCCACCTCGAAGGCGAGGGCCGGAATCATGCGGTAGCCCATCATGATGGTCACACCCCCCGAGTCGCTGCTGGGGGAGAAGCGACCGCTGCTGGTCTCCAGGGCGAAGAATCCACCCAGACCCAGATAGCCGCCGTCGCGGGTGTACTCGTTTTCGGCCGCCTGGGAGCTCGAGGCCAGCCACAGCGAAATCAGGATGCAGATCAATGCGATGCGGATCACGGACACCGGAACCCCCTCGATTCGTCCCGGGGGAGGCGCAGGCCGTCCATCCGCGGGTTGGGTGACTTCGGACCCTACCACCCGGGAAACTCTCAAATCAAGACGGCGTTTTGGCCCTGTCTGTCGGATAAGATGTCGCCGCGGCCCGGGCGTCGGAGATCGGAGCAGGTCATCAACAGGTCGCTTCGAGAGCTTTTCGCGGCGCTTCTCGCGACGGGGATGGCCGTTTCGGCCCTGGCGTGCGGTTCGTCCGATGAGAGCGGGACACGGGAAGCCGGAGGGCCACAGCCTCCCGGCGCCGTGGTGAAGTCTCCCTTCGTGGACGGCCGCGTCTGCGGCGAGTGCCATGCCCGAGAGCTCGAGCGCTGGGCGGGCTCCCACCACGACCTGGCCATGCAACCCGCCACGCCCGACAGCGTGCTTGGCGACTTCGACGATGCCCGTTTCGCGCGCTTTCCGGTGATGACCCGATTCACCCGGAAGGACGCAGAATTCTGGGTGAATACCCAGGGCCCCGACAGCAACACCGGCGATTTCCGGGTGGCCTACACCTTCGGCGTCGAGCCGCTGCAGCAATACCTGATCGAGCTGCCCGGTGGGCGCCTCCAGGGTCTAACCATCGCCTGGGACACGGCCGGTCAGCGCTGGATCGACCTGCAGCCGGGGGAACCGATCGAGCCGGGCGACCCCTACCACTGGTCGGGGCGCTACCAGCGCTGGAACGCCATGTGCGCCGAATGCCATTCCACCGGACTCGAGAAGGGCTACGACCTGGCCAGCGACACCTACCGCACTACCTGGGCCGGCATCGACGTAGGCTGCCAAGCCTGTCACGGACCCGGGACGTCACACGTGGAGTGGGCGCGGGCGTCGCAAGACCACCAGGCATCGCCGTCCGACGGCTTCGGTCTGCCGCCGAACTACCGCATGGAAGACGCCACCCAGCAGATCGAGGTGTGCGCACCCTGCCACTCGCGCCGCCATCGCATCAACCGTGACCCGGCTCCGGGCCACCCCTTCCTGGATCACTACGTGCCCAGGACCCTGACCCAGGGGCTCTACCATCCGGACGGGCAGATCCGCGATGAAGTCTACGTCTACGGCTCGTTCGTCCAGAGCCGGATGTTCCAGCAGGGCGTGCGCTGCAGCGACTGCCACGACCCCCACAGCCTCTCGCTCGGGGCCGAAGGCAACGCCCTGTGCACCCGGTGCCACGGCCCGGATGGCAATCCGGATTTCTCCACACTGACGAAGAAGATCTACGACGGCGCCGAGCACCACTTCCATCCCGAGAATTCAGCGGGGGCCCTGTGCGTCGAGTGCCACATGCCGGCGCGTACCTACATGCAGGTCGACCCACGCCGCGATCACAGCCTCCGGGTGCCGCGCCCGGATCTCTCCGTCGAATTGGGAACCCCAAACGCCTGTACTGGCTGCCACACGGAACGAAACGACGAGTGGGCTGCCGCGCAGGTCGTCACGTGGTACGGACCCGAGCGAAAAACGCACTGGGCACACGCCGTCGCAGCCGCCACCGCCGGCGATCCGGCGGCCGGGAGCGACCTGGTAGAGATCGCGGGGGACACGAGCCTGCCTTCCATCGTGCGCGCCACGGCCCTGGATCTGCTGCGTGCCTACGGCCCTTCCACCCTGGTGGCGGCCTTCAACGCCCTGAAGGATCCCGACCCCCTGGTCCGCACCCTGGCCGTGGCCGGCTTCGACCGCCTGCCGCCCGAGGCGCGGGTTTCGCTGGTGGCAGACCACCTGAACGACGCGTCGCGCGCGGTTCGCGTGGAGGCGGCACGCGTGATGGCGGAGGTTCCGGCCGAGGCGCTCTCGGCCGAGCAGCAGCGCGACCTGGAAGCCGCCCTGTTGGAATTCACCGAGGCCCAGCTCGCCCAGGGCGACCTGCCGTCCGCTCACCTGAACCTCGGGGTGGTGCAGAGCGCACGAGGCCAGAACGATCGGGCCGAACTCTCGTATCGGGTCGCGCTGCGCATGGACCCGGATTTCCTTCCGGCCCGGGCCAACCTGGTGCACCTGTACGACCAGATGCGCCGCCCGGCCGACGCGGAAAGGCTGCTGCGCGAGGGCATTGCCCGCTCGCCGGAAGAGGGCGAGTTCTACTACTCCCTGGGTCTGTTGTTGGCCCAGGAGAACCGGCTGTCCGATGCGGTCGAGGCCCTGGCCGGCGCCGCCGAGCGCATGCCGGACCGGGCGCGGGTCCACTACAACCTGGGCATCGCCCGACAACAGCGGGGCCAGATGCAGGAAGCCGAGGCCGCGCTGGTGCGCGCCCGCGAGGTCGACCCCGGGGACGCGGGCATCGCACGAACCCTGGCGGCGCTGTACCTCCAGCAGGGCGACCTGGAACGCGCCCGCATCCACGCGAAGGCTGCCCTCCGGCTGGCCCCCAGCGACCGGATGGCGCAGCAGTTGATGCAGGAAATCGACGCAGAAGAGCCCCCGGCACCTGGCGGAAACTGAGCGCCGGAATCGGACGCCTGGGCGCGGTGCTTCCCGTTGGCGATTGCCTGTGTTACGAAGGCGGCGCCGTGAAGGGCCTGCACCGCCTCAAGTATGCCGGCGCCGTCGACGGCGACGGCCACGTTCTCGAGCCCCCGGACATGTGGGCTCGCTACATCGATCCCACCCACCGGGACGTGGCCCTGGCCATCCGCAAGGACGACGAGGGGTTGGAGTACCTGGACCTGGGGCGCGGAGTCGCCTCGAAGATCATCCGCAAGGGGTACCCGGCGGGCCTGGCCCTGATGGATCGCCTGGGGGGGATCGTCTACGAGCGAGAGCCGAAAACCGGCTCGGCCTACCGGGACACGGCACCGCTCGGCGCCATGGATCCGGTGGAACGCCTGCAGCGGCTCGATCTCGAGAACCTGGAGCGGGTGTTGCTGTACCCGACGGTGAGCGTGCTCTGGGTGGCCGAGGTGGACGACGAGTCGGTGGTGCAGCCGAACCTGCGGGCCTACAACCGCTGGATCGTCGACTTCTGCGCCGATTCGGACGGTCGCCTGCTGCCCGTGGCCCAGCTCTCGTTGGGAGACGTGGAGTCGGCCGAGCGGGAGCTTCGCCGCGCCGTGGCGGACGGGGCCGTGGGCATCTGGGTGCCGCCCTTCACGAACACGCGGCTTCCGTTGGGCGACCCGGCCCACGATCGCATCTTTGCCGCGTGCCAGGAGCTGGGTGTACCGCTGGGCATCCATCCGGTCTTCGAGCCGAAATGGTGCGCGCCGGGCCGTTTCGGCGAGTACACCAACGCGAAGTACGGCTTCTTCCACAACGTCACCGCGGGCGATGCCGTGCGCCACGCCTTCACGTCGCTGTTCCAGTACGGCGTGTTCGCGCGCTTCCCCGAACTGCGGGTGGTGGTGCTGGAGAGCGGCGCCGGCTGGATCGGCTACTGGCTCGACCGCATGGACACGCTCTTCGAGACGATCCAGGGACGTCAGGTGCGCGAGATCGCTCCCGACCCGCCCAGCAGCTACTTCCGCCGCCAGTGCTGGATCTCGGGCGACCCGGACGAGAAGGCGCTGGCCGGGGTGATTCCCATCGTGGGGGAAGACCGCTTCTTCTGGGCCTCGGACTTCCCGCACCCGGACCACCCGCCCGAGTACATCCCCGAGGTGGAACGCCTGGTAGCGAGCCTGCCCGAGTCGGCCCGCGCGGCTTTCCTCGGAAGGAACGTGCTCGAGGCCTATGGCCTGGGCTGACGCCGCGCGCGCCGCGGTGGCGCCACTTCTCCTGGCCGGCTGCTTTCAGGTCGACGACCCCACACTCGACCCGCTGAGGGAAGCCCGCTTCGATGCGCCCCCGCCGCCGCTTCGCGCCGAGGCCCGTGACCCCCAGGGCCACGTCTTCTGGGGCGACCTGCACATCCACACCGCCTACTCGTACGACGCCTACACCTTCGGTGTGCGGGCCCTGCCCGACGACGCCTACACCTTTGCGAAGGGCGGCACCATCCAGCACGCACTGGGCTACCCCATGCGCCTGTCGCGCCCCCTGGACTTCGCCGCAGTCACGGACCACGCCCAGTACCTGGGAGTGGCTCGCAGCCTGGGAGAGTCGTCGCCCGAAGAGGTGACCCTGCGAGAAATCATGCAGACCGGGAACGTCCTGCGCATCTCCGCCCATTTCTACGCGACGGTGCTCTCGAGCATGGGCACCACTGCGCAGAGGGAAGAGGCCTTTGGCGGCGACCGGGACCCTGCCGTTCCGCAAGACGCGTGGCTGGACATCGTGGCCAGCGCCGAGCGCCACAACCAGCCCGGCCGCTTCACCACATTCATCGGCTACGAGTGGACCTCGATGCCGGACGAGAACAACCTGCACCGGAACGTGATCTACAGGACGAGTCGGGCTCCCGGGTTTCCGTTCAGCTCCCTCGACTCCGAAGATCCCGAGGACCTGTGGCGCGCACTGGAAATCGAGCGCAGCCGGGGGCTCGAGATGATCGCGATCCCCCACAACGCAAACGTCAGCAACGGCCTGATGTACGACCGGGTCCGACTGGATGGCTCCCCGCTGACGGCCGCCTACGCGAAGACCCGGATGCGGAACGAACCCATCAGCGAGATCCTCCAGGTGAAGGGCCAGTCCGAGGTTCATCCGATTCTGGCCAGCGAAGACGAGTTCGCCGACTTCGAGATCTTCGACCAGCTCATGAGCGCCCGGGGGGGCCTGAGCGAGCCCCGGGGCAGCTACGCCCGGGAGGCCCTGAAGACGGGACTGGAGCTTTCGTCGGCCCGGGGATTCAATCCGTACCGGTTCGGCGTGATCGGCAGCAGCGACGGGCACAACGCCGCCTCGCCGGTGGAGGAGGACGATTACCCGGGAAAGCTGCCGCTGATCGACGGCACGGCGGGACTGCGCCTGGGGAAGACCCTGCTGATTCCCGCCAGCCAGAACCGCGGCGCCCGCTGGAGCGCCATGGGCCTCGCCGGGATCTGGGCCCAGGAGAATACGCGCGAGTCGCTCTTCGAGGCCATGCTGCGCAAGGAGACGTATGCCACTTCGGGCCCGCGCATCAGCGTGCGTTTCTTCGGCGGATGGCGCTTCGACCCGTCCCTGCTGGCGACCCCCGATCCCGTCGGAAAGGCCTATGCGGAGGGGGTCGCGATGGGCGGCACGCTTGGGAAACGTCCGCCCGGCGGCGCACCGCGCTTCCTGGTGCTGGTCTGGAAGGATCCGCTGGGAGCCAACCTGGATCGGGTGCAGATCATCAAGGCCTGGGTCGATGGTGCCGGCGCGAGCCAGGAGACGATCTACGACGTGGCGGCCTCCGGTGGGCGGCGCCCGCATCCCGCGACCCACCGGGTGCCGGCCGTGGGGAACACCGTGAACGTGGCCACCGCCAGCTACACCAACACCATCGGCGCGGCCCAGCTCGAGGCCGTCTGGACGGATCCCGACTTCGACCCGTCCGCCGAGGCCTTCTACTACGTGCGCGTGCTCGAGATCCCCACGCCTCGCTGGTCCACCTACGACGCCCGCGACCTGGGCGTCGCGGCGCCGGCGCCCACGTCGTTGCAGGAGCGCGCCATCACATCGGCGATCTGGTATCAGCCCCCGAAGACGTGAGGGTCCGAGTCAATCGATCGGCTGCGTGGGGGCTGCAGGGTGTTGGGTATGAGCTCGCGAGGCCGCTCAGAACTCCACGCCGAAGGTGATGTTGGCTCCTCTCACGTCCATCGAGATTTCGTCGACGCCCCGCCTCAGATCGAAGAGTCGCATCGCCCGATAGCCGACCTGGAGGTTCCAGTGAGCACCCCAGCCCGGCCAGCGGTATCCCAGGTATGCCGCCCCTTGCCAGGTCTCCTGATTGTTGTCCACCCCCCAGCCGCCGTAGTCACCGATGAACTCGAGGTTCCAGTGCTTCGTGAGATCGATGGTGGTGCGCAGCCCGAGGACCGGAACCTGGCTGCTCAAATCACCGGATGCCGAAAAGACCGAGCCGGTGATGTCGATTGGAACGTGGATGATGCGTGCCTCGAAGTACGGCTCGAGCGTGAGCTCGGGAGCGTTCGTCTCGTCGCACAGGCGCCAGCGCCCCAGCTCGTAGCTGATGCCGACGTCGAACATGAACATCTCGATCCTATAATCCAGCGTGACCGGCCCGATGACCTCTATGGGGTCGTTGGGGCGCAGGCCATTCATGAAGGTGTGGAACAAAAGGCCGAACCTGCCCTTCCGCACTTCGAAGTCGAGCGGGACGTAGAAGTAGAGCGCTTTGAGGAGCCATATGAGGTCCTTGCGGAGATATCCGTCGCCGGCTGCGGTCGAGGTATTGGTTTCGAGTACGTTGGGGGTCCAGATGTCGGCGGCGATCCGATAGCGCCAGTCGCCCTCGAGCGTCGGCGCCAGCAAGCCGTCCGGGGCAGGTCGGTTCGGGTTCAGCGCCGAGACCGCCGGCCCCGGTTCGGCCAGGGCGGCGGGAACGAAGGCTGCCACTACCAGGAACACGGCGGCTGCCAACCAGCAGCGACGGATGAAATCCGCTCTCAAGTGAACCCGCCTCCAACGAGCACCATGCTCGTCGATCAGGATAATCGCGCCACCGATCAACTGCCGCCGAAGATCGCCGCTAACCCCCGATCTGGTACATCTCGATGCGGGGGCGGCGCGGGCTGCGGCCGGTGGGGTCGCTGCGGGACGAGCGTTCCTCGGAGTAGCGGTCGCTGCGGCGCTGCCAGACGCGCTCGATGCGCTCGCGCAGTTCGGCGTCCGACGCACCCGCGCGCAGTGGCGTGCGCAGGTCGGTGCCGCCCGCGGCGAACAGACACGTCACCAGCTGGCCCTCGATCGTGAGCCGCGCGCGGTGGCAATCGCCGCAGAAGGGCTGGCTCACGGAGTGGATGATGCCGATCTCGCCGCTGCCGTCCCGGTAGGCATAGCGGCTCGCGACTTCGCCCGCGTAGTTGGGATCGAGGGGCTCCAGCGGAAACTCGGCGTCGACGAGCTTCACGATCTCGGCGGCTGGCACCACCTTCGAAAGGTTCCAGTCGTTGAGGGTGCCCACGTCCATGAACTCGATGAAGCGCAGGATGTGCCCGCTGCCCCTGAAGTGGCGCGCGAGCGGGACGATCGAGTCCTCGTTGACACCGCGCTCGATCACGCAGTTGATCTTGATGGGCGTGAGCCCCGCGCGCTCCGCCGCCTCGATGCCCTCCAGCACCCGGGCGGTGCCGAAACCGCGGCCGTTCATCTTCCCGAACGTCTCGTCATCGTGGCTGTCGAGGCTCACGCTCACGCGGTGCAGCCCGGCATCGGCGAGTTCCCGGGCGTGCTTCGCCAGCAGGTAGCCGTTGGTGGTGAGGGTGAGGTCGCGCACGCCCTCGATGCGGGCGAGGCGCGCGATCAGGTCCTGCACGGCCTGACGCAGCAGCGGCTCGCCGCCCGTGATGCGGATCTTCGAAACTCCCAGGTCGACGAAGATCCGCGCCAGGCGCTCGATCTCCTCGAAGTGGAGCAGCTCGTCCCGCTGCAGGAACTGGTACTTCTCGCCGAAGATCTCGGCGGGCATGCAGTAGGGACAGCGGAAGTTGCAGCGGTCGGTGACCGAGATCCGCAGATCACGCAGGGGCCGGTCCAGGCTGTCGACGACGGGGGTGGCGCTCATCTCAATCTTGACTGGAGAGTATACTATCCTACCCTGCTCCCTGTGCAGCTGCTCGCAAGCGAAGAGTACGGCCTCCGCTGCCTCCTGCGAGTCTCCGGCGCGCCGGGGACCGATGGGGGGCCGGCCGCCCCGGTCCCGATCGCGAGCATCGCTGCGGCCGAGGGTCTGAGCGCCGAATACACCGCCAAGCTCATGCGCATGCTGCGCCTGGGCGGGATCGTGGAGAGCGTGCGCGGCGCCGAGGGCGGCTACCGGCTGGCGCGTCCGGCCCGGGCCATCAGCCTGTGGAGCGCCCTCGAGGCCCTGGGAGGCGCCTTCTTCGACGGCGACTTCTGCGCCTGCCACCCGGGCCAGCAGCGCGATTGTGTGCGCAGCCGCGACTGTTCGCTGCGCGCCCTGTGGACCGCTCTCCAGCAGGGTTTGCGAACCACGCTCGAAGGAATTTCGCTCGCCGATCTGCAGCGCGACGAGCGGACCATGGTGGTCTGGATGGACGAACACGGCGCCGGCGACGTGGGCAAACACTTCGCGGGAATTTGAGGAGGAATCATGTCTGTCGAGTCTCTCGATGAAGAAACCCGGAAGCAGATCGACTCGATCGTCGGGTCGGATCGGGTCGTGCTTTTCATGAAGGGAAATCGCCAGTTTCCCCAGTGCGGCTTCTCGGCCACGGTGGTGCAGATCCTGGACAGCCTGGTGCCCGCCTACACGACCGTCGACGTCCTCGCCGACGCGTCGATCCGGAACGGCATCAAGGAATACTCCAACTGGCCCACCATTCCGCAGCTCTACGTGGGCGGCGAGTTCCTCGGCGGATGCGACATTGTGCGCGAGATGTATTCCAACGGCGAGCTTGCGCGCAAGCTCGGTGGCGAGGACGCCGCCGTCAGCCAGTAGGCGCGGGGTAGCCCCGTGAGCCGCTCCCCCCGGCTCGCCGCCTGCGTCGTCCTGGCGAGCGCGGCCGTCGCGCTCGCCGGGGCCGCGGATGCCCAGGGCCGAGGTCGCGGGATCCTCGTGAAATTCCGCGCCGACGGGGAGTCGGCGCTGGGCGAGTGCGCCGAGGCGCTCACGCGCGCCGGCCGCCGCTTCCAGCCGGTCACCGCCGACGACTCCGACTCCCTGGATCGCCTTTACCGGGAATTGGGGGTGCGCCGCGTGCGCGCCCTCTACCGTGTGCCCGACGGCCGCCCCTTCGCCGAGCAGCGGCGCCAGCTTCTTGATCGCTCGCGCCCGTCCCTGCCGGATGTTTCCCACGTGTACGCACTGGAACTTCCCGAGGGCACCAACGCCGCACACGCGGCAGCGCGCTACCGCCTGGATCCCCACGTGGAGTACGCCCAGGAGGATTTCGCCATCCAGGCGAGCTTTGTTCCCAATGACCCCTTCTTCGGAACCAGCGGATCCTGGGGCCAGTCGTATGCCGACCTCTGGGGCCTGCATCGCATTCAGGCCCCGGGCGCCTGGGATGTCTCCCAGGGCGAGGGCATTCTGGTGGCAGTCGTCGACACCGGACTCGACTACGACCATCCGGACATGGCCGCCAACGCCGGGGTCCATCCAGGAGAAGACCTGAACGCCAACGGGGTGGTCGACGACAGCGACTTCAACGGACTCGACGACGACGGCAACGGCTTCATCGACGACGTGCGCGGCTTCAACTTCCTCACTTCGGACGACGTGAACGAAGCCGACCCCTTCGACGACAACGGCCACGGCTCCCATGTGGCGGGCATCATCGCCGCCGTGGGCAACAACGGCATCGGCATCACGGGCGTGGCGCCCCGGGCGCGCATCCTTCCGCTCAAGGTCCTGAACGAGTTCGGCTCCGGCTCCATCTCCAATGCGGTGCGCGCCATCGTGTATGCGGCGAACAACGGCGCCCACGTGATCAACAACAGCTGGTCGTGCGGGGGCGGCTGCCCCAGCAATCCGGTGGCCGAGGAGGCGGTGCACCTGGCCACCGACCTGGGCGTCGTGGTGGTGTTCGCCGCGGGCAACCGTTCGGGCGACGTGGCGTGGCTCAGCCCCCAGAACATGCGCGAAACCATCAGCGTGGCCGCAATTTCCGAAGTCGACCGCGTGCTCGACTTCTCCAATCCGGGCTTTCTCCTGGACGTGGCCGCACCCGGGGGCGGCACCACGCAGGCCTCCGTGCCGTTGTCCGAGCAGAACCTGCTTTCGCTGCGCTCTTCCGGTCGCGTGAGCGGCGAGGGGCAGACCGTGGGCGGCGACTATTTCCGGCTCTCGGGCACCTCCATGTCGGCGCCCCACGCGGCGGGACTGGCGGCGCTGCTGCTGGCGCACCGCCCCGAGCTCACGCCCGAGCAGGTGCGCACGGCCCTGCGTTTGAGCGCCGACGACCTGGGCCCGGAGGGACACGATCGCGACCACGGCGCGGGGCGCATCAACGCGACTCGGGCGCTCCAACTGGGCGCCCTGCCCCGGGTATTCGCCGAGATCACGAGTCCGCCCCAACGCTCGATCCTGCAGCAACAGGTGGGAAGCGTTGCCATACGCGGAACCGTCACCGGAGACGATCTGGCGCGCTGGGAACTCTTCTTCGGAAGGGGGCTCGCGCCGGAGGACTGGATTCCCTTGACGTCCGGCACCCACCCGATCGACGACGGGATTCTGGCCGCCTGGGACATCCGCGACCTGGAAAACGGCTCCTATGTGCTGCGCCTGGCGATGGAAGCGGGCGACGGCTCGCGGCTCGAAGAATTCGCGGTGGGCAGCCTGGAGAGGATCTCCGTCCATCGGGTTTCGTCCCGCGGCGCCTCGGCGTTCGATCCCGATGTCTCCGGCGACCTGGTGGTGTGGGCGTCGCGGCGGCAGTTCACGGAGCTTGACGGCATCAACCTGTTCGCCACGGACCTGCGCGACGGGTCCGAATACAACGTGTCTTCGGCGCCCGGCGACCAGCGCGTGGCGAAGATCGCACGCGATACGGTGGTCTGGCACGACCGGCGCCTCGACGGCATCAGCCTCGAGACCTACGCCTGCCGCCTCGATCGCAAGCACCAGCAATGCCCAGAAGTCGCCGTGGCCCTGGCGCCGATCGCGTCGTCCCCCCCCTCGGCCTCGAATGAGGGGCCCGTCTGGGCGGATAGCCGCAACGGCGCGTTCGATCTGTTCACATGCCGACTCGTGGGTCGGCGCTGCCGAGCCACGCGCCTGGCGGCGCACGCTTCGAACCAGTTCGACCCGCGGCGCAGCGGCAAGCGACTGGTGTGGCGCGACGACCGCCTGGGCCCGCCGCGCCTGTTCACGTGTCGCTTGACCGGCGGGTCCCGGAGCTGTGAGGCCCGCGAAGTCGACCCGGGCGCGGGGCTCCAGCTGGACTTCAGCGTCTCTGGCGACCTGGTGGCATGGGAGGAACTCGGTCACCCGGACCGCACCGCCATCCGGATCTGCGACCTGGCGGCTGGCGATGGCCCCTGCGATCCCGTTTCGATCGGCACGCGCGACCCCGCGCCGTCGCCGGTGCTCTCGGGCCAGCGGCTGGCGTGGAACTCCACGCGCCTGGGCGACGATCGCGACATCTTCTTCTGCGAGTTCGACCCGGTGACCCGCAGCTGTCCCGTGCAGCGCCTCACGGGCGCGATCGGCGACCAGAGCCAGCCCGCCATCGATGGCAACTGGATCGTCTGGAAAGACCTGCGCAACGGCAAGCTCGAAATCTTCGGGGTCGAGCTCCCGAGCCTGGACGCGCTACGCGACCGCAACACCGCAGCCGGCGCGCGCCTGGAGATCCGGGTCCGCGGCCGGGATGCCGCGGGCGCCCCGCTGATCTTGCAGGCGCAGCAGGCGGGCGGCGCCTCGCTGGTCGATCTGGGTGCCAGGTTCCGGGACGACGGAGACGGCCGCGGCCATTTCGAGTGGGCCCCCACTCCGGAACAGATCGGGGAACACGCCCTGACATTCACCGGCATCAGTCGGTCCCAAGTCTCGACGCGACAGACGATTCGCGTTCGCGTCGAGCCCGCGGGCCCCGTGTCCAAGAACCCGAGCACACGCAAGTCCTCGATCACGAAGGGGCAGTAGTCGCTCGAACCGCGCCCGCGCAGCTGGAACGCCGTTTCCTTTTCGACCCGTGCAATGGCATACTGCGGCCCCGTTCGGCGTCTGGGGGGGGTGAATTCCGTGGGGTTTCGGAAGCTGCAAAGATGCGGTTGCGCTCTCGCGGCTGCGACGGCACTCTGCGCGACGCTCTCGGCCTCAGGTGCCGCGCCGGCTGCGGAAGCCACTCCGGGCACCATGGCCTACGACGTGGTGGTGCTGCGGCCCCTGGGCCTGGTGCAGACCGCGGTGGGAGCCGCCTTCTTCGCGGTTTTCTATCCGATCTCGTTGGCCACCGGCGGATCGGACCACGTGCTCGAATTCTGCATCCTGAGTCCGGTACAGCAGACCTTCACACGCCGGCTCGGAGCGCTCTAGTTCTTCGCGATGACGGCCCCCCTCCGGAAACGACTGACGAGCGCGGCGGCGCTTGCCCTGGCACTCGCGATCGGCACTGCCGGCTGCGCCGTGGGCCCCAACTACACCGCGCCCGATCCGCGCATGCCCGACGCCTGGCACCAGGATCTGGTGCGCGGCCTCGATCGGGGTGAAGCCAACCTCCAGACCTGGTGGACGCTTCTCGACGACCCGGTGTTGACCCGCCTCATCGACCAGGCCGCGCGCCACAATCTCGGCCTGCAGGGAGCCGCGGCGCGGGTGGCCGAGGCGCGCGCCCGGCGCGGCGTCGCACGCGGCGCGTGGTTCCCGACCCTGGGTGCGGCGTTCTCGTACGCCCGCTCCCAGTTCAGCCAGGAGCTGGCTCCGCCCCTGGGCGGGAACGCCAACGACGTCTTCTCCACCGGCGTGGACTCCTCCTGGGAGATCGACATCTTCGGACGCATCCGGCGCTCGGTGGAGTCGGCCGACGCGAGCCTGGAGGCGACGGTCGAGGACTACCGCGACGTGATGGTGACGGTGCTCGCCGAGGTCGCGCTCACGTACGTCGATGCGCGCACCCAGCAGGAGCGCATCCGCTACACCGAGCAAAACATCGAAACCCAACGGGGTTCTCTCGATCTCACCCGCGCTCGCTTCAAGGCAGGCCTGGTGGGCGAGCTCGACGTGCAGCAGGCGCTCGAAAACCTGTCGTCGACGGAGGCGTTCCTGCCCCAGCTGGAGGCAGCGCTCTCGCGGTCGATCCACGCGTTGGGCGTGCTCCTGGGCGAGCACCCCAACGCCCTCTTCGCCGAACTCACGCCTCCGGGGCCGATCCCGTTGCCGCCGGACGAGATCCTGGTGGGGGTTCCCACCGACGTGCTGCGGCAGCGGCCGGACATCCGCGCGGCCGAGCGCTCGCTCTCGGCCAGCACCGCGCGCATCGGTGCCGCCACGGCGGACCTCTACCCGCGTCTGTCGCTCCTGGGCACCTTCGCCTTCGATGCCCTCGATGCGGCCAAACTTTTCACGGGCGATGCGTCGGCCTTCTCGGTGGGCCCTTCGATCCGCTGGAACCTCTTCGACGGCGGCCGCGTCCGCGCCAACATCGACGCCGAGGACGCCATCACCCAACAGGCCTTGGTGGTCTACGAACAGACGATCCTCGACGCCCTGCTGGAGGTCGAGGACGCCATGGTCGACTACGCCAGGGAGAGCGAGCGCATGGATGCGCTGGAGCGCTCTGCCGCTGCGGCCGAGGCTGCCGTCAACCTCGTGACGACGCTCTACCGCACGGGGCTCACGGACTTCCAGAACGTGCTAGACACGGAGCGCTCCCAGTTCGTGCGCCAGGACGAGCTGGCCAACAGCCAGGGCGTCGTAACCCAGAACCTGATCCGGATCTACAAGTCCCTGGGTGGCGGCTGGTCGCCGTAGCCCTGGGCCCGCGCCTCTCCCGGGATTCCCACGGCCAGTGCCCATGCCAATCCCCACGCCAATCCGGTGGCCAGTCCCCATCGCGTTCCTCGGGTCATTGCTGTCCTCCCATGCTCCCCGACGGTACCCGGGGGGGGGTCTACGGCAGGAATGCCTGGGAAGCCCTGCTTGCCCCTCTGCTCGATTCCGCCCATCATGGAACCCGCGACCGCGTGGAGGCCCCCCATGAAGCTCGCCACGTTCACCCACGCAGGCTCCACCCGCATCGGCGTGGTGGAGGGCGAAGAGATCATCGATCTCGCCGCCGCTGCGCCCGATCTTCCGCGAGATCTGGTGAGCCTGCTGGAAGCGGGGCCCGCAGCACGGGAGCGCGCCCGGCGAGCAGCGGCCAGCGCCCCGACCCGAATCCCCCTGGACGACGTTCACCTGCTGGCGCCCGTCCTGCGCCCGCCCAAGATCCTGGCCGTGGGACTGAACTACGCCGACCACGTGGCCGAGTCGGGCATGCAGCAGCCCCTGCACCCCACGATCTTCAACAAGCAATCGACCTCGGTGACCGGGCCCTACGATCCGGTGCATCTGCCCCGCGCCTCGACTGCGCTCGACTACGAGGGCGAGCTCGCCTTCGTGATCGGGGTGCGCTGCCGCCACGTACCCCGCGATCGGGCGGCAGAGGTGGTTGCCGGCTACCTGGTGGCCAACGACGTGAGCGTGCGCGACTGGCAATTCCACACGCCCACCATGACCATGGGCAAATCGTTCGACACCCACTGCCCCATGGGCCCCTGGCTCACCACGCCGGACGAGATCGGCGACCCCCACGCCCTGGGCCTTCGCACCTGGGTGAACGGCGAGCTCCGCCAGGACTCGAATACCAAGCAGCTCATCTTCGACTGCTTCACCATCATCGAATACCTGTCGACGGCGTTCACGCTCGAGCCCGGCGACGTGATCTCCACCGGCACACCCGCCGGTGTGGGAATCGCCCGAAAGCCGCCCCGGCTGCTCGTGGCCGGCGACGTGGTGCGAATCGAGATCGAAGGTCTCGGACAGATCGAGAATCCGGTGATCGAGGAGCCCGAAGACACGCCTCTTCCGTAGAAGAGCCCCGTCGGGAGGCCTCTCATGGCCCTGCACCGTCTCACCCGCCTCACCCTCGGCG
>JAQBHB010000101.1:0-3705 GCA_032128115.1 Deltaproteobacteria bacterium | reverse complement strand
CCACCTGGCGCAGGGGCATCATCTTTCCGACAGCGTCGCTCCAGATCTGCAGGGAGTTGACGCTGGAGACGTCGCGGCGTTCATGCTCGGGAGCCCGGACCACGATGGGGAGCAGCTCGTCGTGCTCGCGGAAGACCCCGGAATGCTCGCCCTCGAAACCCGACCGCAGCGCCGACGCCACGTCCGGGAGCTGGATGCCGGCGGCGTTGGCCTCCGCCTCGGCGAGAACCGGCCGCAGCACCATCACCTGCTGGCGCCAGTCGTTGCGGATGCTCTTGGCCCCGCCGTCCTCGTGCAGGATGGTTTCGGCCTCGCTGGCCAGCCGCCGCAGTTCGTGGGTGTCGGGGCCGGAGATCTGGGTCTGGAGCTTTCCGCCGTCGCCGGGCCCCAGTCGGAACAGGCGCACGGACGACAGGGCGTCCGGAAACGCATCGCCCAGGTGCGCCTCCAGAGGATCGACCAGGTCGGCGATCAGGCGATAGTCGTCCACGTCGACGAGGAATTGCACGTAGGCGCTGTTGGTCTTGGCCGGGTCGTAGGTGAGCAGGAAGCGCATGGCGCCGCCGCCCGCGCAGGTGCTGACGTGGCGCACGCCTTCCAGCCCCATCAGGTATTCCTCGACTTCCACGGCCTGCGTCACCGAAGTCTCGATGTCGGTTCCCTCGGGAAGCCAGAAGTCGAGCATGAACTGGGGGCGCGTGGAGTCGGGGAAGAAGCTCTGATTGACGAACTGGAAACTCCAGAGGGCGAGCGCGAATGCGCCGGCGACGCCGGCGACGGTGGCGTAGCGCCGTCGGATCGTGACCCCCAGCAGGCCTCGGTAGAGACTGTAGAAGCGGCCGCCGTAGGCGTCGCCAGCGTCGGACTTCTCTTTCGGAGGCTTGAGGAACATCACGCACAGGACGGGGGTCACCGTCACTGCCGTTACCCAGGAGAGCGACAGCGAGATCAACACCACCTGGAAGAGGGAACGGCAGTATTCACCCGTGCCGTCGTCCGAGAGGCCGATGGCGCCGAAGGCCATCACCGCCACGGCGGTGGCGCCGAGCAGCGGCATGGAGGTCTGCGCCACCACCTCGCGCGCTGCGTCGCTCGCGTCCATGCCCTTCTCGATGCGCACCAGCACGCCGTCGACCACCACGATGGCGTTGTCGACGAGCATCCCCATGGCGATGATGAGCGCGCCGAGGGAAATGCGTTCCAGGGCCACGTTCCAGGGGCCCATGAAGATGAAGGTGCCGCTGATGGTGATGCCCAGGATCGCGCCGATGATGAGTCCGCTGCGCAGTCCCATGAACAGCAGCAGCACGCCCACCACGATGACCACGGCCTGGATCAGGCTGGTGAGGAAGCTGTCGATGGCCACCGAGACCGCTTCCGACTGCAGCGACACGGCGCCGACTTCGATGCCCAGGGGCATCTGGCCCAGCAGCTCGAACCACCTCTTCTGGAGGGCCTCGCCCATCTGCACCACGTTGCCGCCGGAAGTCGTCGAGATGCCCAGGCCGATGGCCGGACTGCCGTCGTAACGCAGGACCTTCGTCCGCGGCTCGAGATAGCCCCGCCGCACGTCGGCCACGTCGCCCAGAAAGATCTGGCGGTTGGAGTCCGAGCCGCTCAAGAGCAATCTCTCGAAATCCTCCACGCTGGAGATCGTTCCGGTGGGCTCGATGGCGATGAAGTCGGGGCCGACGTCGACACGCCCAGCGTCCGCCACGAGGTTCTTGGCTTTCAGCTCGCTCAGGATCACATCCGGCGAGATGCCGAGCTGGGACATGCGGTCGCGGTTGGGTTCCACGTAGATGGCTTCGG
The DNA here is from genome assembly GCA_032128115.1 of Deltaproteobacteria bacterium. Lineage (GTDB taxonomy): Bacteria > Myxococcota_A > UBA9160 > UBA9160 > SMWR01 > JAQBHB01. The sequence goes on along the minus strand of JAQBHB010000101.1, from coordinate 1,893 downwards.
TGCGGTCGCCCCAGAAGTCGATCTTGGCCACGTCGGTGACCAGCAGCAGCTCCTTGCGCAGGAGCTTCGCCACCTCACGGAGCTCCGCGTAGCTGTACTCGGAGCCGTAGATCGCCAGGAACACGCCCCAGACGTCGCCGAAGTCGTCGTTCACGATGGAAGGGCCGGCGCCGGGCGGCAGCTTGCCCTGAATGTCGTTCACCTTGCGGCGCAGTTCGTCCCACACCTGGGGCAGGGCGTCACGGCCGTACTGGTCCTTGATGGTGGCCTTGACTTCCGAACGCCCGCGGTACGAGGTGGACTCGATCTCCTTGAGCTGGGGCAGCTGCTGCACCGCGGTTTCGATCCGATCGCTGACCTCTTCCTCTACCTCGGCGGCGGTGGCGCCCGGGTAGGGCGTGACGATCACCGCATCCTTGATGGTGAATTCGGGGTCTTCCAGCCGCGACAGGCCGCCGTACGACGAGATGCCGCCGAATATCAGCACGGCGGTCAGCACCAGGGTCGTGGTGCGGTTGCGGAGGGCGACGTCGGCGAAATTCATGGTGCGCGTCCGTTTCGAGGCCTACTCGAAGCGGCGCACCTCCATGCCTTCGCGGAGTTGGTGGACTCCGGAGATCGCGATCTGGTCGCCGTTGGCCAGGCCGCTCAGGATCTGGACGTCGCGGCCCGCCAACTCGCCCAGGCTGACCGCCGCGCGCCGCACCGTCATCGTCTCTGGCGCCACCAGCCACACGAAGGGCTGCCCGTCGTCGTCGGCGATGGTGGCGTTGGCGGGAATCCAGGTCACGCCCGCCAAGCGGGTGGGGGTGGCGATCACCTTCGCGGTCATTCCCGGAAACACCCGGGCATCCTCGGGGTCGAAGCGGAGTGTGGCTTCGAAGGTGCGGGTCTCCCGATCGGCAGTGGTTGCGAACTCCGTCACCCGCGCCGGGAAGATGCGGTCGGGAATCGAACTCACCACCACCTCCGGCTGCACTCGGGCCGTCATATCCCGGGTGCCCTGGTTGCCCGAGCTGACCGCCACGTCGCGCTCGGGAATCGCCACCTTGATCTCCAGGGTCGAGGTGTCCTGGAGGATCAGCACCGGCTCCTTCTCGCGCACGGTCTGGAAGTCCTCCACCAGCTTTCGCGCCATCACGCCGGGAAAGGGCGCGCGAAGCTCGGTGTCGTCCATGGCCTTCTGGTGGATGGCCAACCGGGCCCGGGCCTGGTCGTAGCGGGCGTGGGCGTCGGTGACCTCCTGCTCCGACACGGCGTTCGAAGAGGCCGCGTTGCTGACGCGCTCGAAGAAGGCGCGGGCCCGTACGCCTTCGGCCCGGGCCGCTTCCAGGGCCTGCTGGTAGTCGCGGGGATCCAGCCGGGCCATCACCGCTCCCTCGTCAACGACGTCGCCTTCCTTCACCAGGAACTCGATGATGCGACCGGAAACCTCGAAGGCCATGTCGGCCTGCTGGGCGGCCCGGATCTGGCCCGGATACTCCAGGCGCGCTCGCGAATTCCTGTCCCCGATCTCCAGGATCTTGACGGGCCGCACCACCGGCGGCGCGGGCGGCGGCTCCTGTCGACAGCCGGGGCTCGAGACGCTGAGGGCGGCCACGGCCAGGCCCCCACACAGGATCCGGGCGCGCCGTCTGGCTCCGGGTCCACTCCATCGGGCTCGCATCCAACGCAACGGGTACCTCGCTTCCAATCCCCTGGGATTCCTGGCGGTAGCGCATGATAGCCCGCGGAGTCGCAGGCCATGAAGACTTCCGGCCTCGAAAGATTTCGCGTAGAATCTGATGCCTCGTCAGATACTGCGCAGTCCGTGAGCACCGCGTGCGCACGCATGCGCAGGGAGTGAGCCATGAACCCCCGCTACCCGTTTCCCGCCTATCCCAACGGTTGGTT
>JAQBHB010000100.1:0-32468 GCA_032128115.1 Deltaproteobacteria bacterium | reverse complement strand
CCATGCCGCCTGGGTGGTGATTCACGACGCGGCTCGCCCCTTCGTGCGAGCCGCGGCCGTGACCCGGGTGATCGAGGCCGCCCGGCGGGACGGGGCGGCGCTGCTGGCGGCACCGGTACGGGACACCATCAAGCGGGCCCGGGATGGCCGGGTGGTCGAGACCCCGGATCGCGCCGAGTGCTTCGCCGCCCAGACGCCGCAGGTCTTTCGCGTCGAGCTGCTCCGCGAGGCACTGGCCAGGGCGACTGCGCAGGGCCGCGTCGCGACGGATGACGCCCAGCTGGTGGAGTGGCTGGGGGAGCCGGTCACGCTGGTGCCTGGCGACCCGGACAACGTGAAGCTCACCCACCCGGACGACCTGGTCGCCGCCCAGGCTCGCGCGGCCCGGAATGGCGAGGGCACGCGCTAGTGAAGGTGGGCCAGGGCGTGGACGCCCATCGCCTCGTCCCGGGAACGCCGCTGGTGCTGGGCGGGGTCGCGGTTCCCTACGAGCGGGGCCTGGAGGGTCACTCGGACGGCGACGTCCTGCTCCACGCCATCGCCAACGCGCTGCTGGGGGCGCTGGGGGAGGGTGATCTGGGCCGTCATTTTCCATCGTCCGACCCGACCCTGCGCGACGTGGCCAGTAGCGAGATCCTGGCGCGCGTGGCCACCATGGTGGGGGCATCGGGCCACACTCTCGGCAACCTGGATGCCACGCTGGTGGCGGAGTCGCCGCGCCTGGGCGGATTTCTCGCCCAGATGGAGAACCACATTGCCCACGTCCTGGGTGCCGCGCCCGAGCGGGTCAACGTGAAGGTCACGAGCACCGACGGTCTCGGGGCCATCGGGCGCGGCGAGGGCATCGCGGCCCTGGCGGTGGTCATCCTGAACGGCCCCGGGGACAGGGCGACCGGATGACGGATCTGGTCCTCTACGACACCCGCTCCCGTCGCAAGCAGGTGTTTGCTCCGGCGGACCCGGCCCGGGTCGGTGTCTACAGCTGCGGCCCCACGGTCTACGCCCCCCAGCATCTGGGCAACCTGCGCTCCCAGCTGTTTGCCGATCTGCTGGTGCGGGTGCTGCGCGCCGAGGGCTATGGGGTGCATCACGTCATCAACATCACCGACGTGGGCCACCTGAACGACGACGCGGACGCGGGTGAAGACAAGATGGAGCAGGCGGCACGGCGCGCGGGCCGCAGCGCCGCAGAAATCGCGCAGCGGTACACGCAGCAGTGGCAACGAGATCGGGCGCGGGTGGGATGCGGCGAGCCGGATGTCCTCTGCAGGGCCACGGAGCACATCCCGGAGCAGATCGCGCTGGTGAAGGCCCTGGAAGACAAGGGCTACAGCTACCGGATCGAAGACGGCATCTACTTCGACACCTCGAAGTACTCGCGCTACGCCGAGTTCGCGAGGCTGGATCTCTCCGGCCAGGAGGCCGGCGCCCGCATCGGCGAGGTGGTGGGCAAGCGCGGACCCGCCGACTTCGCCCTGTGGAAGTTTCCCCCGCCGGACGCGCAGCGCCAGCAGGAGTGGGACTCGCCCTGGGGGCGCGGCTTTCCCGGCTGGCACCTGGAGTGCTCCGCCATGAGCACTCGCTACCTGGGCACGAACTTCGACATCCATACCGGTGGCGTCGATCATGTGTCCGTGCACCACACCAACGAGATCGCCCAGAGCGAGTGCGCATTCGATGTTCACCCGTGGGTGCGCATCTGGATGCACAACGAGTTCATGGACTTCCGCGGGCAGAAGATGTCCAAGTCCACCGGCAACGTGTACCTGTTGGACGACCTGCTGGCTCAGGGCCATCCGGCGTTGGCCTTCCGCTACCTGTTCCTGCAGGCCCACTACCGCCAACAGCAGACCTTCACCGACGAGGCCATGGAGTCGGCGGCCACGGGTTACGACCGCTTGCTCGCGGCGGCGGCGGTGCTGCGCGAGGCCGAAGGGGAGCCCGACCCGGCGGAGGGCGAGGCACTGCGCGAGCGCTTCTGCCAGGCGATCCGCGACGACCTGAACGCTCCGCGCGCGCTGGCGGTGGCGTGGGAGGCGGCGCGCAGCAGCGAACTCTCGCCGGCGGCGCGCTGGGCCCTGCTGGCCGGCTTCGATCGGATCCTGGGGCTCGATCTGGCCAGCGCCGAGCCCCGGGCCCGCTGGTTGGAGAGTGACCCGCGCATCGACGCCCTCGTGGCCGAACGGGAGCAGGCCCGTGCCGATCGGAACTTTGCCCGCGCCGACGAGATCCGCGACACCCTGACGGGGCAGGGGGTCGTGATCGAGGACACCCCCCAGGGCCCGCGCTGGAGGCGGACGTGAGCTTCAAGCTCGTTTCCGACTTCACACCCGCGGGCGACCAGCCCCAGGCCATCGAGTCGCTGGTGGAGGGTGTTCGTCGCGGTGACGCGCACCAGACGCTGCTTGGCGTGACCGGCAGCGGAAAGTCCTTCAGCGTGGCGTGCGTGGTGGAGCAGATCGATCGACCCACCCTGATGATGGCGCCCAACAAGACCCTGGCCGCCCAGCTCTACGCCGAGTTCAAGGGGCTGTTTCCGGAGAACGCGGTCGAGTACTTCGTGTCGTACTATGACTACTACCAGCCCGAAGCCTACCTCCCGAGCACCGACACCTACATCGAGAAGGATTCGTCGGTGAACGACGAAATCGACAAACTCCGGCACTCCACCACCCACTCGCTTCTCACGCGGCGCGACGTGCTCGTGGTGGCCAGTGTCTCCTCCATCTACGGCCTGGGGGCGCCCGAGACCTACGGCTCCATGCATGCCTACGTGGAGACGGGGATGAACCTTCCCCGCGACGAGTTGTTGCGTCGACTGGTGGACATGCTCTACGAGCGCAACGACGTGGATTTCCACCGGGGCACGTTCCGCGTGCGCGGCGATGTGGTGGAGATCTTTCCCCAGTATGAGACCGATCGGGCCCTGCGCGTGGAGTTCTTCGGCGACGAGATCGACAGCATCGCCGAGATCGACCCCCTGCGCGGCAAGGTGGTGGCGCGACCCAAGCGCGCCATGGTGTATCCCGCCAGCCACTACGTGGCCACCAGCGACATCCTGCACCGGGCCATCGACGGCATCCGCGGCGAGTTGCAGGAGCGGCTCGCGTACTTCCGGGACAACGGCAAGCTGCTGGAGGCCCAGCGGCTCGAGCAGCGCACCCTGTACGATTGCGAGATGCTCCAGGAGATGGGCTTCTGCCACGGCGTCGAGAACTACTCGCGCTGGCTGGACGGGCGCCAGCCCGGTGAGACCCCGTTCACCCTGTATGACTACTTCCCCGACGACCTGCTGGTGGTGCTCGACGAGTCGCACATCAGCGTGCCCCAGATCGGCGGCATGTACCGGGGCGACCGGGCTCGCAAGGAGACGCTGGTGGAGTTCGGCTTCCGGCTGCCCTCGGCGCTGGACAACCGCCCCATGCGCTTCGATGAGTGGGAGAAACGTGCGCCCCAGCGCATCTACGTGTCGGCCACCCCCGCGGACTACGAGTTCCAGCAGTCCAAGGGCGTGGTGGTGGAGCAGATCATCCGGCCCACGGGCCTGATCGATCCGAAACTGGAGATCCGGCCCGCCGGCGGCCAGGTGGACGACCTGCTGGGGGAGATTCGCGAACGCGCGAAGGCCGGCGACCGGGTCCTGGTCACGACCCTCACCAAGCGCATGGCCGAGGAGCTCACCGACTACTACGCGGAACTCGGCATCCGGGTTCGCTACCTCCACAGCGACGTGAAGACCCTCGATCGCATGGACATCATCCGAGAGCTGCGCGAAGGCGAGTTCGACGTGCTGGTGGGGATCAACCTGCTGCGCGAGGGGCTCGACATTCCCGAGGTGTCGCTGGTGGCGATCCTGGATGCGGACAAGGAGGGTTTCCTGCGTTCGACGCGTTCCCTGATCCAGACCATCGGGCGCGCGGCGCGCAACGTGAACGGCAGGGTCCTGCTGTATGCGGACACCGAAACCAAATCGATCCGCGAGACCGTGGCCGAGACGAACCGGCGGCGGGAAATCCAGCGGGCCTACAACGAGGAGCACGGGATCACGCCCACGACCATCGTGAAGCGGATCTCCAGCCTGCGTGAGTCCATCTGGGAGCGTGACTACGTGACCGTTCCGGCCCGGGGGGACTCGGATGCCGAGCCTCGGGTGCCGGCCCACGAGCTGCCGGAGCTGATCGACAGTCTCAGCCGCGAAATGCGCGAGGCCGCAAAGGCGCTCGATTTCGAACGCGCCGCGGTGCTGCGGGATCGCCTTCGGGAGCTGGAGACCGAGCGCCTGCGGCTCGGCTGACCCGTGGGCCTCACGGAACGGGTAGAAGAGCTTCCCACGGGCCCCGGGGTCTACCTCTTCAAGAGCCGCGCCGGCCGGATCCTCTACATCGGCAAGGCCCAGAACCTGCGGTCCCGGGTTCGCTCGTACCTGACGGGAGGCGACGGTCGCATCCGGGTGCCGCGCCTGGTTGCGCGAACCGCGGACGTGGAAGTGGTGGTGACCCCCAACGTCAAGGATGCGCTGCTGCTGGAGAACGAGCTGATCAAGCAGCACAAGCCGCCTTTCAACGTGCGCCTGCGCGACGACAAGCAGTATCTGGCCCTGCGCCTGGACGAGTCGGAAGTCTGGCCCCGGCTGACCCAGGTGCGTCGCTTCCGCCAGGACGGCGCCCAGTACTTCGGCCCGTACACGTCGAGCGTGGCCATGCACAACGCGGTTTCGAACCTGCGAAAGATCTTTCCCCTGCGATCCTGCCGCGACGCGGTTTTTCGCGACTACGCGCGGCGCGGCCGGCCCTGTATCGAGTACGAGATGAAGCGCTGCGCAGGCCCCTGCTGTGGGCTCGTAACGGCTGCGAGCTACGAGGAACTGGTGCGGGGCACGGCGCTGTTCCTGCGCGGGCGGTCCAGCGAGCTGGCCGACCAGCTGCGCGAGCGGATGGCGCGAGCATCGGCGGCGGAGCGATTCGAGGAGGCCGCCCAGCTTCGAGATCGACTCACCGCCGTGGAGCGCACGCTGGAGCGCCAGCAGATCGTGGCAGAGCATCCGGTGGACCGCGACGTGTTCGGCCTGGCGCGCCGCGGGGGGGACGTGGAGGTGCAGGTGCTCACGGTGCGCGAGGGCCGCGTGGTGGGAACCCGCAGCTACGGCTTCTCGGATCTCGAACTCAGCGATGGGGAGGTCATGACTTCGTTCCTGGGTCAGTACTACGGTGCCGAGGAGGGTCGCCCGGTGCCGGCCGAGGTGCTGACACCCGCCTCCCTGGAAGACGACGGCGCCCTCGAGGCGCTGTTCGCCGAGCGGGCGCGACGCAAGGTGGCAGTGCGCGCGCCGCGGCGCGGCCCCCTGACCGAGCTGGTCGCCATGGCCCGCGCCAATGCGGAGCTGGGCCTCGCCCGTCGCCTGGACGCACGCGAGGGCCTGGACGCCACGCTGGAAGAGCTGCGGGATCGCCTGGAGCTCACGGCTCTGCCCCGGCGCATCGAGGGATACGACGTTTCGACCTTCCGGGGCACGTTGACGGTGGCGAGCCGTGTGGTTTTCGAGGACGGGACGCCCCTGAAAAACGACTATCGGCGCTACCGCATCCGCGACGCGGCGCCGGACGACGACTACGCGTGCCTGCGCGAGGTGCTCACGCGCCGCTTCGCCCGGATCGCAACGGAACCCCTGCCGGACCTGCTGATGGTGGACGGGGGCAAGGGGCAGCTGGGCGTGATGACCGCGGCGCTCCGGGACGCGGGCCTGCTGGCGGACGTGATCTCCCTGGCCAAGGAGCGCGACGAACACAGCGCGTCACCGCGGGTGAAACGCTCCGGCGGCCTGAAGGCCGAGCGGGTCTTCCTGCCCGGACGCAAGAATCCGGTGGTGCTGCCGGCGAGCTCGCGCTCCCTGTTGCTGTTGCAGCGGGTGCGCGATGAGTCGCATCGTTTCGCCATCGGATTCCAGCGGGATCTGCGCTCGAAGATGGGGCTGCTCTCGATTCTCGAGGAACTGCCCGGCATCGGCCCCAGCAAGCGACGCGCGCTGCTTCGCGAACTGGGATCGCTGCGTGCAGTGCGCGCCGCGAGCGAAGCGGAGCTGGCTGCGGTGGCCGGGGTGAGCACGCGCGATGCGGCGATCCTCCGGCGCTTCTTCGACGCGGCGGATGACGACTCCGGAGAGGAGATCGCGCCCGGAGATTGATTCGCTCAGCGAGCGGCAATTCGGCGGCAGAACCACCCTCGTATCGGCGCAACTCGACGGCGACTCATCAAGGCGAGGCTGGCGCTGGCCGATTTCAAGCTGGGGGTCTCCTGCATGCGCCGAGCCTTCTGGCCTCTTGCACTTCTCGCCGCCGTCATCGCCGTGGTTTCCGGGCTCGCGGGCGCCGAGATCTATCAGTGGACCGACGACAACGGCCGCGTCCACTTCGCCCAGAATCTGAGCCAGGTGCCGGCGCGTTACCGCGCCCGGGCGGACTGGCGCGCGAAGCTCGACGCCGCGAAGAGCAACGATCCGGTGCAACGGATCAGCATCGATCCCGCTGCACCCGACCCCACCGCGTCACCGCGGGCGGCGACTTCGGCTTCTGCAGTGGCGGGCAGCGCGCTGACCGGGCAGTCGGGGGCGCGCGAGATCTACAAGATCCAGGTATCGCGCGCGGGGACCGGAATGATCGTGGAGGTACGCCTGAACAACAGCGTGTCCGCTCCTTTCCTGATCGACACGGGCGCCAGCGACGTTCTGGTTCCCAAGCGGGTTGCAGATCAACTGGGCATCACGCTGGACGCGACCACGCGCACCAAGCGCTACTCGACGGCCAACGGGATCATCACCCGCCCTGTCGTGATGTTGCGATCGGTGGACCTGGGCGGTGCGCTCGTCGAGAATGTGCCCGCCAGCGTGACTCCGGACCTGAGTTTCGGGCTGTTGGGCCTCTCGTTCTTCAATCACTTCACCTACAACGTCGATGCGGCCAACGGCATTCTGACGCTGGAACCCAACCACCTGGCGGCCGCGGGCGCGATCCGGGGCGGTCGCAGCCAGGCCCAGTGGAGCTCCGAGTACCTGAGCCTGAAACAGCGCCTGACGATGATCGAGGAGGAGCGGTCGCGGACCCCCTCGACCCACAGTCGCGAGCTGCAGCGCCTCACGGCGCAGACCGATGACCTGGAGCGCCAGCGGGGGCTTCTCGAGGCCGAGGCCGACCAGGCCCGCGTCCCCATGGCCTGGCGGGATTAGAAGCCCTCGCGATGCCCTGAAATGGGCAGCCGAGACCTCTCGGCAGCGATTGCGCCACGAGCGCGGCCGATCGGGTCGAGCGCGGTTTCCAGAGACACTTCAAGTGATTTCGAGATTTCCTGCCGGGAGGCCGTGCGTGGCATCGTTCTTGCTCCCTCCATGTCCCAGGGGGGCGTGGAGGCTGTACATGCAGGATCGATCCACATCAGCCAAGGGACGCCGCGAATCGCCCGCGCGGGGAAGCGGGCGCCGTCGGCGCATCCGAGTGGACCTGGAGCGCAAGGGCGTCTCGCCCGAGTTCTCCCAGCCGGTGGCGGAGCGTCTGGCGGTGATCGCGCCGGACTTCACCACCACGGAGTACGCCGCCGTGCTCGACGGTGTGGCCGCCGCCTACGGCGTGCTTCGTCAGGACTCCGACGCCACCCGCGATGCCAGCGAGATCCTGCGCCTGATGGAGGGATTCTCCAGCGAGATGCGCAAGCTCGAAGAGGGCCTGCGAGTTCTCTCGGCCTATGCCCAGCGGATGCAATCCCGCGCCGACAAGAGCGGCGAAATCCTGCATTGACGTCTAGTCTGGCGTTCCCCGGTCCCGCGGTGTCGAACTGCGGCGACTGCTTCCGCTTCTGTGTGCCGCCCAGGCACTGGGCATCGCGCTGGCCGACGCTGGCCACGTCACGGCCGAGTCGGCACTCGTAGCGGGTGCCACCGCCGTCGCCCTGGGTGCGACTGTGCTGCGGGGGCCACGGGGTCGCGCCGCCCTGGCCGTCGTTCTGGCCTTCGCGGCCGGCGCCCGCATCCACGCGGAACGACTCGACGCGGCAGCGCGTTTTGCACCGGCCTCCCCGTTCGAGGCCACACTCGAGCTGACGGTCGAAGATGTGTGGCGTGGGCCCAGCGGTGTGAGCATCGACGCGGTCCACGTCCAACACGCGGGTCCGAACCCGCGCCCGGTGCCGGAGCGCCTGCGGATCATCGCTGAGCCGGGCGAGGGCGACGCATTCGAGAACGCGCTTCCGGGAGATCGCCACCGGGTTCGGGTCGTGCTCGGGCCGTGGCTGGAGCACCGCAACCCCGGCTCACGCTCGCGTCAGCGTCAGGCCGAACGCGCCGGGGTGGGCGCCGTGGCGCGGCTGGTCCACCCGGCGCTCCACGTGCGGCGTCCGGATGCGGAAGGCTTTCGGCCGCTGCACTTCCTGTATGCCACCCGCGCCCGGATCGGCCAGCGACTCGCGAACAGCGGGCGCGGCGGCTCGCTCGTGCGCGCTCTCGCACTGGGAGATCGCAGTGGTCTGACGCCGGAAACCCGGGCCGCCTTCGCTGCTCTCGGACTGGCGCATCTGATCGCGGTGTCCGGCCTGCACCTGGCCCTGGTGGCGTCGCTGGTGTACGCGGCGCACCGCATCGCGCTGGCGCGGTGCGCGTGGCTGGCGGCGCGCTGCGACACGCGTCAGCTGGCGCTCGTCGCGGCCGGCCTCGCGGCCGTGACGTATGCGCTGGTGGCGGGTTGGGGCGTGCCCGTGCGCCGTGCCCTCGTGCTGTTTGGCGGCCTCACGGTGGGCGTCCTGCGCGGGCGTTTCAGTGCGCGGGCGGAGCCCCTGGCGGGGGCGGCCATGCTGGTGTTGACGTTCGAGCCGCAGGCGCTGTTCGACCCGGGTGCCCAGCTCTCGTTTACCGCCACCGCCGCCCTGGTGGTTGGCGTGCGAGCCGCGCCGGGGCAGGCGGGCCGCTGGCGCGGCTTCGACACGGGTATTCGCGCCTCGGCCACGGCGTTGTCCGTGACGGCGCCCATCGCGGCGGTCCACTTCGGCCAGGTGGCGCCCGCGGCGCTGCTGGCCAATGTGATCGCCGTGCCCTGGACGGCGTTGGTGTTGCTGCCCGGATCGCTGCTGGCCGCCGTGGTGGCGGGGCTGCCTCCCCATCCGGTGGGCGCCGCAATCGGATCGTTGGTGAGTGGTGTCGCAGCGGCCAGTCTCTCGGCTGCCGAGGTCGTGGCGGCCTGGATTCCCCAGGCCGGGCCGCGGGCTTGCCCGGCTCCGGCCTGGCTCGCGGCGGCGAGTGCTCTGGGTGGAGTCACCTTGCTGGCGCGATCTACCAGTACGCGGGCTGGTCTGGCCCTGGCTTCCGGCGCCCTCCTGGCTGCCGCGCCGCCCGCCGCCCGACTTCCAGCGCTGCCACGGCTGGTGGTTCTCGACGTGGGGCAGGGCGACGCGATCCTGATGCAGGCGCAGGGCGCCGCACTGTTGGTGGACGCAGGCACGGCCCGCCCGGGCGGTACCGACATGGGCCTTCGTCAGGTGCTGCCCGCGTTGGCGGCACTCGATGTGCGTCGCCTGGATCTGGTGATTGCGACCCACCCGGACCTGGACCACCGGGGCGGCCTGCCCGCCGTGCTCGACGCCCTGCCGGTGGGCGCCGTCTGGGTTCCCTACGGCAGCCGCGACGATCCGGGATTCGCATCCGTGCGGGCGGTTGCCGCCCGGCGGGGCGTGCCCGTGCGCGAACGCGGATGGGGATCGCCCCCGCTCCAACGCGGCGACCTTCGGGTGACCCCCGTCTGGCCCCCGCCGTCGGCCCCGGGACTCTCCCGCAACGATCGCTCTCTCGTGGTTCGGGTCGACGTGGCCGGTCGCCGCATCCTGCTTGCGGGGGATGTGGAATCGCTGGCCGAGTTGGCGTTGCTCGCGAGCGGGGCCGATCTGCGCGCCGACGTGCTGGCGCTGCCGCACCACGGCAGCCGTACCTCATCCAGCCGCGCGCTGCTGCAGCGGGTCGCTGCCCAGCTGGCCGTGGCGTCGGCCCCCTGTCGAGGGCGCTTCGGAATGCCCCACCCGGAGGTGCTTGCGCGGGCAGCGGACGCCCACCTGTCCGTCTGGTGGACCGGGCGGGACGGTGCCGTGATGGTGGGCCTGGCCGAGCCCCTGGTCGCCTGGGGATACGGCAAAACGCTTTCGTGCCGTGATCCACCGGGAGATCCGTGAAGCGTCGGGGCGCGGGGCCAGCGGGTCGACCAGGCGGCGGCTTCGCCGACTTGCGAGGCCGCCGCTCCCGATGCCGGGAAAGACGCAATTCACTAGCGTGCGCGCATGGCGCGAAGACAGGAGCAGGAACCGGCGCGCTCGGCCGTCAGTGAAGTGGCTCCGGACGTGCTTCGCATGGAGTTGCCGATCCGCATGCCCGGGCTCGGGCACGTGAACTGCTACGCCATCATCGATCGCGAAGGCGCGGCGGTGGTGGATCCGGGGCTGCCGGGCCCGGGAACGTGGCGGGCCCTCCAGGATCGCCTGAAGCAGGCGGGCCTCGGCGTGCGGGACGTGCACACGGTGATCGTGACCCACTCGCACCCGGATCATTTCGGCGGGGCCTCCCGCTTCGCAAAGGAATCGGGCGCAAAGGTGGTGGCCCATCGCAGCTTCCGGTTCGGACCCATGCTGCCGGCCCCGGAGGCCCCGGAAGTTTCCGTCGAGGATCTGGAAGCGCAGCAGATCGACGGCGAACGGGAATCGGACGAGGCCGATGACGGCGAAAATTCCACTCCGGACGCAGTCCGCAACGAGCAGAAGGCGTCCGAACCGTGGCGCCGGGGACTCACGCCGTGGGGCGGGTGGCGGCCCAGGCCCCCGTGGCGGACGCGGGTCCGCTGGGCGGCCATGCGGCTGCTCGGGGCCAGCTCGATCGTTCCGCAGATCACCCATCCCGTAGAACACGGCGATGTGCTCGAACTCGCCGGCCGCGAGTGGTTCGTGGTGCACACGCCGGGACACACCTCCGATCACTTCTGCCTGCACGACCCCGAGTCGGGCGTGTTCCTGGCGGGCGATCACGTGTTGCCCACCATCACGCCCCACATCTCGGGGATCAGCACGTCGCCGGATCCGCTGAGTTCGTTCTTCTATTCGCTGGATCGGGTGGGGGAGATCGCTGGGGTGGGCCAGGTGCTTCCGGCGCACGGTCACCCGTTCGCGGATCTGAAGGCGCGCACCGACGCCATCAAGCGACACCACGACGAGCGGCTCGAGAAGGTCAAGGCCATCGGCCGCGAACTCGGACCCTCGACGGTGGAGGCGTACACCCAGCTGCTGTTCAAGCCGCGCAGCTGGGGGGCCATGACCGAGAGCGAGACCTACGCCCACCTGGAGCATCTGCGCCTGGCCGGTGACGCCGAACGCAGCGCCGACCGCGAAGGCCGCTACATCTACGAGACCGGTTGACGCAGCCCGCCTTCGGCTCGCTTGCGGCCTAGAGGATGCGTTGCTGTCGCAGTTCCGCGATTTCGGACGCAGAGAAGCCGGCTTCCCCAAGCACCTCGTCGGTGTGCTCGCCCAGCAGGGGAGGGCGTCGTTCGATGCGCCCGGGCGAATCGGCGAGCTTCACGGGCAGGCCCGTGGTCTTGAAGGTTCCCAGCTGCGGATGCTCGAGTTCCACCAGCATCTGGCGCGCCAGCACCTGCGGGTCGGCGAATACCTGTTCGAGATCGAGGACCGGCCCGGTGGGAACGCCGACTCCGTTGAGTCGCTCCACCCAGTGGGTCACAGCGGCGGCCTGAAGCACCGACTCGATCTCCAGGGTCAGGGCATCCCGGTTCCGGACCCGCGCCAGCGGATCGGCGAAGCGCTCGTCCGTGAGCCAGGTTTCGCGCCCGAGCTCCCGCGCCAGCCGCTCCCACATGGCGGGTTTTGCGGCGGCGATGTTCAGGTAGCCGTCCCGGGCGCGGAAGCGTCCGTACGGCGACGACAGGGGGTGGTGCTGTCCCGCCGGCCCCGGCGCCGTGCCCGACTCGAAGAACATACCGGCGCCCCACGAGAGCACTCCGACCATGGCCTCGAGCAGGGACGTGTGCACGATCTGCCCGCGTCCGCTGCGCTGGCGCGCCAGCAGAGCCAATTGGATTCCGTGGGCGCCGAAGATGCCGGCCAGCAGGTCGCCGATGGCGATGCCCGCCCGGGTGGGCCCGCTCTCGGGTGTTCCCGTGAGACTCATGAAGCCACTCATGCCCTGGGCGATCTGGTCGAAGCCGGGTCGGTCCCGATACGGGCCGTCGGCGCCGAATCCCGAGATGCCGCAGTAGATCAGGCGGGGAAAGCGCCGGCACAGATCCTCCGGGTCGAGACCCAGCGCCTGCATCACGCCGGGCCGGAAGTTCTCCACGAGCACGTCCGCGTCCCGGAGCAATCGCATCAGCACGTCGCGCCCGGCGTCGCTGCGCGGCTCCAGCGTGATGGAGCGCTTGCCCCGATTGCTCGACAGGAAGAAATACGAATCGCGTTCCGCGCCCGCCGGGCGGAGCTCCCGGCCCCGGGGTGATTCCAGCTTCACCACGTCTGCCCCGTAGTCGGCGAGCAGCTGGGTGCAGAAGGGGCCCGCCAGGTAACGGGTCAGGTCGAGCACGCGGATCCCCGCCAGCGGAGCCGGGTCCACGCTCAGCGTCCCTGGAAGCGCGGTTTCCGTTTTTCGAGAAACGCCCGGGTGCCCTCGAGATAGTCGTCGCTCTCGAAGCAGGCCCGGATCGATGCCTCCACGGCCTCGGTGTCGCGCTGCGACGCGGGTCGGGCCAGCTCACTGGCGATCCGCTTCACACTTCGCACGCTGAGCGGGGCGTTGGCGGCGATACGCTCCGCCGTCTCGCGCACGTGCCGCGCGAGCTCGCCGGGCGCCACCACCCCGTTGACGAGGCCCATGCGCAGCGCCTCGTCGGCCTGGAAGCGGCGCGCCGTGAAGAAGATCTCCTTTGCCGCCGACAGGCCGACGATGCGCGCCAGGGCTTCGATGCCCGACATCTGGTAGCCCAGACCCAGACGCGCGGCGGGAATCGCGAAGAAGGCGTCTTCGGCGGCGAATCGCACGTCCGCGGTGATCGCCAGGGCCGCACCGCCCCCCACGCAGGCGCCGTGGATCATGGCGATCACGGGCTTGGGCAGGTTGGCCAGGGCCGCGAAAGCGCGCCCACTGTCGGTGTCGTAGCCCCGGGTGGCGTCGCCGGTGCGGTGCTCAGCGAACTCGGAGATGTCGGCTCCGGACACGAAGGCCTGCTCCCCGGCCCCGCGCAGGATCACGACCCGGATGTCGTCGTCGTCCGCCAGTTCCTGGGCCAGGGACGGGATTTTCCTCCACATCTCGATGGAAATGGCGTTGCGCCGCTCCGGATGATCGAAGATCAGCCAACCCAGAGCCCCGTCGCGTTCGATCCGAACCTGTCCGCCCACGGCCGGAGTCTACCGCGCCCAGGTGTGCAGAAAGTCGCCCAAAGTTCTTGTTCTTGGTCGGACCATTTGGTAGGACCATTGGTGCAAACCCTGGGAAGGCGCCTGGCGTTGGGAGGAAAGCAGTTGGCTGCGAAGAACCGGCCTCGGCCGAGGTCCGAGATCCTGGCAGACGAACTCCGGAAGCAGATCCTGGCCGCGAACTACCGCCCGGGCGATCGACTTCCGCCCGAGCGGCAGCTGGCTCAGCGCCTGGGCGTGGGGCGCAGCACGGTGCGCGAAGCGTTCAAGAAGCTGGAGCAGTTGCGACTGGTCGAGATCCGCCACGGCGGTGGCGCCACGGTCCGGCGGCTGGAGGATGCCAGCCTGGACATCGTTCCCATGCTGGTGCGAAGCGAGGGGAAGGTGAGCCTTCCCATGGTGGAACAGCTGTTCGAGGCGCGCCGTGTCCTGATCATCGCGGGCACGCGGCTGGCAGCGGAGCGCGCCGGGCCCGAGGAACTGGCGGCGATCCGTCGCGTGCTCTGGCGCCTCGACGACGGCGGCATCTCGGACCTGGACTACTTCCGAGCCCTGGACGAGCTGTTTCGCATCCTTTGCGCAGCCAGCCACAATCTGGTGCTCCACATGGCCCGCAATGCCCTGCAGTCCATGTTCAGCCCGGAGCGGCGGGCGCGGCTGCGCCCGCGACTGCGGCCACCCGCCGACCTCATCGCACCGATCGCGAGACGCCTGGAGCGTGCACTCGTGGAAGGCGACATCGAGGGGGCGGTCGCTGCGATCACGGCGATCCTGACGGTCCAGGAGAATCGCATTTTCGATTTCATCCGTTCGGGTGCGGCTGAGCAACCCGCGCCGAGCCCGGACGAGGAAGTTGTCGCGAGAACCCACTGAGCCCGCTCCCGCGGCCGGGCCCACGACTTCTGCCCAGGCGGATCGGGTGGGATGGCGGACCGGCCTGGCCTACGGACCGCCACTCGGCGCGCTGGGTGCGTGCCTGTTCTTTACCCAGTTCTACTTCCTGAAGTTCGCCACCGATGTGCTGCTGATTGCGCCCGGAGTGATCGCCCTGGTGTTCGGGCTCGGACGCCTCTGGGATGCGGTATCGGATCCCCTGGTGGGCCATTGGAGCGATCGCACGCGGTCCGGGCGCGGCCGTCGCCGTCCCTGGATGCTGGGGGCGCTCGTCCCGATTGCGCTCACATTCGTCATGCTCTGGAGTTCACCCCGTTCGCTCAGCGATGGCTGGCTGGTGCCATGGATCGCGGTGGCGCTCTTCGGCTTCTACACCGCGTTCACGTGTTATTCGGTGCCCCACCAGTCTCTGGGGGCCGAGCTCACCACCCACCATCACGACCGCAGCCGCCTCTTTGGCGGACGTCACGCTGCCTGGATGCTCTCGATGATGGTGGCCTTCGGGGCCATGGAGTTCGTGGACGGCGCCGTCGACCCGCGGTCCGCGGCCGCCACGTTCGCGATCGCACTCGTCTTCGTGGCCGTCCCGGTGCTGCTGATTCCGCCGCTCTTCCTGCGAGAGCGGCCCGAGTACGAGGGGCGCGGGGGCCGGAGTCCCTACGCGTCGATGCGCGGGGTGCTGGAAAACCCACATGCCCGGATCCTGCTGATCGTCTGGTTCATCGAGAGCCTGGGGAGCGGGGTGCTGGGTGTGGCGGCGCCCTATCTCACCGAATACGTGATCGGGCGGCCCGATCTGATCGGCCGGGCGCCCGCGGTGTTCTTCGTGGCGAGCGTGGGCTCGATCCCGGTGTGGGTCATGCTCTCCCGCCGCTTCGGAAAGCGCAATGTGTGGCGCGTCGCCATGCTGGGGGTGGCAGCCTCGTTCGGCGCCATGGGGTTCATCGGGGAAGGCGACCTGGTGGCCCTGTTCACCTTGTTGTTCGTGGCGGGCTGCTTCTTCGGCTGCGGCGGCACCCTGGGATTGTCGATGGTGGCCGACGTGATCGACTTCGATGAGTACCAAACCGGCGAGCGCAAGGAGGGCGCCTACTCGGCAGCCTTCGGATTCGCCCTGAAGTCGGCGATCGGGATCACGGTGGTGGTGGTGGGCTGGGCCCTGCAACTGTCCGGGTTCGTGCCCAACACCGCGCAGTCCCCGACGGCGCTGCTCACGCTGCGGGCGATCTTCGGCGGCTTCCCGTTCGTGGGCTACGCGATCGGTGCCGCGATCTTCTGGCGCTTCCCCTTCAACGAAACCGAACACGCCGCGGTGCGAGCCGAACTCGACCGCCGCCATCGCCCATGAGCCTCGCCGCCTTCGAGCTGGCGGCGAAGCCCGGGTCGACCGAGTTGCGCTCAGCGCACGATGTCGAGCAGCTCGACTTCGAATGTGAGGGTCGCATTCGGGGGGATGCGCGGCGGGGCGCCTCGGGCGCCGTAGGCGATCTGGGGCGGGCATACGAGAGTGGACCGGCCGCCCACCTTCATCTTCTGGAGCCCCTCGGTCCAGCATGGGATCACCCGGTTCAAGGGAAACCGCGCCGGCTGGTCGCGTTCCACACTGCTGTCGAAAACCTTGCCGTTCGCGAAGGTACCGTGGTAGTGGACCTCCACCAGATTGGTGTCCGTGGGCCGGGCGCCGCTGCCCGTGACGATCTCGGTGTAGATGAGCCCCGACTTGGTGGTGATGGACTTGTGCGCCGCGGGCGCCGCCGCCTCTTTCGCGGCCGGCGCCGCCTCGGACTCCGCGGCTGCGGCGGGATCGGTTTCCGCGGCTCCCGCCGGAATGACCAGCGCGAGGAGCAGCAGCAGGCTGTTGGAGAGCAGGGACGCACTGCGCATGAGACCTCCTGTGTCCGGGCCGGCGGCGGCCCGGGGCAAATCAGCGTACCGCGAGCAACGGCGAAGCGCCTCCCGATTCCGTATGCTCGCTGCCCCATTCACCACACGAAAGGAACTCCCATGGCGATCCAGGTGGGCGAGAAACTCCCGAACGTGAAGCTCACGGCAATGTTGGACGGGGGCATGAAGACCCTCACGACCCAGGAGGTCTTCGCGGGGAAACGGGTGGTGCTGTTCGCGGTGCCGGGTGCCTTCACTCCCACGTGCTCCGAGCATCACCTGCCGGGCTTCATCGCCAGATCCGACGAGATCCTGGCCAAGGGGATCGACACCATCGCGTGCATCTCCGTCAACGATGCCTTCGTGATGGATGCCTGGGGCCGGGATCGGGGCGTCGGCGACAAGATCCTGATGCTCGGCGATGGTAGCGGTGAGTTCGCGAAGGCCGTCGGACTCGACTTCGACGGCTCGAACTTCGGAATGGGCACCCGCTCCCAGCGCTACGCAGCGATCGTCGACGACGGCGTGGTGAAGACGCTGGCGGTGGAAAAGCCCATGAAGTTCGAGGTGAGCAGCGCCGAGGCGATCCTGGCCGAGCTCTAGGCGTCCGGGTCGGCCGCCGAGCCGGCATCGCGGGCCTCGATGGCGGCTGCGGCCTTGTCGAGCATCTGTTGGTTGACCCCGCGATCCGCGTTCAGCGCCACGGCTCGTGCAAAGGCGTCGCGGGCGTGTTCGTATTGCCCGAGCTTCATGCGGGAGAGCCCCAGGTTGTACCACGCGGTCTCCAGCCTCGGGTCGAGCGTCACACACTCCTGGTAGGCCTCGGCGGCTGCATCCCAGTTCCGCTCGCCGTGCTCCAGCATGCCCAGCCCCAGCCAGGCGGCTGCCGTGGGTTGGAGGTCGATGGACGCCTGGTATTCGAGCTTGGCATAGGGAGTGGCGCCCTCGTGGCTCAGGGCCCGGGCCAGCTCGACGCGGAGCTTGGGGCTGTCGCGGCCCACCCGCTCCAGCCGGTTGATGGCCTGGCGCACCCGGTTCAGATCGTGATTCGCAAAGCCGTGGCGCACGCCGAACTCGCGCTCCCACTTGGCGCCGAACATGATTGCCAGGCAGACGGCGCCGGTGACCCACACCAGGGGGCGCATCCAACGCGTTCTGTGTGCGCTGGACGCCGCTTCCTCGTCTTCGGACTGGCGCGGGCGCAGCAGGATGCGGGCCACGCGTCCATCGCGCAGCTTCCAGATGGCGCCGTCGAGAATGAAGTGGTGGACGTTCACGGTGGCAGCCACCAACACGCCGAGGCCCGCTTCGAAGGGGAGCCGGCCAAGCAGCTCGGGCATGAACACCAGAGCCGGTAGGGTCCACAAGGCGGCGCCCGCGAGCATGGCCTTGAGCAGATAGACGGCCTGACCCCGCCAGGCGCCGCCCGCCCTGGCGTAGTAGGACGTGATCCAGACGTACTGGACCGCGTGACCGATGGCGATCCACAGGAAGTAGTAGGCGCCGAAATCCTCGTTCCAGGGCTCGATGCGCGTGTCCACGTGCCAGCGGCGCAGGGCCAACGGCACGCTGAACCAGAGGGCCTGGGTGAGGATCAGGCCCGCGGCCGGGGCCAGCTCGGTCAGCGAGGCGCGCCTTACCAGCAGGACTCCGGCCGCCACCACGCTCGCGAGGTAGGCCACGGCCACGATCGCGAAGGCAAAGGAGCCCCAGGGATCCGGGATGCCCAGGGGGAGGAAGCTGTAGCTCGTGTCTTCGTAGGAGGCCGGCGCGTAGTTGCTGGCGGTGTCACCCATGTGGAGAGCCAGGAAGGTCAGCAGGTACGACAGCAGGAACGACGCGTACAGGACCCGCTTCACGTGTGGGGCCAGGTCGACGCCCCGGCGGCGCAGGAACAGGACGGCGATTCCGTAGTTCTGGCCCGTGTAGTGCCACGGGCTCCAGGTGAAGTAGAGCGTGAGGATCACCGAGCCCACGATCCCCACGTGCACGCCCACGGCAAAGGCGATGGCAAGCACCAGCGTGACCCAGACGGCGAACAAGGTGTAGGCGCGCCGGTCTTCCCGCTGCTCGTAGACGCGCAGCAGGGTCGCCCCATAGTGGGGCGTGCTCACGAACAGCACCACGAACGGAAGCAGTGACACGGTGCCCAGGGCCCGGATCTCGGGGCCCGCGACGGCCAGGATCGCCAGGGCGGCCGCGTACCACAGGCCACACCCCAGCAGCAGATCCGGCACCGGGCCGTAGAGCCATCGGCTGGTTCGGGTGACGGCAACGGTAGTCACGAGGTCAGTATCGCTCGGCGCCCGAAGCCAGCAAACCAGCGGGCGCGGGGAGTCAGCCGCCTCCGTAGAGGCCGAACATGCGCCCGGCGAGAGCCAGCACGGCCAGGGCGAGCAGCGGGCGAATCAGGGCCTCGCCGCGGCGTACCGCCAGCCGGGCGCCGAGGCCGCCGCCCAGGCCGTAGCCCAGGGCCAGCACCAGACCCGGCGCCCAGGCGATCTGGCCCTGCCACAGGAATACCGGCAGGGCGACGGCGGTGAGTGCCAGGGTGACCACCATCTTCACCGCGTTGGCCCTCACCAGGTCCATTCCGGCGTGGGACAGGGCGAAGATCAGCACGACGCCGATGCCCGCCTGGAACGCGCCGCCGTACAGGCCGACGGCAAAGAACACGAGTGCGGACACGGCGGGGGACCACGGCCGCCTTGGCGCGTCTGGCGATGCGGGGCGGCGACGCAGGGTCGGGACCATCAAGACCAGCATGAGCGCCCCGAACAGTCGCTCGAACATGGCGTCGCTGGCGCGTGAAATCAGGGAGGCGCCCAGGATCGAGCCAAGCACCACCGGGGCCAGGATCGGGAGCGCTGCGCGAAACCCGGGGATTCCCAGGGCGCGGAAGGCGCCGGACGCAATGGCGCTCTGCAGCAGGATGCCCAGGCGGTTGGTCCCGTTGGCCAGGGTTCCCGGCAGGCCGGTCATCACCAGCAGGGGGACCGTCAGGAGCGAGCCGCCGCCGGCCAGGGTGTTCACCACGCCGGCCAGCACGCCGCCGCCAACGAGCAGGGCGATCTCGGTGGGTGTCACGCGCTCGGCAGCCTCGCACGGGGAGAACCGGGGGCGGTAGAGTATCGCCGCATGCGCGGGCGCCCCACCTTCCAACGGGAGTGAGAGTTCCCCGGATGAGCCGCACCCAAAGCGCCCGCGCCCATGGAAGCTGGACGTCTCCCTTCGAGTCCAGGGGCATCAGTGAGCGCAGCCTGCGCCTGTCGCTTCCGCGACTGGACCGGGGCGACCTCTATTGGCTGGAAGGTCGACCGTCCGAGGGCGGGCGGCAGGCGGTGGTGGCCGCACGCGGCGCGGCGGGCCCCGCCGACGTGACCCCTCCGGCTGTCAACGTTCGCACCCGCGTCCACGAGTACGGAGGCGGTGACTACGGCGTGCGCGACGGCGCACTGGTCTTCAGCGACTTCTCCGATCAGCGCGTGTACCGCATGGATGCGTCGGGCGGAGCGGTTCGGGCGCTGACGGCGCTGGGCGCCGGCTACGCCGATTTCGAGATCTCGCCCGACGGTCGCTGGCTGCTGGCGGTGGAGGAAAAGCCGCGCGCCGAAGGCGAACCGGAAAATCGGCTGGTCGCGATTCCCCTGGCCGTTCCGGGTGCGGCCCGCGTCGTCTCCCAGGGCACCGACTTCGTGAGCTCGCCACGTTTCTCGCCGTCCGGGGACCGGCTCGCGTTCACGGTCTGGTCGCATCCGCAGATGCCCTGGGACGGAACCCGCCTTCGGGTGATCGGGTGGAGCGCCGAGGGTCCGACGGGTGCGGCCCGGGAGATTGCGGGCGGCGTGGACGAGTCGGTGGTCCAGCCGGGATTCTCGCCCGGTGGCGTGCTCACATTCGTCTCCGATCGCTCGGGCTGGTGGAACCTCTACCAGCAGCGCGAGTCCGGTGCGGTTGCCGTTTGCGCCCGCGAGTCGGAATTCGGACTTCCCCCCTGGATCTTCGCGCTCTCGAGCTACGCCTTCATCGGCGAGACGCGCCTCCTGTGTGTCGAGACCCGGAGCGGAAGCGACCGCCTGTGCCGACTCGACCTCGAGACGGGCGTCCTCGAGGATCTGTCGCTTCCCTTCACGTACGTACGCGACCTGCGCGTGGAGGCGGACCGCGCCTGCTTCGTAGCTGCCAGCAACACCCGGGCGGCGGGAATCTGGACTCTCGAGTGGGAGACCGGTGCGTTGCACGAGCACCGCTCGACCCTGATGGATCCGGTGGACCCGGCCTTCGTGTCGGTTCCCGAGGCGATCGAGTTCGAGAGCGAGGAGGGCACACGAGCCCACGCCTGGCTCTATCGGCCCCGGCATCCGGAGTTCACGGGACTGGCGAGCGAGCGACCTCCGCTGCTGGTGAAGAGCCACGGCGGCCCCACGTCGGCTGCTACCGACGCGCTGGATCTTCGCATCCAGTTCTGGACTTCGCGCGGCATAGGCGTTGTCGACGTGAACTACCGCGGCAGCGCGGGCTACGGGCGAGCCTATCGGGAGGCCCTGCGAGGCGCCTGGGGGATCGCCGACGTCCGTGATTGCGTGGGGGCCGCGCATGCCACCTGCGACCGGGGCCTGGCCGACCCGGCGCGACTGGCCATCACCGGCGGCAGCGCCGGCGGTTACACGACCCTGTGCGCACTCACGTTCTACGACAGCTTCCGCGCAGGCGCCAGCCACTACGGAATCGGAGACCTTGCGGCGATGGCCCGTGACACCCACAAATTCGAGGCGCGCTACCTGGACGGACTGGTGGGCCCGTGGCCCGAGTGCCGAGAGCGCTACCGGGAGCGCTCGCCGATCCACTTCACCGAACAGCTGTCGTGCCCGGTCATCTTCTTCCAGGGGCTCGACGACCGCGTCGTCCCCCCCAGCCAGGCCGAGGCCATGGTTGCGGCCCTGGCCCGGCGCGGCATCGCCCATGCCTATGTACCCTTCGAAGGGGAGCGGCACGGCTTCCGTCGCAGCGAGAACATCCGCGCTGCACTGAACGGCGAGCTCTGGTTCTACTCGCGGGTGTTCGGCTTCGAGACCGATGTGAGACCCGAGGGCGTGAACCTGGTGGAAGGCGCGGGGCTGTCCTCCCGAAGCGTGTGATAGGATCGACCGCGGCATGGCTGATGGGTCCGCTTCCACGAGTTCGCCGGATCTGATCGATGTGCGCAAGGACGAGCGCTTCGACGAGTCGAGGCTCTCCGGATTCCTGCACGGCAAATTGGAGGGCTCCGAGCAGCCCCTTCGCGTGAGCCAGTTCGGGGGTGGCCATGCCAACCTGACCTACCGACTGCTCTACGGCGATGGCGATGGGGCCCGGGAGTACGTGCTGCGCCGCCCGCCCCTGGGTCCGGTGGCCCCGCGCTCCCACGACATGCACCGGGAATACCGGGCCCTCTCGAGGCTCTGGCAGGCGTTCCCCCTCGCGCCGCGCGCCTACCTGTACTGCGACGATGCCTCGATCATCGGCGCCGACTTCCTGGTGATGGAGCGCCGATACGGCGTGGTGGTGCGCGACCAGATCCCCCCGGAGTTCGGCGGCGGGAGCGACCGGGTGGCGAATCGCAAGCTCTCCCAGGTGGTGATCGACACGCTGGTCCGATTCCACGCCGTCGAGCCTCGGCCGTTGGGCCTCGACGATCTGGGAAAACCCGAGGGCTTCCTGGAGCGACAGGTGCGGGGATGGGCCGGACGCTACGAACGAGCCAGGACTTCGGACACGCCCATCGCCGACGAGGTGGTGCGCTGGCTGCTGGACAACCGGCCCGAGTCGCCCGCTGCCACGCTGGTGCACAATGACTGGAAGCTCGACAACATGGCGGTGGCCGCCGACGACCCGGGACGCTGTGTGGCGGTCTACGACTGGGACATGTGCACGCTGGGCGATCCCCTGTGCGACGTGGGGACCCTGCTGGGGCTCTGGAGCGACCGCGGCGAGTCCCTGGCCGGAAGCAATCCCATGCCCACCCAGTCCGAGGGATTCATGAGTCGCGACGAGGCGGCCCGCCGCTACGCCGATCGCGGTGGCCGCAGCGTGGACGCGCTGGCCTATTACATCGTGTTCGGCACCTTCAAGATGGGCGTGGTGCTCCAGCAGATCTATTTCCGATTCGCGCAGGGACAGACCCATGACGAGCGCTTCCAGGGGCTTGGTGCCCTGGCCGAAGGCCTCTATCGATTGGCGGCGGAACGCCGTCCCTAGACCGGCTCGCCCCCGACGGCGGCGGAACGCCGTCCCTAGACCGGCTCCCCCCGACGCGCCCGGCGGCGCTGATCTGCTAGAGCAGGTTGGCGCCCGTGGCGTTGCGGACGCTTCCCTCGGTCTGGAAGATTTCGATGGCCGTCCGGGCGATCTGGGACAGGTGGACCTCATCGGCGCCGTCCACCAGACGCGCCGAGCGCGCGTGCTTCATCATGGACTCCAGGTCGCTGTCGGTGGAGTAGCCCAGGGCCCCGTGCACCTGGATCGCCCGGTCGATCACCCGCCACAGGGTGTTGGCCACGTGGTGCTTGCACATGGAGACCTCGTTCCGGAACGGGAGCTTGTTCTCGATCAGGTAGGCGGCGTGTAGAACCATCAGCTTGCACTGGTACAGCTCCATGACGCTCTCGGAGATCTTGATCTGGGTGAGCTGCTTGTCGGCGAGCACGCCGCCATGGAGTTTGCGTTTGAGCGCGCGGTCCACCAGCAGGTCGAGGGCCGTTTCTGCGTTGCCGATCCAGCGCATGCAGTGGGCCAGGCGCGCGGGGCCGAGCCGCACCTGTCCCAGGCGGTGGCCCTGCCCGCGTCCTCCGAAGAGCGCATTGGCGGGAACCCGACAATCCACATATTCGATCTCGCAGTGGTTGCCCTTGCCCGCCATGGTCTCGATATCGCGCACGATCTGGAAACCGGGGTTGTCGCACTCCACGAAGAAGGCGCTGTTGCGGGCCTGGGGCGGGCTGGCCTCCGGATCGGTGCGCGCGATCACGATTGCGAAGCGAGCACCGCGAGCGCCGGAGGTGAACCACTTGCGGCCGTTGATCACCCAGTCGTCGCCGTCCTTCAGCGCCGACGTCTGGAGTTCCGTGGGGTCGGACCCCGCCACGTCGGGTTCGGTCATGGAGAAACACGAACGGCACTCGCCATCCACGAGCGGTCGCAGGTACTTCTCCTTCTGCTCCTGGGTCCCGAAGTGGAGGATCGTGTGCATGTTGCCTTCGTCCGGGGCGTGGCAGTTGAGGATGTAGGCCCCGAAACGCGTGCGGCCGCACTCGGCGGAGACGAACGCCATGGCGGTGGCGCCGAGGCCCATGCCTCCCCACTGGGTCGGCATGTGCGGAGCCCAGAGGCCCTCGGCCCGAGCCTTCTCGCGCAGGGCCGTGAGGGCCGGTCGCCAGGCCGAGAGATCGTTGCCCTCTCGGAGTCGCTCCTCGCTGGGCACGACCTGATCGTGCATGAAGGCGCGCACCCGGTCGCGCACCTCGATGACGTCTTCGGGAAGCGTGAAGTCGATGGCCACAGGCGTCTCCTTTGGCCGCTGATTCTACCCGAAACCATCGGCGGGTAGACCCACCGGGATCCCTTCGATCTCGTGGGGCGGCGTACTGGGCGACCCGATACGCCGTGGCCGCTACCTTCGTTTCCAATCCCCTGCGGGATGCTGGTGGCGCATGCGAGCGAAGGGGACCCTCTTCGGGCTGGTGGCGGCGACGCTGTGGGGATGTGCGCCGGCGCCCCTATGGGATGCGTCTGCGCTGGTGGTGCGCTTCCCCGGGCTCGATGCACAGGCGCTCGCCGACGCCACGCCCTATCTGTTGCCCGCCAGGGGCAGGCTCACATTCTTCCTGTGTCGATGGCCCCAGGGCCCGTTGATTCCCGTGTCGCTGCCCGACGATGCCAGCCCCGAGGAGCGGGCGCTGCTCGAGCAGGCGCTTGCGGCCTGGGAGGGCGCTGGGTTGGGTGTGCGCTTCGGGGCCTCCCGCGCGCCGGGTGCCGGCATCGCCATCCAGTTCCTTGCCCCGGCCGGGGAAGACGAGAGCACCCCCCGCACCGCCTACACCACGGCCGATTGCGCCCTGGCCCGGTCGGCGCTGGACGGAAGCGAGGCCCGGGTTCTGGGAGCCCGGATCCTGTCGGCCAACGTCTACCTGCGGCGCTCGGAACGCAGTGTCCTCGGTCGCGAGGTGGCGCTCACCCGGGAGGAGCTGGCGGGAAGTGCACTCCACGAGCTGGGTCACGCACTCGGCTTCCAGGGGCACGCCACCCGTGGCATCACCGTCATGAATCATTCGGTGGATCAGGTGCGCCAGCTGGGCCGCCGGATCCTTGCCAGGGAGCCGTTGACGGATCCGGCGCTCAGCGCACTCTATGCCGTACCGTCGGGCGTCGTGGTGGGGCAGGCCAGATTGTCGCCGGAGCAGACCCGGCCCGTGGATGAAATGGTCCGGCGCGCATTCTCCAGCGGCTGGTTGGGGCCGTTCGCGCGGGTGGGCGACCGCCTGGCGCGCCTTCACTGGCGCGGTGCGCGGGGGCGATCGCATGTGCTGCTGATTCCCGACGTGGCCGAGGTGCTGCGCGATCCGACGACGCTGCGCGTGGTGGTCGCCACGCCCGAGCGCTGAAGCGAACTACCCGACGTCCGGGTCGAGGCGCCGGGCGTACTGCAGGGCGCCGTCTGCGGTCTTCGTATCGCCGGTCTCCCGGAGCACCAGGCTCAGGCGGTACCAGTTTTCCGCGTCCTTGGGCGACAGTTCCACGGCGGCCTGCAGATGCCGCAGCGCCGCTTCCGGCTCGGGCGGCGCCTTCTTGAAGAGGGCCCATCCCAGTGCTCCCCGATAGGCGCCTTCGTCCGGCCACGCCTCTACCGCCAGAGCCAGGAACTCGATCGCGCGCTTGAAGTTTCCCGAGCGGAGCAGGATCGCGCCCTTGCGGTAACTCATCTCGGCGCTCGCGAGCCGGTCCGCGTCGATGGTGCCGCCGCCGTCGCGCAGATCCGCATCGTAGTTTTTTCGCTTGCGCGGATCCGAGAGCACGCTGTGGGCCTTGCCGATCTCGGCGAACACCTTGCTGGCCAGTTCCTTCACCTCGCGGCTCACCCCGGAGCGGGTGAGCGCGTCCGGGTGGTAGGTCTTGGCCGCCACCAGATAGGCGCGCTTGACGTCGCTCCGATTCGCATTGGCCTCGATGCCAAGCAGCTCGTAGTGGTCCAGGGCGGACAGGTTCTCGAACTGCGTGCGGATCTTCTGGACGAGGTCGACGTTGGCGTCGTTTTCCGGCGGCGAGGCCCCCGGTTTCTTCTCGCTGGACACCGCCACGGCCGGTGTCGCGGCGGCAGCCGGCTTGTCGCTCGTCTCCACCACGATCTCGATCCGGGGTCCCTGCTCGACGTTCCCGTCTTCGGGAGCGGCCACGGGCTCATCGGAGTAATCGACGGCCGCCACGGCGTTCACGACCCAGGCGGCGGCCATGGCCCGCGGGGTGCTGGCCGCCTGCAGGGCCTGCCAGAGCTGGCGAGTACCATCGATGCCGTGAAGGCAGGCGCAGGTGGCTTCGTCCGTGCGCAGCTGGGATTTGACGCGCTCGAAGTCTGGATTGGGCGCCGGATAACGGTTCATGTTCGGGCCCAGGTCGGTCAGCACCTGATCCACACTCCAGTGGGTCTCGACCCCTTCTTGGAGCATGGCGTACAGGTCGGGCCGGAGCATCTGCGCACCTTCGGGCGGCTTCTCGTCCCGGTCGAGGCTGAACTCACCAGCCACCCAGGCGAAGCAGTCCACCATGTGATCGTGAACCTGTTGGCGCAGCGCCGCCATCAGGGCCTTGGGGTCGATCAGCTCCAGGGCCAGGAGGGCCGTGGCCTCCTTGACCTTCTCCCGCTTCACGAAGTCCTGGAGTCGGGAATGGTCGCTTTCGGAGATCTTCCCCGATTCCAGCAGCAGCAGGCCGAGCCCGCCGCTGCGGCGGTTCGACTCGGCGAATACGGGCATGCCCTCCTGGAACACGAAGGATTTCTGCTGGCGGGCCTGGGTGATGCTCAGCCGGCCGCTGAAGCGGTCCCGGTGCAGCTGGGCCAGCAGGGCCGGTAGGCTTTGCTGGCCAAAGTTGCCGGTTTCTGAAGTGCTTCCCATCCCCATGGTGTTCGGATAGCCGCCGCTCCGACCTGACCCGAGCTACACCTGCCGCCGTCGGGCATCGGAGATCTGGAAGGCCGAGGCGATGGCCTGCGCCACGTCCTTGTGGATGAACAGGGGCTTTCGCTCCAGGTCGTCCACCACGGCTTGCGACAGGGGGGATACACCCGCAAAGATGGTCTCGGCGCCCCACGACTCGGCCGTCTCCACGATCCGCTCCAGGGCCACGGCTCCGAAGGCCGGGTCGACGATCGCGCCGGTCAGGTCGAGCACCACTACCGAGACTTCGCGGGCTCCCGGGTCGTGGCCGATCAGATCCAGCGCCTGGAGGGCCTCATCGGGCCCCGCGTAGGGAATCACCATGACGGGGCCCCAGATGTGGACGACCGCCGCCTCGGGATCGAAGCCGCCGGGCTCGGGGGTCGAGAAGCTCAGATCGTCGTGCGCCATGCGTCGGAACGCCTCGGTGGGCAGGGCGTCCAGGGTGGCCACCGCGCTCGCGTCGCGGGCGGCGCGCCAGGCGCTCGCCTCGCGCGCCACGAAACCGCAGCTCCCAGCTTTTCCGGCGCGGCAGGGGCTTTCCACGGCCAGCATCTCCCGGTCCAGGGTCCCCGTCAGCCAGCCGGAGGTGTAGCCGGCTCTCATGGCACAGCCGGGTTCCTGCAGGCCTCCCGCTGCGACCCTTGCCCCCACGAGGGGGTCGGATTGCCAGGTTCCCCGCAGCTCGAGGCCTTCTCCGTCGCCGGAGTCGGGCTGGGCCCGGAACTGCAGGGGCAGGGCGGGTGCGGCCTGCTCGCCGTTCTCGTAGCGCCCGGGGCCGAAGGAGTGTCGCACCACCCGCAGGGCGTCGCGCAGGCCGTGGAGGAACCCGATCTGCACCAGCGCCAGCGGCGCGGCCTCGGCTCCCAGATCGGTGATCAGTTCGTGGTGAAGCACGCTCAGGAACGAGGGCTCCAACAGCGCCCCCAGCTCGTGGAGCAGGACGGCCTCGGGATCGAACGCCAGCTCCGACGCCTCGGGTTCCGGGATCGGGTCTTCTTGTGTCAACGTCAGCTCTCGATGAACTCGTAGATATCGAACTTCTGGTCGTTCCGGATGAAATCGGGGCCCTCCCGCTCCAACAGGCGCAGGAAGGCGTCCACACACGTGGGGTCGAACTGGCTTCCCGAATACTTTGTGAGCTCGCAGAACACCACCTCCAGGGGCAGGGCCTTGCGGTACGGCCGGTCACTGGTCATCGCCTCGACCGTGTCGCACACCAGGATGATGCGAGACGGCAGCGGGATGCGATCGCCGGCTAGTCGATCCGGGTAGCCACGGCTGCTTCCGTCGAACCACTCGTGGTGATGGCGCACGCAAGGCACCACATCCTTCAGGAACTCGACTGGCTCCAGGATGCGCGCACCGATCTCCGGATGCTGCTGGATCTCTTCGTACTCCTCCGGATCCAGCCGGCCAGGCTTGCGGATCACCGCATCGCTCACACCGATCTTGCCCACGTCGTGCAGCAGCCCCGAGATGTAGACGCGCTCGATGAAGTCCTTGGCGAAGCCCATCTCGCGCGCGAGCTTCGAGGAGTAGACCCCCACCCGCTCGGAGTGACCGCGGGTGTAGGCGTCCTTGGCGTCCACGGCCTCCGCCAGGGCGCCGACGGTTTGTACGTAGGCGGCCCGCAGCTCGCCGTGCTTGCTGGCCAGCTGCTTGGTGCGCTCGCGGACGTTCTCTTCCAGGTTCCGGTTCATGTCCTGGAGCTTGAAGTTCTGCTCCCGGGTGACCTGGCTGAGGCGCTTGATTTCGTTCTTGAGCGAGTGGTGGTCGAAGGCCTGGCGCAAGGTCGCCCGCAACTCGTCGTCGTTCCACGGCTTGGTGATCAACCGGTAGATCTCGCCCCGGTTGATGGCCTCTACCGCCACGTCCATCTCGGTGTAGCCGGTGAGCATCATGCGCACCGTCTCGGGCCAGCGCTGGCGCACGGCGCTCAGGAGATCGACCCCCGACATCTCGGGCATGCGCTGGTCGGTCACCACCACCTGGGCCGGTTGGCGCTCCAGCACACCCAGGGCCTCGTCGCCGCGCGACGCAGTGAGCACCTTCATGTCTTCGTTGCGCAGCATGCGCTGCAGCGCTTTCAGGATGTTGACCTCGTCATCGACGAACAGGACCGTTCGCGCACTTCGCATTCCGGGGGGGGCCTTTCGGGAAGATCCTGGGGGGGTCCACTTCAAGTCCCGTGCCAAATATTTTGGCGCCAAAATAGAAAAGTAAAATCAGCAAGTTATGGCTGAGTTGCCGATTTCATGAGAGCATCCCTGGCGTCTCCCGGATGGGATGCGGGCCGGAAGCGCGCCGGAAGCCGGTGCGCAGGCTGCAGATGGCCTGCCCCCCGCCCGCGGCTGCTCGCGTGAGCAGCCGCCACGGGGCATGTGCGGGTCCGCTGGCGAAATCGGGCACGCGCAGGGCCGCGGCAACGCAATCGGGCCGAGGGGCTGGCCCCCCGATTCCCGAATCCAGGATGTCCCGAATCCGGGACTTCCGGTTCAGCGCACGTAACCCAGACTTCGCAACTGCGCTTCGAGCTCTGCGGGACGCTTGTGCAGGGGCATCGGCGCCGGCAGGCCGCGGCGCCGTACTGCGAGCTGCGCGCGCAGCGCCTCGAGGCGCTGGCTGGCCGGGGAGGGCGCGGGCCGGCCCGCCTGCTCGCCTGGGTCGGCAACCAGATCGAACAACCGGGTGATGCCGGACGGCTCGTCGCGCAGAACCTTGTCGCCCAGGCTTTCGAGCGCCCACTGCTGGCGCGACGCCACGGAAAGCTCGGAGAGGACCCAGCGGCCCTCCAGGGCGGAAGCGTCTGCCAGGGCCGGCCGAAGGTCCCGTCCCTCGCCCGGGCCGGGGGGCGGCCGCGGTTGGCCGAGGGCCAGCGCCAGCACCGTGGGGGCCACGTCGGTGAGGTGGGCTGGGCCCGGCCGTCTCACCCCGACGGGGACGCCCGGTCCGCGCAGAATCAGGGGGATGCGCACTTCTTCGGCGTGCAGTCCGTTGCGATGCCCCTTGTGGCCGTGCTCGAAGAAGGCCTCGCCGTGGTCGGCCGTGAGCACCACCAGTGTGTCGCGCGTCAGCCCGAGACCATCCAGGGCGTCGAGCACCTCACCCACACGCTCATCCGTGTAGGCGATTTCACCGTCGTAGAGCGCCCCCAGGTGGGTCCGGTCGCGGGGATCCATGTCGGGCCGGATTTCCGGATTGTGGGCAAAGCCCGAGGCGTCGAGCTCGCCGCGGTAGTCCGGGTCGAATCGCTCGGCGTAGCCCGGAGGGGGCTGGTAGTCGTAGTGCACGTCCCAGAAGTGGAGCCACAGGAAGGCGGGCCCGCTCGCGTGCGCCGCGAGCCACTCCCGGGCCCGCCGCACCACGCAGGGGCCCGTCACGTCTGCGTGGCTCTGGCGGTTCAGGTCAGGTCCGGTGTCCGGGCGCGGCGCGAAGTCGTCGTCCAGATAGCTCATGCAGTTCAGGTAGTCGTCGAAGCCGCGGTTCAGGCCGAACTGCGGGTGCAGCAGCGGTCCGCTCACCACGGCACCGGTGGCGAAGCCCGCGTTGCGAAGGATCTCGGCCAGGGTGGGGATGCCCGGGGCCAGGGCGCGGTTGGCATCCTGCACCCCGTGAAGCGAGTCGGCCAGCCCGGTGAGCAGCGCCGCGCTGGCGGGAAGCGTCCAGTTCGTGGAACTCAGCGCGCGTTCGAACAGGGTTCCGTCGCGCGCCAGCGCGTCCATGCGCGGGCTGGTATCGCGCGCGTAGCCATACGCGCCCAGGTGGTCGGCGCGCAGGCTGTCCACCGTGATCAACAGCACGTGGCTCGCCGCACCGCCATCGCAGGCCGCGAGCAGGCCCGCGGCCAGGGTCAGGGCCCCCAGGCGGCGAAGCGAGCTACCCGGTTTCCGCTCCCAGGCCAAGTCGCTCCCGGCGATAGGTTCCCGACTGCACCGCATCGCACCACTCCCGGTGCTCCAGGTACCAGCGAACCGTGGCCGCGATCCCCGTGTCGAGATCGTGGGCCGGGCGCCAGCCCAGCTCCTGGCGGATCTTGCTGGAGTCGATGGCGTAGCGTCGGTCGTGACCCGGACGGTCGGGCACGAAGGTCTTGAGCGATTCGTACCGCCGGATGCGCGCCGACGCGAGCGCCGGATTGCTGGCGGCCGGTCGCTGTTTCTCCAGGTGCGCGCACAGCAGGTCCACCAGTTCCAGGTTGCTGCGCTCACTGCCGCCGCCGATGTTGTACTTCTCGCCCAGGCGTCCGCGCTGCAGCACCTGGAAGATGGCCTCGCAGTGGTCGCCCACGAACAGCCAGTCGCGGACGTTGCCTCCGTCTCCGTAGATGGGAAGCTCCACGCCCTCCACGGCGTTCAGGATCATCAGGGGGATCAGTTTCTCGGGAAACTGGTAGGGACCGTAGTTGTTGGAGCAATTGGTGATCAGGGTCGGCAGCCCGAAGGTGGCGAAATACGCCCGCACGATGTGGTCGGCGCCGGCCTTGGATGCCGAATAGGGCGAGTTGGGCTCGTAGGGCGTCACCTCGGAGAATGCTCCGGTGGTGCCAAGCGATCCGTACACCTCGTCGGTGGAAACGTGGAGGAATCGGAAGCGTTCCCGGCGCGCCGGCTCGATGCGTGCCAGGTAGTGTCTCGATGCCTCCAGCAGTTCGAAGGTTCCCACCACGTTGGTCCGGATGAAGTCCGCCGGGCGGTCGATGGAGCGGTCCACGTGGGTTTCGGCCGCGAAATTGAGCACCGCGAGGGGTCGGTGTTCGCGGAAGATCTGCTCGACGGCGCCGCGATCGGCAATGTCGGCCTCGACGAAGTGGAAGCGCGAATCCTGGGTGGCGTCGGCCAGGCTCAGCAGGTTTCCCGCGTAGGTGAGCTTGTCCACCACGACCACGCGGACGTCGGCTCGGTCGAGTGCCATCCGCACGAAGTTGGAGCCGATGAAGCCGGCGCCACCGGTGACGATCCAGGAATCCACGGCTACACGTAGTTTCCGGCGCCCGGCATGCTGAGCCGCTGGTGCGCCTGCTTGAAGCGCTGCACCTCGTCCAGGAGGTCCTGGGTCCTGACCCGGTCAGTGGACTCGCCGGCGGCCTCGCAACGCGCCTTGCGGCGCAGCACCGCGTGCATGATCCGGACCCAGTCCCCGATGGAGGGCTCTCGGGTGCGACCGACCACTTCGTGCCAATCCACGTCTTCGAACAACGGCTGGCCGGCCAGTTTCTCCGAATCCGCGGCGTGGATCGCTAGCGCCTCCACGACGTCGTTGGGGAACACGGGAGTCACCTCGACGATGCGTTCGAAGCGACCCGGCTGGAAGAAGGCCTGACGCAAGCTGTCCGGGTGGCTGGTGGAGCCCACCACCAGGCATTTTTCAGCGGCGATCGTGCGGTCCACCAGGTCGAGCAGGAAGTCCATCACCGGTCCCACCGGCAGGTCGGGGCGGTGGGCGCCGATCTCCTGGGCCTGGGAGAATTCCAGCTCGTCGAAAAACGCCGTGAGCGGCGGCATTTCCGCCAGGGTCTGCGACCAGCCCGTCACCAACTCGCCCACCTTGCCGCCGCGGTGGATCACTTCGATGACCAGCCGCGGCACCTCGATGCTCAGGAAGGACGTCTGGGTCTGGCTGGCCAGGGCGCGCGCCAGCTGGGTCTTTCCGACACCGCGGGATCCGATCAGGAGCAGACCGGTCGGCGGCATCGTGCCCCAGTGGCGGTACACCTCGGGGCTGGTGGCGGCGCAGGCGTAGGTGAGGATCTCTTCCTTGGGGCCGGCCAGTCCGCCGATGCGGTCGAAGGCGAAGTCGGGAAGCGGCTCGAGCGTGGTGGCCTGGGCGATCGGATCGATCTTGCGGGCGAAGCTGGCCCACAGGTTCTGGGCGCGTTCTTTGCGGATACTCAGGTCTTCCACGCTCCGCTGAGTCTACCCCAGCGACCGGCGGGGGCTCTCACGGCCCGCCGTTTTCAGGCGTCGGAGAAGAGGTTCACCAGCTTGGCATCCAGCGATGCCGGCCGGGCCCGCAGCCGTGCCCAATCGCGTAGCTCCTTGATGCGCTCTTCGTAGGTGTCGTAGA
>JAQBHB010000099.1:0-50888 GCA_032128115.1 Deltaproteobacteria bacterium | reverse complement strand
TTGCGCATCTGGCTCTCGTCGACCTGCTCGGCCAGGGAACCGAACATGGGGAGCTTGCCAAGCACCTCCCGGATCGGGCCCATGCGCTGGATCGTGCGCAGCTGCTTGAGCAGATCGTCGAGGCCGAAGTGGCCGCGCAGCAGGCGCTCGGCGTCCGCCTCGGCCTCCTTCTCGTCCACCACTTCTTCGAAGTCCTGGACGAGCCCGACGATGTCTCCCATTCCGAGGATGCGGGAGGCCAGGCCCTCGGGTCGGAACGCTTCCAGGCGATCCATCGCCTCGCCGGTTCCCACGAACTTGATGGGGACGCCGGTGACGGCTTTCGCCGTCAGAGCGGCGCCACCCCGGGCGTCTCCGTCGAGTTTGGTGAGGATCAGGCCGTCGATCGCCAGGCGGTCGCGGAAGGCGCCGGCCACGTTCACCGCATCGCGCCCCATCAAGGCGTCGCACACCAGCAAGGTGTTGGCCGGGTGGGTTGCGCTGGCGATCTCCTCCAGCTCGGCCATCAGGACGTCGTCGATCGCGAGGCGGCCGGCGGTGTCGTAGATGATGGCGTCGAAGCCCTCGGCGAGCGCACGTTTTGCCGCGGCCCCGCAGATCTCCGCGGGGCCCTCACCGGGCGCCCCGACGTGGACCTCCACGTCGAGCCGCTGCCCCAGCTGCTGCAGCTGCAACACGGCGGCGGGGCGCTGCACGTCGGCGGCCACCAGCAGCGGCCGCCGCTTCTCCTTCTTCTTCAGGTGGCGGGCGAGCTTGCCGGCCACCGTGGTCTTGCCCACGCCCTGCAGGCCGATCAGCATCACCGAGGTGGTGCCGCGGTCGTCGCTCCGAAGGGAGGGATCCACGGGCCCCATCAGGGCCGTCAGCTCCTCCTCGCAGGCCTTGACGAAGTGCTGACCCGGAGTCACCCGGACCTGCCGGCCCGACGCGTCCCGGACGCGGGTGGCGACCTTCTCGCCGAGTGCCCGCTGCTTGACCCGCGCGAGGAAGTCCCGAACGATGGACAGGTCCACGTCCGCTTCGAGAAGCGACATGCGCACGTCGCGCAGCGATTCCCCGACGTTCTCGTCGGTGAGTTCGCGAACCCCCGAGAGCTTCTCGCGGGCGGACTCAAATCCCCTGGTAAGCGTTTCGAGCATGGATTTCCCGAAGGGCCGCATCATAGCGAACGCGGCACGTCGCTTGCCCCGGTGCGCCCGGCTGGGCACCATGCCGGCCGAGGGCGAGTGCAGTCCAGAAGGCCATTGCGCCAGGAACAGTGGGCCAGGAGGGCAGGGTGACCGAGGTCGAGGCGCAGATCGCGGGAAAAGTCTGGAAGATCGAGAAGGCCGTTGGCGACACGGTGGCCCAGGAGGACGTGCTGATCATCATCGAGTCCATGAAGATGGAGATCCCTGTGGAGTCCCCGTGTGGCGGGCGGGTCGCCGAAATCCGGGTGCAGGAGGGCGACGCTGTCGAGGAGGGGGCCGTCCTCGTCGTGATCGACGCTGTCGAGAAGGGGCCGTCCTCGTCGTGATCGAGTGACATGGACCAGCCGATCGAGTCGCGTCTCCTGAAGGTCGGCGAGAGTGGGGCTGCGCTCGCCTACCTGGAGACCGAACCCCGCAAGAACCTGTATCTGATCGACCTCACCGCGCGGCTCGGGTCGTCGCCTGCGCCCGGTGAGGCACGCACCGAGATCGCCGGCGCCTTTCGAAACGGCCGTCTCGTGGGGTTGGCCGGACTTCGCCCGACCGTGGTCTTCGACGCGCGGGCAGAGCCCGACGCGGTGGAAGCCTTCATGCCCTTCCTGGAAACCATGGGCGTGGGGTTGGTCAAAAGTCTCGCCCCCGCGGTGGACCGGTTCTGGCAATGCCTGACCCGACGGCAGAAGCGGCACGTCCTGGTGGACCGGCTGGAAACCGCCTATGCGGTGAGCGCCAGTGGTGCCAGGCTCCAGGATCCCCGACCGGGCGAGAGAGCGCGCGCCGCGTCCGGTTCGGACCTGGGACCTCTCGTGATCGCCGCCCGTGAGAGTCTGCGCGAGGAGCAGCGCCCCGATCCCTTCGCCGGCGACACGCGCGCCTTCAGGCGCTGGGTCCGCGGACGCATCGAGCGGGCCCGGGTCGTCGAGGAGGCGGGTCGCATCCACTTCACCGGCTACGCCGACGTGCGGCGTCCGGAAGGTTGGCTTCTCCAGGGTGTGTACACCTGGCCCGAGGTGCGCCGGCGCGGCTACGCCAAATCCGGCGTGTCGGACTTGTGCCGTCTGGCGTTTGCCGAGGGCGCCGATCACGTGCAGCTCGCGGTGGTGGAGGGCAACGCCGCGGGCGAGCGTTTATATGAATCGCTGGGTTTTCAGCCCTTCGCGACCCTGAGAACGATCCTCTTTACTTGATTCGGCCGTCGGGCGTCGGGTAGTGTCGGCGCTCGCCATTGTTGGCATCGGAGGAAGCGTCATGGGACTCCTGGACGGGAAAGTCGTCATCGTAACGGGTGCGGGCGGCGGCCTGGGTCGCGAGCACGCGCTGGCGCTGGCCAAGGAGGGCGCCGCGGTCGTGGTGAACGATCTCGGTGGCGCGCGCGACGGAACCGGCGGAAGTGCGTCCATGGCCGACAAGGTGGTCGAAGAGGTCAAAGCGGCCGGCGGCGAGGCCGTGGCCAACTACGACAACGTGGCCAGCGTTGCGGGCGGGCAGAACATCCTGAAGTCAGCCCTCGACGCCTTCGATCGCGTCGACGTGGTCGTCAACAACGCGGGGATCCTCCGCGACAAATCGTTCGCCAACACCACCGAAGATCTGTGGGACATCGTGGTGTCCGTGCACCTCAAGGGCACCTACTGCGTCACCCACGCGGTGTACAACCACATGAAGGAGCGGGGCGCGGGCGGCGTGATCATCAACACGTCCTCCACCTCGGGTCTGAACGGCAACTTCGGACAATCGAACTATGGCGCGGCGAAGGCGGGCATCGCCGGAATGACGCGATGTCTGGCCATCGAGGGTCAGAAATATGGCATTCGCGCCTTCATCCTGGCGCCGGTGGCCCTCACCCGCCTGACCGAGGACCTTCCGGGCTTCCAGGACGACACGCTGAAGACCCAGATGAATCCGGGGCTGGTGTCGCCCCTGGTGGTCTACCTGGCCAGCGATCTGTCCAAAGACCACACGGGTCGGACGTTCTTCGTGGGCGGAGGGCGGATCGCCGAGATGAAGGTGGTCACCCACACCGGCATCACCAAAAAGCAGGATGGGGGGCTCTGGACGGCCGCAGAGATCGCCGACAAGATGAAGGCGGGCGAGATCCTGTTGCCCGACTGATCCCGCGCCCGGCGACGGGTGTTTGCCCCGCCGGGCCGGCGGGTTACGCTCTGCACGCAGGATGTCGCTGCCTTCCGATCAGCCGTCCGCCCCGCAGGCACCCAAGCTGCACGCCGACGATCCGTCGTCCGAAGTCCGAGGTGCGCCCGGAGTGACCCATCTCGCGGCCATGACGCCGCGGTTCAATCTCTTCCTGCGGGGGTTCGCGCACCGCTTCTTCGGCGACATCAGCCTGGACGAGTCCACCGTTGCGCGCCTCCGCGATCTCGAGCAACGCGGCTCGGTGATCTACGTGATGCGTTACGCCAGTCGGTTGGACTACTTCCTGTTCAACGCCCTGTTCCTGCGAGAAGGCCTGCGCCTGTCGCGCTTCGCCAATGGCATCCGCTTCTACTACTACCGGCCGATCTTCGAGGCGCTGCGCATGGCTTTCACGCGGCCGCGAAGCGTGTCGCAGGAGGTGGAAGTCGCTCTGGCGCGCGCCCAGGCGACGCAGCTGATGGACACTGGGGAGTCGCTGTTCCTCTTCATGCGCACGGCGCGCCTGCGGTCGTGGCTGCGCGGCAAGCGCGGCGCCATCGAGCAGGGCCGCAGCGAATTCGATCTGCTGCAGGAGATCGTGCGCACGGCCTGGGATTCGGACCGCACGGTTCATGTGGTTCCCCTGGCGCTGTTCTGGCGCAAGGGCCCGCGCGCGCGACGTCGCTTCCTGAACCTCTTCTACGGAGCCGCGACCCGACCCACGGATCTGGCCAAGGTGGTGGCGTTCCTCACCACCTATCGCGGACTGCGGGTGAAGGTGGGAGACGCTGTCAACCTGGGTTCCTTCATCGAGCGGCGTCGCGAGGATGGCGAGCAGGCCGTGGCCCGCAAGCTGCGGCGGTCGATCCTGATGTTCCTGGCCCGGGAGGAGAAGATCGTCGAGGGGCCAACCCTCGAGCCACGGTACAAGGTGCAGGATGCCGTGGTCCGCGACCCTCGGGTCCAGAACGCCATCGCGGAGCTCTCCCGTGAGAAGAACCGGCCGCTGGAGTGGGCCCGGGCCGAGGCCGAGAAGATGGTGCGCGAGATCGCCGCCAACATGAACTCGACCTTCCTGGCGATCCTCAACTTCCTGGTGGGCCTGGTCACCCGGCGACTGTTCGCTTCGATCGAGATCTCCGGGCTCGAGAAGGTGGCCGAGTACGCCAAGCGCCACCCCCTGGTGCTGGTCCCCAGCCACCGCTCCTACTTCGACTTCACGATCATGTCGTGTCTGTTCTACGAGAATCACCTGGTGCCGCCTCATATCGCCGCGCGCGATAACATGGCGTTCGGCCCCTTCGGCTTCCTGTGGCGACGCGCCGGCGCGTTCTTCATGCGCAAGTCGTTCGATGATCCTCTCTACAAGGAGGTGTTCCGCTCCTACCTGGCCTACCTGATCCGCGAGGGCTTCACCCAGGAGTTCTTCATCGAAGGTGGGCGCTCTCGCACCGGGAAGACGCTGGCTCCGCGCCTGGGAATCCTCACGTGGAACGTGGAGGCGTTCCTGGGCAGCAGTCGCCGCGACCTGTTCTTCGTGCCCATCGCCATCACCTACGAAAGGCTGGTGGAAGAGGGCGCCATGATCGAGGAGCTGGAGGGGGAGCGGAAGCGCGACGAGAGCATGATCGGTCTGGTGCGCGCCCGAAAGTATCTGCAGCGGCGCTTCGGAAGCGCGTTCGTGAACTTCGGCGAGCCCATCTCGCTCGCGGACGCGCTGGGGGGGAATCGCGAGCGCTTCGCCGCCGGGATGCCAGAGTCGGAAGCCGACATGCGGCGCTTCATCGAGCGCCTGGGAAACCGCATTGCCGAGCGCATCAACTGGGCGGTGGTTCCCAACGCCACGTCGGTGGCCGCTTGCGCGCTGCTGGGAGAGCGGCGCCGGGGCATGTTCCGCAGCGACTTGGTGACCCGCATGCAGGAGATCGTCGACCTGCTGCGCCTGCAGGACGTGCGGCTTACGCCGGCACTGGCCCGCGATGGGGGCGACTTCCGCGAGGCGGTTGCCTCTCTGCAGCGAATGGACCTGGTGCGCCTGGAGAAGGACAGCCGGGGGGAGATCCTCTACTTCGAGGAGTCGCGCCGGCGGGCCCTGGACCTCTACCGCAACACCATCGTGCACTTCCTGGCGGCGCCGAGCTTGCTGGCCCGACGACTGTTGGCGGGACCCGCGACGGACGCCGACCTGCGCGAGGATCTGGCCACCTGGCTCGATGTCTTCTACGGCGAGTTCTTCACACCGCGCGGTGATGTGATGGCGGCCCATTTCGACGGGATGCTCGACCACTTCGCCCGCTACGGCTGGGTGGAGCACGGCGAAGGCCACGTGCGGGCCACGGAGAAGGGGACGCCCACCTTCCGGCGCTTGGCCGAGCAGACCCGCGGCGTCGTGGAGGTCTACTACACCACCTTCGCAGCGGCCCAGGCCCTGCCGGGCCCGATTTCGTCCAAGCGCCTCCTGAAGGCCGCCGAGGAGCAATACGAGCGCTCGGACCTGCTGGGCGAGGTGGATCGGCGCGAGGCCGCCAACCCGGTGACGTTCGCCAACGCCGTGGACGCCCTGGTCAGATGCGAGATGCTCGAGCAGGCGGCGGCGCCGGAGAGCACGGGCCGCGCCCGCGACCTGACCTACGTTCCCGGCCCGGCCTTCGACGACCTGCCCGCTCTGCGCGAGCGTCTGGCAGCGGCTCTTGCCGCCCGGTAGGCTCCGCTCCCTCTCAGCCATGACTACGTCGAACGCCAGGACCCTCCGTCTCGGTCTTCCCAAGGGAAGCCTCCAGGATACGACCCAGCGCCTGTTCACCCAGGCTGGCTTCAAGCTCCGGATTCCGGATCGCTCCTACTATCCGGAGATCGACGACCCCGAGATCGAGTGCATCTTGATCCGGGCCCAGGAAATCGCGCGCTACGTGGAACAGGGCGTGATCGACGCCGGGATTACCGGCATCGATTGGACCCGGGAGTGCGCGGCCCGGGTGACCGAGTTGGCGGATTTGCGCGCGTCCTGGCCCAACTATGGCCCGGTGCGCTGGGTGGTGGCGGTGCCCGAGAACTCAGCGATCCGGGCGGTGGGCGACCTTCAGGGCAAGCGCATCGCCACCGAGGTGGTGCACCTGACCGGGCGCTATCTGGAGCAACACGGCGTCACTGCCGAGGTCGAGTTCTCCTGGGGCGCCACCGAGGTGAAGCCGCCGATCCTGGCCGACGCCATCGTCGACGTTACGGAGACGGGTTCGAGTCTGCGGGCGAACAATCTGCGGGTGATCGACACGGTGATCGAGAGCACGCCCCGCTTCATCGCGAACAACGAGGCGGCCGCCGATGACTGGAAGCGGCGCAAGATGGATCGTCTGCTGCTGCTGCTGCGCGGCGCCATCGCCGCCGTGGATCGCGTGGGACTGATGATGAACGTTCCCAAGAGCCAGGTGGAGAAGGTGCTGTCGCTGCTGCCTGCACTGTCCGCGCCCACCATCTCGACCCTGGCCGATCCCGAATGGGTCGCGGTGAATACGGTGGTGGAGGAGAAGCTCGTGACCGAGCTGTTTCCCCAGCTGTCGGAAGCCGGGGCCCGCGGGATCGTCGAGTACCCCCTCAACAAGATCATCGAGTAGCCGGTGGCGGGCCTGGCGAGGCGCCTGGCGGCGGTCCTCCCCCAGTATGTGCGCATCGCCTGGTGGGGCCTGCTGGCGCCCCAGCTCGGTGGGCGCCGGTCGCTCCGCGTTCCCCAGGCGGTGGTGTTCTCGGAGCGGGGGCTGCTGCTCAGCGTGCGAGCCGATCTGCGGGGCTGGGAGCTCCCGGGCGGGAATCCGGGTCCGGGCGAATCCGATGAAGAAGCCCTGTGTCGGGAGGTGCGGGAGGAGACCGGGCTGACCGTGGAGGTGGTCCGGCACGTGGGCGACTACCACCGGACCGGCTTTGCCCCCCACACGGCCCGCGTCTTCGAGTGCCGTCCCACGGGCGGCGCGCTGCGGCCGAGCCCGGAGACGCCGGTGGTGCGCTGGTTCGACCCCGAGCGGATCCCGAACACCCTGTTCCCCTGGTACCGGGAGCCCCTGGCCGATGCCCTGGCGCGCCTGCCGGAACCGGTGAGCCGCCACGACCACCAGGGGCCCGGCGCGATCCTGGCGGGCATGTGGATCGACCTGCGCATGCGGCTCAGCGACCACCGCGCCGGTCTGCCCTGAGTGTTCTAGCGCTGACCCTCGCGCAGACCGCTGGCCGCCCACTCCTTGCTCAGCTGCTCGAGCTTGCGGGCGAATTCATCGAACTCGTCGTCGAACGAGAGGATGATCTCGGTGGTGCGCGGAATGTCGTCGCCATTGAGGAGCCCGCGGTAGCGGTTCAGGTTCGCCAGGATCGCCTCGGCAACCTTGAGGGCTCGCTTCTCCGTCTTGATCAGGGGCGACTGCAGCGTATAGACGTTGTTGCGTCCCCAGAGACTCTCGTCGCGAACGATCGCGATCTCCCGGTAGACGCCGTTGATGGGGTCGAAGTTGTACTCGACCCGCACCTCCTTGAAGATGTCTGTATTCCCGGTGTAGAAGCCGCGCTCCTTCTCCACCTTC
Organism: Deltaproteobacteria bacterium; assembly: GCA_032128115.1. Classification (GTDB taxonomy): domain Bacteria; phylum Myxococcota_A; class UBA9160; order UBA9160; family SMWR01; genus JAQBHB01. Next base: position 43,000 of record JAQBHB010000099.1, on the reverse strand, counting down.
CCCAACTGGCGACATCGAGGACAATAGAAGGTGTCGCCGTGGTTCAGGAGGAAGACGCCCTTGGCGTAGTCTTCACACTCGGTGTTTTCGCAGTAACCGACGCCGCGCTTCATGCTGGCCATCCGATTCGGAGCGCCTCCCGGGCCCTTGGAAGCTACCGGATCGAGCATCGATCCGACGCGAGGTCTCTGGGGGGCCCGATGGCAAGACCTCGCAATCCCCATGCCACATTGCACGGACTCGGCATTTCTGGAGGCGCTGGCTGACGTTCCAGCTCCTGGCTGCGTCGTTTCTGCGTGGGTGCGGAGATCGGGCGGGTAGGCGGCCGGCGGTCGAACGGCTCAGAGACGGAACCGCTCTACCTCGAATTGCCGCTTCCTTCAGAGGCCGCGCAATTTTCGTCGCAACGTGGCAGGGCAGCCCGCCCTACGCACACACGCTTCCCCTCTGGGGGATGAGAAAGCGATCGCCTCCATTCATGAAAAGCCTAACTACATCCGTAGCTTAGTGGTCGTTGGGTTATACGGCCCAAGGGGTGGTGTTGTCAACCGGCATTTGGGATGCGGCATGGCTCGCGCCCCATTTCCAGTGACTACACGCCGAGTTCGCGCGCCGCCGCGTCGAGCTTTCGGGCACCCAGATCGACCCGCAGCAGCAGGAGGTACACGAAGGCGGCGATTCCGGTGACCACGGAGGCCAGGAAGGGGAGCCCCATGCCCGCGCCCAGGCTGTCTCTTTCCAGATTGTCCGGGTGCATGGCGGCGCCACCGAACAGATCGATGGCCAGGTAGTTGAGCGGAACCGCCAGGAACCCCAGCAGCCCGTATACGGCGGCGAAACGCGCCGTCCGCTCGCTGCCCTCCGTGAAGCTGCGCAGCAGCAGATACGCCAGATAGATGAACCACAGCATGAGAGTGACCGTCAGGCGCGGATCCCAGGCCCACCAGTGGCCCCAGGTGGCCTTGGCCCAGATGGGACCGCTGAGGATGTTCAGCGTACAGAAGAGGACCCCCACCTCGGCTCCGGACGCGGCCACCCGGTCGAAGCGCTCCTGGGGCTTCCAGAGGTACAAGGCGCTGCAGACGGCGGTGGTCGCGAACCCCAGGTAGGCCGCGAATGCGCAGGGCACGTGCACGTACAGGATCTTCTGGACGACGCCCTGGGTCGCGTCACTGGGAGCCCCCGCCACGGCCACGGCGCACCACAGGCCAACCGCCACGAGCAACAGCCCGCTCACCCACAGGCTACGGGAACGGGAATCGGGCGGAAACGGCGCGTCGGGCATCAGGGGCGAGCTTGCCTACTCGTCGAGGACGTACTCGAAAACGAGGAACGACACTATCAGATAGACCCCATCGGTCACGATCAGGAACTGGATGGCCTCGAAGGGGACTTCTCCCGTCGCCAGCAGCTCGGAGGTGGCCCGGACGGCGCCTCGCAGCACGGGCCACAGCACCGGGAGCAGGAGCACGGGCAGGATCACCTCGCGCAGCCGCGTCCGGGCGGCCACGGCGGAGGCCAGGGTGCCCACGGCGCACAGTCCCAGGGAGCCCAGGGCGACCACCCCGGCCAGGGGCAGGGCCACCGGGGCGAGATCCAGCTGGAAGACCAGGCCAAAGACCAGGGCGGTGAGGGCCTGAACCACACCCAGGATGACCCAGTTGGCCGCAGCCTTGCCCAGGAAGACCCAGCCCTGTTCGGCCGGGGCCATGGCGATGCCCGAAAGCGCGTCATTCTCGAGCTCCAGCGAGAACGACCGGCCCAGACCCAGGAGCGCCGCGAACACGTAGGCGATCCAGAGCAATCCGGGCGCCGTGTCACGGGTGGCGGAGGTAGCCCCACCCGGGAGTGAGAAGTGGAAGACCACCACCACCAGTAGCGAGAAGACGCCCATGGCCAGGACGCGCTCGCGGCTTCGCAGCTCGATCGTGAGGTCCTTCCACAGGATTGCGAGCAGGGTGCTCACGTAAGGTCCCCCGCCACCACGCCGGCGCGCTCGAGTTCCAGGCGGTCCGCCGGGAGCCGTTCGAAGTGGCGCGCCACGTGTCCGTGGCCGAGCACGAGCGCGCAGGTGCCGACATCGGCGGCGCGCCCCGGGTCGTGGGTCACCAGCACCAGGGTGTGACCGGACTCGCGCAGGGCCGTCAGGCGCGTGGTCAGGTTGTCGGATGCGCGGCGGTCGAGCCCCGTGAACGGCTCGTCGAGCAGCAGCACGTCCGGGTCGTGCACCAGCGCGCGCGCAATCGAGAGGCGACGGGCCATGCCGTGGGAGAAGGCCTGGACCGGGCGATCGGCCACGCTCTCGAGCCCCGACTCGGACAGCAGCTGGCGCACCCGGGTGTGGGCATCGTTCACCCGGTGCAGGCGGGCGGCGAAGATCAGGTTCTCGCGGGCGGTCAGCCCGGCGTAGAGTCCGGTGGCGTGTCCCACCAGGCCCACCCGGGCTCGCGTCCGGCGATCGCCCGCCCCGTGTCCGGACACCTGAAGCGAACCGCCGCTCGGCCGCATGAGTCCGGCGATCAGGCGAAGCAGGGTGGTCTTGCCGGAGCCGTTGGGTCCCAGCACGGCGAGGCTCGATCCGGCCGCCACATCCAGGTCCAGGTCGCGCAGCGCGAAGGCGGGACCGAAGCGCTTCTCGAGTCCCCGCGCCCGGATCGCCGGCTCGCTCACCCGGCGCCGTCCACGCGAGCGCCGCAGCTGGCGCAGAAGCGGGCTCCGGGATCGCGGGCTCGTCCGCATTCGGGACAGGTGGCGGCGGTCACGGGAGCGGCCGCCGGTTTGCCAGCTTCCCGCAGCAGCGACACCGCCTGGGCTCGCAGGGCGTCGCGCCGGTGCGCATGGTCCTCGGCCGTGATCTTTCCGGTCTCCAGGTCGTCGTCCAGATCGCGGATGACGCCGTACACGCCGTCGAGTTCCAAGGAGTCGCCGCCGGGATCGCTCGCAGGTGTCACTGGCGCCGGTCGGCCGCTGCGCAGGGGCGCGGCCAGGACTCCCAGCGAGGCGACGGCTGCCAGTGTCACGATCGCGGCCAGGGCCAGGCGGGGCATCGCCGCCGGTTTCTGGAGTGGAACCAACGACAGATCGACCGGCTCATCGGGCTCGAGTGCGAATCCCTCCAGGTGCAGATAGGTGCGCGAGCCGCTGGACACCGGTCGCCGACGGTGGAGGCGATCGCTCTCCGCCGTGAGCCCCGTGTCGGCGACGAAAGCCGACAGCGTGGGAAGGGCGCGGGGAAAGCGCCGCTCGAAAACGACCGCCGCGTCCTCCACGGCGATGCGGTAGCCAAGCCCCAGCAGCGAACGGCCCGGCGGAAGCGGACCGTAGATGGCGAGGGCGCCGGAGGGGTCGGGCGCCAGGCCCAGCGAGAGCGAGGCCTGGGAGAACTGCAGGCCCTGTGCCGCATCGGGAAGCTCGAGACACAGCAGCGGCGCCTCGTCCCGGGCGGACAACGACTCGCCCCCGGCGACTTCGATCTCGATCTGCTCGTCCACCTCGAGCGCCGCGTCGTCGAGCTCCATCAGCAGCCGCACCCCCACCAGCGTCAGGCGGCCGGAATCGGTCGGGCGGCCGGAACCGGTCAGGCGGCCGGAATCGGTCAAGCCTCCGGATTCGGGCTGCGTTGCCGGGATCTCGAGCGAGAGGTCGAGGCTGTCGCCATCCGGCCGGCGCTCGCGGACCCAGGTGGCGTAGACCCGACCGTCCCTCTCGGTGGGCGCACCGGGCCGCAGTCCCTCGGCGCGGGGTTGGACGCCACCCCGGGCGGCTTCCACCACCACGCGTCCGATGTTTCGCGGCAGCCGCCAGCGAGCCGCGAGCGGAGACGCTGCGGCGGGCAGCGTGTAGCGGAATTCAAGGCTTCGGGCGCCGGGCCGCAGCGGGCCCCAGAAGCTCAGCGTGGTGCCGTCGATCTCGAGTCCGGGATCGAAGGAGCCGGGCAGCAGTTGGATGGCATGCGCCGCCGCCGGCACGGTCACCGAGAAGATCGGGGGCTGGCCATCGAGAGCTTCGGGATCCACGTGCACCGTGCGGCCGCCCGGATTCACCAGCTCGTAGGACTCGTTCACTACCAGGCCGCTGCAGCCGCGGTCGATCCGGATGCGCGACGACTCGATCCGGATTCGGGAAGTGTCGGCATCGGGGTCCGAGATGGGGATCTCGACGGAGCGTTCGGCCTCGCCGGGCGCGAAGGCGAAGCGTATGCCGTAGGGGATGCCAGCGGCGCGGGTCCCCACCATGTAGACGGTGGCCGGGTCGCTGGAGACGCCGTCGAACGCGAAGCTGCCGTCCTCATCCGAAAGGCTCGTGCGCAGGCCCGGCGAACCCGAGGGCGACAGGCTGTAGAGCACCACCGTGAGTCCGCCCGCGGCGGCAGGCCGCTCGGCGTGGGCGATGCGACCCCGGATGCGTCCGGTGCCGGAGGGCACGTCGGGCGTGGTGGCGTTGGCGCCGGGGTGCAGCGTGGCGGGAGCCGCGTTCGGCTGCCCGGAGGCTGTGCCCGCCGCGAGTCCGAGTGCCAGCGTCGCGAGGGCGAGCGCTGCGCGATTCATCCGCTTCGCGGTTCCGACGCCCGCTGCGGATGGGGCCACATCACCGCCAGCGTTCCCAGAACGAAGATCGCGCCGCCGATCCAGATCCAGTTGACGAGGGGATTGCGGTAGATCTTGAGGGTGGCCGAGCCGTCGGCCTCGATGGCCGTCAGGATCACGTAGAGATCCTCGTTCAGGGTGGAGTAGACCGAGGGGATCGAGGCGGGTTGCTGCTCGAGCCAGTAGACGCGCTTCTCGGGAACCATCACCGCCACGGGCTCGTCGTGATCGTAGAGCGCCAGCCGGGCCGCGGCGCCCCCATAGTGTTTGGCGGGCAGGGGGCGCGCGGTGAGATAGCGCAGGCGGTATCCGTTCATCGTCACCTCCTGGCCCGGGCTCACGTTCTCGATCCGCTGCTGGTTGAACACGGATCCCGCCGTGCCTACCAGGATCAGGATCGCCCCAAGGTGCACGATGTAGCCGCCGTAGCGCTGTTGGTTCTTGCGCAGCAATGCGGCCACGGCCTGCAGCGGATTCTCGCCGTGCTTGCGCACGCGGACGCGCATGGCCAGCGCGTACTCCTGCACGATGGTGCCCGTTACGAAACCGGCCAGTGCCCACACCGCCAGCGGATACCACTGGGTCGAGCGGCCCATGACGACGGCGAACGCCGTGCCCGTGGTCACGCCCGCCAGCGCGGGCCAGGTGAACTGCTTGCGCAGGCTTCCGGGAGAGGGTCTGCCCCAGGCGATGAGCGGACCCACACCGGTGAGAAACATCAGCATCAGGGCCAGGGGACCCGCCATGGTGTTGAAGTACTTGGCGTTGACGGCGATGCGGCTGTCCATCAGCGCTTCGGAGAATACGGGGAACAGGGTGCCCCAGAACACCACCGCCAGCAGCGCCATGAACGTCCAGTTGTTGAGCAGGAAGGCCGCCTCCCGCGACACCATGGACTCCAGACCCGCCGGACTCCGGATCTCGCCGCGACGCCACAACAGGGCCGCCAGGAAGGCGCCGCCGGTCACCAGCACGTAGCCCAGGAAGATCGACGTGAAGATCGGCGACTGGGCGAAGGCGTGCACCGATTGCACGATGCCGCTGCGGGTCAGGAAGGTGCCGAACAGGCACAGGGTGTAGGTCATCCCGATCAGCAGCAGGTTCCAGGTCTTCAGCATGTTGCGCTTTTCCTGGATCATCACCGAATGCAGATAGGCGGTGGCCGGAAGCCAGGGCATGAACGACGCGTTCTCCACCGGATCCCACGCCCAGTAGCCGCCCCAGCCCAGCACCTCGTAGGCCCAGCGTCCGCCCAGCAGGATGCCCACGCTCAGCGCCAGCCACGGGAAAAGCGTCCAGCGCCGCGTGGTGCGGAACCAGTCGGTGCCGAGTTCGCCCGAGATCAGGGCCGCGAAGGCGAACGCGAACGGGATCACGAAGCCCACCAGGCCCGTGTAGAGCACCAGCGGGTGGATCATCATCACCGGGTGCTGCAGCAGGGGGTTGAGTCCGGCGCCGTCGGAGAGCACCTGCCCGGGCGGCAGCTTCTCGAACGGATCGGTCACGAGGTTGAGCAGCAGCAGGAAGAACGCGGCGTTTGCCAGCACCACCGACGCGACCCAGGGCATCAGGATGCGGCTCCGGTTGCGGTGGAACCACACGCAGGCGGCCGAGTAGGCGCAGAGCATCCAGAGCCAGAGCAGCAGCGAACCGGCCTGCCCGCCCCAGAGCGCCGCCAGCCGGTATTGGATGGCCATGCTGCGGGCCGAGTGCTGAGCCACGTACGCGAGCTGGAAGTCGTGGCTCGCGAAGGCGCCGAAGAGCATCAGCATGGCCAGGCTGACGAAAGCGAACACCACCCACACCGAGCGCTCGGCCACCCGGGTCCAATCGGGGCGTCGCGCCGAGCCGGCGTAGACGCCGGCCGCCACTCCGAGGACGGCGATCACCAGCGCGAAGCGAAGCGAATAGGCTCCGATGTCGGACATGGAGGTTCCTCGGAGACTGCGGTGCCGATCAGAACTCGGCCGACTCGGTCAGTTTCGCCTCGAATTTCGACGGGCACTTGGCCATCACCTTGTCGGCGCGGAAGACCGGGTGGCCCCCGTCGCTGCTGAGGCGGCCCTCGACCACCACCTCGGCCCCATCCTTGAAGAGGTCCGGGGTCTCGAGCCCCGTCAGCACCACGCCCAGGCTGTGATCGCTTGCGCCCCCCGCGTGGGGAGGTTCGTTCTGCACGGCGAAGCGCACCTGCTTCGAGGTGACGTCGCGCTCGATCGAACCCAGCGCCACGTAGCCGTGCACCCGCGAGGCTTCGCCCATGCGGTCGGAAGCCTCCACCTGGAACTCAGCGAGGGTCTGGTAGTAGGCGATCGTCTCCAGGTTCGAAGACGCGTACCACCCGAGCAGAAGCGCGATCATCGTGGCCCCGCCGGCGATCTGGACGCCCTTGGACATGCGAGGCTCCTCTTCTGATGGGCTGGAACTCGCCGGGAAGGTATCAGCGAGCGCCGATGCTATCAGCGCGGCTGCCCGCTGCCAAGGCGACGCGCCGGAAATCCACGTGAATCCAGATACTTGCGAAAGCGATCCCCTTGACGCCGGGGAGCCGCCTCGCTACCCGGACGCCATGGCGTACCAACGGGCCGCGCGCGTGGACCGGATCGAGCCCTTCCTGGCCATGGAGGTGATGGAGCGGGCCTTCGCCATGGAGCGCGAGGGCACGCGGGTGATCCACCTGGAGGTGGGGGAGCCCGATTTTCCGCCCCCGGAAGCCGCCGTGGAGGCTTGCGTTGCGGCCCTGCGCGGCGGCGAGACGAACTACTCGGACAGCCGCGGACTGGTGGAGCTGCGCGAGGCCATCGCCGCCGATCACAGCCGCCGCGCCGGAGTCTCACTGGATCCCGAGCGGGTGCTCGTGACCAACGGAACGTCGAGCGCGATGCTGCTGGTGTTCTTGCTGCTGGTGGGAGAGGGCGACGAGGTGATCCTGGGAACGCCCCACTATCCGTGTTACCCGAACTTCATCCGGGTAGCCGGCGGCGTGCCCGTCTTCGTTCCCATGGACCCTGCCACCGGCTACCAGCTCGATGCCGACGCCGTACGCCGCGCCGTGACGCCTCGTACCCGGGCCATCGTGCTGGCCTCGCCGGCCAATCCCACCGGCGCGGTGCAGGAGGAGGCGACCCTGCGGGCGCTCGCCGAGATCGGGCCGCCCCTGATTTCCGACCAGATCTACGATGGGCTCGTCTACGACGACGCGGTGGTAACGTCGGCGCTTCGGGTAACTGAAGAGGCGTTCGTGCTCGACGGGTTCTCGAAGCGCTATGCCATGACCGGCTTCAGGCTCGGCTACGTCATCGCGCCCGAGTCGGCAGGACGGTCGCTCCACATCATGCAGCAGAACCTGTTCATCTCCGCCAACCGCTTCGTGCAGCACGCAGGTCTCGCGGCCCTGCGCGAGGGGGCGGCCAGCGTGGCGGCCATGCGGAGCGCGTATGCTCAGCGGCGCATGTTGTTGGTGCATGGCTTGCGAAAGCTCGGCTTCGGCGTGCCCGTTCTGCCCCGGGGCGCCTTCTATGTGTTCGCCGACGCCCGCGCCTTCGGAGCGGATTCGCTGCGCCTGGCGTTCGATCTGCTGGAGCGCGCCCACGTGGGCACGGCGCCCGGCATCGATTTCGGAGAGGCCGGCGAGGGCTGGTTGCGTTTCTGCGCCGCCGCGTCGGAGGCTTCCATCCAGGAAGCGCTGGAGCGGCTGGAGCGCGTGCTCCCCGAGCTCGGGTGAGAGGGATAGGGAGCCCGTGAAGATCCTGCGCTCGGAATGGGTGGCCACCGCCGCGGGCCCGGAGGGCTTTCCCGCCCCGGGAACTCCCGAGGTGGCCTTTCTCGGTCGCTCCAACGTGGGCAAGTCGAGCCTGATCAACAAGCTGGCCCATCGTCGCAAGCTCGCGTACACGAGCGGCGAGCCGGGCAAGACCCGGCTGGTGCACTGGTACCGGGTCGAGCGCCCCCGGTCCGACCTGTTGCTCGTGGACCTTCCCGGGTACGGCTACGCCAAGGTCTCCATGGCCGAGCGACAGCGCTGGAAGCTGCTGGTGGAATCCTACCTGGGAGATCGCGCACCGCTGCGCGTGGCGGTATTGCTCCAGGATCTGAGGCGCGACATCTCCGAAGACGAGACCCTGTTGATCGACTGGCTGGCTGAACGCGACGTGCCCGTGATCCTGGCGCTCACCAAGGCGGACAAGTTCAAGCCCATGCGCCGGGCGGCGCGGGTGCGCGAACTCAAGGCCGCCGTCCCCCTGCCCAAGCAACGCGTGGTAGCCACCTCGGCCGACAAGGGCATCGGCCTGGACGACCTCTGGCACGCCATCGACGAGCGCCTGGCTTCGCGATAGACGGGGACAAGCTGTGGAACGCGTGGACGTCGTCATCGTGGGGGCTGGGCTGGGGGGCTCGTCGCTGGGGGCTGCTTTGGCCCAGGCGGGGCACTCCGTATCCGTGCTGGAGCGCACCGCGGATTTCGAGGACCGGGTTCGCGGCGAGTGGCTCGCTCCCTGGGGAGTGGCCGAAGCGAAGCGGCTCGGTCTGTTCGACGCACTCGTGGCCGCCGGGGGCCATACCCTCTCCCGCAACATCGGCTACGACGAGATGCTGGGAATCGACGCGGCGGAGGCGGCGGGGATCCGTCTCGACTCCATTCACCCGGAGAGCGACGGCCCCCTGTGTCTCGAGCACGTGGTCATGCAGAACACCCTGCTGGAGCGCGCGCGCAGGGCGGGCGCCCAGGTGCGGCGGGGCGCGACGGGCGTCAAGGTGACAGCCGGAAGCGATCCCGGGGTGCGCTTTCATCACGACGGCGAGGAACACCGCGTTGCCTGTCGCCTGATCGTGGGCGCCGACGGCCGCGCCTCGACGGTGCGCAGGCAGGTGGGGATCGAACTCCACGAGGATCCCATCGATCACCTGCTGGCCGGCTTGCTGATCGAGGGGGCCCACGACTGGCCCGAGGATCTCCAGGCCACGGGCAAGGTGGGCGACATCTACTACCTGGTGTTTCCCCAGGGAAAGGGAAAGGTCAGGCTCTACGCGGACTACGCCCTCGAACAGAAGGGGCGCTTTTCGGGCGCCAAGGGGGCCGCGCGATTTCTCGAATGTTTCGACACCGAGTGCGTGCCCCACAGCGGGTGCCTGGCGTCGGCGAGGCCCATCGGCCCGTGTGGCTCGTTTCCCAGCCAGGATGCCTGGACGGAGCGTCCGTTTTCGGAGGGGGTCGTGCTGGTGGGTGATGCCGCGGGCTACAACGATCCCATCATCGGTCAGGGACAGTCCCTCACGCTTCGCGACGTGCGCCTGGTGCGGGACCTGCTCGCCGGCAGCGGCGAATGGAAATCCGATCTGTTCGAGCCGTATGGCGAGGAGCGCCGCGAACGCCTGCGACGGCTGCGGATTTCCGCCCGGTTCGTCACGAACCTGTACGCCCGTTTCGGAACCGAGGCCGTCGAGCGCCGCACCCGCGCGTGGGCGCGGCTCGTCGAGCGTCCCGAGCTGGCGATGCTGGCGCTCGCCGCCTTCACGGGCCCCGACGCCCTGCCCGCCGAAATCTTCAGCGAAGAGGGCGTCGAGCGGATCTTCGCACCCTAGCGAACGCGCTCAGCGGAACAGGTCCGATTCGGGAGTGCGCAGGGTGTCGCGGACGCGGCCGTCGCCGTCGGGGGCGATGCCATCGATCCAGACCGCCGGAATCCCGGCGTCCTTGCACATGAGCAGGCCGGCGGCGGCGGCGAGTTGATCGGCCGTGGCGGTGGCCGTGACCTGCAGCTCGCGGCCGCTCCAGTCTTTCTGTCCCGTGCGGTCGTCGATGGGAGCGATGCCGGCGCAACCGATGGCCACGTCCACCAGACCCTCGCGCCACGGGCGCCCGAACGTGTCGGACACGATCACCGCCAGCGGTCCGGCTCCGGCCCGAACCAGGTCATCGCGCAGCGCGGCCGCCGAGGCGTCGGGATCCAGCGGCAGCAGCACCGCCACGTCCGGCCCGGGCGCGTTCGAGAGGTCGACGCCCGCGTTTGCGCACACGAAGCCATGGCGGGTTTCGCAGATCAGCACCCGGTGACCGTGGCGCACCGTGCGCACGCTCTCGCGCAGCACGATCTCGATGTGGCGCGGATCCTTGGCGTCCTGTTTGGCAATTCGTTTCGCCTCCTCCGACGGCTCCACGTCGGCGAGCGCCATCAGGCGGCCCTCGGCCTTGGAAACCACCTTCTGGCACACCACCAGGGCGCCGTTCGCCAGCGACACGCCGGCCCGGTTCGCCGCAGCGCCCAACAGTGCCGCCAGGTCGTCGCCCGGAGCTACCGCGGGCACACCGTGCAGGGGTACCAGCCGCAGGGGCGCAGGCGACCCTCTCACGGCGACGACTTCCGGGCGACAGATGGGTTCTGGGCAATGGACGTGAGCACGGCACGCGTGCGAGTTCCGCCGGCCGCCAGGCGCTCGAACGCCTCCAGGTCCTCGATCTCGTCGATGTCGAGCGCCATCGAGGCCAGGCGCACCTCGCGGAAGACCACGCCGGCTTGCGCCGCCGCTTCCCGGTGGGCCTTGGCGCTCTCGAGTCCGAAGCGCGCCGGAATCGCGTCCGTCGGCACCCGCAACAGCGCTGCCGTACCTCCATCGCCGGCGGGCGCCAGCGCCACGCCGGGCCCGGCGCAGCCGTCGAGTGCCCGCAACAACTGGGCGATCTCTTCGGGGCGCGCCCCGGGAACGTCGCCGAGCATCACCAGGGCGCCGCGCGCAGGATCGGTAGCCAGCTCGCGAACGGCCCCCTCCACGGCGGGGTTGAGTCCCGCGTCCGGTCGATGCAGGGCCAGGGCACCCTGGGCGCGGGCGGCGCGCGCCACGTCGGCATCGGGGGTCACCACCGCCACGGGCGAAAGATCCGGCACGGCGATCAGCGCCTCCAGCACGTCGCCGAGCATGGCCAGGGTGAGCCGTGCCGTGGCGTCGTCGCCCAGGTGGGGGCGCAAGCGCGACTTGGTGCCGCGCAGGGTCGCCACGGGAACCACTGCGGGGATCATCACAGTTCCTGCGCCAGGTCGAGGGCGGCCCTTGCCACGCGCGCCGAAGCTTCCGCGTTGCGCATCAAGGTGTCGAGCACGGCCACACGCAGGTCCATGGCCTCGATGTCGCCGGCCTGATCGGCGTCGCGCTCGTCGAGAACGAAGCCGTCGATGAAGTCGCGGTACATACCGGCCACGCCTCGCGCCGACACCTCGACTCCGATGCCGCGCAGGAGGCGATCGGCGGGGCCTTTTACCGGAGCGCCTCCCACGATGGGAGAAACCGCGATCACCGGTGCACCCGATGCGCGCATGGCGTCGCGAACTCCGGGCACGCTCAGGATGGGGCCGATCGAAACCACCGGATTGCTTGGGCAGATGAGCAGCACCTCGGCCGACTCCAGCGCCTCGAGTACGCCCGGGGCCGGGCGCGCCCGCTCCGCCGCGTCCAGGTGCACGCGCTTCACCGTGTCGGGCGCGCCGTCGCGAACCAGATACTCCTCGAAGTGGGCGCGGCTTCCGTCGGTGAGCTCGACCCAGGTGGGACACGGATCCTCGGACATGGGCAGGATTCGCGTCGCAACCCCGAATCGCTCGCGGATCTCGTCCGTCACGCCGGCCAGCCCCGCCCCCAGACGCAGGGCCAGGGTGCGATGATGGCAGGTGGCGAAGTCGCGGTCGCCGAGTCGGAACCAGGTCTCGTGGCCCAGGGCGGCCAGGGCGTCCAGCAGCGCGAACGTATCGCCCTCAAGGCCGTAGCCCCGTTCGGAATCCACGAGTCCGGCGAGGGTGTAGGTAACGATGTCCAGGTCGGGTGCCACGTGGGCGCCGTAGAAGAAGGAATCATCGCCGGTGTTCACCACGGCCGTCACGGCGGCGGGATCCCTCACCTGCACCACGCCGCGGAGAAACCGGGCAGCTCCCACGCCGCCCGCGAGTGCCACCACGGGGGAGGTCTGCTCGGACGCTTCCGCCACGGGTCCGGTCAGGGCGCAGCGAGCGCCGCGCGCTTCTGGCGCAGCTCGCTCAGTTCGGATTGGAGCCGCGGTAGCCGACCGGCAATCTCTCGCAGCTCCGGCGACTGGTCGAAGGAGGCTGAACCCGCATCGGGGCCGGCAGCCACCCACGCCTTGAGGGTTTCCCCGTCTCGCGCGATGGCGGCCTCGAGCTCGCGAATGCGGGCGTCGAGGGCGCCCGGGTCGAAAACCTTCGTCTCCGGGGCAGCGGCTGCTTCGGCCGCGGGAACAGGCGCGTCGTCGGCGTCCGGGACGGCGTCGCCCCAGACGGGTCCCCCAGCGGCGGCGAGTGCCCCGGTCAGGAGCCAGACGCGGCCGCGGCGCCAGAACGCAGGGTGGTGCCGGGTTGCGCGCGGCATGCCGGCGATTCTTCTGGAGGGTGTCGCCGCCGTCAAGCTGGCGGAGCGGCGAGCCCGCCCAGGCTCCGGCGGATTGTGACTGGAGGTTGACGAATCGAGGTTGCGGGGCCTCTAGCGCACGCGAGCGACCGGCACACTCCTTGCTCGTCCCGATCGCATGCGGATCCAGATCGGCTCGCGGCGCCGCCACCCGGCGCTCCTGGGGCTCGGGCTCTCGCTTCTGGGCTCGGGTGCGCCGGTGTTCGCTTCGCCCCTGCCGGTTTTCGCCTCGACCGTTGTAGAGTGGGAACGCGTGCTTCCCGGCGTGCGGGGGAGTGAATCCACGGCGCTGGCGTATCACCCGGCGACCGGGCGTCTGGCGATCGGCGACGACCGAGGCGTGCTCTCGAGCCGCTCGGGAGAACTGGCGCGGCGAATCCTGCGTCGCGGTCCGGTGCTGGATCTGGCGTTCGTTCCAGGCGTCGGACAAGGCGCCGGGGTGCTGCTGGTGGCCACCGACGCTGGCGCGTATCGGGTGGACATCGACGGTCGGGTGCTGCCGCTCGAGCTGGGCCCGGGGGCGTCGAGCGGCCCCGCTACGCGGATTGCGGCACTGCCGGAAATCGCGGCGCTGGCAACCGACTCGGGCGTTCGGATCTCGCGCGATCTCGAGCGTTGGAGGCCGCTGTCGGTGGCGCTTCCGTCGGGCCCCGCGACCGCGGTTGCACTGCGCCCCGATGGATCCGATTTCGAATGCTGGACGGTAGTCGCTGGGAGCGTGTGGCGAACCCGGCTGCGCTCGGTGGCGGGAACCCTGGTCCTGGGCATCAGCCAGCGGGAGACACTGCCGCTGACCTCACGGGATGGCGAGCCGGTGGATGTGGTGCTCGACCTTCCCGGGGGCGGCGTCGCCATCGTGTTGCCGAGTGCCCTGGCGACGCCCGATTCCGGTGGCGGCTGGCGCGTCCGGCGGTTGTCGCTGCCACCGGGTGCCCGCGCGCGCCGCCTCACGTGGGCACTGGATCGATTCTGGCTGGCCACGGATCGGGGATTGCTCGAGAGCGACTCGCTGGATGGGCCCTGGCGTCGGGTGTCCGGCGCCGCGGCCACGGCGGGCATCCGCAGCGTGGTGAGCGGTGCCGGCGAGATCTACGTCGCCACCGAATCCGGGCTGGTCGCAGGTCGCCTTCAACCGCAGCGGATGGGCTCCGCGGCATCCGATCCCCCGGTGTCGAGCGAGCCGACCATCGGGGACGTGCATCGCGCCGCCGTCGCCTACCTGAACCTCCAGCGCCACCAGATCGAGTCCATGCGCCAACGGGTCAACCGGCGCTCCTGGTTGCCCGTGGCGACTCTGCGCACGGGCTACGACGACGGCGCCGATCGCGGCTGGGACCTGGACGAGGCGTTTCTCTCCGGCGAATTGCGTCGTCTGAACGACCGCGACGAGACGCATAGCCGCGATTGGGGGCTGGGGGTCACCCTCGTCTGGGATCTTCCAGGGCTTGTCTACCACCCGGAGGAGATCGACATCTCCCGCGAGACCCGCGAGCTGATCGAGCTGCGAGACGACGTGCTCGATGAGATCACGCAGCTCTATTTCGAGCGGAGGCGGGTGCTGGCGGAGTGGGCGGCCGAGGCCGACGCTGTGGAGCGCCACCGACTGAAATTGCGAACTGACGAACTCGCGGCCGGCATCGACGCCTGGACCGGCGGCTGGTTCAGCCGTCGTACCCAGGCGCCTCAGGGGTGACGCTGCCACGAGTTGCCGGTGGATGTGCCTTGCTTCATGATCGCTAGCATGCCGCGGATGTTGACCATCGGCGAAGTGGCAGAGCGCTCGGGCGTGGCCGCGTCCGCACTCCGGTACTACGAGCGCGAGAAATTGATCCCCGTGGCGGATCGGCGCGGAGGCAAGCGCGTCTACGGCGAGGACATCCTCGACCGCCTGGCCCTGATCGCCGTGGCGAAGGCCGCTGGATTCACGGTGGCCGAGATCAAGATGCTCCTATCCGGTTTCGCTCGGCGCACCAGGCCTGGGCAGCGTTGGCGGAAGCTGGCCGATCGCAAGCTGGCCGAGCTGGACGTGCGCATGGCCGAGGTCGAGCGGATGAAGCGCGTGCTCGAGGCCGTGACGGGCTGCGAGTGCCCAACGCTCGAGGCGTGCGCGCGGGCGATCCGGGGCCGGCCACACCGCCAGGTCGGCCCTTGACTTGAAGTGCACTTCAAGTTCTAGACTCCGCCCAGGCTCGAAGCCTTCGAAACCCGACCGGGAACAGGAGTGGAATGCCATGAATAGCGAGTCGACCCCAGGCGATCCGACAGTGAGCGAGGCCGGCGTCGATCCGCTCGCGGTCTGCACGCTCTCGGCCGGCGGATTGGAAGAGCGACTCGCATGGATCCGAGCCGAGATCCTGCCCCACGCCGTCGCCAGCGAGCCGAGCCCCGATGGCATCGCCTGGGAGCTCGAGGAAGCTCCGGGCCTTGTGGCGAAGCTCGACCGGCTCGTCGCCCTCGAGCGCGAGTGCTGTTCGGGCATCGTGATCGAGCACGGCCCGAGCCCGGTGGCGGGGCGACGTCGCCTCGAGATGCGCGGCATCGATCCGCGGGCCGCCGTCTTTGCCAGCCTCCAGGGGGACTTCCCCTGCGCGCCCTGCAGATCGGGCTGCTAGAGGCTCGTCTACGAAACAGGTTCGGGCGTGTCGTGGGATGCGCGGCCGATCTGTGGCCGTCCGGTCACAGGGCACCGGTGGATCCGCTCGAACCCCTTTCCGGTTGCGGACTTGGCGCGAGGTCCGGGTGTGGCACGGCGCTTGCTCCTCTCGCGGGGATTCGCCCCGAAGCGAGGAGGGCAGGATGCGAATTCCGCTCGTGCTGTGTGGACTTGGCTTTGCGCTCGCGACCGCAGGGATGCCGGCCAGCGCGCTGCCGCTGATCTCGGAGGTCTTCTACGACGCGGCCGGGTCCGACGATGGCCATACGTTCGTGGAGATCTTTGGAGTGCCGGGCGCAAGTCTCGAGGGCTACGTGCTGGATGGGGTGAACGGTGCCAACGGGGCCGTGGGGCCGAGCGTTGTGCTGGGTGGATCGATCGGGCTCGACGGCTTGTTCGTGGTGGCAGATTCGCTGGCCGACGGAACGTCGTTCGTGTCGGAGACGGATTGGCTCGCGGACTTCGATTTCCAGAACGGGCCGGATTCGATCGTGCTGCGATTCGGCGACACGATCGTCGATGCGCTGGGATACGGCGTCTTCTCGGCTTCCGACGTCTTTGCCGGCGAGGGATTCCCCGCACCCGACGCACCGGCCGGTGCGAGCCTGGCCCGCTTCTTTGCCAATGTGGATACGGGGGACAACGCCGCCGACTTCGGGGTCCAGATGCTTCCCAGTCCGGGCAGCGCGCTGCTCGTGGTTCCCGAGCCGGCGACTTCGATCCTCGTGGCCTGCGGTCTCGCGGGTCTGGCGCATGCGCGCCGACGGCGCTCCTAGCTCGTTTTCCTCGGCGGCGGATTCCTTCCCCCCCGATCGACCGCCGCCAGGAGCCCCGGTGCAATCGTGCATCGGGGCTCCGTCCGCCGGAGTAGTATGGGCCATGCATCCGGTGCGAATCGTCGCTCTTGGTTTGTTGGGCCTGGGCATGCTGGGGGCCGGCACCGCGCACTTCACCGATCCCGGGTTCTACCTGCCGATGATGCCGCCGTATCTGCCGCTCCACCGGGAGCTCGTGTATCTCTCGGGCGCGGCAGAGATTGCGCTGGGCATCGCGGTGCTCGTGCCCCGCCTGAGACGTCTCGCGGCCTGGGGCCTGATCGCGCTCTTCATCGCCGTGTTTCCGGCGAACCTCCACATCGCGCTCCACGACATTCCCCTGGGAGATGCGGAGCAGGGCCTCGGGATCTGGAACTGGGTGCGGCTGCCCATCCAGGGGCTGCTGATCGCGTGGGCCTGGTGGTTTACGCGACCCGATGAAATGCCGGCGCAGGCAGCGCCGGTCGCCTGAATCGAATTCACCGCAATCCCCGTGCTGCGCACGTGCAGCGGCGCTCCTGCGCCAGTGCGCCCGCGGGGCGCCTCTGCCGCTCCGCGAGCGGCACGGCGCTTGCTCTATCGAGTACCGTCCGCGAGTGGAGGGGTCGTCGTTGATACGACTGCGGATCGGGCTGTTCCTGATTGCCATGCTGCTGTCCGCCTGCGAACGCGGCGACGGCATGGAGGAGCGCATCCCGGCGGAATCCGGGGGGCGCCTGGAGGTCGATCTCGACCTGGGCAGCGGGCTGCGTCCGGACCCGGGCTCTCTCGAGGTGGTGTCGCATGATTCCAACGAGGTGTGGATCGTGGCCGAGGCCACGGGTTGGGGTGCGTCGGGCGTGCGCTTTCGCGTGGACGAGAAGGGCCGAACCGTGAGCATCCAGGGCCGCGTGGAGGGAGCGTTCTCGTGGATGTTCGGGGGACCCCAGATCCGGCTCCGGGTGCGCGTGCCCCGGGAGTTCGATCTGGATCTGCGCTGCACTGCCGGGCCGATCCGGATCGAGGATATGACCGGCGCCGTGCGGGCGCGCACCGGCGATGCGGCCATCGACGTGGTGGGAGCCGCGGGGAAGATCAAGCTGCGCACGGCCAACGGCCCCATCCGCGTGTCGGAAGTGCAGGGCGATGTGGAGGCGCGGGCGTTCTACGGAGACATCGACGTGCGCTGGGTGGAGGGCGACGTACAGGTGCGCACCGGCAGAGGCGCCATCGCACTCGCCCACGTGGACGGCAAGGTGGAAGCTCGTTCCGACCGGGGTGAGATCGAAGCCGAGCAGATGCGCGGTCGCCTGGAAGCCAAGACCGAGCGCGGCGGGGTGTTCGTGAGCTTCGCGGCGGCGCCCGAGGGCGATCTGGAGACCAGCCGCGGTTCGGTGCAGGTGGTGATTCCCGCCGGCGCCGGTGCGGATCTGGAAGCAGTCAGCCGCCGCGGGAACGTGGAGATCGGGGCCGGGCTCAGCGTCGCGGGAAACACGGACGAGAACCACGTGTCCGGGCGCCTGAACGGGGGCGGCGCGCCCCTGCGTTTGTACACGGCGCGCGGTGTCGTGCACCTGAGTCGACGATGAGCCGCGCGACCGGAGACGAGATGGGACGGACGCCATGATGGGGCGATGGGCAGCGTGGGTACTTCTCGTGGTCGGCCTTCCGATCGCCGCGGGAGCCCGGGATTTCGAGGAAAGCATCGAAGCGCGTCCCGGCGGGACCCTGCGCGTGGATCTCGACGGCGGCTCGGTGGAGGTGGAGACCCACGGCGAATACGAGGTGCGGGTCGACGCCAGCGTGGAGGGCATGGGCGCGCGCTCCGCCGATTTCGAGCTCACAGGCGACGGCACCGATGTGAAGCTCTCCGCCGACTTCAGCGGTTGGCTCGGGGCCTTCCGCGGTCCGAAGATCCGCGTGCGCGTGCGCGTACCGGAGCGCTATGGCCTGGAGATTCGCACCCACGGCGGCAAGCTGGACGTGTCGGATGTGCGCGGCGACGTCACCGCGCACACGAGTGGCGGCAATATCGAGATCGACGAGGTCGAGGGTTCGGTGGACCTGGAGACTTCCGGCGGCTGGATCGACGCCAAGGACGTGCGCGGCGATCTGACCATGCGAACGTCCGGAGGCCGCATCCAGGCCAGCGAAGTGACGGGCGACGTGGACGCTCGCACCAGCGGGGGCCCCATCACGATCCATGACGTGAGAGGTCGCGTCGACCTGCGCACCAGTGGCGGCGGCATCGACGTGCGCTTCACCGAGGCGCCGGCGGGGCACCTGGAGACCTCGGGGGGCAGCATCGAGGTGGAGTTCCCCACCGACGCGGGAACCGAACTGGACGCCAAGACCAGCGGCGGGAAGGTCGAGGTGGAGCACGGCATCAGCCTGCGCGGCGCCCTCGATCCGGGACACGTGCGGGGTGAGATCAACGGGGGCGGGGCGCCCCTGACCCTGCGCACCTCGGGCGGCGACATCCGCATCCGCGAGCGCTGAGAATCGGCCCCCCCCGGGGGGGGGGGGGGCCACCGGATTCCTGCGAACGCCGGGTTCCCGGTCGCGGACGTACAGATCCACACCGGGACAGCCGATTTTCCGTGCGGGGGTGGCCCGCTCCGGTTCGGGGCGGCTCGCTTTACAACCTGTGTCCGGAAGGGGAGACTCGACGCCGCTTTGCGGCGCAGGGGTGAGAGCGCGGGATGATCGTCGGGTTCAACACGAACGCCCGCTATCGCGGGCGCATGTTCCACGTCCAGACCGAGGACAGTGGTCTCAACCATCCGCACGTGATCAGTCACCTGTACTACGAAGGTTCGATTCTCGGCTCCCAGAAGAGCGACTACGCCGAACGCGTGGGGACGGAGGATCTCGAGATCCAGGTGCGGGCGCTGATGGAGCGCCAGCACAAGGATATCTTGCGGAAGCTGAAGAACGGCGGCTTCGACGCGGTGATCGCCGAACGCCTGGACCATGCCGCCACCACCGCCGAAGCGACCGTGCTGAATGCGCCGGTGCCCGACCCGCCGGATCGGGTCGCTACTACGCCGGGGGAGAAGCCTCTCGACGAAGCCATCCTCGACTACCTGGTCCAGAAGTCGCGTGGTCGACCCGCATCGGGCCGGCGATCGAAAGAGTGACGGGGGCCGACCGAAGGCGTTCCCCCTGGCTCCGATCCCGTCGGAGCGCCGCGCCCCAGGCCCCCGAGTCTCGCGGCGAAGCGGCCATCCGCATGTACCACGTGTCCAAGTCCTACAGCGGCGGGACCTACGCCCTTCGCGACGTGAGCCTGGAGTTTCGCAAGGGGGAGTTCGTGTTCCTCACCGGCCCGAGCGGCGCCGGCAAGACCACCCTGCTCAAGCTCCTGTTTGCGGCCGAGCGTCCCAGCGAGGGGCAGATCGTGGTGCTCGGGCGCAACATCGCGCGCCTGGGTGAATCGGCGATTCCCAGCCTGCGCCGCCACGTGGGCGTGGTCTTCCAGGATTTCAAGCTGCTGCCGCGCCGCACGGTGGAGGAGAACGTCTCGCTTTCACTGGAGGTGGTGGGCACCCCTCGACGCACGATCCGCGCCCGCGTGTTCGCGATCCTCAAACAGCTGGGTCTGCAGCACCGGCGCTATCACCACCCGCTGTCCCTTTCGGGCGGCGAGCAGCAACGCGTGGCCATCGCCCGGGCCCTGGTGAACGAGCCCGAGGTGTTGCTTGCCGACGAGCCCACGGGAAACCTGGACCCGGACCTCACCCTGGACATCATGGACCTGATCGCCAGCACGGCGACCCGCGGCACCACGGTGATCGTGGCCACCCACGAGCTGGGATTGGTGGCGCGCTACGGCAAGCGGATCGTGCGCCTGGAGGGCGGTGGCGTCGTGGAAGACTCGGCGCCACCGGGAGGTCGGGCGTGAAGCGATGGGGCGCCCGCATGGCGTACTTCGTGCGCACGGCGCTGCACGGTCTGCGCGCGAGTCCACTCCCCAGCGCGATCGCCGCCGTGACGATCGGGGTCACGCTGATGCTGGTGGGCGCGTTCGGCCTGTTGCTCTGGAACATGGAGGACCTGCTGACGGGATTCGGCGACGAACTCCACGTGGCCGCCTATCTGGAAGATGGACTCTCGGCGGGCGACCAACAGGAACTCCGCGCGCTGATCGGCAGCGTCGAGGGCGTGGAGAGCGTCCGCCTGGTGAGCAAGGACGAGGCCCTCGAGCGCTTCCGATCCGGGGTGGGCCGCGGCGCGGCACTCCTCGAGGGACTGGGCGAGAACCCCCTGCCCGCGTCTCTGGAAATCGTTCTCGTGCCCGAGCGCCGGTCCCAGGAGGGACTCGCCGTGGTGGTGGAGTCCGTCGAGGGTCTGCCGGGCATCACCGATCTGGCGTCGGGCCAGACGTGGGTGGAGGGCTATCTGCGAGCGGTGGCGCTGGTGCGCGGCGTGGGCGTGGGCCTGGGCGCGATCCTGGCCGTCGCCACCTTGTTGATCGTGGGCAACACGATCCGATTGGCCATCTTCTCGCGTCGCGACGAGCTGGAGATCCTGTCGCTGGTGGGCGCCAGCCGGGGCTTCGTTTCGACGCCGTTTCTTCTCGAGGGGTTGATCCAGGGCGCGGCCGGCGGAGCCCTGGCCCTGGCCCTGCTGCTGGGTCTGTTCCATCTGGTGTTGCCGGGCTTCGCGTTCGGGCTCGAATTCGTGCTTGGCGGATCGCAGCCGCGCTTCTTCACCAGCGGCGAAGCGCTTGCGCTGGTGTCGACCGGCGCGGGGCTGGGGCTCGCCGGGTCATGCGCCGCCCTGGCGGCTGGGTGGAAGTCGTGAGACTCCCCGGCAGGCCCGTGGCCCGGCTCGCCGGTATCGGACTGCTCGCGCTCGCCGGATCGAGTGCCGCGACGGACCGCGAAGACGATCTCGAGCATCTGCGGGCGGCCATCGAAGACAGCCGCCAGCGCGTGTCGGCCTACGAGTTGGAGCAGCGCGGTCTGCTCGCGGCGGTGGAGGCCCTGGACCGATCTGCCGTGGCCCTGACCACTGCCGTGGCGCGCGCAGCCGCACGCGCGGAGGAGGAGCGCGTCAAGCTGGTGGCCGTGGAGGCCGAGGCGCAGGAGCTGGCCGTCGCCCTCGAGATGACGAAGCGCACCATGAGTCGTCGAGCGGTAGCGCTCTACCGGGCGGGCGACCGGGGCGCCCTGCCCATGTTGTTTTCGGCCAAGGGCGTGCGCGACTTCCTGTCGCGGGTCTACGCCCTGCGGCTGCTGCTGAGCCACGATGTGGAACTGCTGGCGCGCCATCGCCGCCAGGAGGCGGCCCTGGCGCGCGCGCGTTCCGAGGCCCGCGAGGCGTCCGTCCGCCATGAGGCGGCAGCCGAGCGATTGCGCCAGCGCTCCCAGGAGCTCGCTGCAGAGCGGAACGCCAAGCGGCGGCTGGCGGCCCGCCTGCACGAGAGCCGCAGCGCCGAACGCGGCGCACTGGTGGAGCTCGAGACGGCGGCCCGCGGACTGGAGGAGACCCTGGATCGGCTTCGCGATGTGCCCGACGCCCCCGCAATCATCGGCGCGGCGGCCTTCGACACGCTGCGCGGCACGCTGGATCCGCCGGTGGAGGCGCCCATCGTGGGCGACTTCGGGCGGGTGGTGGACAGCGAGTTCAATACCGAGACCTTCCGGAAGGGCGTGGATTTCGAGGCGCCCCGCGGGATGGAGGTGCGGGCCGTGGCTGCGGGTCACGTGGCCTTTGCGGGCTGGTTCCGGGGCTACGGGCGGCTGCTGATCCTCGACCACGGCGACCGCTACTTCACGGTCTACGGCCACCTGGACGACATCGGGGTGGAGGTGGGGCAGGCCGTCGCCTCGCGACACGTGCTGGGTTCGGCGGGCGATACCGGCTCGCTGGCGGGTCCCCGGCTCTACTTCGAGGTGCGCCGGGGCAAGAAATCGCTGAATCCGCGGCGCTGGCTCCGATCGGATTGATCTCCCCGGATTCCGATGGGGTCATCGGGTTGGGGGGGCGTTAGAATGCCCAATGTCTTCAAGAGGCCGGCGCGAGTCGCCGAATTCGAGAGGTGGCCCCCGCGGGCCTTCCGGAACCGGACGCGCAAATGCGCAGGTCATCAGTGGGAAGTAGGTCAAAATCCATGCGGCGCAACAAGTTTTCCATTCTCATCGTATTCCTGGCCGGAGTCGTGGTTTCGGCTGTCGCGGGCGTGGTCGGCGGCACGGTCGGCAGCTTCGCGGCCACGGACTACGAGGACCTGAGCCTGTTCACCAGCGTGCTCACCCACGTGCGCCGCCACTATGTGGAGCCGGTGGATGAGAAGGACCTGCTCAAGGGTGCCGTGAACGGGATGCTGCAGGAGCTCGACCCCCACTCTTCGTACCTGGACAACGACGCCTACGAGGAGATGCAGGTCGACACCAAGGGCGAGTTCCACGGCCTGGGCATCGAGATCACCAAGCGCCGGGACGGCTACATCGAGGTGGTGTCGCCCATCGAGGGCACGCCGGCCGCTGGCGTCGGAATCCGTCCGCGCGACCAGATCGTCGCCATCTGCCCCACGGAAGTGCCCGAAGACTGGACCGAGGACTGCCGCACCACCAAGGGCATGACGCTGTTCGATGCCGTGAATCTGATGCGTGGCAAGAAGGGCACCAAGATCACCATCGACATCTATCGCGACGGATTCGACAAGCCCCAGCCCTTCACCATCGTGCGCGACGTGGTGAAGGTCGTCTCGGTGAGCGGCCGCATGCTCGAGCCGGGCTACGGCTACGTGCGGCTCCGCGCCTTCCAGGAGCGGACGATCCAGGACCTGGAGAGTGCGCTGGAGAGGCTCCACGAGGAGGCGGGCGGTCCGCTCGACGGGCTCGTGATCGACATGCGCGACAACCCGGGCGGGCTGCTGGACCAGGCCGTGAAGGTGGCGGACGTGTGGCTCGACGACGGCCTCGTGGTCTACACCCAGGGCCGCGTGGAGAGTCAGCGCCAGGAGTTTCGGGCCCATCGCGAGGGAACGGAGTCGAGCTATCCCATCACCATCCTGGTGAACGAGGGCACGGCGAGCGCTTCCGAGATCGTGGCCGGCGCCCTGCAGGATCAGAAGCGCGCCCTGGTGATCGGCGTGAAGACGTTCGGCAAGGGTTCCGTCCAGACCGTGTTTCCGCTGGAGGGTGGTCGCGCGCTGCGCCTGACCACGGCCCTCTACTACACGCCGGCGGGGCGCTCGATCCAGGAGGTGGGAATCTCACCGGACATCGTGGTCCAGGCCAAGACGACCAACGGCGAAGAAGATGCCGCGGGCCCGCGCAGGATCCGCGAGCAGGATCTCGAGGGTCACTTCACCCAGGAAGATGCGAACCCGGAAGCCGGATCGTCCGAGGGCGAGCCTGCGGCCGAAGGCCCCGCGGGCTCCGACGGACAGCTGGCCCGCGCGCTCGAGGTGCTCAAGAGCTGGACGTACTTCGAGCGTCTGCGCAAGGACCAGGACGCCACGTCGCTGCATGCGCGGGCCCCTGAAACGGCGCCCTAGCGCCATCCCTTCCGGACGCGACCAGGGTGGTATGACCGAAACCGCACCCGGGGCCGCGGAAGCACCTCCCATCTACAGCGTGGGCGATGTCCTGCGCGGCGTGCGCTCCCTGCTCGAAGATCGCGTGGGTCGCCTGTGGATCGCGGGCGAGATCAGCAACCTGGCGCGGCCTGGCTCGGGTCACGTGTACTTCACGTTGAAGGGCGACGGCGGCCAGATCCGTTCGGCCCTGTTTCGAAACGAGGCGCGCAAGCTGGCCTTCGAGCTCGAGGATGGGCTCGAGGTTCTCGCGTACGCCGAAGTCACGGTGTACGAGGCACGCGGAGATCTCCAGATCATCGTGCGCCGCCTGGAACCCCGGGGTCGCGGCGCCCTGCAGCTGGCCTTCGAGCAGCTGCGACGACGCCTGGAAGCCGAGGGCCTGTTCGACCCGGCGCGCAAGCGGGCCCTGCCCGCGATCCCGCGGCGTGTGGGCGTGGTCACCTCGCCCACGGGGGCGGCGCTGCGCGATGTGATCGAAGTGACCGGCCGCCGCTTTCCGGGTGCGCCGCTGCTGATCGCTCCGACCCGGGTCCAGGGGCCCGGCGCCGAGGACGAGGTGGCGGCCGCACTCGACGCGCTCGGCGAATACGGCGGCGTGGACGTGATCCTGTTGGTGCGCGGCGGCGGCAGCCTGGAAGATCTGCAGCCCTTCAATACCGAGACGCTGGCGCGTGCCATCGCACGTGCGCCGGTGCCGGTGGTGAGCGGCGTGGGCCATGACGTGGACGTCACCATCGCCGACCTGACGGCGGATCTGCGCGCCCCCACCCCCTCGGCCGCCGCAGAGCTGGCCCTGCCGGACCGCGCCGCCCTGGCGAGCGATCTGGCCCGGGACGGGCGCAGGCTCCAGCGCGCCGCGTCGGCCCTGTTGGAGCGGCTTGCGGCTCGCTGGGAGCGCGGGCGGGATGCCTTGTGGGCTCACGCACCATCGGCACGTCTGGCGGCCCAGCGCGCTCGCTTCCAGGTGGCCGCTCGCGCCCTGCCGCGCGCCGCCGGGGCGGTGGTCAACGAGGCGCGTGCGGCGCTCGGAGAACTGGCCGCGCGCATGGACTCCCTCTCGCCCCTGGCCGTTCTGGGGCGGGGCTACGCGCTCGTGCGGCGCAGGTCCGACGGCGAGATCGTGCGCCGCGCCGACCAGGCGCCCCCGGGCGAGCTTCTCTCGATCCGAGTGGCCGAGGCCGAGATCGAAGCCGCGGTGGAATCGACCCGGCCTCTCGGCCCGGCATTCGCCAGAAAGTAAAAGTCCCTTTGAAAACAGGCGTTTCGACCCAGAACCCGGTTTGACGCTCGGGCGCCTCGCGGATAGCATCGCGCTCACCCTGCTGCGCGGAGGCCAGCGTTCGTCCCATGACCAGAGCGCGACAAGCCGATGCCGCCAAATCCGCCGATCCCGCAGGCTTGCCGGGTGCCGAGGAGTTGTCATTCGAGGTCGCGCTCGAGCGCCTGGAGCAGGTGGTGAGTCGTCTGGAGGCGGGCGAACTCGAGCTCGAGGTCGCGCTGGCGACCTTCGAAGACGGGGTGGCCCTGTCGCGCCGCTGTGCCGAGCAGCTCAAGCAGGCCGAGCGTCGCATTCAGGTGCTGACCCGCGAGAGCGGGGAGTGGACCGCCCAGGACTTCGAAGCGCCCGAGGAGAGCGGCGACTAGTGGACGCGCGCGCCTATCTGCGCGAGCGGGCGCCCCTGCTGGAGCGCGCGCTCGACGAAGCGATTCCCCCGGCCAGCGAGCCTCCGGCGAGGCTCCACGCGGCCATGCGCCACCTGGTGTTTCCCGGCGGCAAGCGTCTGCGGCCGACCCTGGCCGTGGCAGCCGCCGAGGCGGTGGGCGCCCGGCCCGAGGCGGCGCTGCCGGCCGCGGTGGCCGTCGAGTTGATCCACACCTACTCGCTGATCCACGACGACCTTCCCTGTATGGACGACGACGCCGAGCGCCGGGGCCGCCCCTGCGTTCACGTCGCTTTCGGTGAGGCCACGGCCGTGCTGGCGGGCGACGCACTGCTGGCGGCCGCCTTCGGAGCGCTTGCCCGGGATGGCGACGCGGCGCCGGCGCGGGTGCTTGGCGCGGTGCGCGATCTGGCCGAGGCGGCGGGCTCGCGACAGCTCGTGGGAGGCCAGGCAGACGATCTGGACTTCGACGCCGCCGACACCGACGCCGGACGCATCGAGAGCGTGCACGCCCGCAAGTCCGCGGCCCTGATCGCCGCCTCGGTGGTGGCCGGCGCCCGCCTGGCCGGTGCCGAGGACGAGCTCCTGGGGCGCCTGCGGCTGTTCGCCGAGCGCGTGGGCGTGGCCTTCCAGATCGCGGACGATCTCCAGGACGAGCACGAAGACGGCGCCTGCTCGATGGTCCGGGCCCTGGGGCGCGAGGCCGCCGGCCAGCGGGCCGAGGCGCTTCTGGACGCGGCGCTCGCCGAGATCGAAACTCTGGGCGAGCGCGCAGAGCCCCTGCGAGAGTTGGCGCGTTTTGCGGTGCGGAGGAGGCCATGAGCGAGCAGCGGTTGCTCACGGGGATCGATTCGCCCGCCGACCTGCGGCGGGTGCCCCGCGACCAGGTGCGACGCGTGGCCGAGGAGCTGCGCGAGGAGATCATCGAAAAGGTGTCGCGCACGGGCGGACACCTGGCGTCGAGCCTGGGGGCCGTCGAGCTGATCACCGCCATCCACTACGTCTTCGATACGCCGCGCGATCGCCTGGTGCTCGACGTGGGACACCAGGGCTACGGACACAAGATGCTCACTGGGCGGCGCGAGGCCTTCGAGAAGATCGGCACCGCGGGCGGAATCGCCAAGTTCCTGCGCCGCTCCGAGTCGGAGTACGACCACTTCGGCGCCGGACACGCGGGCACATCGATCTCCGCCGCCCTGGGCATGGCGCGTGCCATGCAGCACAAGGGGCAGGAAGGCTGCGCCATCGCACTGATCGGCGACGGCGGCATGACCTGCGGCATGGCCTTCGAGGGGCTCAACCAGGCCGGGCACCTGCAGCAGAAGAACCTGGTGGTGGTGCTCAACGACAACGAGATGTCCATCTCGCCCAACGTGGGCGCCATGTCCGACTTCCTGTCGCGAAAGCTCTCGAAGCCCATGGTGCGAACCATCAAGGGCTGGGCCAAGGAGTTCCTGGGCTCCATGCCCGGCGACATGCTGCACTGGGCCCAGAAGGCCGAGGAATCGCTGAAGGTCTTCTTCTCGCCGGGGCTGATCTTCGAGGCCCTGAATTTCCGGTACCTGGGCCCCATCCAGGGCCACCGCATCGACGTACTGATCGAGACCTTCGAGAACGTGAAGCAGATGCTGGCCAACGGCGAGGGCCCCATCCTGGTGCACGTGCTGACGGCCAAGGGCTACGGCTACGAGCCGGCCCAGCAGGATCCCTTCCGGTACCACGGCGTGGGCGCCTTCGAGATCGAGTCGGGCAGGATGCGCCCCTCGAAGCCCGGCCCGCCCAAATACCAGGAGGTCTTCGCCGACACGCTGATCCGGCTGGCGCGGGAAGACGACCGCATCGTGGGGATCACCGCGGCCATGGCCGACGGCACCAGCCTGGACCGCTTCAATCGCGCCTTCCCGGACCGCTTCTACGACGTGGGCATTGCCGAGCAGCACGCGGTGACCTTCGCGGCCGGTCTTGCCACCGAGGGCATGAAGCCCGTGGCGGCCATCTACTCCACGTTCCTGCAGCGCGCCTACGACCAGGTGGTGCACGACGTGTGCATCCAGAACCTGGACGTGACGTTCGCCATGGACCGGGCTGGCCTGGTGGGCGCCGACGGAGCCACCCACCAGGGCTTCTACGACTGCGCTTATCTGCGCACGCTGCCCAACATCGTCGTCATGGCCCCGAAGGACGAGAACGAGCTGCAGCACATGCTGCGCACGGCCGTGGAATACCCGGGGCCGGCGGCGATCCGCTACCCGCGCGGCACCGGCGTAGGCGTGCCTCTGGATCCCGACATCAAGAGCGTGCCCGTGGGCGAGGCCGAGCTGCTGTGCGAGGGCAGCGATGCCCTGGTGGTGGCGCTGGGAACGCGGGTGCATCCAGCCCTGGACGCAGCCGGCCAGCTCGCCGCCGAAGGCATCTCGGTGGCGGTGCTCAATGCGCGCTTCGTGAAGCCCCTGGACGTGTCGCGCATCGCCTCGATGGCCAGCCGCTGCGGCGCGATCGTGACGGTGGAAGAGCACGCGGCCATGGGCGGCTTCGGCGCCGCCGTGCTCGAGGCCCTGGCCGAGCAGGGCGTGGTCGTCCCCGCGCGTTGCCTGGCCATTCCGGATCGACTGATCGAGCACGGCAACCCGGACCATCTGCTGGCGGAGCTGGGCCTCGACGCCGACGGGATCGCCCGGGGCGTGCGCTCGCTGCTCGAGAGCCATCGCTGAAGGCCCAGCGCCTCGACGAGCGGCTGGTTGCCGAGGGACTGGCCGAATCCCGCACCCGTGCCCAGGCCCTGATTCGCGCCGGCCGCGTGCTGGTGAACGACGAGCCCAGCGACAAGCCCGGCGTGCGCGTGCGCGCCGAGTGCCGAGTGCGGCTGCGCGGCGGTGAGCGTCGCTTCGTGTCTCGGGGCGGTGAAAAGCTCGCCGGCGCCCTTTGCGACCTGGGCCTCGACGTGACGGGCCGCAGCTGTCTCGACGTGGGTGCCTCCACCGGGGGCTTCAGCGACTGCCTGCTCCAGGCCGGCGCCGCGCGGGTGGTGGCCGTAGACGTGGGCTATGGGCAGCTGGCCGCTCGACTTCGCGACGATCCCCGCGTGCGCGTGCTCGAGCGCACCAACGCCCGCCACCTGACCCCCGAGGCGATTCCCGAGACGATCGACCTGGTTACGCTGGATGTCTCGTTCATCTCGGCTCGCCTGCTGATCCCCGGGCTGGCCCGGGTGGCCCCGCGGGCGGATCTGCTGGTGATGGTGAAGCCCCAGTTCGAGGTGGGACGCGACCAGGTGGGCCGGGGGGGCGTGGTGCGCTCCGATGAGCTGCGTGCCGCCGCCGTGCTAGGGGTTCGCGAGTGCGCAGAAGGCGAGGGCTATGCCTTCCGGGGCGAGGCGGAGAGCCGCCTCGCGGGCCCCAAGGGGAATCGCGAGATCTTCCTCTGGATGGGGCCAGCCAGTGCCGAAGAAGGGGGGGAGGGTGGGGTGCATTGACTTGTGGCCCCACAATTTTATCTTATAGGACAAGCACTTTCGGAACCCCGGAGAATCCATGCCCCTGATCGAAGTCACCGAATCCGCCGCCGGACAGATCCGCAGCCTGCTGGAGCGGGAGGGCAAGGTCGGAAGCCACGGCCTGCGCATGAAGGTGGTGGGAGGCGGCTGTTCCGGCCTGCGCTACGAGCTGGCGTTCGACGACCAGGTGGGCGAGACCGACACCGAACTCGACGCCGGCGGCGTCCGGGTCATCGTCGACGAAAAGAGTGCGCTCTATCTGGTGGGCACCTCGCTCGATTTCGTGGACGGACTCCAGGAGTCGGGCTTCAAGATGAGCAACCCCAACGCCACCACCACCTGCGGCTGTGGGGAGTCCTTCGGCGCCTAGGATCTATCTCGATCACCACGCGACGACGCCCACCGATCTGCGCGTCGTCCGGGTGATGGAGCCCTACTTCCACGAGCAGTTCGGCAACGCGTCGAGTCGCAGCCACGAGTTCGGCTGGCGTGCGGAAGCCGCCGTGGAGCAGGCGCGCGAACGCCTGGCGGCGGCCATCGGCGCCGCGGACCCGACCGAGATCACCTTCACCAGCGGAACCACCGAGAGCGACAACCTGGCGATCGCGGGCGTTGCTCGCGCCGCAGGCCCGCGGCGCAATCACCTGGTCAGTGTCGAGACGGAGCACCCGGCGGTGCTCGAGACCTGCCGGGCGCTCGAGCGCGACGGCTTCTCGCTGACACTGCTCCCGGTGGACGAACACGGTCTGGTGGATCCGGAGGCCGTGCGCCGCGCCATCGGCGAGCGCACGCTGCTGGTGTCGGTGATGGCGGCCAACAGCGAGATCGGGGTGCTCCAGCCCCTGGCCGAGATCGGGAGCGTGTGCCGGGAGCGGGGGGTTCTCTTCCACTGCGATGCGGCCCAGGCGGTGGGCAAGATCCCGCTGGACGTTGCGGCCCTGGGCATCGATCTGCTGTCGTGGTGCGCCCACAAGCTGTACGGGCCGCCGGGTGTGGGTGCCCTGTACGTGCGGCGCCGACGTCCCCGGATCCGATTGGCTCCCCTGTTCCAGGGCGGCGGCCAGGAGCGCGGATTGCGCCCGGGAACCCTGCCCCTGCCGCTGATCGTGGGTTTCGCCGAGGCGGTGGACCTGTGCCTCCAGGATCTGGGCGCCGAGTCGGCGAGGCTCCTGGAACTTCGTCAGCAGCTCTGGGCACGCCTCTCGAAGGAGCTGGAGGGCATCCACCTGAACGGTCACCCGGAGCGGCGCCTGCCGGGCAACCTGAGCGTGGCCTTCTCGGGAGTGGAGGCCGATGCCCTGATTTCGTCCCTGCCGGGGATGGCCCTCTCCTCGGGTTCGGCCTGTTCGTCGGCCTCGCCCGAGCCCAGCCACGTGCTTCGGGCCCTGGGCCTGCCGGCCGACCGCCTGCGGGGGTCGCTGCGCTTCGGTCTCGGCCGAAGCAACACCCGGGAGGAGATCGATCGCGTCTGCGACGCCCTGATCCCGGTGGTTCGGGAGCTCCGGGCCCAGCGAACCGGCTCCGCCAGCGCCAGGTCGCGCTAGTCTCAGAGGTCGCGATCCCCAACGCGTATCGACAGAGGAGCCCCCCCGGTGTCCGACACCAAGAGCACGAACATCACCTGGCACGCCGGCCACATCGGGCGCGCCGACCGCGAGCGCCTGCTGGGCCAGAAGGGAGTCACCGTCTGGCTCACCGGCCTGTCGGGCTCGGGCAAATCGACCATCGCCGTGGCCACCGAGGCCGCCCTGGTGCAGCAGGGGCGCCTGGCCTACGTCCTCGACGGCGACAACATCCGCCACGGCCTGAATTCCAATCTGGGTTTCTCACCCGACGACCGCACCGAGAACATCCGGCGCATCGGCGAGGTGGCGAAGCTCTTCAGCGATGCCGGCGTCATCGTGATCACCTCGTTCATCTCGCCCTACCGGGCCGATCGCGACGCGGTGCGCGGCCTGATGGGCAAGGGCGACTTCGTGGAGGTGTGGGTGGACGCCACGGTGGAGACCTGCGAGGGGCGAGACGTGAAGGGCCTCTACGCCAAGGCGCGGGCCGGTGAGATCCCCGAGTTCACCGGAATCTCGGCCCCCTACGAGGCCCCTCTCGAGCCCGAACTGGTACTGGATACGAACGCCCAATCGGTCGAAGAGAGCGTCGCGGAGCTTTTGCGTTACCTGGACAAGCTGCGGAGCGCCTGAGGGCTCTCGAGTGTCCGACCTGGGTGGACGGCGAGGCGGGGGGAGATGCATTCTAGGTTGGTGGCGACAGGCAGGGCGCGATCCGTTTTAGCGGTGCTGGGGCTGGTGTGGGCCGTGGGCCCGCTCCAGGGCTGCGCCACCTGGGCCCCTGGCTGGCTGGCCGATCGGGGCCAGACGGATGAGTCCGTGATCCGCCCGGACGCCCCCGCCGCGTACGACCTCATGGTGGCGCAGCTCCTGCGCAGCGACGGACGCCTGGCAGAGGCCGTGGCGGCCTTCGAGCGGGCCGTGGCCAAGGACGATGAATCGGCCTACCTGCATCGCAAGACGGCCGAGGCCCTGGCCATGACCAACCGGGTGGACGATGCCCTCCACCACGCCAACCGCGCCTTCGAGCTGGATCCCGATGACCGCTCCACCCGCCAGTTCCTGGGCCAGATCTATCGGCTGCGTCGCGATCCGGTCGGGGCCGAGCGCGTGCTTCTCGACGAGGACGCTGAGCCCGTGGACGAGGCCGCGGCCTTCCTGCTCTACCAGGTCTACCTGGGCAGTGGCCGTCTGGACGACGCCCTTGCGACGGCCCAGTGGTGGGTCGACGCGGAGCCCGATGCGCTGCGGGCGCGGGTGGCCCTGGCCAATGCGTACCAGCGCCTGGAGCGACCCCTGGAGGCCGAGGCGGCCCTGTACCAGGCCCTCGAGCAGGACCCGGGCAACCTCAGGATCTACGACGCCCTGGCCCGTTCGCTGCGGGAACGCGGCGAACGCGGGGCCGAAATCGAGCTCTACCGCGAGCTGCTGGAGCAGTACCCGCACCATCACGCCACGCTGGTGGCGATGGCCGAGGCGCGCTGGGCCGAGAAGGATCTCGACGCCGCCATGGAGATCTTCGAGGAGATCGAAGATCACTACCCGGACGACCTGCGTTCGGTGATCCGGCTCGGCTTCCTCCGATACGAGACCGAGCAGTTCGAGGAGGCGGCGCTCCGATTCGAGCGGGCCCTGGAAGCCAACCCCGAGGACTACGAAATCGCGTTCTTCCTGGGCGTGGTGCTGCGGCGAATCGGGAACGACGAGGCGGCCGTCGAGGCCTTCGAGAGGATTCCCCCGGAGCACAAGAACGCGATCCAGGCGCACCGGCACCTGGCTGCGATCTACGAGGAGCGCGGCGAATACGATCGGGCACTGGTCGCGATCGAGGTGGTGGCCCAGGCCGAACCGTCCCTCGACCTGGAACTCTACGTGGCCTCGCTGCGCGCCAAGACCGGCGACCTCGACGGCGCCATCCAGCACCTGGAGAGCCTGCTCACGGGAACGGCGCGCGACGACGAAGTCTTCTACAACCTGGGCGTCATCTACGGTGAGGCCAAGCGCAACGAAGACGCCCTGCGCTACATGCAGCGCGCCCTGGAGCAGAACCCGGACAACGCCAACGCCCTCAACTACGTGGGGTACACCCTGGCGGAAAAGGGCGAGAACCTGGACGAAGCCGAGACGATGATCCGGCGCGCCGCCGAGTTGCGCCCGGACGACGGCTACATCGCCGACAGCCTGGGCTGGGTCTACTACATGCGCGCCCGGCCGTTGATCAAGACCGGCCGGCACAGCGAGGCCCAGAAGTACCTGCAGACGGCGCTCAAGGAGCTGAGACGAGCCGAGGAACTCACGGGCGGCGACCCGGTGATCTCCGAGCACCTGGGCGACACCTACCTGCTGCTCGACGAGAAGGAGAGGGCGCTCGAGCGCTTCGAAGAGGCGGTTGGCCTGGAGCCGCGCGAAGGCGAGCAGCCTTTCCTGCGCGAGAAGCTCGAGACCCTCCAGAAAGAGTTGCGTTAGCGGTGAGTCGCGCGGCCCTGGCGCCGTCTGTCTCCGCCGCCCCGTTGATCGCCGCCGCCCCGTTGATCGCCACCGCCCCGTTGATCGCCGCCGCCCTGTTGATCGCATTGGCCGTGTCGGGCGTCTCGGGCTGTGCCACGCCGGGGCGCGGCCCGGTGCGCGATGACGCCGGGGCCCGGAGCCTGATGGATTCACTTCGGGGTGAGGCCAGCGGACGCCTGGGACTGAGCGGCGTGGTGCGCATGGCCGTGGACGGCGACGCGGGCTCCCTGCGCGCCCACTACCTGCTGTTCCTCGAGCGCCCGGACCGGCTGCGCGTCGAGATCCTGGGTCTGCTGAACCAGACCCTGGCCGTGCTGGTGACCGACGGCGGCCGCTACCAGCTCTTCCAGGTCGAGGATCGCAGCCTCGAGTCGGGCTCCGTGTATCCGGACCTGCTGCGCGACGTGGCGGGCGTGCCCCTCTCGCCCGACCAGGCGGTGGAGCTGTTGCTCGGAGCGCCGCTTCCCGAGGCCGAGCTGGGACTCACGGGTTCCGCTCGTCGTTCGGACGGCGCGATAGTCGCCATCTACACCGGGCCTGCGGGCCGCAGCCAGCGCTTCGAATTCGATTCCCGGGGCCAGCTGCGCCGGGTCGAGACCCGGTCCGAGCCCGACTTCCCGGTGTGGGAGGCCCGCTTCGGCGACTACGAGCACGTGGGGGAGCGGGCCTTCGCTCACGAGCTCACGTTGGCCTTCCCGGGGGCCGACACCCGCGCCCGGCTGCGGCTGCGCGACGTACAGCTCAACCCGGAGCTTGCCCCAGAGGCATTCGTGCTAAAGGTGCCGGGGGGCTGACCCGGGGGGGGAGGGAGGGATGCCGAGGAACGGGCCGCTGGCATGGGCGGTGGTGGCGCTGCTCGCGTCGATCCTGGTCGTGCTGCTGGTGCTGATCTTCCAGAACGACAGCCTGGAAGACCGGCTGATCCTGCAGAGCCGCCAGCTGCGAGCGCTTGGCGACGCCACCGATCGGCTGTCCGGTCGCGTCGGTCGCGAGGGCCTTCGCACCGCCGGGTCCGGTGCCGCCGGCTCGTCGGACGATCCGGCGCAGCGCTACGCGCACGTGAAGCTCCTCCACCCGGACGCTCCGAATTTCATAGGCGTCGAGGACTTCGAGTACCCGCCCCCCGACGCGAGCTTCGACGGCACCCTGCTTCGCGGCTGGCCCAGCGGCGACCCCAAGGGTTTCAACCCCATCACCGAAAATGCCGCCGAGTTATCGGACCAGATCGAGGTCTACGCCAACGGGTCCGTCGCGGGCCGCGCCATCTGGACCGATCCCGAGAACTGGGTGGGCGACCTGGCGTGGCGCGTGGAGGTCACGGACGACTACACGCTCTACACGATCTACCTGCACGAGGGGGTGAACTGGCACGCCCCGTCGGGCGTCGATCTCGACGACCCGCGCTACGCGTGGCTCGACGGGGAGCATCCCTTCACCGCCCACGACCTGGCCTTCGCCTTGCGCATGATTCTCGATCCCCAGGTCGACAACGGCGCGATCAAGAACTACTACGCCGATGTGGAGAGCTGGGATGTGGTGAACGACCACGTCCTGCAGGTGCGCTGGAAGCGCAAGGTCTACGGCAGCGTGTCGGCCACCCTGGGCCTGGCACCCATTCCCGAGTTCCTGTTCGCCTACGACGAGAGCGGCGAGCGCATCCCGGACGAAACCCTGGGCCTGCGCTTCAACCAGCACTGGTACAACAACAAGGGCTTCGTGGGCGTGGGTCCCTACCGGATGGAGTCCTACACCCCGGGCAGCCAGATCGTGCTGGTGCGGAACGAAGATTATTTCGGGACCCGTCCTGCCATCCAGAAGGTGGTGTATCCGATCTACACCGATCCCAACAAGACGCTGCTGATGCTGAAGGGCAAGGAGCTCCTGGTGGGCCCTCTGCGCCCCAGCCAGTACCGGGAAGAGCTGCTGCGCTGGCAGGACGTGCCCGAGAGCGAGCTTCCCATGGACAGCCCCTTCCTGAACGGGAGCATCCACTGCGAGCGGCTCTCGCAACCCGTCTTCCGCTACGTAGGCTGGAACATGGACAAGCAGATCTTCGGCGACCCCCGTGTGCGCCGCGCCATGACCCACGCCCTCGATCGCCAGGGCATCATCGACAACGTCTGGGTCGGTCTGGGCAAGATCCTCACCGGCACGAGCCTGCCCACGAGTCCCTACAACGATCCCGCGATCCAGCCGATTCCCTTCGACCTGGCAGCGGCGAGGGTGCTGCTGGCGGAAGCGGGCTGGGAAGACACGGACGGCGACGGCCTGCTGGACAAGGACCTGGACGGAAACGGCCAACGCACGCCGTTCGAATTCACCATGGTGATCGTGGCTACGGTGCCCGAGTACACGTCCACCACCAACATCTTCAAGGAAGATCTGCTCAAGGTCGGCGTGAAGCTCGACATCGAGTCCGCCGAATGGAGCCTGTTCCAGAAGCGGATCGACGAGCGGCAGTTCGACGCCTACATGGGCGGCTGGGCGCTTCCCTGGGAGAGCGATCCCTTCCAGCTCTGGCACTCGACCCAGGCCGACGTGGCCAAGGGCTCCAACTACGTGGGCTTCCGCAACCCGGAAGCCGACGAGATCATCGAGACCCTGCGCGTCACGTTCGATCCCGGAGAGCGGGTCCGCCTCTACCGGAAATTCCACGCCATCGTGCACGCCGAGCAGCCGTACACGTTCTTCATGGTGCCCGAGGTTCCGTACTGCTGGTGGGACGAGGTGCAGAACATGGTCTTCGCCAGGGTGCGGCCCCGGACGAACGCGCTTCCGTGGTGGGTGGCGCCCTGAGGGCCTACGTCGTACGGCGCCTCCTGCTCATGATCCCGACCTTCTTCGGGATCTCGTTGATCGTCTTCCTGGTGCTCAACCTGGCCCCCGGGCGCCCCGGCGCCCAGAAGCAGGGCACGGATCTCGCCGCCGACATCCGGGGCGAGCAGACCCAGGAATCGTTTCGGATCTTTCGCGAGCAGTTCAATCTGGACAAGCCGGTGCTCTTCAATACCCTGTTCGCCCTGGACGAGGCGGAGGTGCGCGAGCGGCTCCAGGTGGTGGCCGGCGAGGGCGAGTCGGACGCCGCCGAGCGCATCCGAGCCCAGGAGGACCTGGAGGATTACGGCCAGTTCGCCGTGCCCTCGCTGGTGGCGATCCTGAACCGCGCCGACACGGACGGAGACCACCGCCTGCGCGATGTGGCCGTCTACTTCCTGCGACTCACCGCGCACCGTCGTCTTCGGGATCCCTTCGCGTCGGACCCGTCTCCCCAGGTGAGGGCCTACAACCAGGGAGTGACCGTCGAGAACGCGCGCATGCGTTCGTGGCGATACACGCTGGACGATTCCGAGGCGAACAAGCAGACGGTGGTCGCCGAGTGGAACACCTGGTACCAGGCGAACCGGTCGCGCTGGGATTACGGCGCCATGGACCGGGTCCGGATCTTCACCCTGGACACGCGCTTCGCCACCTACTGGAAGAACCTGGCGAGCCTCGACTTCGGGGTCTCGCTGGTGACCAAGGAGCCGGTGCTCCCCACACTGATCTCGAAGCTTCGCTACTCGCTGTCGCTCTCGGTGGTCTCGCTGCTGCTGGCCTACGCCATCTCGATCCCGCTGGGGGTCTTTTCGGCGGTGTTCAAGGACACCCGCTTCGATCGGGCGCTCACCCTGTCGCTGTTCATGCTGTACTCGCTGCCCAGCTTCTTCGTGGCCACCGTACTCCTGTTCTACTTCTCCAGCGGGTCGGATTGGGAGGCCCTGCGTTTCTTCCCCACCGGCGGCTTCCAGTCGCGCGAGTTCATGGAGCTCACCTCGATCCAGCAGATCGGCGACGTGGCCTGGCACCTGGCGCTGCCGCTCTTCTGCCTCACCTACGGATCCCTGGCGGCGCTTTCGCGATACATGCGCACGGGGCTCCTGGACGTGATCCGATCCGATTACGTGCGCACAGCCCGGGCCAAGGGCCTGCCCGAGTGGCAGGTGATCGGGAAGCACGCGGTGCGCAACGGTCTGCTGCCGATCCTGACCCTGCTGGCGGGGTTGCTTCCCGCGGTTCTCGGCGGGTCGGTGATCATCGAGTACATCTTCGGAATTCCCGGTATGGGGCTCTGGACGATCGATTCCATCTACCAGCGCGATTACAACGTGATCATGGCGGTGCAGCTGCTCACGACCGTGCTGGTGCTGGTGGGCATCCTGCTGACGGACCTGAGCTACGCCCTCGTGGATCCGCGGATCCGCTACGAATGAGGGGGTCGGTACCCGTGAGCGGCTCCGAGCGCATCTCCTACTGGAGCATCGTCTGGGACCAGCTGCGCAAGAATCGCATTGCCGTCTTCGGCCTGTGGTGCATCGGCGGGCTGGTGCTGGTGGCGATCTACGCGCCGTTGTTGTCGCTGAACCAGCCGCTGGTGTGGCGCGATTCGGGTGGCTGGAGCTTCCCACTCTTCCCGGCCCTGTTCAACCGGCTGCTGTTCGAGAATGCGGTCGACGTGTTCTTCAACCTGGTGATGGTGCTGTCGCCGCTCTACGCGATGGTCTGGTGGGCGCTGCGGCGTCGGGTGTCGCGGGGTCGGTTGCTGCGCAGGCTGGCACTGTTTCACGGGATCGCCTTCGTGCTGGTGGCTTCGGCCGCCTGGGGGCCCTTCGAGAATCCCCTGTACGCGTCCCGCGCCATCGTCGATTACCCGGCGATCCTGGAGTCCGGCGACGAGGAGTTGGTGGCCGTGTTTCCGCCGCGTCGCTTCCACTACCGCGAGACGAATCCCGAGCGCAGTGTGCTGCCGCCGAGCGCCGCCCACTGGCTCGGCACCGACAACGTGGGGCGCGACGTCTTCGCCCGCATGCTCTACGGATCGCGCATCTCGCTCACCATCGGCGTGATTGCCGTGGCCATCTACGTGTCCATCGGCGTGGTGCTTGGCTCGCTGGCCGGCTACTTCGGCGGCTGGGTGGACGGCTGGATCTCGCGCTTCATCGAGGTGATGATCTGCTTTCCCACCTTCTTCCTGATCCTCACCCTGGCGGCACTGGTGGAGCAGCGCTCGATCTTCCACGTGATGATCATCATCGGCGTCACCAGCTGGACCGGAGTGGCGCGCCTGATCCGCGCCGAATTCCTCAAGCACAAGGAGCTCGACTACGCCCAGGCGGCCCGGGCCCTGGGCATTCCACGCCACCGCATCATCTTCGGCCACATCCTGCCCAACGCCATCGCCCCGGTGCTGGTCTCGGCCACCTTTGGCGTCGCTTCGGCGATCCTGATCGAATCGAGCCTCTCGTTCCTGGGGATTGGCGACATCAGCGTGCCCAGCTGGGGTGAGACCCTGAACACGGGCCGCCTCGAGCAGAAGCTGTGGCTGATCCTGGCGCCCGGGGCTGCGATCTTCGCGGTGGTGAGTGTCTTCAACCTGGTGGGCGAGGGTCTGCGCGACGCACTCGATCCGAAGCTGCGGGCATGAGCGAAACGCCTGCCCTGCAAGTCGAGGCTCCCGCCCTGCGAATCGAGAATCTGGAGGTGTGCTTCCACACCGACGCCGGGCTGGTGCGCGCCGTGGACGGCGTGAGTTTCGACGTGGGACGCGGCCGCACCCTGGCCCTGGTGGGCGAGTCGGGTTGCGGCAAGTCGGTCACCGCCATGTCGATCCTGCGGCTGGTGCCGGTGCCGCCCGGTGAGATCGCCGCAGGCAGGATCCTGCTGGAGGGCGAGGATCTGGTGCAGGTAGACGACGCCCGCATGCGGGGGGTTCGCGGCAACGAAGTGGCCATGATCTTCCAGGAGCCCATGACCAGCCTGAATCCGGTCTTCACGGTGGGCGACCAGATCTCCGAGTCCCTGGTGTTGCACCGGGGGTTGTCGGGGCCGGCGCTGCGCCGGGAAACCGTGATGATGCTCGAGCGCGTGGGCATTCCGTCGGCAGAGCGTCGGGCCGACGAGTTTCCCCATCAGATGTCCGGCGGCATGCGCCAACGCGTCATGATCGCCATGGCGCTGGCCTGTGAGCCCGATCTGCTGATCGCCGACGAGCCCACCACGGCGCTCGATGTGACCATCCAGGCCCAGATCCTGGAGCTTCTGCGCAAACTCCAGGCCGAGCGCCAGATGTCGATCCTCCTCATCACCCACGATCTGGGCGTGGTGGCCGAACTCGCCCACGAGGTGGTGGTGATGTACGCGGGACGGGTGGTGGAGCGCGCCCCGGTGGAAGCGCTGTTTGCAGGGCCTCGTCATCCGTACACGGCGGGCCTGTTCCACTCGATTCCGAGTCTCGAGGGGGATGGCGAGGAACTTCAGCCCATCGAAGGCAACGTTCCGGATGCGCTCGAGCTTCCCGCAGGCTGTCGATTCCACCCGCGCTGCAGGTTGGCCGAGGCGCGTTGCGCCCGCGAAGAGCCTCCGATCACTTCAAGGGGGCCCGGACACGCGGCCGCCTGCTGGGTCAGCGAGGACCGGCCGGACCTGGATCTGCTGGCCGGCGGCAGCGGCGGTGGTGGGAGCCGCGGGGCAGGGCGGTCGTGAGCGCGCCGCCCCTGCTGCAGGTGGAC
Organism: Deltaproteobacteria bacterium; assembly: GCA_032128115.1. GTDB lineage: Bacteria > Myxococcota_A > UBA9160 > UBA9160 > SMWR01 > JAQBHB01. Next base: position 3,231 of record JAQBHB010000099.1, on the reverse strand, counting down.
GACCTGGTGAAGCACTTCCCGGTGACCGCCGGCATCGCGCGCCGCGAGGTGGGACGCGTGAAGGCGGTGGATGGCGTGTCGTTCGAGCTGGCGCCGGGAGAAACCCTGGGCCTCGTAGGCGAGTCGGGCTGCGGCAAGACCACCCTGGGTCGTTGCGTGCTGCGTCTGCTCGAGCCCACGTCCGGTCGCGTGCAATTCGACGGACACGATCTCCTGGGCGCATCCCGGGTCGAACTCACGCGCCTGCGCCGCGAGATGCAGATCGTGTTCCAGGATCCCTTCAGCTCGCTCAACCCCCGCATGACCGTGCTCGACATCGTGGGGGAGGCGCTCGAGGTGCACGGCGTGGTCACCGGGGCCCAGGTGGAAGGCCGCGTGGTGGAGCTGCTGGAGAAGGTCGGCATCCCCAGAGGCTGGATCAATCGCTATCCCCACGAATTCTCGGGCGGTCAACGCCAGCGCATCGGCGTGGCGCGCGCCATTGCCCTCGCGCCCAAGCTGATCGTGTGCGACGAGGCGGTCTCGGCGCTCGACGTCTCGATCCAGGCCCAGGTGATCAACCTGCTGATCGCCCTGCGCCGCGAAATGGGGCTCGCGTATCTCTTCATCGCTCACGATCTCTCGGTGGTGCGACACATCTCGCACCGGATCGCAGTCATGTACCTGGGGCAGGTGGTGGAGACGGCCGGGACGCGTCGATTGTTCGAGATGCCGTCCCACCCCTATACCCGGGCCCTGCTGTCGGCGATTCCGGTTCCCGACCCCACACGGCATTCGCGACGCATCCTGCTCCAGGGCGACGTGCCCACGCCGCTCGACCCGCCGGCGGGATGCCGCTTCAACACCCGCTGTCCGGCGGCCTTCGAGCGCTGCTACTTCGAGGAGCCCATGGCCGTGGATCGGGGGGACGGGCACCGGGTGAAGTGCTTCCTCGCCTACGATGTGGAGCCGGGACCGGCGGGCGATCGTGCCCTGGATCAGAAACTCGAAGCGGCGCTGGCGGGAAGCCGCGTGGCGTCGGTGCGCGGGACGCGTTCGCCCGCGGCGCCGGAGCTTCCCAAGGGTTCCCAGCGCATCGAGGCGCCGGCCCGGGTGCGACCGAAACTCTCGGGCGCGCTGTTTGGGCTGGGCGCAATCGGAATCCTGGCAGGCTCCCCCATCGCCGGATCGTTGCTGGCGCTGTGCGCGCTGGGAGTGTTCCTGACCACGAACCCGGATCGGACTCGCGTCTGGATCCTCGGCGCCGTGATGTCGCTGCTGGTTCTGCACGGCACCGGGGCGTTCTGGCAGCGCGCCGAACGGCAAAGCCAGGCCCAGACCCAGTTCGCCGCCCTGGAGGCGGCCCTTGCGGCGCGCCGCGAGCTGGTAGGGGCGTACCCGGAACAGCTCTCCGAGCTGGGCTGGCGCCTGATCCCGGCAGTGGGCAGCTCGCGGGCGCTCGACCCCTGGGGCCGGGCGTGGCAATACCGCGTGCCCGGCGGCGACGGGCGCCCCTACGACCTGGGAAGCGGGGGCGCGCCGGGCGGGCCGTCCGTCGGGCACCCGCCGCTGGCAGAAGCTTCGGAGTAACGGTCGGTGTACCGCACGCTGCTCGGCGTGCTCGCCAGCCTGGCCGTCGCGCTCGCGGTGGCGGGCCTCACGTTCACGGCCTCGGTGGAACAGTCGGCCGACTTCCGCTTCATCAACGGCACCGAGCCGCGCAGCCTCGACCCGGGCCTGATCACCGGCCAGCCGGAGGGGCGCGTGGCCCGGGCAATCTTCGAGGGGCTGGCGCGTCTGGAGGCCCGGACGCTTGCGCCCGTGCCGGGCGCCGCGGCGTCGTGGGAGATCTCGCCCGACGGGCGCACGTACACGTTCCACCTGAGACCCGACGCGACCTGGAGCGATGGCCGACCCGTCACGGCCCACGACTTCGCGTGGTCCTGGCGCCGGCTGCAGGATCCGGCTCTCGGCGCCGAGTACGCCTACATCGTGCACATGATCCGCCATGCGCGGGCCTTCAACCTCTACGGCGGCCACGCCGAGGCCCTCGCCGGACCCATTGCCGGGGCCCTGGACGCGCTGCGCCGCGAACATTCCGGCGGACTCGAGGTCTCCGACTGGCAGGCCTTCGTGCGCGAGCACGGGTTGAACGAGCTGCTCAAGGGAACGCGCAACGCGACCCTGCAGGCTTCGCTTTTGCGGCAACAGGGACGGATCGAGGCGGATGAGCTCGCGGCGGTTTCGGCCGCACTGCCCGGAGAAGCGGCGCATCGCCGCGCGCTCTTCGAGGAGGCCGCGCGCCGTTACGGAATCGACGCCGGGGTATTCGCCCGCGACGACTGGACGCTGGTGGTGGAGCTCGAGGCTCCCACTCCCTACTTCCTGGAGCTCTGCACCTTCTACTCGACCCTGCCGGTTCCCCGGCACGTGGTCGAGGTCCACCCGGACGACTGGTTCCTGCCGGACACCATCGTCTCGAATGGCCCCTTCGTTCTGGCCGACTGGCGCGTGGGCGATCGCATCCGATTGGAGCGGAGCGAAAGCTATTGGGGGCGCGACCAGGTGGGACTCGCGTCCATCGACGTGCTGCCGGTGGAGAACGCCACCACGTCGCTCAACCTGTACCTGACCGGTGCGGTCGACTGGTTGCCCGGCAACTATCCAAGCGACCTCGTGGAGCCCCTGGCGCGACGGCCCGACTTCTACAGCGGCCCGGGCATGATCGTCTACTACTACCGCCTGAATACGAGGCGGCCGCCCCTGGACGACCCGCGCGTGCGCCTCGCCCTCAACCTCGCCATCGACCGGGAGCTGATCGTACGCGAGGTGACACGCCTGGGTCAGGTGCCCGCGGCCCACATCGTGCCGCCGGGCATGCCCGGCTACGAGTCGCCCGAGAGCCCGGTGCGCACCGATTTGGCCGAGGCGCGCCGGTTGCTGGCCGAGGCGGGCTACCCAGGCGGTCGCGGCATGCGCGAGCTGGGCATCCTCTACAACACCCAGGAGGGCCACAAGAAGATCGCCGAGGTGATCGCCGACCAGCTGCGGCGCAATCTGGGACTCGACGTGCGCGCCTACAACCAGGAGTGGCAATCGTATCTGGCCAGCGGCCAGGCGGGCGAGTACGACGTGATGCGCGCCGGCTGGATCGGTGATTACCTGGACCCCAACACCTTCCTGGACATGTGGATCAGCAACGGCGGCAACAACCAGACGGGCTGGAGCCACGCGCGCTTCGACCGGCTGATC
>JAQBHB010000098.1:0-134641 GCA_032128115.1 Deltaproteobacteria bacterium | reverse complement strand
CCGTGGTAGAGCTTCACGCGGTCGCCGATCACACAGGTCTCACCGATCACGACGCCGGTGCCGTGGTCGATGAAGAAGTGGCTCCCGATCTGGGCACCCGGGTGGATGTCGATCCCGGTCAGACCGTGGGCCTCCTCGCTCATGATGCGCGCCACCACCTTGTGATCCACCTGGTAGAAGACGTGTGCGATCCGGTAGGTGGTCACTGCCAGGATCGAGGGATACGCCACGATCACTTCGCCGTAGCTGTTGGCCGATGGATCCTTCTCGTAGGCCGCCTCCACGTCCCGGGCCACAGCACGGCGCACGGAAGGCAGGCGCTCGATGACGGCAGTGGCGGAGTCGCCGCCCACCAGGGCCGCCACGATCCCGTGCACCACGCGCAGGTCGCTCTCCAGCTGATTCGTGGGCGTGTCATCGATCATCAGCGAGCGCAGGGCGCCCAGGGCGTCCTTGACGCGTCGCGTGTAGGGAAGCACCTCGCGGCTGGCTTCGGTGATGGGATCGCTGCGCTCGCGCAGGCCCCGCAGCTCCTTGGCAATCCTGGAGATATCGTCGGACATGGGGGCCTCCAATGGGGCGCACCCATGGGATGCTATCACGGCTGGGGAGGGTTCAGGGGCGACGGGCTACAGCAGTGCGCGAACCAGCACGAAGGCGGCCGAGACGAACGACAGGATCAACACCAGCGGGCGTGTGGCTCCGCGGTCCACCCAATGCAGGGTCCAGCGAGAAATGGCGAATCCCACCAGGATTCCGGGCACGAGCAGGGCCGAGAGCACCAGGTCCCGCATCCCGAACAGCCCCGCCGCAGCCAGCGCGGTGATGGACATGATGCATCCGATCGCGAAGTACCCCGACAAGGTGCCCCGCAGCCGCGCCCCGGCCTCGTGCTGGTAGACCAGGGCGACCGGCGGCCCTCCGATGGAGGAGACCGTCCCCATGAAGCCCGACACGGCGCCCGCAGTGAATATCGAGCCGCGGGTGGGCCGCAGGTCCGGGTGCGCCAGGCTCAGCACCACCGCCAGCATCACCAGGGTCGCGAAGAAGAGGTCGAAGCTGCGCGCCGAAACGGCGGTTAGAGCCAGCACGGCGGGTACGGTACCCAGCACCCGACCCATCAATGCCCAGCCGATTCCGCGGGTGTCCATGGAGCCGCGGTCGCGCCACGCCACCAGCAGCGTCAGGACCAGGGACGCCGCCAACATGGGACCAGGCACCAGATCGCGGTCGATGATCAGGAGCAACGGCGCCGCGATCAGGGCCACGCCGAACCCCACAGAGCCCTGCACCGCCGCACCGACCGCCAACACCAGGCCGGCCAGCGCGATCTCCAGGGGCGTCAGCGGGGTTCCTCGAGTCGAACCGCCACCGACTGGCTGCCGTCGCGGATGAGCGAAATCCAGGCATCGGTCCAGCCGTATTTCTCGCGCATCAGGGCGTGGATGCGATCGCGACGCTCGGGGTCGCGAACGGGAACGGCGCGCAGATCCAGTACGGCGTCGCCCCGGCCCACATGCACCTTCGGGTTGTCCTCGATTCGCAGCAACCAGCTCGAAGTGGGAACACCCGCGCGAAGCCAGGAATACCCCTCATCCTCCACCACCCATAGGCGGGTTTCGACGGGGGTGCCGTCGGCTTCCCACGTGGTCACGCTGACGACTTCGCGGCCCATTTCCGAAGCGGCGAAGATCGACGCCACGAAGAGGACGGCCAGCGCCAGCAGCGCCCCCACGATGCGCGCAACATGCTTCATGAAACTCCCCTGGACCGGAAATCCGGGACCTCAGGCTACCACGGCGCCCGGATCGCGCAGCGGCTCGCCAGGGGCTCTTCACGCTGTCAGAATGGCCGGGTGAATTCCCACCTGGAGGCTGTCGTGACACCTACCCTGCCCCGCCTGAAGTCGACGGATCCCGTAGACCAGCTGGTCGATGCACTTCGCGAATCCGGAGCCGCGGTGGTGGAAGATCTGCTCGACGCCGGGATCGTGGCGTCCTTGAACCGGGAGCTGGATCCGCACGTGGAAGGCGCCTCCCTGGAGCGCGACTTCCTCAACCCGGGACTCGAGTGGTTCTTCGGCAAACGAACGCGTCACGTCACTGCGGTGGCGTCCAGGTCGCGGGTCTTCGTCGACCATGTGTTGTGCCACCCCACCCTGCTGGGCGTGTGCGACGCGATCCTTTCGCCCTCGTGTGCGCGCTACCAGCTCAACCTGGCCCACGTGCTCGACCGCGGCCCCGGCGCCGAGGCCCAGTTCCTGCACCGCGACGAACTCGTGTGGGTGGATCTTCCGCGTCCGCACCCGGAGCTGCAGGTGGCCTCGGTGATCGCACTGGTGGACTTCACCCGCGAGAATGGCGCCACCCAGGTGGCGCCCGGCAGCCACCGTTGGCCGCTGGAGCGCGTCGCCGAAGAACACGAGCTGGCAAGTGCGGAGATGCCCGCGGGGTCGGCGGTGCTCTACCTGGGATCCACGATCCACCGCGGCGGCGCCAACACCAGCGGCGACCAATGGAGGCGCGGCATGCACCTGAGCTTCGTGCTCGGCTGGCTGCGAACGGAAGAGAATCACTACCTGGCGACGCCTCCCGAGATTGCGCGCAACCTGCCGAGGCCGGCTCAGGAGATGCTGGGCTACGCCTCCCACGACGCGCTGGCCCGTGGCGGCGGCTACCTGGGCGCCCTCGACCTGCGCGACCCGGTCGACCTGCTCCAGAGCGGCGAGCTCTAGCCGTCGCTCTGCCCCCGCGCTCGCATGGGCTCCCCGCTATTCTCCCGATCCGGGGAGGAAACCACGTGGCGGAAGAAGGCCAATGGCGCCGATGCAGCGCCTGCAAGAAGCCGATCGCACTGGCTGCGACCTACTGGATCTGCAATGTCTCCACCTGCAACCGCAAACGCACGGGCCTCGCCTTCTGCACCGTCAGTTGTTGGGAGGTGCACGTTCCCGGAGCCAACCACCGGGAATCCTGGGCGCTGGAGCGAACCGCGCCCGCTACGAACCAGGAAGACAGCCCGTCGAAGCCAGCGGAGTCCTCGGGCGGACAACGACGCATCGCCACACGAGCTCCAGCGCCAGAAAGAAAATCCCAGGCACCGCGCGAGATCCTGATCGTCGCCAGCCGACTCAAGGAGTACGTACGCACGCGGTCGGGATACAAGACGTCGGAGCGCGTGCTCGCACCCCTGTCGGACATCGTGCGGCGGGTCTGCGACGAGGCCATCGAGAACGCGCGCCGCGAGGGTCGCATGACCGTACTGGATCGCGACGTACCCGAGTCCTGAAGCCCCAGAAATGTGACCGCGGGGGAGGAGAACCGGTGGCCGAGCCGACGACGACTGCGACGACGCGCCTCGAGCCCCTGGCGCCCGGACAATGGAACGAGAAGACCCGAAATCTGCTTGGTGGCACTCTCGATCCGGTGGCGGGCCTCGAGGATCGCGAACCCCGTGCTGGCGTCGGACCGCTCAACATCCTGTGCACGATCGCCCATCATCCGAGCCTGCTGGAGCCCTTCCTGGGCTTCGCCGCAACCCTGGCGGCGCGGGGCGTGCTACCCCGGCGTGCCTCGGAGCTGCTGGCGCTGCGCGCCGCCTGGAACTGCCGCTCCGCGTTCGAGTGGGGCCACCACGTGATCTACGCACGCGCCGCCGGTCTCGACGATGAGGAGATCGAGCGGGTGGTCCGGGGCCCCGACGCGCCGGAGTGGTCCGAGGAGGACCGGGCCCTGCTGACCGCCGCCGACGAGCTCCACGCCAGCCAGGACCTGAGCGACGCGACCTGGAAGCGGCTGCGCGCGCGCTGGAACGAGGCCCAGCTGGTGGAGATCCCGTTCGTGGTGGGCAACTACACCATGCTCTCGATGGTGGCCAAGGCCACGGGCGTTCCGTTGGAGCCGGAGCTGCCGGCGATGCCTGGGAGCCTCTGAGCCCCGAACGGCTCAGAGGACCAGAACACTCCGGGCGCTGGCGCGGTCGCGGAACTCGCGGTCCCAGCGTGCCAGATTCTGGTATTGCGGATCGATCTCCACCTTTCCGAAGCGCGCAAATTGCATGCCCGCCTGCAGCGTGCAGTCCGCGATGGTGGGGGTGTCTCCCGCCACGAACCGCCTGCCATCGCCGAGCCGATCGTCGAGATATTGCAGCGACGCGGGCATCTGTCGCCGGAAGTAGTCGGCCACGGCCGGGTCCGGTGGCAATCCCAGTGGCGAGTTCGTGGCGTGAACGATGCAGGCCACCGGGCGCAGCACGCCCTGCTCGGCCACCCGCTCCAGCGACCGCACCCGCGCCCGCTCGGCGGCATTGCGACCCACCAGGCACGGTTCCGGATGGATCTCCTCGAGATACTCGATGATGGGAAGCGATTCCAGCAGCAGCGTTCCGTCATCGAGCTCGAGCACGGGAAGCTTTCCAAACGCGTTGCGAGCCAGGTGCTCCGGCCGCTTCTGCTCGCCCTCGCGCAGATTCACCGTCACCTCTTCCAGCTCGATCGACGCGCCGCCGGCGATCTTCTCGGCGAGAAACAGACGCACCCGGGTGGGATTGGGAGCGACGGGAAACATGTAGAGCTTCAAGAGGAGTCTCCGGACCCCGCGGACGGTCTCGGGCCGCGGCGGAGTCGCCACTCCAGGGCGGGCAGGCTGTCCAGGCCCCAGAAGATCTCGCCCTCGAGTATCACGCTGGGCACGCCGAAGACGCCGGCAGCCTCCGCCTCGGCTGTGAGCACGCGCAGGCGCTCTCGGGTCTCGGGCCGCCCCGCCTCTTCCAGCCACTCGCCAGGGTCCCCCGCGGCGTCGTTCACGCAGGCGGCAAGCACAAGTTCGTCGGCCAGGTCGCGCTGGTGGCGCCAGGCCGCGTGGAACAGGGCGCGATGAAGCGGCGCGAAGCGATCGCGAGCCTGGGCTACCAGGGCCAGGTGCAGCGCCGCCTCCGACCGCACCGGAAAGGGCTTCGGCGCCTGGATCGGCACCCCGTGAAACCCGGCCGAGCGCAGGGCGTCGACCGCCACGTAGGCCCGCTTGGCCGGCGAGTACGGCAGCCCCTTGCTGAAGCTGCTGAGCGACAGCATCTCGATCGGCTTCCAGTCGAGAACCGCGTGGTGCCGCGCGGCCAGGCCGGGAAGGAGTTCCGTTGCCAGGTAGGCGAACGGCGAGATGTAGTCGAAGTAGACCGACAGCCGGGCCGACATGCTCAGGCGCGTACGACCAGCAGATATACGGCCATCTCGAGCACCAGCCACGGAACCAGCACGACGCCGTAGCGGATCCCGTTCGAGCGATCGCGAGAACTCCACATCCAGGCCCCCACCCCGGCGTACAGCACGACGTTCAGGCCCACCGCCAGCGCCACCAGCGCGCGCGTGGAAAGCCCGACTCCGAGTGCGCCCAGGAACAGGTGAGGCGGGCACGAGAGCAACAACGCAAAACCCACGATCATTTTGAGCGCTCCGCGCAGCCTGAGCAGCCACAGCACGCCAACAAATACCGCCGGCAGGGCGAAGCCCATGGCCGCATATCGCAGAATGGTCGTCATCATGATGGTCGGAATTCTAACATGCAGACAAGACACTTCGTAAGGTCGGCAGGCCGTGCGCAAACGTCATCGCGGTCCAGCCGCAGCCCGCCCGAGCCGTCGCAGGGCCACCATCGACGCGAGGAAACCCAACACCTCGGCCGCGTGGAGCGCGAACCCGATCGCTTCCGGGAATCCCACCCGCATCCAGCTCACCACGCGAGCTGCCGCCATGCACGCCAGCGTCACCGCCACCAGGGATAGCGCGGGGCGGATCCACGACGGCCGGGCCGCCGACGCGAGGCACCAGACGGCGATTCCCACGCCAAGACCGCCGTACACCGCACGCACGTCGTTGTCGGCCGTAGCCCCAGCCAGGGACACACCCACCCACGAGCCCAGGGTGGCGGGCGCCACCAGGAAACCCGCGCCGACCCCGCCGTACGCCAGCGCAGACACGACCAGGACGGCGCGGGCGAGGCCCATCTCGCGTCCGAGCACGTGCTTCACGAGTCGCAAGCTTCTTCTCGGGACAGGACCCGGATCTCGTCGCCCACGCAGACTGGGCCGGGCTCGATCACCTTCACGTAGATCCCGCGCAAACGCAGGTCGCGAAAGTGCGGATCCGCCGTCATGCGCAGGGCGTCGCCTCCCACGCGCTGCTTGAACTTGAGACACCCGTTGTGGGGCTCGGGCGTCACCTCCAGCGTGCATTCGCCCACGCGCAGACGCGTGCCGGTCGGCAGATTCGCCCGCGACAGATCCAGGTCGACCAGGAGATTGTCGCCGAACAGGTCCAGGTCCTGACCGTTGGCGAACATCCGCGCCACGTCCGCGCGCATCACGGTGATCTGCGCATCGACCTTCTCCGGTGCATCGTGGCGCCAGGAATCGCCGGGTATGCCCTCTTCCCGGGTCAGCACGGCGCGGTCCAGGCTCTCGCGCCTGCCTCCCTCGCCCCGCGAGACAATCCTCTCCACGCGACCCCGATCGCGATCGGGCGAGAGTGCGGCGAACGCTCGCTCCAGGTCGGCGGCCGGAAGGTGTCGCGCCTCGTCGCCCCGCGGCCCCCGCGCCGCCTTCTCCTCTCGGCTGGTCATTGCGCCTCCCGGACCCGTCGGGCGCTCCGGAATCTAGTCCACCCGGAGCGTCGCGGTCGCCTCGTCGCCGCCCGGATTGAGCAGAAGCCCAAGCAGGGCGTGGATGAACAGGATCAGGCCCAGCATCTCCAGGCTCTCCTCCGCCAGCGTCGCCATCTTGTAGCCCAGGGTGTCTCTCAGGCGATCTGCCACCATGTCGTTGCCGATGATCTCGATTCCCACGGCCCCCGTGAGATACACCGCCCCCGCCACGATGAATCGCAGGGCCGTGTCCGCAGGCAGCTGCAACAGGAACGGGATGAAGGCGATGCCGATCCCGACCGCCATGATGGCGGCGGGGATCGCCCACGTCATCACGATGACGCTGTTGATCGTCTCGTGGACTCCCGCCACCTCGTCGATGGCCATCAGCAGGAATCCCACACACAGGACCGTCCAGTAGCCCGCCCAGCGGTCGCCGGCCGCTCGCCGACTCTGGGATTGGATCCACAGCAGCGCACATGCCACCAGCAGCAGGAACTCGTTGAACCAGGTGGGAAGGTTGTTCTCCAGATCCACGTCGAAGAGCTGGCGCAGCAGGGGGGGAAGAGCCTCGACCCGGTAGTGGATCAGGGCCACGGCCGCGTGCGCGGCGAGCAGAATGACCGCGGCGATCGACAGTGCGCGCACCAGCGCGGACGACGCCAGGTTCAGCTCGTAGCGAACCGGCGTCCGGCTTCGCCGCCCTTTCGCGCGTCGACGCTGGCGCTGCGACATGGTGCAATTTGAGGGTACCGCAACTCGAAGCCCAAGCGGCCTGATAGGCTCTGCAATCCCATGGCCCGCGCGCCCTTCGAGATCCTGCGAAACGAGCCCGAGCGCCTGGAGGGCATCGCCCCCGGTATCGACCGGACCCACCTTCGGCGGCTGCGTCGGGGCGAGGTGGAGGTCGACGACGAGGTGGACCTCCACGGTCTCACCCACGCCGAGGCCGGCCGTGCGGTACGGGAAGCCATCGCCGACGCGCTCGCGTGCGGCGACCGCTGCCTGTGCCTGATTCACGGCCGCGGCGCCCACTCCCCCGGCGGAGACGGGGTGCTTCGCTCCGGGCTGCTCGGCTGGCTCTCCGAGGAGACGCACGCGTCGCACGTGATGGCGTTCGCCAGCGGACTCCGCGAGCGCGGCGGCGCCACCTATGTACTGCTGCGGCGCCAGCGCTGACGGAGTCCTGGATCAGGCGCCGGCCGCCTTCGCCTGGGCACAGTGGGCGTCTACATCGTCCACATGGCAGACGACCAGACCCTGGCGAGCGGGCAGATCACGCGGACTCGCGAGCCCCATTTCCTCGAATGCAGCTGCCAGCACCACCACGTTTCCCTGGTCACCCCGCTCGGTGCGCATCAGACGCCCGTCGGGGGCTGGCATGCGCATCCTCGCCTGGAAACCGAAGGCCATGGACGGGAAGTCGAGCAACGCGTCAAGCAAGGCGCGTCGCCAGCATGATCTCCTCCCGGGGATTGAGAAGCCAGCGCTCCTCGAAGTCTTTCCCCCGGTGCAGATGACCGTCGAAGGTGCGGACGCTGAAGCCCGCGCGCCGCAGCCGCTCGGGATAGTCGCGCCCGTAGAGCCGCACATGGTCGCTCTGGCCGAACATCCGCTCCCGTTCCGCGGGGGCGACCACGCGGGCGTCTTCCCGGGTGATTTCGAGCCGCCGTGCGATCGGCACCTGCAACATCGCCCAGCCCCCGGGGCGCAGGACGCGATGGATCTCGGCCAGGCCGCGCGCGTCGTCGGCCACATGCTCGAGCACGTGGTTGGCCAGTACGGCGTCGAACGACCCGTCGTCGTAGGGAAGGGAGTGGAGGTCGAGCATGCGGAGATCGTCGGCGAAGGTGTAGCGATCGGGGCGCAGATCGCCCGGGTGATACTCCACCGGGGGCGCCCGGGAGAGCCGCCAGTAGATGCCCATCTCGGGCGCCAGGTGGAGCAGCCGGGTGGGAGTGTCGAAGATGCCGCTCTCGAACACCAGATGGAACCAGACCAGGCGCGAACGGGTGTTGGCGTAGCAGACCGGGCAGGTCCGCTCGGGCCAGCTCTCGCCGCCCACCACGTCGAGCTCTCGAAGCAGCGAGACGTCGTAACCCTCGGGCAGGTATCGCCGCACGCGCGATTCGCAGACCGGGCAGATGTGCCGACTTCCGCGCCAATACAGCCGCTTGAGGGCCGGCCTCCAGCTCCGGGGCACCAGCCCCCTCAATTGTGCACTCACCGGAGATCTTCCCCGATCCGAATCGAGTGGATATGAACTCGTTTCGCGTGGTGCATCTCGACAGAATCCCGCATCAGTCGTCGAGGATCTTCTCGAGCACGATCTCCCGCTCTTTGAAGCCCTGGGAGTCGTAGAGTCCGCGAGCCGCCTGGTTCTCGGTCAGGGCCGAGACCCGCAGATACCGGGCGCCCCGCTCGCGCGCGTACGCTTCCGATCGCTCCATCAGCGCGCGCCCGATCCCGCGTTTGCGATACGAATCCAGCAGAACCAGGTCGGCGATCAGGGCGTGATCATCGCTCCCGTCGGCTATGTCTTCCGAGATCAGGTGGGCCAACACGAAGACGTAGCCCACCACCTCGCCATCGGCGTCGGCCACGAAGATCGCGCCGTCGGAGCGGCCGCTGTCCTCGAACATCTGCTCCAGGTACGCTTCGGCGATGCGAGCGCCTTCGGGCATCCGGGAATCGAAACGACGCAGAGAGTCCGCCAGCTCGATGGCACAGGCCCGCAACGCCTCGCGATCGATGGTGTCGTCGTAGTCGCGGATCCGCACGGGGCCGCCTTGTTTCATGTCGCGATTCCTACAGGCCCTTCTCGAGAAAAAAAGTGGGCTTTGCATCCGCGCCCGGTGCGAAGTCCTGGAATCCGAAGTCCCGATACAGGCCCCGGGCGCGCTCGTTGTCCCGGCGAACCTCGAGCGTGAGCTTGCAACAGCCCAGCGCGCGCGCCCTCTCCTCTGCCCCCGCAAGCAGGGCGCGCCCGACGCCCCGGCCCCGATCGTCGGGCAGAACCGCCAGGTCATGGATGTTGAGGAGCGGTCGGGCCGCGAATGTCGAGAAACCCAGAAAGCACACGGCGATGCCCACGGGACGATCCCCGTCGAAGGCCAACAGAATGCGCGCGGGTGCATGGGCGCGCAGCTCGGGGATCAGGCGCTTGCGAACGTCGGCGCGAAGGGGTTGCCCGGCCACGATGGGTTCCCGGACATAGGAATCCAGGATCTCGAGCACCGCCTCCGCGTGACCCGGATCGTCCAGGTCTGCCTCCACCACACGAAATTCTCGGGGGCGGTCACCGCTCACGGGTTCGTCCCCGGTACATGAGCCACCTCGAGCTTGACGCCGTCTGGACACCTGCTGCGAGTTCTCGGGCGTCGCAACGCTATCATACGCCCCATGCGCCGCGCGCTCCTCGTCCTCCTGATCCTGGCCGGTGGGGCCTGGCTCGCCTGGCAGTCGGGCGAACGCGAACCGGTGGACGTGATCGCCCTCGCGGAGGCGGCGACCGGTATCGCGATCGAATCGCGCATGATCGATGTGGGGGATGTGACCCTGCACGTGGCGATGGCGGGGCCAGTAGACGGACCGCCGGTGATCCTGCTCCACGGGTTTCCCGAGTTCTGGTACAGCTGGCACCCGCAACTGGCGGAGCTCGCGCGCGCCGGCTTCCGCGCAATGGCGCCGGACCTGCGCGGCTACAACCGGTCCGACAAGCCCGCCGATTCGGCGCTCTACACGCAAGATCACTTCGTCGACGACGTCCTGGGGCTGCTCGACGCCCTCGGCGCCGAGAACGCCTTCATCGCCGGCCACGACGTGGGCGGCGCCGTCGCCTGGCGGCTCGTGCTGCTGCACCCGGAGCGCGTGCGAGGCGCGATGATCTTCAACGCTGCCCATCCCCTGGCCTGGGTGCGCGGCCGGCCCGAGGACGACGCCGAGACCATCAGCTGGTTCCGGACCTTCTTTCGGCTGCCCTGGATTCCCGAGCTGGTGGCGCGCAGCGGCGATTGGTGGTTGCTGTCGCGAAACCTGCGCGACACCAGTCGACCCGGGACTTTCGAAGACCCGGTGCTCGACGTGTACAAGGCGGCGTGGAGCCGGGACAATGCCATCTCGACCATGATCCACGTCTATCGCGCCGGGTCGGACGACGTTCCCGAAGAGCGCGCCGAGACGACAGTACCCGTGCGGGTGGTGTGGGGCCGCAACGACGCCTTCTTCCCGCCGGCGGCGGCGACCCTCACGGCCGAGATGGTGGGGCCCGAGGCCTTCGTCGAAGTGCCCGCGGCGAGCCACTGGATCCTGATCGAGGAGCCCGAACTCACCGGTCGGGAGATGGTCGACTTCTTCGCCAGCCTCTGAGGCGGGTCACGAGTCCGTGAGCGGGCCCCCGGGAAGCGAATAGATGCCGCAGCTGAGCGCGGGCACGCGAAGAAACTCCCGGTAGGGCATGCCGCTCGCCTCCCGGGCCTCGATTTCGCCCTCCAGGTCGAAGGCGGTCCAGTCGTCACTCGCCATGATTCTCGCGCCCCTCCGCATGAAGCGATTCGCCGTCGATCGTCGCGCCGCACCCTGGGCACGTGGTCGCCTCGTCCGGAACTGCAGCGCGGCAGACCGTGCACTCGAAGCGTTCGACCGGAAACTCGAGGCCGCAGGAGCTGCAGCTGGATGCGTCCGTCGACAGCGCGCCACCGCATGCCGGGCAACCCTCGACTTCCGACGCCTCCGGTTCCGGCATGCGTCCCGCATCGTATTCCTCGATCAAGCGCATGCCCTGCTCACGCTCGTCTGGATGCACATAGATGCCCACCTGCGTGTCCCCTCCGAACGACAACATCCCCCCCGAACCCAGCTGGCGCCCGGGCGGGTAGGAATCGACACGGCTCGAAAGGCCGGCCTCCTGGAGGTAGAGCGCCAGTCGCTCGATCCTGAAGGGATCCCCACGCACCAGGCACGGAAGCTGCTCGGCCGGTGGCAGGCTCCTTTCCGGCGCAGCGGCCGAACCGGGATGACCGGGAGGGTGGAGTTCCAGGGGGACGTCGCAGTCGAGACACCGCAGAGCCGTGTGCACGTGTTCGGCGGCACAGCTCGGGCAGTATTTGGGAGGCAGCAACATCGGCCCATCCCCTCCCCGGTCCTCAGGCCTGGGGCAGGACAGCCTTCGGCAGCAGCATCGCCACGGTCAGCATTGCGAGCAGAACCGCCACCAGGGTGGCGAGACTGATGCCGAGAACGCGCCCCCACGAATGCGGCGCCCCGCCGCCTTCGACGTGCTTGGCGTACGCCAACCCCTGGGAGCGATTGGCGATGAACTGGATCGTCAACGTCCAGACCATGGGAACCACGAGACCTGGAAAGTTCTTGGGCAGGAAAAAGAAGAGGCCGAAGACGAGTGCAGTGGACAACACGCCCCCGATGAGGGCCTGCCTCTTTGCGTCGGGCCGGCCCATCTCGCCGTAGTTCCAGGCCAGGAACAGGCAACCACCGATCGGGAACGCGAGGAGCGCACCCACGGCGACCTGCCAGGGCGAGTAGAGGCGGTGGGATTCATCCACCAACCGGGGCGAGGAACTGGCGATGGCGGGCCCGGAACTCACGAACATCCTCCTGGGGACGGCTAGCCTATCACGACCGGCCCGCAGGCTTGGCCGCGATCACGACCGGCCCGCAGGCGTGGCCACGATCGATTCCAGGACTGCCGCGCTCTCTTCTTCCAGAACCGCGCAGGCCAGGAAGGTCTGGCGAGCCTCTTGCCTCGACTCCTCCCCGGCCAGCGATCTCCAGGTAGCAGCGCCGAGCCGCTCGCCTCCGGCCTGGATTGCGAACTGGGCATGCGTCGACAGCCCCGCAAAGAGCGATTCGTACACCGCATCGAGATCCGGATGCTCGGCGAGGAGATCCTTCTGGATCGACTCCGCCCGGGGATCGAGTGATTCGACGCGCCGTGCGATCTCCTCCTCGCGGTCGGCGCACGCCAGGAGATCCGATCGGTGAGCGACCTGGTCGGCCTGACCGGCCCACCCCCGGTAGCGTTGCGCGGCCATGCGCTCGGCGAGGGCGATCAATAGCGGGCGCTGCTCGCGCTGCACCGCTTGCACGATCGGACCCACCGTTTCTGCCAGACTTTGTCTTGCGGTCACGCGACCAGGGCGCCTCGGCACGAGAGAATCGGGGGGGTCCAGGCTACCGCGGAAGCGCGGCCTCATGCTACCGGCTTGCGCCCGACGAATCGGAAGGCGCGCGCCGGGTTGCCGCGCCGGGTCATCGCGTCGAACTCCCGGTAATGCAGGCGTTCGAACGAACCCAGGAGCGCGGCCACCCAGCCGGGATCGTGATGCCGGTGCACGGCTTCGTCCTCTATCGAGAAGACGCCGTGGATCTCGTGCTCCTCCACTCCCCGCGCGTATCGAGCGCGGTCGTGCTCGTGGTCCGTGATCAGGAAGTCAGCGACGTATCCGATGCCGCCTGGACGCAGCAGGCGCAAGACCTCGGCCACCAGAGCTCGCTGGGCGTCGTCGGCCGGGGTGCAGGTGAGCACGGCAAGGAGAAGCACCGCATCGAAGGCTGCGTCCGGCTCCGACAATGGCAGCCCAGCCAACAACGAGAAACTCGCGCCGGGCGCGTGGCCTCTCGCCCGCTCCAGCATCCGGGGAGAGGGGTCGGCCCCCACCAGTCGATCGAACCCACGGATCTCGAGCTCGGCGAGGCTGCGCCCGTATCCGCAGCCCAGGTCGAGGATGCGCGCCGATCGGTCCACGTGCTTCGACAGCAGGTCCGCGTCCAGGGGAAGCGAGAACGTCGCGAAATCCGCCGCGTCGTCCCAGTACCTGCGCTGGTTCTCGATTGCCGGGTCCACGATCACCTCCTCGCGATTACACGCTACCACGCCGGTTGATGCCTCGGGCCGGCCTGTGGGGATCGCGGTGGGGTCGAAGCTCGCTACCGTCACAGCGACGCGGAGATTCCAACCCGAACCGGAGGCCCGAGACGTGAGCGAGCAACGCAACAAGGAGATCGTGGCGAGCATGTGGGAGTGCCTGTATCGCAAGGATTTCGACGGGGTGGCCCGCCACATCGCAGAGGACGGCTTCTACGAGGACGTTCCCGCCCCCGATGCGGGCGCCCGGGGACCGGCGAACGTGGTCAAGCGGCTCCGGGTGGGACTCGACCCGGTGGTGCGCTTCGAACACGAGATCCACCGGGTGGTGGCCGAGGGCGAGAACGTCGTGGTCGAACACACAGAGACGTGGCACTTCGAAACCGGAGAGAAGCTGTCGAACGACTTCGTCAGCATCCACGTAGTGAAAGGCGACAAGATCCAGCTGTGGCGCGACTACTGGGACCTGAACACGATGATGTCACAGGCGCCCCCATGGTGGATCGAGCGCCTGGCGAAGTTCGGCGAGGCCGACTTCGCGTAACCTCTAGCCCGGCGGTCTCGGATCCGAGGCGTCCGGGCCCAGTCGGGTGAGTCGGGTGATCAGGCTCGAGGTATCCAAGCGGCCGCCACCGGCCTCCTGGATCTCGGCGTAGAAACGGTCGATGAGTTCCGTCACGGGAAGCGCGGCACCGTGGGTGCGCGCCTCCTGCAGGGCGATGCCCAGATCCTTGCGCATCCAATCGACCGCGAACCCGAAATCGAAGCGCCCCTCCAGCATGGTCTCTGCGCGATTGTCCATCTGCCAGGACTGGGCGGCACCCTGGGAGATCACCTCGACGGCACGCAGGGGGTCCAGGCCAGCACGTCGGGCAAAGTGCAATGCCTCGGAGAGGGCCTGCACCAGGCCCGCGATGCAGATCTGGTTCACCAGCTTCGTGAGCTGCCCCGCCCCGACCGAACCCATCAGGAGGGTCTTGCGCGCGTAGCACTCCAGCAGGAGCCGCACTCTCCGGTAGTCGCCCTCGATGCCCCCCACCATGATGGTGAGTTCGCCCGCCTCGGCGCCGACCTGTCCGCCCGAGACGGGGGCGTCCAGGTAGCCCATTCCCTGATCGGCCGCCCGGGCGGCGATCTCGCGGGTAACGGTGGGCGAGACCGTAGTGTGGTCGACGAAGATCGCATCCGATCGCATGCCCACGAGGGCACCGGCCTTCCCCAGTGTGATCTGGCGCAGGTCGTCATCGTTGCCCGTGCACGCGAACACCACGGCGGCATCGGCAACCGCCTGGGCCGGCGTGGCAGCGGCGCGCCCCCCGTGCTGCGCAACCCAACGCTCGGCCACGGAAGCCGTTCGGTTGTAGACGCACACCTCGTGGCCTGCGCCGGCCAGGTGGCCGGCCATCGGGTAGCCCATGGTTCCCAGGCACAGGAACGCAACCTTCTGCGGCATGGCTGACTTTCTTGTTTTCTTGATTGGATCGGGGTTAGCGAACGCGCCTCGCCGTGAGGCCGGCTGTTGCGGCGATCGGAGATGTGATCGCCTCGCCGTCACGGTAGACCACCTGCTGGGTACGCACCGCCGGCACTCGCGGGCCGGGAGTCAGGATTCCCACCAGATTGAGCGGGTCGGCCCCCGAGAGGCACACCTCCTCGCCCGTGCGCTCCATGCGACGCGTGCGGCGCAGGGATTCGACCGCCCCGGGCAGGGCGTACTGCTCGCCCACGAATCCCGTGACGAAGCGCCCCCCGCGAACGGTGCCGCGTGCCTCCATGCGCCGCAGCGCGTACAGGATGTCGCGCCAGAGCACGGAATGGTTCTCGCGAGCCACCACGTCGCGGAACACGACACCCCAGCGCGCCAGCAGCTGCTCGGCCAGCGCCTGGGCCAGCTCGTCCCGGGCCGCGTCCGACTGCGCCGGAGGCAGCAGGGCCCAGCGCCCCTCGGCCCCGGTGCGCCCTCGGACGCCGCGCCGGAGCCTCCGGCCGCCCGATTGTCGCGCGCGCTCGCGCGATCGCCCCCCGCGTGAGGCCAGCAGGGAGCGCAACGACTGGAAGCCGTCGGCCGCCACGAGTCCGCGCGAAACCAGATCCCACAACCCCTCCTCCACCTCGATGGGGAGTCGCTGGGTCGCTGCCACCAACTCGCCGTGGAAGAGAGCGCCCCGTTGCTGGAGACAGGTCAGCAGATCCTTTGCGGCGCCCTCGCCGGGAAGCGCGGGCTGCTGCTCGCCGCGCGCGGCTGCCAGCAGCCAGGGCAGATCTTCCCGCACCGCCAGCGTGATGGGCGTGGCCCGCGACGGCACCGCACCGCCGCGACCGGGTTCGTCTCCGGAAGCCGAGCTGCGTGCACCCACCCGGCCCCAGACGACCTCGCCCGACAGGCACAGATCGTCGAGCCAGCCCGGACGGTACGCCTCTACCCGCGCCGGAAGCACGGACTCTTCCCAAGAGCCCGCCGCCAGCTCGAAGCCCTGCAGCTGCTCCACCACCGCCAGCGCACCGCGCCGACCCTCGCGCCGGGTTCCCGGGGCCACGTGATGCCAGCGCAACAGGAAACGCATGAAGTCCTGGGCTGTCACGGGTTCGATCTCGCGGCGCAGGCGCTCCTGGGTGTAGAGGTGGATGCGCGCCAACAGGCGGCGTGCACAGAACTCTTCGTCGCCTTCGGCGCAGCGCTCGCTATCGAAGCGACCGCGAAGCAGGAAGCCCTCGGACTCGAGCAGCGCCACCGCCCGCGCGGCCAGCGTGGGCCCCAGGCCGGTAGCCACCGCGATTTCGTCGAGACCGCACGGGCCCGAGGCATCCAGGTAACCGCGCACCGCTTCGGCCGCAGCGGCGCCTTCTTCGGGAGCCGGCTGCCGGGCCAGACTGTCGGGCAAACGCACGTCGGGAGTGATGCGCGCGCCGGGGAAGATCACCTCCACCGCCCGTCTCCGTTCGGTGGCGAACCAGCGCACGCCGGCGGGCGTCTCCACGCCGGCCGCCCTGCCCTCGCGCACGAGCGCCTGGAACCACGGCTCCCAGGCGGGTTCGGGGCGGCGCACCACGAAGCCCATCAGGGCATCGTGCAGCTCTTCGGCGTCTCGCGGCTCGCAGTGCGCCTCGTCGCGCACCCGGGCAATGGCCTCGGCGTCCAGGCGCCCCAGGTCGCGGGCGTCTTCGGGCAGGCCCCGGCGCAGGCTTACCGCCCGGGTGCGGCGCTCTTCCAGGGGCGCGTCGTCCAGGAACGTGAAGGGTCTGCCGTTCAGGATCTCGTGGGAAAGGGGCGAGGGCTCCGTGGTTTCGCGCGCGTGCACGCGCACGTCGTTGGATTCGATGGCGCGGAAGAGCTGCTTCAACCCCTCCACGTCCATGGCCTCGCCCAGACAGTCGTCCAGGGTCTGGCGCACCAGGGGGTGATCCGGGATCTCGATGGGGCCCGCCTGATTCTCCTGGCACTGGGCCACGCCAGGAAAGATCGCCGCCATCACGTCGTCGGCTTCCATGCGCTGGATCGGGAAGGGATTCTTCTTGCCGCCCCTGAAGCGCAACACCGCCAGCGCCCGCCCCAGGTTCCAGCGCCAGCGCGCCGTGAACATGGGAGAAACCAGCACGGCCTGACGCAAGACGTCGTCCACGTGGTTCGAAGACAGCATCTTCACCAGCGTGGGCAGCGGAAAGCTGTGCTGCGGCCCCAGCGAGAGCACCACGGAATCGTCATTGGCGGCGGCCTGCAGCTCGAAATCGAAGCTCTTGCAGATGCGTTTGCGCACGGTGAGCCCCAGGGCTCGATTGATGCGCGCGCCAAAGGGTGCGTGCACCACCAGCTGCATGCCCCCCGTCTCATCGAAGAAGCGCTCCAGCACCACGTCCTTCTGGGTGGGGAGCACGCCGAGCGCCGCCCGGCTCGCCGCCAGGTAGCGCACCACCTGGTCGGCCGCGGCCTCGTCGATTCCGGCCTCTTCCTCAAGCCAGACCACGGCACCGCGGCGATCGCCCGCCTCGAGCCGCTGGTCGATTTCACCGCGCAGATCCGAAACCTGGCTCGAGAGTTCGGGCGTGCGGGCCGGCGCTTCGCCCAACCAGAACGGGATCGTGGGAGGTAGCCCCTCGGCATTCACGACCCTGACCACCCCGGACTCCACGCGGCGGATGCGCCACGAGGTGGTGCCCAACAGGAAGATGTCGCCGGCCATGCTCTCGATGGCCCAGTCTTCGTTCACGCTGCCGACGAACGTGTCGTCCGGATCGGCCACCACCCGGTAATCGGCGGTCTCGGGAATGGCGCCGCCCGACGTGAGTGCGGCAATGCGCGCGCCGCGGCGTCCGCGCAACACGCCGTTCACGCGGTCGCGGTGCAGATAGGCGGCACGCCTGCCCCGGCCGGTCTGGATGCCTTCGGAAAGCATCTCCACCACCGCCTCGAAGTCTTCACGCGAGAGCCCGGCAAAGGGAGCCGCCCCGCGCATCAGCGCGAACAGGTCGTCCTCCACCCAGTCTTCGGCAGCACAGCAGGCCACGATCTGCTGGGACAGGATGTCCAGGGGGGCAACGGGCGGCACCACCCGATCCAGATCGCCGCACCGCACCGCGCGCAGGAGCGCCGCGCATTCCACCAGCTCGTCGCGGGTGGTGGCGTAGAGCCGCCCCTTGGGCGTGGCGGTGCGTGTGTGTCCCGAGCGCCCGACGCGCTGCAGGAACGTAGCGATGCTCCGGGGTGAACCGAGCTGACACACCAGATCCACCGGTCCGATGTCGATTCCCAACTCGAGCGAGGCGGTTGCCACCAGTACCTTGAGATCACCGGCCCGCAGCCGGTTCTCGGTGAGGAGCCGGCGCTCCTTCGAGAGGCTTCCGTGGTGGGCGGTCACCTTGTCCTCGCCCAGGCGCTCTTCCAGCAGGTGCGCCACCCGCTCGGCGAGCCTGCGTGTGTTCGAGAACACGATCGTGGTGCGGTGGTTGGCCACGTGGCCCGTAATCGAGTCGAGGATCTCGCCCCATTGCTCGGCCGGCGCCACCGCCTCGAGCTCGCTGCCCGGGAGCTCGATCCCCAGATCGAGCGCGCGCTGGTGACCGACGTCGACGATCTCGCACACCGGCCGGCCCTCGGCGTCCGAGGTGCCCGGCCCCGCTCCCACCAGCAGACGCGAAATGGTTTCGATGGGCTTCTGGGTGGCCGAGAGCCCGATGCGCGCCGGGCGGCGGTCGCACAGGGCCGAGAGCCGCTCGAGCGTGATGGCCAGGTGCGAGCCACGCTTGTCGCGCGCCACGGCGTGGATCTCGTCCACGATCAGCGTGCGCACGCGCCGCAGCCGCTCGCGACTGCGCTCGGCGGTGACCAGCAGGTACAGGGACTCGGGCGTCGTGATCAGGAAGTGGGGGGGGTGGCGCAACATGGCCGCGCGCTGGGAGGGCGGCGTGTCTCCGCTGCGCACGAACACGCGAATCGCCGGCGACGGACGCCCCAGCTCGAGCGCGATGTCGCGGATCTCGGCCAGGGGCTTCTCCAGGTTGGTGCGGATGTCGACGCCCAGGGCCTTCAGCGGCGAGACGTAGACCACGTCGGTCGCTTCCTCGAGGAAGCCATTCGCCTCGAACTCGCGATACAGGCGATCGATGAAGACGAGGAAGGCGGCGAGGGTCTTGCCCGATCCAGTGGGGGCCGCAATCAGGGTGTCGCGCCCCTGGGCGATCGTGGGCCAGCCGAGTGCCTGGGGATCGGTCGGACCATCGGCGAAACGGCGTTCGAACCAGGTGCGAACGGCGGGGTGGAAGCCGGTGAGTGCGTCCATGACCGGAGGGCGAAAGTAGCGCAGGGGTCGTGACAGATGCGGTCAGACCCGGGAGTCTCGTGGTATTGCGGGTACTTGCAGCGCAGCCCGGCCCTCGCGAGACGCCCGTCAGCGTCTCGCATACCCTCCGGCCGCAAATGGAGCGGATCGCCTCGCTACTCCCGAGCACCACCGAGATCGTGTGTGCGCTCGGCCTCGAGTCGGCCCTGGTGGGCCGCTCCCACGAGTGCGACTTCCCCGTGAGCGTCGCTTCGCTCCCGGTCCTGACGGAGCCCGTGCTCGACCCGAGCGCCGGGAGCGCCGAGATCGACCACAGCGTCAAGCGCCTGATCCGCGACGGGCTGTCGGTCTACCGGGTGGATGTGGAGCGGCTGCGCGAGCTGGCGCCCACGGTGATCCTGACCCAGGACCAGTGCAAGGCGTGCGCCGTGAGCCTGGCCGACGTGGAGAACGCGCTCGGCGAGTGGATCGGCGAGCGCTCCCGCGTCATCTCGCTCCAGCCCGCCACCCTGGGCGACGTGTGGGGCGACGTCCGCCGCGTGGCCGATGCGCTCGATCGGGGCGAGAAGGGCCGGGAGGTGGTGAAGGCCCTGGCCGAGCGCGTGGCCGACGTGGCCGAGCGCACCCTGCGGATTCGCGACCAGCCCACGGTGGCCTGCATCGAGTGGATCGATCCGCTGATGGCGGCCGGCAACTGGATGCCCGACCTGGTGGCCCTGGCCGGTGGCCACAATCTGTTTGGTGAGAGCGGCACCCACTCGCCGTGGCTCGAATGGAACGATCTGCGCAAGACCGACCCGGAGGTACTGGTGGTGCTGCCCTGCGGCTTCGACCTGCAACGCACCCGCGCCGAGATCGGCCCCCTGCAGGAACAGGACGGCTTCAACGAACTGCGCGCCGTGCGCCGCGAGCGCATCTACCTCACCGACGGCCACCACTACTTCAACCGCCCTGGCCCGCGCCTGGTGGAGTCTCTCGAAATCCTGGCCGAGATCCTCCACCCGGACCAGTTCTCCGCCCGCTTCCAGAACCACGCGTGGCAACACCTCTAGCCGCGTTCATCCGATGAAACGAGAATCCGCCCGCGCGCTGGTGTGGATGTCGGCCATCCGAAGCAGGACTGGCGACCAGACCCTGGCTCGTGGTGAAGTGCGCCGCCACTTCGTAAACTGGCGGTGTGGGAACCCGGGGAAGGCTCCACGGAATTCTTCTCGTCTCGGCATGCGGCGTCGTAGCGCTTGGCGTCGTGTGGCACGGGCTGCCCCTGGCGCGCGACGGCTGCTGTCTGCCCCCCGACGCAGTTGGATACATCGCGACGGCACACAACTGGCTTGAAGGCGCGGGCTTCGTCGACCCGATCCTCTACAGCCACTATCTGTCCGACGCGCGACCGCCGATTCCGGCGTTCGCGACCCGGCCTCCAGGAGTGTCCTTACTTCTCGTTCCCATCCTGGCCCTGGGCGCGCACGTCGGCGAGCTGCTGGTCTGGCAGGTGGCCTGGGCTGCCCTCATCGCCGCGGCCGCGGTTCTCGCCGCGCGACGCTCGATGTCTCTGCCAGCGGCGACAGCCTTTGCGATCGCGGCAACCTGGTCTCCGATCTGGATGCTCCTGAGCCCGACACCGCTGACCGAGGTCTCCGCGGTCGGCATCCTCATCGCGGCGATCGCCTTTCTGCGGGCGGGAACCGCGTCGACCTTCGGCGCTCTGCTGCTCGCACTGCTCACGCTCGTCGGCTGGATGGTCCGACCCAACCTGGGGCTGATCCTGCCGGCCGTACTGCTGGCGGTGGCCTGCGAGCGCGGCCCACGCGCCGCTTTCCGACATCGACCTCTCTGGGTGTATGTGGGTGCCTTCGCCCTGTTGCACAGGGCGGCCGTGTTCGCAGTGACGGCGGCCACCGGTTTCGCGCCGTACGCCCACTACGGCGTAATGCTGGAGATCATCGATACGTCGGACGTGTTCCTGTACGGCAAGGAGTACGTTGGCTGGCTCGCCTACCTGGACGGAAATCGCGATGCCATCCTCGAGGCCGTGGGTCACAACGCGCGCCAGATGGTGCGCGTCCTGTTCGTGGAGGATCACTATCTCTGGGTCGGTTGGTTCGGGGCACCAGGGGTCGCCTTCGCGCTGTGGCAGCCCGGACCAGGCGCCCTGGAGCGACGTTTCGCGGCTTTCGCGGCGCTGGGCTTCACGGCGGTCGCGGTCGCATCGTATGGAGGTTTCGACGAGATGCGGTACCCGCTCCTCGGCGTGGTCTGTGCCTGGTACGCAACGCTCTCAATGTTCGACGCCGCCGCCGAGTCGTGGGTTGACGGCGGCGTTCGGCGCGCCGCGCTCCGCGGACTCCCACTGCTCGCGGTCCTTGCACTCTATGGTCTCCAAGATGGGGCCGGGTCCTTCTGGAACGCCTGGCGCGGTTGGCAGGCTGAAAGCGACCGCTATCGACCTTTCTGCGGCCTCATCGATTCCGATGCACTCGTAGCGTCTGAGAATCCGTGGTGGTTCTACCTTTCGTGCGGAAACGCTGGCTATCGGATCCCCGTCGATCTCGCGAGGGGTGACACGCTGGATCGCTATCTGGACGACCAGCGGCCCGGCTATCTGCTCGTCCGCGCGGGTCGGGAGTGGGGCTTCCTGAAGAGATCGCCACGCCTCAGGGGTATCACCGCGCTGAACGGCTTTGTGCTCCTCGAATTCCTGGACAGCGCTCCCCGCGCCCGCCCGTGGCGCGCTCCACCGCCGCTGCTATCCGCGCCTGAAGCCCCCTCATCGTCTCTCACAGATTCGCCCTGAAGTCGGGCAGTCCATCGGCCGATTCCGAGGTAGAGTTGCGGCATGGCGCTCGGGAAGGGGCTCGAGATCTTCTCGATCGTCGTGAGGACGGCGACCAGTTCGCAGCCCGCTTCGAGAACACCACCAGAACTCGCCACAATGAGGCGTAAGCAAGCCAGCGCGAGATGTAGCGGGCACCCTGGGCGCGCGACGAGCAAGTTCGTGGCCTGCGCATCGGGTCTTCTCGTAGCGAGTGCTTGCGGCGGTTGGGAAGACCGTCCCAACTCGGCGGCGCCGGCCCAGGTTCGCGACGCCAGCGAGTGGAGCGTCTACGGCGGGACCGATTCACGCCAGTTCTCGCCGCTCGACCAGATCGATCGCGACAACGTGGACGAGCTCGAGGTCGCGTGGACCTACCGCAGCGGCGACCTGACCACGAAGGACGCTCCCAGCGGTCCCACCAGCTTCCAGGCCACACCCATCCTGGTGAACGGGGTCCTCTACTTCCCCACGCCCCTGAGTCGGGTGATTGCGCTGGATCCCGCCACCGGTGCCGAGCGCTGGAGCTTCGACGCCCAGATCGATCTCAGCGAGCGCTACGGAATTCTCGCATCCCGTGGCGTGGCCTACTGGGAAGACATCCAGCGCCCGGCCGGAGAACCGTGTGCGAGACGGATCCTGTTCGCCAGCATCGACGCCAACCTGTGGGCGATCGACGCCTCTACCGGCCGGCTCTGCGGCGATTTCGGGGACGCGGGCCACGTCGACTTGAACCCGGATGCGGGCGAGCACAGCAGCCGGAACGAGTACGGCGTGACCTCCCCCCCCCTGGTGCTGCGCAACCACGTGGTGGTGGGTGCCTTCGTACTGGACAACGTGCGGACCGACGTGCCGAGTGGTGTGGTGCGGGCCTTCGACGCGCGTACCGGGACGCTGCGGTGGGCGTTCGACCTGGCGCCGCCGGGCTTCGACTACGCCACGCGTCCCACCAGCCAGGCGGGCTACGCGCTCGGGACTCCCAATGTGTGGGCGCCCATGTCTTCGGACGCGCATCGCGACCTGGTTTTCGTGCCCACCGGTAACCCGGCGCCCGACTACTACCGGGGCGAGCACGCGGACATGGACCACTACGGCAGCTCGGTGGTGGCCCTGCGCGGATCCACCGGCGAAGTCGTGTGGAGCTTCCAGACGGTGCACGACGACCTGTGGGACTACGACGTTCCGGCCCAGCCCACCCTGGTCGACCTCGACATCGACGGCAAGAGCGTGCCGGCGCTGGTCCAGGGCACCAAGATGGGCTTCATCTTCGTCCTGAACCGCGAGACCGGAGAGCCGGTCTTCCCCGTCGAGGAGCGCCCGGTTCCCCAGGCGGGCGCGGCGGAGCGGCTCTCGCCCACTCAACCCTTTCCGGTGAAGCCGCCCCCGCTGCTTCCGACCACCTTCGAGCCCTGGGGCTTCACGCGCTGGGACCAGGGCAAGTGCGAGGATGCACTGGCCGACATGCGCTTCGAAGGCATCTACACGCCGCCCGGCCCGGAATGGAGCATCACCTACCCGGCGCCCACGGGTGGGATCAACTGGGGAGGCGTCGCCATCGACCCGGACACCCGGCGCCTCTACACCAACGCCGGAAACCTCGCGATGAAGGTGCGGCTCATGCCGCGCGCAGAGTACGATGCGAAGAAAGAGATCGGCTTCGACGTCATCGACACGGCGCCACAGCTCGGGACTCCCTTCGCGATGCAGCGCGACGTCTGGATCGAGCTGGCAGCGCCCTGCAACCCGCCACCCTGGGGTGTCATCGCCGCCGTGGACCTGAACGCGGGCGAAATCGTGTGGAGAGAACCTTTCGGAAAGCTCCGCGACTTCACGCCCCTGCCGCTCGATGTTGCTGTGGGAATGCCAAGCCTGGGCGGGCCGCTGGTGACGGGCGGCGGCCTGCTCTTCATCGGCGCAGCACCGGGCCACTGGCTGCGCGCCTTCGACGTGGACACTGGCGCGGAAGTCTGGCGCGGCTTGCTTCCCGCCGGCGGCAACGCCACGCCCATGACCTACGAAGTGCACGACGATGCGGGCCAGGCGCGGCAGTTCGTCGTCGTCGCCGCCGGCGGACACTGGGCGTTCCACGAGATGGGTGACGACCTGAGCGACACTCTGGTGGCCTTCGCCCTGCCCGAGGACCGCTAGTCCGAGAACCGCTAGTCGCCCGAAGACTCCTGGGCCAGCCAGCAGCAGCCTGGACGCCGTGGATGAAAGCTCAACCCGACGCGGCCCCGACCTGCTTCGAGTCGGAGAAGTCGATTCCCTTCTCCCGGAACCTGGCGCGGATGGCGCGGGTGTCGTCGTGGAAGGTGTGGATGTCCTCGACGCTCCGGCACTCCCGATCGATCCGGAACCCCTGGGCCAGGTAGCCGTCGACGAGGCGCTCGGGAATCAGACCCACCCGCAAGAGGTTCGGGATCACCGTCTGGGCCATTGGATCTTCGATCCCGTCGAAGTCGACCCCGGAGGTGTCGCTCGTCTCGGCCATCAACTTCGGCAGGAAGCTCGCCAGGTCGATTCCCGACTCCGCCAGGGCCTCGAACTGGGAGCGGAATCCGGGAGTGCCGGCGCGTCCGGCGATGCGGGCCAGCGAGTCGTAGGCCCAGTCTTCGAGCCGCGCCCGCGTCTCCGGGGCGAGTGCGGGAATGCGCTCCTCCAGGGTCAGGACCCCGTAGGCCACGTGACGCGCCTCGTCCTCGTGTACTCGGCCAATGAACTGCCGGAACACGGGTTCCACCCCCCGCTTCTCGCCCAGCCGGAAGAAAGAGAGAGCGATGCTCTCCAGGATGATCTGCATCCCCACACACTTCGCCTCCCACTGTCGTTCGGCCAGCAGTCGCTCCACGATCCACTGGAGATCCGGGTCGATGGGGAAGCGTGCACCCTGGCAGCCCAGGTAGCGCGCGAAAACCTCTACGTGGCGCGCCTCGTCCATCACCTGCACGGCGGCCGCAAACTTGGCATCGACGTCGGGGACGGCGTTTACAAGCTGGCCGCAGGTCATGAGCGCCGCCTGCTCCCCGTGGAGCACCTGGGAGAGCAGGAAGAGGTTGGCAGTGCGCCACAGCGCGAACTGGTCGGATTGCGAGAGCTCGTTCACGCAATCGAGCCGAAACAGGAACTCCGAGCTGCGGTCCAGGATGTCGACGTCCGGTTCGAAGCGGCCCCAATCGACGTCCAGCTCCGCGTTCCACTGGTGGCGCTTCGACTTGCTGTAGAGCGACTCGAGCTTCTCCTTCTCGAGTGCGTAGTGGTCACGGAACACGCTCGCGAGAACGGTGTCTTTCGAGAAATGGGTAGGCTTCATCAGGGGCTCCCTCGGGCGCGGGCGGCACCGGATACGGTACCCGATCTGCGAGATCATCGGTGTCTCCGGCGATCGGCCCAATCCGCGGTAGAGTTGCGGCATGGCGCTCGGTAAGGGCCTCAAGATCTTCTTGATCGTCGTGGGGACGGTCGTCCTCCTCGTCGCTCTGCTCATCGGCGGCTTCGCATGGTGGCTCACGAGCCACGGAGAAGAACTCAAGGTCATGGGCGACCAGGTCAAGGCCGAAGCGGCCGAATTCGGCCAGGGAAGAAACGGCGAGGCCTGCCTTGCGGAGGGGCTGCGACGGCTCGACGCATGCGACGACATGATGTGTGGTGTGAAGACCCGGGTGTTCTTGACCGCCTGCCTCGAAGCCGCCGAGCCCTCGCCAGACCTTTGCAAGGGAGTGCCCTCCTCCGGCAGCTTCGTCGACTCGGTAGAGTGGCTCCGGCACCGGTGTGCGGAGGTCCCCCTGGACAGCAACGATTGCCAGGGGTTTTTCGGAGAGCTTCAGGATTTCTGCTACGACGAGTGACAGGAGCGCCGCATGTCCGACGCTACACCCCGACTTCCCGCAGCTGGAAAACCCCCCGTTCCCGGTTGGTATGGCCACGAATTCACCGGCCCGGGCACACAGATCGAAGACCCGTACCCCGGGTTCCGGGAGCTTCGCGAACGACAGCCAGTCAACCTCACTCCGGATGGCGGCTGGCGCCTCTCCCGGTATGAGGACGTGCATCGGCTCCTGCGCAACGTGCCGTCGGGAATGCGCCGCCACAATGGCCTGCTCCCCGGTCAAGCAGTGGAGGAGCCAGGCGCCGGGCTCTTCATGCTGCTCCAGGACCCGCCGAATCACACCCGACTCCGCAAGCTCGTCTCCAAGGCATTCACGCCGCGTGCCGTCGAGTCGTGGCGTCCACGGATCGAGGCGATCACCGACTCCCTGCTCGACCGCGTAGCGAACCTCGGCACGATGGATCTCGTCGCCGACCTGGCGCGGCCGGTGCCGGCAACCCTGATCTGCGAAATGCTCGGGGTTCCACCCGGAGACCAGGACAGGTTCACGCAGTGGACGACGGACGCGACCCACGGGCTCGCCGTCGTGCGGGGCCTCGGCGACGAGAGAATCCGTCAGCGCGTCGAAGCCGCCGGGATTTCACTGCTCAGCTACTTCAATCGGCTGATCGCCGAGCGCCGCGGAGTCGAGTCGGATGATCTGCTCTCGTCGCTCATCACCGCCGAAGAGGAAGGCGAGAAGCTCTCCGAGCTCGAGTTGCTCTCGCAGTCGATCGGCCTGCTGATCGCCGGCTTCGAGACGACGATCGGTCTGATCGGAAACGGTCTGACGACACTGATCCGCCATCCCGATGAGTACCAGATGTTGCGCGCCCATCCGGAGCTCATCGAGAGCGCGGTCGAAGAGTGTCTGCGCTACTCCGGACCGATCACCGCAACGGTGCGCGTCCTTCATGACGATGCGCAGTTCGGCGACTACGTGATCCCGGACGACAGCGAGGTCATCGCGCTGATCGGCGGGGCGAATCGCGATCCCGACGTCTTCGACGAACCCGAGCGTTTCGACATTTCCCGTTATGGGAACGAAAAGGGCACCGCGGCCCATCTTTCGTTCGGCGGCGGCGTGCACTTCTGCCTGGGCGCGCATCTCGCACGACTCGAAACCCAGATTGCGATCGGTGGGCTTGTACGGCGTTTCGACGATCTCCGGCTACTGAACGAGAAAACTGAATGGAGCCAATCGCTGTTCAGGGTCCCCGGGCGGATTCCGGTGACGTTCCACAACGCACCCGCCTAGCCGCCCGCTGCGGCTGCTCGCTCGGCCAGTCGCTTCAGCCTCGTGGTTGCCCGATTCCGGCCACGGGAGGGGCCGCTGGCCACGGGCGTCCGGTTCTGAGAAGATTCCGAGATCTGGCGCGCCCGCCTGGAGGTCCTGCCCATGTTCGAGCCCAAATTGCCCGCAAGCGTCGACGACATTCACCTGGACCAGCTCGACTTCTGGACGTTCCCGCCCGAGCAGCGCGAGGGAGCGTTTGCCCTGCTGCGCCGCGAGCGGCCGATGTCGTTCCACGAGGAATTCGAGCCGCCGCCGGAGCTCCCGCTGCCGAAGGGGCCGGGCTATTGGTCGGTGACGCGCCACGCCGACGTGCTCACGGCGAGCCGGCGGGGCGACCTCTTCTGCTCGGGCAAGGGCACCCAGATTCCCGATCTGCCCGTGGAGCTCAACGAGTTCTTCGGCTCGATGATCTCCATGGACGATCCGCGCCACGAGCGCTTGCGGCGAATCGTGTCCCGCGGCTTCACGCCCAAGGCGCTCGGGAAGCTCCAGGGCGACGTCGAGCGGCGGGCCACGGAGCTGATCGATGCCGTGATCGACAAGGGTGAGTGCGACTTCGTCACCGAGATCGCTGCGCCGCTTCCGCTGGGAATCATCTGTGACATGATGGGGATTCCCGACAGCCAGATGCAGTTCGTCTTCGACCAGACCAACATCATCCTCGGCCTCGGCGACCCGGAGTACGTGAAGGAGGGGACCAACCCGCTGATCGCTGCGCTCAATTCCGGGAAGCTGCTCGCGGAGCTCATGAACGAGCTGGCGGCCGAGCGCAAGCTGAAGCCGAAGAACGATCTCACGTCGCAGCTCCTCAACGCCGAGATCGACAGCGAGGCGCTCACCGACCAGGAGATCGCCTCCTTCTTCGTGCTGCTGGTGGCCGCCGGCAACGAGACGACGCGAAACGCCATCAGCCACGGCATGAAAGCGCTCTCCGACAACCCCGACGAGCGACGCAAGTGGGCGTCCGATTTCGAGGCCGTGGCGCCCACCGCGGTGGAGGAGATCGTGCGCTGGGCGTCGCCGGTGATGCACTTTCGGCGCACCTGCACCCAGGACACGGAACTCGGCGGCCAGAAGCTCCGCGAGGGCGAGAAGATCGTGCTCTGGTACAACTCGGCCAACCGCGACGAGGACGTCTTCGAAGATCCCTTCCGATTCGACGTGACGCGCACGCCGAACGAACACGTGGGATTCGGCGGCCCGGGCGCGCACCACTGCCTCGGGGCCAATCTCGCGCGGCGGGAGATCTCGGTCGTGTTCCGCGGGCTGCTGCGCAGGCTCCCGGATCTCGAGATCACGGGCCCGCCCGAGATGCTGCGCTCGAACTTCATCCACGGCATCAAGCGCATGCCCTGTGCGTTCACGCCTGGCGGAGCGCAGTAGCCTTATCTCGTGGCGCTCGGGGTGGGAGGGGGCGGCGGCTGCGGGGTCGCAGGTGGCTTTGCACGCCCGCCGTCCCCACGCGTGACCAGCACCATCAGGGCAGGTCCGAGCAAGATGTCCGCAGCAAATGCGATGACGGTGGCCATGAGGCACAACGCCCCGAACCAGAAGGTGTTCTGCATGTAGGACATCAGGAACACGGCGAACCCGCATCCGAGCACGATGGACGTGAAGAGCAGAGCGGTGCCCGTGGTAGCGAGGGTCTCGTGCACGGCGTGATAGACGTCCCCCCGCTCATCGTAGTAGCGCCCGAAACGATGCATGAAGTGGATGGTGTCGTCGACCGCCAGTCCGATGATGACGCCGCCGATCAACAGGGTGCCCGCGTCGAGGGGAACATCGGCGTAGCCCATGAACGCGAGTACCAGATAGATGGGGATCAGGTTCGGGATCATCGCCACCAGGCCCCGGCGGAGATTCCCGATCAGCAGGACCATCAGCGGCGTGATGACGGCCAGCGCGAAGATGTAGGAGACCGCCATGCTGTAGATCACGGCCTCGAAGACCCGCGTAAAGAGCACCGCGCCCCCGGTGAGCTCGAACGTCAAATCTTCCCCCAGGATCTCGCTGTAGCTGCTCCGGACCTCATCGATGAAGTCTGGGTACAGCAGGGCATCCACCCACGGCGTGCGCACCGTCACTCGGGCCGTCTGGAACGTCGAGTCCGTCAGATCTTCGAGATCGTCGCTGCCGCTGTTTTCGAAGAGCAGCATCTCCTGGGCGACCAGCTCGCGGTCGTCGGGGAGCACGTAGTGATCAGCCCGATTCTCGTTCAGCGCCTGGTGGGTCTCCTTCACGACGTCCACGATGGAGAAGACCTTGCCCACGGGGCGTCCGGCCACTTCGAGTGTTTCGCTGTGGCGCATCGCGCGTTGGATCCGGTGAAGGGCGTCGGGCTCGTGGAGTCCGTTCTCGCCCGGCGTGTGTACGAGAATTTCGAGCGAAGACGCACCCTTGAACTGGCTATTGAAAATCTCCTCGGCGATCCGGATCGGGTCGTGCTTCGGAAACCAGCGGATCCCGTCGTGGGAGAAATAGACCTGCATCAGGCCGGGAAATGCGGCAACGACAATCGCGGCGGTAACGGCTACGACCCGCACCGGGTGGCGGGTGGACATGTCGCCCATGCTCGCCAGGAAGCGATCAACGATGCCCCGCCCCGCGAGGCCTTCGTGAACCGGCGCCCGCTTGAGTGGGGAGACGGCGAGCAGCGCCGGAAGCAGGGCCAGGCTGTACAGCATGGCGAGCATCACGCCGGCGGGCGCCAGAACACCGAGTTGCGCGATTGGCGCGAGGGCCGCCAGGCTGAAACTCGCCAGGCCTGCGGCTGTCGTCACGCTCGTCATGACGACGGCCAGCCCCGAGTGGGTCAGGGAAAAGACGATCGCGTCTTCTCGGGTGTCGCCAGCGGCCAGGCGCCGGTACACGATTGCCAGGATGTGGACCGCGTCGCAGATTCCCACGACCAGAAGGAAGGCGGGAAGGATGTTGAGCGTGACTGAAAACGGGATGTCGAGCCAGACCATGAATCCCATGGTCGAGACCATGGCCAGAACGACGACGAGTACGGGCAGGATCATCCCGGACGCCCGGCGGAAGAGGATGAAGAGGAGCAAGAACTCGAGAAGGATCGAGCTCGTCATGAAGACCGTGACGTCCTTCTGCAACATCAGATTCATGCGGTGGGCGAAGGTGGGCCCGCCGATCACCTGCACATCGAGCCCGGGGCGTTCGTGGCGCGCAATGACCGCGTAGAGTGCCTCGACCATCTCGTAGCTTTCGGAGTCCGTGAGGTCGAGCGCCTCGTCGGCTCCGGTATCCTCGAAGCCGCCCAACGTGTCCAGATCGGAACCGAGAGTCGAATAGGTGAACGGCTTGACCATCAGAACGGTGTAGCGAGCGTCTTCCGTGAGCAGGGCATCGATGTAGAGCGGGTTGCCGAGGGCGCGCGCGCGCAGCGTCGCGAGCTCCGCGTCGTCCTCGGGCCAGTCCTCCATCAGGTCCTCGACGATCAGATCGTCGCCCTCGCCGCGCGTGTTGCGCGCATTGACGAGGCTCGTGACCTCCTCGACGTACGGAACCTCGTTTTCGATGTCGCGGTGGAGCGTGCGCAGCCACTCCAGGAAGCCGAATTCGAACACCTCGGCGGGATTCAGGAGGACCATGATGCGGTCCTCGCGGTCGAACTGCCGCTTGAAGCGGTCGTACCGGATGCGCTCGGCGTCATCCGAGTGGAGGAAGGCTTCGTTGGAGTTGTCGACCCGGATTTCTGGGAGGCGCGACACCAGGACGCCTGTGAGCGCGAAGCAGGCGGCGATTACCAGCCAACGCCGGCGTACGACGAACCGGCCCCAGGACGTGAATCCGGCATCGATACGGTGTCGCAACGGCATCTGCGACGATCTCCACGGAACGAGAGCGGTGCAGAGCACCGCTTGGCCGGGCGCGCAGGGGGATCTTCGCGGCAACGTGAGATCTGCGCAAGCGCCCGGGCCTCAGCAGGCGCCGTCGTCACGGGCCCTCTCCGCCACGTGCATCCCCCAGCTGATCGTATGCCGCGTCGTCGAAGCCCACCATGCCGGCGATCATCCTCATGGGGAGCGGCATCGCGTGGACGCGCCGGGTCCCGGCTCGCGCAGTCGAATTGGCGGGCTGGAACGACGCGGGCGCCAACACGGCGATCGAGTTCTTGCTGCGGAGCAGGCACGATGCGGCGTGGAAGTCAGAGAGGAGGATCGAGGGGTCGGAGGCAGCTAGCCCCGCGTCAGGCGAGCGCCGACTGCCGCCGGGCGGCCGCGGTCCGATCGAACCACGCGTGGGCCCGTGGGCCCGCGGCGAGTGCCGCGAGGGTGCCAGCCAGATCGACGAGTCGCAGAAGTGGGAGCAATCCCAGCGCGAGACCGGCACTCCCCCGATCCAGGCCGGTCTCATCGCGGTGGTCGAGAAGCAGCCGCCAATCGAGTGCGACCCGGTGGAAGTAGAAGAGCGGGGCTGCCGCCAGTCCGTAGCGGAGCCAGCGCGCCTCCCACAGTTGCGGATCCATCCAACAGGCGGCGACCGCATCGTAGCCCTGCCGCAGCCGCTCTCGCAGGAAGTGAGGTCGCTCGTGAGAGACGGAAGCCTTCGCAGCGAGCCGGGGCGCCAGACCGAGTCGCCCCAGCATCTGCGCGTGCGGATAGCAGCTGCAGCGCATGGGGCCTTCGGGCTCGGGGACGCGGAGCAACAGCTCGCGCAGGAAGGCGGAGTTGTTGGACGCATAGCAACCGAGAGGCCGATCGCAGGCGGGGAACAGGAAGCCGAAATCCATCAGGGTCTGCAGCTTCGCGAAGAAGCCCCCCGGATATCGCGTCATGCCGCCCGTGGCGACAGCCTCGCCGCTGCGAAGCGGGCCGGTAATGTGGTCGAACCAGCCCGGAGCCGGAACGCAGTCGCAGTCGAGGTAGACGACATAACGCCCACGCGCCTGCCTCGCCGCCAGCATCTTGGCGGCGTCGTAGCTCGACCCGCTGGCATCGATCAGGCGGACCTGGGGAAAGTCCTGCTCGAGCAGGTGCCGAATCGTGGTGTCGCCCGTTACGTCCACCAGCAGGATCTCGATGCCTCCTGGCGGGGGGCATATCGCGCATGCCGCCCCCAGGGCCCGCCGCACGCTCTGGAGACTCGTCCCATCGAGCACGTTATAGGTCTCGACAACAAGACTCGTGTCCATGCAAGACTCCGCACCGCCGATGGGAAGGTCCAGACTACTGTCGGCCCATTTTCGGGTCAAGAAGTGCAAACTCGCGGGATCTCCGGCACCCTGCCACGGCGATTGGGGCAGTGAAGTCCGCCCCTTCCCGGGGGTCAGCGCACATTGAGCGACAAGCCCGAGGCAGCGAACCCGTGCTGGGAAGGGGGCCCGCCTCCCATCGCCGTCAGCGTCGTGGTGACCGCGTTCCGTGACTCGGCCGCCCTGCGCAGTTGTCTCGGTTCGGTGCGTCGAGAAGCGGTACCGCTCGACGCCGAAGTCGTGCTCGTCCTCAACGCAGATATTTCCGATTTCGCTGCCCACTCGCGCCTCGAACTCGCGGGCTTGTGCGATCAGATGCTGTTCACCGCCGAAGTGGGGAAGTCCCATGCGCTGAACGCAGGAGTCAGTGCCTGCCGCGGCAACGTGATCGCCTTCACGGACGACGACGCCGTCCCGATGCCGGGCTGGCTCTCGGCATTGACGGCCCCCCTGCTCGAACCGACCCGTCCGTCCCGACTCATGGGCACGGGCGGTCGGGTTCTGCCGTCTTTCCCCGAGACGGGAACCCCCGGGTGGTTCCGGGAGCTTGCCGAGGAACGGCCCACCCACTTCCTGGGCCCCCGCCAGGATCTGGGGGATCACATTCTCGAGTATCGGCGCCGAACCAAGCCGCCGACCGGTGTCCCGATCGGCGCGAACTGTGCCTACCGGCGCGAGGTGTTTTCGAGGTACCGCTACGATACGCGGCTCGGACCCAACCGCCGCTCGGGTCTCCGCGGCGGTGAGGATTGGGCGCTCGGTCACCAGATACTTCGCGATGGATACCGGATGGTCTACCGCCCGGAAGCCCTGGTCCATCACCCGATCTCCCCCGACCGGATGACGCTGCCCTACGTCCGGCAGGGATTCTTCGTCAATGGCGTCGAGTCGATACGGATCCGTGAGCGGCTGGGAAAGCGGAAGCTGTCGCCCTTCCGACTCCACCTGAGACTCGCGCGGGCGCAGCTCGTGCTGTGGTTGGCCGGCGTGCTCCAGATCGAGAGACTTCAGCTCCGGTGGATGCTGAAGTGCGACTACCGGCGGGGCCGCCTGGCGGAGCGCGGCGGACCCAGGAGTTCGACGTCGTACCATGGCGCGCTCGAGGCATCGCAGACCCTCACCTCGGTGCTCTCGGTTCCCGATCCCGATTCGAGGGCGACAGCGGCACGCTGAGCCCTCTTCCCAGGCGGAAAGCCGCCTCCACCCGGGGAACCCTCATTCCCCTGCGGCTCGACCGCAATCGGTGGTATACTCCGCCGCTTCACGAGGCAGGCCGGAGGGGCCAGCCGGCAGGGCGCTGCAACGGGCAGGGCGCTGCAACGGCCTCGCCACTGCGATCACCCTCCCTCCATCACACGCATGCTTCCCGCCGCCGGCACTCTCGCTGGGGCGGGCGACGCAGTGAAGCTCTCGGCGCTGCACACATGCTCAGCAAGGAACGACCGATCCCGATGACCGATTCTGTAGAACCTGTAGAACTGCCGCTGCCCGAGTCGCTGGTCCTCGAGAGCGCCCAATCCCTCGACCCGCTGACGGGGATCCCCGGGCCGCTGGCCCATGCGATGCGCCGGCGCGGGTTTGCGGACCTGACCTCCGTGCAGCGCGCCGTCCTGGACGCGGAGTCGGAGGGGCGCGATCTGCGGATCTCGTCGCAAACGGGCTCGGGCAAGACCGTCGCGATCGGTCTGGCGCTGGCGCGTCACCTGGCTGGCAGCGCCTCCGCTGCCGCTGCCGATCGCCCGGGCCCAAGCGTACTCGTGCTGGTGCCAACGCGAGAGCTCGCCATGCAGGTGCGCGAAGAACTGTGCTGGCTCTTCGAGGGGGTGCGCGGTCTCGGCATCGAAGTCGTGATGGGCGGCACTTCCCTCGGCCTCGAGCGGCGCGCACTCGCGCGTCGGCCCCAGGTCGTCGTCGGCACGCCGGGGCGGACTCTCGACCACCTGCAGACCGGTGCGCTCGCTTGCAGCGGGGTCGCACACGTCGTCCTCGACGAGTCGGACCGCATGCTCGACATGGGCTTTCGTGAGGAGCTCGAGGCGATCCTGGAACGGATGCCGAGCGAGCGCCGCACCCATCTCGTTTCGGCAACATTCCCGTGGCCGGTGCGCAAGCTCGCCGATCGCTTCCAACGCAGTGCACTGCACGTCGAGGGAACTCGGCTCGGGGCTGCGAATCGAGACATCGAGCATGTCGCCCACGTCGTGGAT
This sequence comes from Deltaproteobacteria bacterium, assembly GCA_032128115.1. Taxonomy (GTDB): domain Bacteria; phylum Myxococcota_A; class UBA9160; order UBA9160; family SMWR01; genus JAQBHB01. The sequence continues at coordinate 99,956 of JAQBHB010000098.1, read as the reverse complement.
CGACGGGAATGCTACGCCGCGCTGGTGAATCTGCTGCTCCTGAACGAAGGCGGGCGCTGTCTGATCTTCGTCGAACGCCGCGTGGATACCACCTCACTCGCGCAGAGACTCTCCGGCGACGGGTTCCCGGTGCAGGCCTTCAGCGGAGAGCTCCCCCAGGCCCAGCGCACGCGAACACTGAATGCGTTCCGGGACGGGACCATCAAGACGCTGGTCTCGACCGACGTGGCCGCGCGCGGCATCGATGTCCCTGACATCGAACTCGTGATTCACGTCGATCTGCCCGGAGACTCCGACTCCTACGTGCACCGCAGCGGACGCACGGGGAGGGCCGGGCGAACGGGTCGCAGCGTGATGCTCGTGCCGCCGAGTGCGCGGCGGCAGATCGAACGTTTGATCGGGGCGGCCCGCATCGAAATCCGGTGGCTGCCCGCACCGAGCGCGGGCAAGGTGCGAAAGCAGCTTCGCAAGCGCTTCCGCCAGCAGATCCACGAGCGCCTCGCCTCCGGTGAGCCGCCGACGCAACAGCAGATCGACTACGCCAAGGAACTCCTCAATGGTCGCGATCCGGCAGCGGTCGTCGCCCTGATGCTCGAGATGGCGCAGCCAAGTCCGGCCCGCGAGCCGATGGCGCTCAGCGAGCCGCGTGAGCACGCTGGTTCCGCGCCGAGTGAGCCGGCGCAGGGCTTCGTGCGCTTTACGATCAACTGGGGTGAGCGCGGTGGGGCTGCAGCCAATCGCCTGCTCGGGCACATTTGTCGCCGCGGGCAGATCCGCAGCCAGATGGTCGGAGCGATCGAGATCGGCCCCGTGGAGTCGAGCTTCGATGTCGATTCCAGTGTTGCGGCGGTCTTCGAGAAGCTCGTGCAGCATCGCGACGCGCGCGATCCCAAGCTTCAGATCGTGCGCTCCGGAGGGCGGGGCAGCCCCGGTGCTCGCAGTGAGCAGCCGCGCGGCCGCGGGATGTCGCGGGAGAAGAAGCGCTTCGATCCGAAGCGCAAGGGCCGTCGATAGGCTGGGGCGCCGCTCCTTCGCAGGGGCGCGGGCGTGCACGAACGAGACCGAATGGAACCTCTGCGCCTGCCCAGAAGGGTCGAAGACGATCCCCGCGCTGCGCATCTCGCACGCGAACTCGCGGCGCGCGCCCAACCCTTGTGGCGGGGCGGTGCAGTGCGGGTGGCGCGGGCCGATCTCACGCCGGACCTCGAATCCGCGCTCAAGAGCGCTCGCTCGGCGGGCCGAATCGTTCGCAGTCTGGAGCACGCCGAGCGGGCTCTCGCGGACGACGAGCGGGGATTGAGGCGGGTCGACCGGAAGACCGGCGTCGAGCGCGGGAGACGCGTGTCGAGGCTCCTGGTGCTTGCGGACGACGGTTCCGAACGGTTCTACCGCGAGGTCGAGTCCTTGCTGCGCCAACATGCTCCGCGCGTCCTCGCCCTGCGCCTGTCCGCCGACCAACGCACCCTCGGCAAGCTGCTCTTCGGTCCCGATCAGGTGGCACGCCTGCTGCTGGTCGAGCACAAGGATGCCGTGTCAGCGATCCTACTCGCGCTCGCCGCGCGCTGGAGCGAGGATTCCCTGGATCCCGACCAGACAGGTCGACTCCAGGTCATGGTTTTCGCAGACGCGAATGACATCGCCGCCGCCGCGGCGCGAGAGATCGCAGAGCTCGTCCAGGAGCGCGGGGAAGGCGGCAGGCCGTGTGTTCTGGGCCTGGCCGCCGGCGCCACCCCCGTTGCGGTCTACGGGATGTTGGTTCGTCTCCATGGGCAGGGCCTCTCCTTTGCCAACGTCGTGACGTTCAACCTCGATGAGTACTACCCCATGCAGCCATCCTCGCCCCACAGCTATTCCCGATTCATGCGAGACAACCTTCTCGATCACCTGGATCTGGATCCAGCCAGCATTCACGGGCTCGATGGATCGATTCCGGGTCCAGGCGTCGCAGAACACTGCGAGCACTACGAGCGGGCCATTACCGGCGCGGGAGGGATCGACCTGCAGTTGTTGGGCATTGGCCGCAACGGCCACATCGGGTTCAACGAACCGGGCTCATCGCGCACGAGCGGCACGCGGCTCGTGAGCCTGAACGAGGCAACCCGCCGCGATGCGGAGGTCTCGTTTGGGGAAGATGGAGTTCCGCAGCATGCGATCACGATGGGCATCGGCTCCATCCTACGTGCGCGCCGGGTGCTGCTCCTGGCGGCCGGCAACCACAAGGCAACCATCGTCGCCAGGGCCGTGGAAGGTGCAGTGACTGACGAGGTTCCGGCGAGCTTTCTGCAGGAGCACCCCCACGCATCCGTATATCTCGATCGAGCCGCTGCCGAAAGTCTCTCTCGAGTCACCCAGACCCGGCCTCAAACCGAAGGACCTTGACCCTGTAGAGTGTCTCCACCTTCCATTATGCATTAGCGCGGCTCGCCAAGCAGCTCGCGCAATCGCGCCGCCAGGCGCAGGCGCGCGGCGGTGTAGTCGGGATCGTCGGCCCGGTTCTCGAGCTGCCAGGGATCTTCGTTCAGGTCGTAGAGCTCGCGCTCCCCCGTCTCGTACTCGACCCAGGTGAATCCGTTCGCGACGTCGCGCACGCCGAAGTAGTCGGGGATGTAGTTTCTCGGGGCGAGCACGTCGTTGGCGTCGACCTCCTCCCACCAGTAGACGCTGGCATAGTGGTCCCCGCTGGCGTGGACCTTGAGGCGGCTCCCGTCGACATCGTGCTCGGTGCGGGAACCCGAAAGCGTGACACGGACCGCGTCTGCCAGATTGTCGACACTCGCCCGGGCGTCGGCTCCCATCGCCACGCGGACGGCCCCCTCGGCTACCTGCCCGTCCGCGTCGAATTCGAAGACGAACGAGGGCCTGGGTGCGGGGCGCCAGTCGCCGAACCACAGGCGCAGGCGGTCGCCGTCGGCGACCTGCCCCCGGTATTCGACGATGTCGGACCGGGGAAAGCGCCAGAACTCCAGCAGGAAGTCGGACCGCCAGGTTTCGGGAGGTGGGCCCGCAAGCCACGCCGCCAGGCTGTGGCCGTCGACACCGGTCGGCGGATCCAATCCAGCCAGTGTGAGGAGCGTGGGTGCCACATCCTGGTTCAATACAACCGCGTCGCGGGTCCCAGGCGAGGCGGGTTCGCGCGTGGGGTCGAGCACGACCAGGGGAATGCGCAAGCACTCCTCGTAGGGGCAGGCCTTCGTCTGGATGAAGAGGCCGTGCTCTCCCCAGGCGGAGCCTTGATCGCTGGTGAACAGGACGTAGGTGCGGTCGTCCACGCCGAGATCATTCAGGAGATCCAGGGTTTCCGCGAGTTGCTCGTCCACGGCCAGCAGCGACTCGTAGGCGCGTTGGCGGACCCGATCGTTGTGGACGGCCACCAGCGTGTTGCGCGTGTGTGTGCTGACCCAGCGCGGCTTGTCGCTTCTGTCGGGTTCGCTCCAGCTCGGCGGGCGCCAGGGCGCCAGCCCGTCGAGTTGGTCCCGGTGCCGCGCGGCCGGCGCAGGCTCCCGGATGGGCATCTCCACGTGGGACGCGTAGGGCGCCCAGTAGGCGAGGAAGGGCGCCCCCCGCGCCGTGGCATCCGAGAGAAACCGCCTCAGCATCTCGGCGGAGCGATCGGTGCTGTACTCGCGATCGTCGGCATGGTTTCCAAAGGTGCTGCGCGCGCCGTCCTCCTCGACGATCTCGTAGGCGGTACCGTGGACTCCGCCGTAGTGGGCGGGCGACACGAAGGCCCACCAGCGGTCCCAGCCCGGGGGGCGGTAGAAGCCGCCGTCGGGGCCCAGGCCGCTCTCGGACTTGTCGTTGTAGCCGTTCAGGTACTTGCCGAAGAAACCCGTGCGATAGCCGGCCCGTTGTAGCCAGACGGCGATCGTGTCGCGGTCGGCGCCGCTCTCTCGGAAACTCCGGGCTCCGCCAAAGGGCCCGAGCACGTGTCGCGTGCCGTGGTGTAGTGCATAGCGGCCCGTGAACAATGAGACGCGGCTCGGACAGCAGGTGGGGGAAGGGGCGAAGGCGTTTTCGAACCCCACGCCCCGATCGAGGACCCTGCGCCTCAACTCCGGCATCTGATCGATGCCGTCGAAGCGCGTGTCGTCGAGATTCACCACGAGGAAGCTCGGGCGCTCATCGCCCGAGGCGTGGCACGCGAGCAGTGTGAGCGCGACCCCGGCGACCCCGATCAGGGTCTTGGAACGCGAGCGCCGGCGCCGCCAGCCGTTGCAATTCATCAAGTGCTTCCCTCGATGGATCCGGCGCAGCCTATCAGCGGATTTGCGTCGCGCCAAGTCGCAGCGAATCCAGTAGCTTGTCGCCTCGATGGCAACGCCGACGGAATTTCGGGCCTCGATGCGTCGACTCGACTCGGTGTTCTCGGCGCTCCAAATCGCCTTCGTGGGTCTCTTCGTCGCGTTCGTGACATGGCTCGCGCTCCGCCACCATTTCACGGTCTTCAACTACGACGAGTGGCGCATGATCGCCTGGCTGCAGACCACGCCTTTCGGCGAGTGGCTGGTTACTCCCCACAACAGCCACGTGATCCCCCTCACCCTGCTGGTCTACGCTGCCGACTTCTCGCTCGGAGCCAGGGGGCTCCTGCTCGTGGGGGTATCGCTGCTGTGCACCGCCCTCGCGGCACTCGTGTTGTGCCGGATCTTCGCGGCCGAGGGGGAGCCTTCGACGCCGCTCGCTCGGAGCACGGCCTCCTTCCTGGTGTTTGCGGTGTTCTGGGGCGCCGTTGTTCACAGCCTGCTGTGGGGCGCGGCCCTGTGGAACACCTCGACGCTCCTGTGGTTCACGCTGGCCGTGGCGTGCGGGATCACGTTCGTGCAGCACCGGACCCGATCGGGCGCGCCCCTGCGGTGGCTCGTCTTCGCCGGCGTCTTCGCCGGGATGGCCACCTTCAGCTTCGGCACCGGGTTCGCCACCTGGGGCTCGCTGCTCGCAATTGCCCTCGTGGCCCGGCTTCCGCTGCGGCAGACAGCGTCGCTTGCCGCCGGCGCCGCGTCGAGTGTCGCGGTCTACCTGGTCGTTGCCGGGAGCCACGCGCGGCCGCGCCCGCGGGCGGTGCCGCTCGAGCCCGGCACCCTCGGCCTTCCGGCGCTGGCTGAGATCCTGCGATTCGATGCCTCGTTCGTGGGCGGCGCGCTGGCGCGCACCGTGCAAGGGTTGTTCGGGTGGGACGACGAGCGCGCGCTGGCCTTCGCCGCCACGGCGGGCGCCGTGGGCCTGGTGGCGCTCGTGGTGTTCGCCCTCTTCCTCTGGCTTCGACCCGCGCGCGCGACGCCCCGGGCCCTGCTTGCGCTGGGGCTCGCCGTGTTTCCGGCGGGAGCGGGACTCGCGGCGGGGCTCGCGCGGGTGGGGATGGGAGCGGACCAGTCGATCATGCCCCGCTACGCGATCTGGTCGGTGCTGTTCTGGGTTGGTGCCGTGTGCGCCGCAGTGAGTCTGGTTCCCGGGTCGCGCGCGCGAAGTGGCAGCGTCCGGGCGCTGGTTCTCCTTCCGATCCTGGCGAGCGTGTGCATGCTTCCCGCCTTCGCGGACGCGATGCGCGCGCAGCAGTCGCGAGACCGTTTGCTCTCGATGGGATCGCTGGCGCTGCTGCTCGACGTGCGCAGCGAGTCGCTCGCGCGCAGGCTCTCCGGTGGCAGCGTCGAGTTGGTGCTGGACTCGATGGAGGCGCTGGCAGACCAGCGCCGCGGCTTCTTCGACGACCCTCGCGCCGACTGGCCCGGCCGGTCGCTTGGCAGTCTTGGCGCCGTGGCCGAGCCGTCTCGCTGCTCGGGGGGAATCGACAGGGTCTCGCGCCTTGAGAACCGCTCCGGGCCCACTTTCCGCGTTCGGGGCTGGGCCTGGGACCACGCGGCCTCGGCGCCCCCCTCCTCGATCGTGATCGCGGACCCGACGGGCAGGGTACGCGGCCTCGGCAATCGCAATCCCGACTGGTGGGACGCCATCGCGGGAGGTCCGGATTCCGATCTCTCGCCCCGCTCGCACTGGACGGGTATCGTGCCGCGCTACGACCCGGGGGCATCCCATGTTGCGTACGCGGTCCTCGCCGATGGCCACTTGTGTCGCCTGACCGCCTTCGAGGGGCCGCGTTGATCGCCCTGCGCGCCGTCGCCCTGGGATGCGTGGCCTGCCTCGCGCTCGCCTGCGCACCCCCGCAGCGCCCGTGGAACGTGCTGGTCGTCGTGCCCGACACGGTGCGCGCCGACCATCTCTCGACGAACGGATACGGGATCGAGACCCCACACCTGGACGCCCTCGCCGCCGACGGCGTGAACTTCAGCCAGGCCATCACGGTGGCGCCGCGCACCTTCCAGTCGTTCGCCTCCATCCTGACGGGCCTGTACCCGCCGCATCACGGCGTGCGCTACCTGGGCGACTGGCCGCTGGCGCCCGACACCCCGACCCTCGCCAGCGAGCTCGCGGCGGCGGGCCATGTCACGGCTGTGTTCGATCGGGTCACCTTCATCCGCAGGATCACCGCCGGACGCGGCTTCGGATTCATCGAGGACGCCTCGGCCACCAGCGACCGCGATCTGTTGGAGGCGGCCTGGGACTGGATCGCGGAGCAGGAGCGGCCCTTCTTTGCCTTCGTCCGCATGAACGGTCCCCACTGGCCCTACGGGGCCACTCCCGAGCAGATGGCCGACCTGGACACGTGTCAGGGCAAGGACCACCGCTTCAACGAGGGCGGCTGGAGCGCCCTGGGCATCGCGGCCGGAGCGCGCGGGAAGGGGCTCCGGATCACCGACCCGGAGCAATACCGGCGGGCCTTCTTCGACTACGACTACAGCGAGGAGACGATCCGCCACATGATCGCGCACTACGACGCCGGGTTGCGGCGCACCGACGCTGACATCGGCTGGCTGATCGACCGGCTGCGCGAGAGCGGCCTTCTCGACGAGACCGTCGTCGTGGTCACCTCCGATCACGGCGAGAGCTTCGGCGAGCACGGCTACCTGCAGCACGGCGCGAGGGTGGACGAGCCCGTCCTGCGCGTTCCGCTGATCGTGAGACTCCCACCCGGGCACCCCTCGCGGACGGCGCCCCGCACCGTCGACCAACAGGTGCGGACGGTCGATATCGCCCCGACACTGCTCGACGCACTGGGCCGGGCGGTTCCCGAAGGCCTCGACGGCATCAGCCTGCTGCCCGCCATCGCGGGAGGGGCGCTGCCCGCCATGCCCGCCTACGCGGAGAGCGGCCGCGATTTCGTCGGCGCGAGCCCCGATGTCTACCTGCCTGGAATTCGCGGCAAGCGGCGTGCGATCCGTCACGAGGGCTGGAAGCTCGTCTACATCCCGAAGCCCGGGGGTGCGCAGTACCAGCTCTTCGATCTGGCGAACGACCCGGGTGAGGCTCGCGACGTGGCGGCAACGCACCCGGAGCGGGTAGCGCTGCTGCGCGCCGTGCTCGACCCGATCCTGGCCGACGACCCCGAGCGGCCGGCGCGGGAGCTCTCCGACGAGGTGAAGGAGCAGCTGCGGGCACTCGGCTACCTGTGATCCGGGATTCGGCAATGCTGTCGGCGCGAGGAGAACGCGTTGCAATCCACTGGACGGACTGCGCAATGCCGACCCCGGTCGGGCTCCGCGCAGCGAGCCTCAGACGAGCGCAGTGCAGTCAGCTCGACAGGAATCGAGCCGGCGAGAACGGGGCCGCCTCTTCCGGCAGTCCCTTGCCCAGCACCAGGTCGCACACCAGCTGGGCCGTCACCGGTGCCAACAGGATGCCGTTGCGGAAGTGGCCGGTGGCCAGCACCAGGCCGTCCACGCCGGGCACCGGCTCAGCAATCAATGTCGTCCGCTTTGGGGACAAATGCAGAAGAGCAGCGGAACAAGAGGCGGAAAGAGAGCGAACTCGGCCGACTTGAAGAGCACGCCTTTTCCCACTCTCGTGCTCGTTCCGGCGGGCGCTCAAGGGTGTAGCGCTACCGATCGAGTCGGCATTATAGAACCGATTTCAGAAGTTCGGAGCTGAATCCGAGTTTCCACCAGATCGGCACCAGAGCCGAGGCGACGATGGACCTGATCGCAGACAAGAAATCACGCGGGACTCAATCTTCGAGAGCGCGCTTGAGCAACCCGCCCACAACCATGCTCTCGAGAAGGTACTGGGGGTCACCTGCCCGAGATCGGTCCAATTGGCGGCGAAATATCAGCTCCGAGAGAAATCTCTTTCTCCGTTCTTCGCGGCTCGAATCGGAGCGGCGATCGAGATCGAGGTTTTCCACACTCGCGGCCTCGAACATCACGTCGAGCCCCGTCGCCAGCCCGGCACCAACCGAGAAAGTGGGTTTCCCCATCAAAAGAGACTCCAACAGGATCGTCGAATTGATGCCAACGACGGATCTGGCCCCGCGCAGCCATCCGTAGAGACCTCCGCCTGACCGAACATCGACGTTCGGACGTTCATTCAAGACGACATCCGGGAAGCGCGGATGCGGCCGAACCACAAAACGCTTGTCGGGAAATCGAAGCGACAACGCGTCGACGAACTCAGCCATGGTCTCGTAGGGAGACGCCAAGGTGATGTTGAGATCTCGTTCATCCTGGAGCGGGACAAAGACGTATTCGCCTGGGTCGACGGGTCCCCAGCCCATCTCCGCGAGGTATCTGGCGACCCAGGAATCCAGGCGCGGATCGATCTCGACACCGGTCAGATCCAGATTTCGAATCTCCGAACGCGCGTTGGTTCCGCATGGATCGAAATAGAACGTCGTGGCCTGGGGAAACCAGCCGAGTTCCGCGTAAACGACGGGGATTCCGTGCTGCGCCGCATGTTTCTGGGTGATCCGGTCTCCATCGGATCCACCGTTCCAGACGAACAGCCAAGCGGGATCGAATCGGTCCAGGAGGGCTTCGAAATCGGCATGATCCTCGCGAAAGATCTGATGTCCCGGCGCGATGCGACTTGGATTCCCAGGCGCGTCGGGGTGACAGACCAGATGCAGATCGACTCCAAGATTGGCCAAACCGACCCCGATGGTCCCAAACAGATTGGTCTGGAAATCGAACCGGTCGGGACGGTCCGAGTTTCCCACAGCCACCACCGCCAGCGCGCTTCGCTGATATGCTGCCTGGCGTCTCTCGCCGATCCGGCGCGCCGGAACGCCGCCGACGATCGCCAGGGGGGCGACATCCGAGCCCACATAGCTGTTTGAGCCCACAACTGCGCCATCGAGGATCGAAATTCCCGCGCAGATCGTCGCATTGGCACCTATGAAGACGTCGCGGCCGAGTGTGAGCTTCTTGCGATGGAGCGGCTGGGAGCGGATCAGGTGACCGGATTCGATTCCGTGCTGCGTAGAAAGCAGACACACATGGGGTCCCGTGATGGTATTCGCGCCAATCTCGACCCCGCCGTTTCCCTGGACCCAGTTGAACATCCCGATTACGCAGCCCGCTCCGATACGAACTTCTCCTCCGTCGTGGATCTCGAAATGCGCTCCTGGGCGAATCCGGGTCGAGTGATGCACCACCAAACGGCTCTTCAAGCCGATGTCGTAGCTGAAGCCGTCTCGTGTCCCTTTTCCAGGTCCCTGAATCCAACAGTCGGCGTCTAGGGCTTCAGGCGGAAAGTAGATGAGCGGGTGGGTCTGCGCGAGCGCCTCGGGTTCTCTCGGCCAGGAATCCGAATCCAGCCACCGCTCCAGGAACTCATTGCGATTTCGCTCCATGAAATCGCCAAACCTCTCATCGAGATTCCGGCGATGAGCGCCTACCGATGAAGGTCGTCCTTTCAGATACCGGTGCTCGAATGGGCAGTCCGGAACGATCGCGTGTTTCTCGCCATAACGCGCGTAGCGCAAGCACAGGTCGGAATCTTCGAAATAGCCCGGCGTATAGGTCGTATCGAACAGCCCCAGCCGGCGGATCGTTCGTGTACGGAGAATCGAAATGGCCCCACTCACGAAATCCCACAGGCCGGCCCCGATTTCCTGGGGGTCTGCGGGGCGCCCATGTCCGCGAAGCTCGCCCGACTCCCTGCGAATGCAATAGGCAGAGGGTCCCGCCACGGCTACCGACGCGTGGGTTTCCATGAAGATCAAGAGGGTGTCCAGCCAACCGGCCTTGCGAAAGATGACGTCGCTGTTCAACACGACGAAGTAGTCGAAATGCGAGCGCCTCCAGACCTCGTCATAGTTGGAGTTGTGCCCGGCTGAGAACCCGATGTTGCGAGAAGACAGTGAAGCGGTCGCGTGCGGAATTCGTCTCATGAAACGATTCACCAGGCGCCGCGTCCGGTTCCGCGAGCCCTGATCGAGAATGCGGATGTGGTGGGCACAGTTGCCCGGGAGGTTCTCCTTCAAATCTCTCAGGAGCCTTCCTACGTAATGCGGCGCGTCCCAACTCAGGATGCTGATCAGGACCCTCGGGCCCTCGTCCGCTGACCAGATGATTGGCTTCAGCGGAACCTCGCCGCCGAGCCCCTCAAGCAGCATGCCGAGGATCCGTGCCAAGCCGGGAATTCCACGCAACAGGCCGCCCACCAGGAGAACCACGACGGACGCGAGGATTCGGCCCTCGATAATCCCATTGATCTCCCCGATCGAGCTCGGACTCGCAGGATATGCCGAGAGCAGCATCGAGCGGATCAGGCGACGCGATCTTGCCCGCAGGGAGAGTGCCGTGCGAAGCCTGCCGATACGAGAACGGCGGGATTGGACCCGGCTCATCGGGAGCCCTTTCGAAATTCGAAGATCGAGAACTGCATGAGTTTCTCGTCCTGAAGGCCGACCTCGGAATCAACCAGGAGGCCCAGGACCCTTCCATCCTCGAGAACGTAGGCATCCTGTCCGTAACAGCTCACAGTATCCAGTCCGCGCTCGGCCGCTTCGCCGAGTATCTCGTCGACCTGGAAATGGCGAACATGAAATCTGTTGGGATTCTTGCCGAGAGAGAGAACGGCCTCGTTTGGAATGGAGAGAAAGAGCGCCCCCGCCGGCTTGAGCGCCGCGGCAAGTTCATCGAGCAGAAGCGACCATTCATCGACGTGCTCCAGAGATTCGAAGCACGTAACAAAGTCGAATTTCGAGCGTGGCAGCTCGAAGGGAAAAATTTTCTGGGCATGGAGCGTTCGCGCGGTGGAGAAATGCTCCCCTGCGAACGCGATCGCTTCCTGTGATGCGTCGATTCCGAGCACCGAGCAGGAGAGGTGCTCGCTGAGAAGGTAGGTGCCGTAGCCCGTTCCGCAGAAGAGATCGAGGCCGAACGATTGTCGATTCACAAGAGGCTCCAGAGAGCGCGCTGCGTGCTCGTAGCGGACGCGATGATCCCGTCGTATGTCCGAGAGACTCGCGCCCGTCTGGCGCTCGCTGCTCCGGAGGGACCAGTCTCGCGTCCGGACCGGTACCGGTGCCGCACGCCCGGCAGCATGGCGCAAGAGGCTCCGGATCGATGCTCTGATTCGACCCCGGAGGCTCACTCGTGGATCTCCCATTTGGCTCGAAACTGCTGTCCACCCACTCCGACCTGGGGTGCGAGGACTTCGATGGTGACGAAGTCTCGGCGCCAGTCGTAGTGCTCCATCATGTCTCTGGAAAGAAGGAGAGCCGAGAGCTGGTAGCATCCGGTGTTCAGCGTGAGTTCTTCAATGGTCATGGTGATGGACAGCGTCTGGCCTCGCGCGAGCCGGATCGGATGTTGGGCAAAGACGTTGTTGCACTCGGCTACCACCTGTTGACCCATCCCCGAAAAGACCAGATCGACGCATAGAAATTCGATGTCCTCGTGCGCGGTTACGCTGAGACGCGTGGTGAACGTTTCACCGTATTGGAACTTGGTGGTTGTCTCGTCATGGCCATTGAGGAACTCGATTTCGTCGATTCGAGCCTTGCCGTTCCCGGAGCGAGCCCCCTCACCCGGCGTCGCGAAGAGATTGAAGTACTCGAGCACGCCCTCGGAAGTTGAGCCTTGGAATCGGGTTTTGCCGTTGTCGAGGACAAGGACCTCGTTCGCGAGTCTCGACACGCTCGACATGGCATGAGAAACGAAGATGATGGCGGTCCGCTCTGCCAGCTCCGCAATGGCGTTGTAGCACTTGCTTCGGAATCCGGCGTCTCCCACCGCAAGGACTTCATCGATGATCAATACGTCCGGCTCCAGGTGCACGGCCACTGCGAATCCGAGGCGAACCTTCATCCCCGAGCTGTAAGCCTGCACGGGGGTTTCGATGAAGTCGCCGATGTCCGCAAAGTCGATGATGGAGTCGAGCTTCTGGTCGACTTCGTGGCGGCTCATTCCGAGAACCGCAGCGTTGTTGTAGATGTTCTCGCGGCCCGTGAGGATCGGATTGAACCCAGCCCCGAGCTCGATCAGGGCCCCGACCCTGCCGCGGATGGTGAGCTTTCCCCTGTCGGGACGGATCAGGCCATTGACCAGCTTGAGGAGCGTGCTCTTTCCCGATCCGTTCGGACCGACGAGCCCCAGGCATTCTCCGCGGCGCAGCTGAAATGAGACGTCATCCAGGGCCCAGAATTCGTGGGGACGCAGTTCTCTCGGCCCGACAGGCCCTGCGAAGCTCGAGGCGATATCCAGCAGGCCATACCAGAGCGAGTGTTTGAGGCTGCGACAGAACTTCTTCGAGACTCCTTCCACCTGGATCAGGGTTTCATGCGGTGACCTGCTCTCCGCGATCATGCGCTCACCCGCTCGATCACGTGCGGCATGGAGACCCTGAAGAAGAGCCAGCTCAGCGGAAGGGCCATGGCAATCAGTGCGATCACCAGCATGAACTCCGGGAGCTGGGTCAGGCTTCCCGTCGTCAGGAGTTCGCGACCCGTCACCACGAGGGGGCTCACAGGATTGAGGCCCACGAGCACCGAAGCGATTCCAGACTCGGGCGGCGGGTAGACGACCGGGGTCAGAAAGAACAGGAATGCCGCGGCGATATCGACACCCTTCTGGATGTCCCGGTAGAGAACACCCAAGGGCGCAAACATGACGCCGATCACGAGCCCGAGCCCCATCATCGCCAGGAACCCGAGAGGCGCAAGCACGATCGTGCCGGGGACGGGGACTTTGAACCAGAGATAGACCGGAACCATCAACAGGAGGCGGATCGAAGTGTCGAAGACGACTTCTCCGAGAGCGGCCACGATGAGTGCTTCACGGGGAAAATTGACCTTCGTCAGCATTGGGATCGAGTCGATGGCAACTCGAAGCGGAACCTTGATGGCACCGTCGAACGCAGCCCAGAGTAGTGTCCCCGTCATCACGTACGCCGAGTAGGGAATTCCGGTCTCGCCAAGACGCAGGATTGCGCTCGACCTCAGCAACGTGAAAGTCACCGTCATCGCGATGGCGGGAATGATCGCCCAGACGTAGCCAAGTAGGGTCTGCCGATATCGAGCGCTCAGGTTGCGAATCAGGAGCTGCCGCGCCAGCCCCCTACAAGCCTTCAGGTCTCGCAACATTTCCATCGCCGCCGCGATCGGGCGACGATTCATCGGGTCGGGGGTGTAGACGGTTTCCGGCAACATGGATTCCCTGTTCTCGGCGACCGTTCCGCTCATGCTGGAATCCACTCACGCTGGAATTTCGGGCCGGGTAGCGAGTATCTGAACGTCCGGGGCAGATCCTTCGGTCGAGTTGCCTACCCGTGGAGTCCCTCTTTGCGGAGAATCTTGCGCTGTGCTGGACGGTTTTCTGATGCGAGAGCGGGTGAAGAATCGGGTCACGCCCCTGACCTCTGGCGCCTGCGCACGAACGACTTGGAGCCCCGAGGCGTGGATCGAGTGGGTGATTTTCACACCATCCACTCTCGGGATCCGCTCGAAGCCCAGGCCGCAGCTGGGCCGGTCGGGCTCCGCGCAGCGAGCCTCGGACGAGCGCAGTGCAGTCAGCTCGACAGGAATCGAGCCGGCGAGAACGGGGCCGCCTCTTCCGGCAGTCCCTTGCCCAGCACCAGGTCGCACACCAGCTCGGCCGTCACCGGTGCCAACAGGATGCCGGTGCGGAAGTGGCCGGTGGCCAGCACCAGGCCGTCCACACCGGGCACCCGGCCGATCTAGGGCAAGCGGTCGGGTGTGGCGGGGCGCAGGCCCGCCCAGGCTTCGCGAAAGCGACAGTCGGCCAGGGCCGGCACCACCCGCAGCGCCGCCGAGAGCAACTGCGCAACGCCCGCGGCCGTGACCCGGCAGTCGAAGCCCGTGTGTTCCTGGGTGGCGCCCACCACCAGGCTTCCGTCCTGTTTCGGGACCAGGTAGACACCGCCGCCGACGATCACGCTGGACAGCGGAATCCGCGGCGCATCGAGCGCAGCGATCTGGCCGCGCACCGGCTCGACGGGAAGCAGCCACGACGCCCCGAGCCAGTCGGCGCACACGGGACTCCAGGGCCCCAGGCACAGGATCACCTCGGAAGCGAAGCGATCGCCCGCCGTGGTGCGGGCGCCGATCACCCGATCGCCCTGGCGCAAAAGCCCCAACACCGTGACACCGGTCTCCACCCGGGCACCCCGCTGCGCAGCACCCGCCGCGAAGGCCTGGGCCAGCAATCCGCTGCGCGCGTGACCCTCGCGCGGCGACCACACGGCACCGCACACGTCGTGGGCCAGGCGCGACTCGGCGCTGCGCGCCGCCTGCGCGTCCAGGTATTCGAGGCCGTTGTCGGCCAGACTCTCGGCCTTGTGGCGCAGGGCCGCGGCCTCTTCTTCGTCAAACGCCACGCTGAGCGCGCCGCTTGCCTGGTACTCCGGGTCGATGCCCGTGCGCTCACGCAGGTCCGAGACGATTTCGGGAAACATCGCCAGACTGCGCAGGCCCCAGCGCAGGAAGACCGGGTTGCCCCAGGACTCCCCCATGGGCTGCAGCATCCCCGCCGCCACACCCGAGGCGTGTGCGGCGATCTCATCGCGCTCGAGCAGGGTCACGTCGGCGCGCTCGCGCGCCAGCGTCCAGGCGATCGCCGAGCCCACGACGCCGCCCCCCACCACCAACGCTGCGGTCACGGGATCAGGCTCTCCAGATCGCGCCGGATCTCGTCGGCCTCGTGATCTACGCCCAGATAGTGCTCGGCGATCCGGCCCTCGGGATCGATCAGCACCGTCACCAGCTGGTGGTTCATCTCACCGCCGGGCTCGCTCATGCTGGCCACGCCATACGAGCGCGTCACCGATTCCACCTGCGCAACGGGCCCCCCGAGAAACGACCAGTCCGACAGATCGGCGCCGCGGGCCCGGGCGTAGTCACCCAGGGCCTCGGGGCTGTCGCGCTCCGGGTCGATGGTGATCGACACGAAGTGCGTTGCGGCGCGCAACTCCGGCGGAAGCGAGCGCTGCAAAGATACGTTGATTCCCGTGAGGATGGGGCAAGGCCCGGGGCAGTGGGTGAAGATGAAGTCCATCACCACGGCCTTGCCGCGCACGTCGGCCAGGGCGAAGGGATCCCCGTTCTGGTCCACCAGTGTGAAGTCCGGCGCCGCCATGCGTGCTGCCGACACCGAGGGCAGCGTGCCGCTGCGGCCCGCCCCGTCGTCGCAAGCCAGGGCCAACGGGAGCAGGCCGAGGCCTGCCATCGCGAGCGCGACCGCGAGCGCGAGTTGCCAGCGGGTCACCGGAATCAGCTGAGCTCCGCCAGGAAATCCGCCTCGAGCGTTCCCAGATCGCTGCGGTAGACCCGGGACAGGGTGCGCTCCAGGTCGCGTGAGCGCACGAGGCCCAGCGAGAACTCGCGCAGCTTGCGTTCGCCATGGCGCCGCGCCAGGAACTCGATCATGCCGTACGACTGCAGGTAGGCGGCCCGCGCCGCGTCGGGCCCGAATCGCGCAAAGCTCGCCACGCTCAGGCTCTCCAGCGGGAAGAGGCCCCCGGCCTGGCGGGTGCGCACCAGCGCGCCGTACTCGCCTCCACTGAGGTGGCGCTTGCCCAGCGTGCGCGCCTCGAACCACTCGGCCAGCCCCTCGTTGAACCAGCCGGGATAGACGTAGGAGGGAGCCGCCGCGTCCAGGGCCGCGTGCACCAGCTCGTGGTTCAGCACGCGGACCAGACCCGTGTGCACCACCGTATTGCCGCGCACGCGAATCACCCCCTGGTAGAAGCCGGCCGCCGCGAAGCGGAACAACCCCCCGAATTGTTGGTCGAAGATCACCGGGTCGTAGACGAGCACCTGGATCTTGCCCTCGGGCCGAAGCCCCAGGGCATCGCCAAGCAGGTCGTAGCCCTGCTCGAGTGCGTCCAACACCTGCTGCTCGAAGCGCCGCGAGCCGTGCAGCCCGCCGGTGCGGTCGATGTCTACGTCCTGGAAGAGCACGAAGTGGGAAGAGACGCGCTTGTCGAAGCGACCGTCGGCGCCCCGATCCGAGCCGGCGACTCCGCTCGCGGGCCCGAGTGCTGCCACCAGAATCACGGCGCCGGCTCTAACCCAACGGATAGCGGATCTCCTTCGACACGCGATCGCAGGCCTTCAGGGCGTCGTCGGGAATCACCGCGTCGGCCGCGGCCAGCGTCTCGTCCAGCTGGTCCGGGTGGGTGGCTCCGATCAACGTGGAGCCAACGAAGTCCTGCTTCAGGGTCCACGCCACCGCGAACGTCACCGGAGCCAGGCCACAATCGCTGGCGATCTCCGCGAACCGGCGCGTTGCCTCCTGGCTGCGTTCGTTCACGAAGCGGTCGGTCATGCTCGCCGTGCGCGGGCTGTCCTCGCGATAGCGCGTGAAGCGCGCACCTTCGGGCCAGGCCCCCTCCGCGTACTTTCCCGAGAGCACGCCTGCCGCAATCGGGCTGTAGGCCAGGAGGCTCACCTTCTCCCGGCGGCACACCGTGGACAGCTCGTCTTCGAAGCGGCGATTCAACAGGCTGTAGTTGTTCTGGATGGTCTGATGCCGGACGGTGCCCTCGCGGTCGGCCCGCCACAGGCTCCGGGTGAGCCCGTAGGCGCTCTCGTTGCTGCAACCCACCGCGCGCACCTTGCCGTCTTCTACCAATCGGTCCAGGGCTTCGAGCGTCTCCTCGATGGGAAGG
This sequence comes from Deltaproteobacteria bacterium, assembly GCA_032128115.1. Lineage (GTDB taxonomy): Bacteria > Myxococcota_A > UBA9160 > UBA9160 > SMWR01 > JAQBHB01. The sequence continues at coordinate 82,994 of JAQBHB010000098.1, read as the reverse complement.
TCGGGATCCGGCCAGTGGGTCTGGTAGAGATCCAGATAGTCCGTGCCCAGGCGGCGCAGGCTCGCCTCGACGGCGCGCTGGATGTGATGCCGATCGAGGCTGGTCTTGCCGTGTCGGATGGGCGCCTGGAACCAGCCGCCGAAGGGACCGGCCACCTTGCTGGCCACGTAGACGGCATCGCGGGGCCTGCCGGCCAGCCACTTGCCACAGATCTCCTCGCTGGCGCCGGCGTAGCGGCTATCGGGCGGCACCGGGTAGATCTCCGCCGCGTCGAGGAAGTCGACTCCGGCGTCGAAGGCCTTGTCCAGGATGGCGAGGCTCGTGCTCTCGTCGGCCATGCTGCCGAAGGTCATGGTGCCGAGGCCGATTTCGGAAACCACGAGACCGGATTCACCGAGGCGTCGGTGCTTCACGGCTAGGCCCCGGCGCTCGGGCGCGTGGAGACGGACTCGTACCAGCGGGTCAGGTTCTTCAGCTCCGGCTGGATCCGCACCTTCACCACGCGGCCGAAGTCGATTCCCACCTGGGCCGTGATGTCGGCAATGGTGTAGCGGTCGCCAGCGATGAAGGGGCGATCTCCGAGCTCGCGATCGAGCCACTCCAGGCGCTTGGGTGCTGCGCTCCGGCACACCTCGCCAAACTCCGGCACCTGGGCCACGCGTCCCTTGAAGAATTCGTGGGTGTTGCGGAAGGCCTGGGTCAGCAGACCCATCACCTCGAGCTCCATGCGCCGGTTCCACATCTCGACGATGGCGCGATCGGCCGCGTCGGTCCCCATCAGCGGCGGCTCGGGGTGGATCTCCTCGAAGTAGCGGCAGATCGCCACCGACTCGGCGACGAAGCGACCGTCGTCGAGTTCCAGCACGGGCACGCCGCCCAGTGGGTTCTTGGCGAGGAAGTCGGGTTTGCGGTTGTCGGCACGGCCGATGTCCACCTGCTCGAGGGGGACCTGGATCCCCTTCTCGGCCAGGAAGATGCGAACGCGACGCGGATTGGGAGCCTGGGTGTACTCGTAGAGCTTCACAGGGGGGGGACCTCCGGGTTCTTCGTATTCTATCCGTGCCACTCTGGGCACGCACGAAGAAGCGGAGAAGAGCCTCCTAGAAGGCACCCATGGTGAAGTAGGTCACAGCGGCCTTGGCGGCCAGCTTGACCAGGGCCGCAATGGCCCGCATGGTGCCGTCGTCTTTCTCGTACTGGGGGCAGATCGCGGACCGCTGGGCCAGCAGGCCCTCCAGGTGGTTGCCGATGCGCTGCTCCCACATGGAATTGCCGAGCTGATCGGCCCGCTCCATCAGCTTGGTGTAGTGATCGATCTGGTTGTTGAGCCCATTGCACCCGTTGACGTCGGCTGCGGCCGAGCCGGGCAGCAGCAGAAACGCCGCGGCGATCGAGACGGCAAGCATGGTCTTCATCCGGAGTCCCCCCGACCCGGAGCGGTCCCGGGTCTCCTCCCGTATCGGCAGGACCGGGCCTGCGATGTAGGGGGGCCGGACGGGCCCAGGGGGGCCCGAAAGGGCCTCCCTGGGTGGTATCCGGCGGGTCTGGCCCGGTGCTAGAGCTGAGCCGCCAGCCGGCCCGCGGCCCGGTGGGCCAGGGCCATGCCCGTCCACATCGGATTCACGGAGGGGCACTGGGGGAAGATGCCCGTGTCGGCGATCCAGAGGTTCTCCAGGTCGTGGCACTTGCCATACTGGTCCACCACGCCGCGCCGGGGATCGCCGTGCATGCGTGTGGTGCAGAAGGCGTGGTTGCCGCCGGTCACGAGGTCGGTGGCCTTCATGGGGTGGGTGCGGAGAATCTCTGCCTCCTGCAACGAGTGGAGTTCGTCCGGAATGCGGTGGACGCCGGGCACGATGTAGCGGGCCCCGGCGGCGAAGAAGATCTCGGCCAGCACCCAGAGCGCTCGCGTCAGGATGGGAAGGTCTTCGGGATGCAGGTGCCAGCTGATCCTGGGATCCATGCCGCGCCGGCGCGCCCGCACCCGACCCAATGAACGCGAGCAGCTGGCGATGGCGTCCCAGATGGCCGCGTGGGGCACGGCGGCCAGGCGCTGCTTGAGCACCTCGCCGGAGCCCGGCATGCGCACCGCCAACACCGCGGGCGGTGCCCACAGGGTCTCGAGTTTGAATCCCTCTTTCAGGAAGTGACGAGACTGGTAGCCCTGGGTGGCCCCGAATTGCGGGTTCACCTTGTCGGGAAACACGCCCATGATTGCAACACCCGGGTGGAACTGCAGGTTCTCGCCCACCTGTCCGGAGCGGTTGGCCAGATTGCCACTCTTCTGGAGGATCACCGGGGTCGCCATACAGCCGGCGGCCAGCACCACCGCGCGCGCGCGGATGCGGAAGCGATGGCTCGGACGGCCGCTGAAGGGGGCCACGACCCGACCCTCGACACCGCTCACCCGGCGACCGTCTGCCATCAGATTCTCCACCCGCAGCGACGTGAAGACCCGCGCGCCACCGCGCAGGGCCTCGGGAACGTAGGTGATGTCCATGGACTGCTTGGCGCGCACGCGGCAACCGGTGAAGCACTCACCGCTGCCGCGACAGCCGCGCACGTTGCGCGCGATGGGTTCGCTGGGATAACCGAGCTCGTCGCATCCGCGTCGGAAGAGCAGGTTGCGCTCCCCCTGCACGTCGTCCGGGGTCGGCGCGATGCCGAGGAACTCGCCCACCGCGTCGTAGTGGGGGTCCAGGTCCGCCAGCGTCGTGTTCGAGAGCTCGAACTCGCTGCACCAGCGGTCGAGCACGAAGTCGGGAGCGCGGTTGCAGATGGCCGAGTTCACCAGGGAGCCACCACCCAGGGCGATGGCCTGCATGGTGGGCATCACGGTGCCTGTGGTGGCGCGCAGGCCGCCCTCGCGCATGGTGCGCGCCATGGAGAGCGCACCGTCGATCACGTACTCCTGGGGCGTAAAGGGCGGCCCTTCCTCCAGCAGCGCCACGCGTTGGCCCGCGTCGGTGAGCTCCTTGGCCATCACCGAGCCGCACGGGCCGGATCCCACCACCACCACGTCCACTTCCTCGCTGAAGTCGCGATCGTATTGGGCGAATACGCGCAGATCGCCAGCGGTGAGAGCCACGCTCATGCTTCCTCGGCCGCGTAGCGGGGATCGAGGGGGGCATCCAGGGCCAGCGGCGTGCCGGCGCTCGCGGGCGTGAGATCGTCGCGGGTGTAAGCGATGGTTGCGGGCATGGCGCCGATTCGCGGATAGAGCAGATCGGCTTCACAGATGGGCGAGTCGATGGCCAGGGGCGCCACGCCCAGATGGCGGAGCAATGGCGGGTGCGCGAAGTAACCCATGGTCAGGATCGCGCGCAGGCTCGAAAACACCAGGCGCCGCTGCCAGTAGGGGCTTTCGGCCCAGGCATCGAGTACCGCCGCCTGCTGATCGCGATCCAGCGAGGAGAAGCGGCGCCGGCCGCCGCGTCCCGGCGCAGGGAGGATGATCGTGGCGTGCTCCATCAGGAAGAAGAGCATCCGCATCTGGAGCCGGATCCGCGGGTGGGACGCAGCCAACAGGCGATCCACGTACTCGGAAATCTTTGCATCGCCGCCCGAGATCGGAATGGCGCCGGCGGCTGGATAGGTGGCCTCCGCAGCCGCCCTCAGGAAGGCCGCCTCGCCCCGCATGAGGAAGCCAAAGGCCCGCGGCGGTCGCGGATAGCCGGCCGCCACGCGGATCAGGCCGTAGGCCAACGCAAACGCCAGAAGCAGCCCGATGCCGATCATCGCGCGGCATGATACCCGACGACCGCTCCGCCGCGGCGATCAGGTTTCCAGATCGGCCCACAGGGCGCGCTCGGTTTCCGCAGGCGCATGCTCGACGAAGGTTTGCTCGCCAAGCACCAGGGTGGCGCGGCGAGCGGCCTCGTAGGCGGGCCAGTCGCCCGGGCCCGTGTGACCCGGGCGGCCACTCCGTGCGAAGGCGATCCAGGCATCCTGGATCTGCTGGCTCAGGCGGCTCACCGCGGGCCCCCGGCCCACGAACTTCGGAACCAGGCCATCCTCGATGCACCCGAACACGAACGGAACCTCGATGGCGTGACACGAGCCGAGGGCGCCACCCAGGGCCGGCGACTCCCAGGTAAAGAAATAGGCGTAGGTGTCGGATTGACGCTTCGCATTGATCTCGGCCAGGCGCATGGCCGGATAGCGGAAGTGCCGGTCGCTCTCGATGGCGAACCACAGATCCGGAGGCGAAACACCCGCTCGCCCCGTGCGGGCAAGGAGATAGGTTTCGATCACGCGCTCGGCGCGGCTGCGGCCCGAAGCGTCCTCACCGGGCAGGTTGCGTTGACAGCGGCGCAGGAGCGCGGCCTCGTCCAGCTCTCGCGCGCGCCGGTCGCCGATGCCGTAGAGCTTCCACTCGTCGCGATTGGTGCCGATCAGGATCGGCAACGCCGGCCAGGACGGATCCGCGAGCGAATCCAGTGGCTGTCGCGGCAACAGGTCGCCGTCGACCACCGGTTGGAACGCGAGGCCCGGCACCACAAAGGACAGAGCGGGCCCGCAGCGGTCCTGGGCCTCGATCAGCGCCTCCACCGGCGCGGCGCGCAGACCCGCCACGTCGCCCGGAGCGAGCCCCATCTCCTTCATGAAGGTCTCGGCCGCGCGCACTCCGTCATCGCGATCGTGCACGTTCGCGGCCGCGCCACTCTGAAGGATGGCGCGCCGGAACAGGCCGCGGGCTCGCGGCACTCCCAACAGGGCGCCCACGCTCATGGCGCCCGCCGATTCCCCGAACACGGTTACCTGTTCCGGGTCGCCCCCGAAGAGCGCGATCTGGTTTCTCACCCACTCGAGGGCCGCGATCTGGTCCAGCAGGCCCAGGTTTCCCAGGGTGCCCCCCTCCTCCGCTGCCAGAGCCGGAAGCGCCAGCCATCCCAGGGCGCCGAGCCGGTAGTTCAGGGTGACGACCACCACGTCGCCTCGCTGCGCCAGGCGTCGGCCCTCGTAGAGTGGGAGCGAGCCCGAGCCGGTCAGGTAGCTACCCCCGTGGAGCCAGACCAGCACGGGACGCCGGCCCGCGTCGAGGCCCGGTGTCCAGACGTTGAGCGACAGGCAGTCCTCGTCGCTGCGCTCGACACCTGCGCCCAGCAGGCCCGCGATGATTCCCGGCTTCTGGGGAGCGGACGCCGACGGCCGGGTCGCGTCGCGCACTCCGGCCCAGGGTTCCGGCGGCACGGGCGGGCGAAAGCGCCGGCGGCCCACCGGCGGGCTCGCGTACGGGATGCCCCGGAAAACCCGGACGCCCTCTTCGCGCCGTCCAGACAACCTGCCCGAAGCGGTCTCGACCCGAGAATCCACGCTGACTTCCCCCGACAACTTTCGCGGCACCGCGCCGCCGGAGTTGGCAGGGCTGGTGCTGCATGCGCAGCCATTTCGGTGCGCCCGGCTGCGCCGGGAGCCCTTGCGACGCGCCGAGCGCGATCGACGCCGCCCGCCACGATGGCACAGCTCTTGCTCTCCCCGCACGGCGGAGGGTTCGTTTCATGTACCGCGCGACAACCGTCGCTGCGCTCGTTGCGTTTCTGGCCAGCTTCGCGCTCGCCAGCTTCGCGCTGGCCGGAGGAGCAGCGGCAGACGAGTTCATCGAACGCCTCCCGGTCGGCGACACGGGAACCCTGCACGTGGTGCTCCAGCGCGGCGACGTCCGGATCTCGACCCACGACGAAAGAGAGGTGTGGATCGAAGCCCGGGCTCGAGGGCTCGGATCGAGCAACGTGCACTTCGCCGCCCGCTCCGAGCCCGGCGACGTGATCCTGACCGGATCCGACGAGCCGTGGCTGCGCTTCATCCACCCGGGTCCCCGTGTGGACGTCCAGGTCCTGGTGCCGGCGGGGTTCGCCATCGAGATCCAGACCGCCCGAGGCGTCGTCGAAGTCGAGGGCGTGCGAGGCGGCGTGGTCGCCCGCACCACGGGCGCGCCGATCCGGCTGGTGGACGTGGAGGGGCCCGTGAAGCTGCGCACCGCGCAGGGTGTCATCGAGACCCGCAGGCGAACGGACGGAGTCGTGGCGCTGACCCTCACCGACACGGGCCAGGTCTATCGCGAACACGGCCGAGCGCGACCCTCGGCTCGCGTGCCCGCCCTGGGCCTGCAGGCGGCGCGCCCCTAGCCGCCCGGGCCCTGGGCCTGCAGGCGGCGCGCCCCTAGCCGCTCGGGCCCTGGGCACCGGGCCTCTCAAGCTCAGGGAATCCCGACCCGATCTTCCCCTATGAGGGAAGTTGCATGTCGATGAAGACCGGGGCGATGCCGCCGCCGCGCCTGCGGGGGGCGGCGCTCGCGTGGACGCTGGCCGCCTCGCTCGTGGTGGTTCTGGGTCTGCGCCTCTGGGCCATCGGCCACGAATCCGTGAACTGGGACGAATTCGCCCTGCTCAAGGGCGCCCGCCACATGTCGGAGACCGGTCAGCTGTATGGCGGGGGCCGTCCGGGCCTGGCGGCCATCGTGCTGCTCCCATTCGTCGCCGACTGCGAGGACGAGATCCTGGCAATCCAGCATGCACGCCTGCTGTGGCTCGGCTTTACCGGGCTCTTCCTGGCCGGGCTCGCGGCGGTGCTCTTCGAGCTGCAACCCGACGCATCGCGCCGCCGCGGCGACGCCCTGCTGGGCGTGCTGCTGCTGGCCTGCGTGCCCGCCTTTCTCGAGTGGTCGATCCAGGTTCGTTCGGACCAGATCGCCCTGGCCGGAGGCACGCTGGGGGGAGCCGTGCTCCTGGCGTCGCGGCGGCGCCCAACGCTGGCCCTGGCGGCGGGACTGCTCTTCGGCGTGGGGTACCTGTCGTCGCAGAAGCTCTTCTACGTGGCGACCCTGATGGGCGTGCTCGCCCTGGGTCAGCTGTTCCTGCGCCGCGAGCTGCGCCCGGGCCGCGAGGCCGTGCGCGCGGGTCTGTGCGCGCTCGGTTTCGGAGTGGCGTTCGCCGCCTTCCGTTTCGCGGTGAGCGCGGCTTTCCAGGTTCCCGAGATCCACACCTCGCAACAGGTGATGCCCCAGGCCTACGTGAGCCGAGGCCTGTCGGTCTTCGAGTTCTATCGGAACACGATCGGTTACAGCCAGTACCTGGACATGCTTCCGACGCTGGCTCCGCAGATGGTGATGCTGGCGGGGCTCGCCGTCGCCACCGGCTACAGCGTGCAACGGCGACCCGAGTGGCGTGTGCCGGTGGTCCTGGCGTGGGCCGTGCTGGCATTGGGGGCCGCGGTGGCAGCGTTTCACGCGGCCGCCTTCTTCTACTTCTGGATGACACTGGGGCTGTTTCCGGCCGTTGCCTTCGCCGCCGCGCGGGGCCCGATTCGCGGGGTGCTTGAGCCCCTCGGCCGCGGGGCACCCGCGGTGGTCGCCGCCTGGTGGCTGCTGCTCGGGGTGCCGGGCCTGCTCCAGATGGCCCTGATGCGCGGCGACACCCAGGCCGTGCAACGCGAGAGCCTGGGGTTCGCGCACCGCAACTTCGGCAGCGGGGAAGCCGGCTTCCAGCCGGAGAGCGCGCTCTTCTGCCACGCCGCCGGACAGCCGATCGCGACCCACTTCTCCGAGACCATCTATCGGCGCTTCGCCGGCGCCGACCGCGAGCGCAACAGCGAGCAGATGCTGGGCGCGTTCCGGGCCGAGCCCATCTCGTTTCTGGTGGAGTCGTTCCGGCTGAACCAGTTTCCGGTCGAATTGCGCCGCTTCTGGGCCGAGAACTACCAGCCCTACCGCGCCTCGGTGTTCGTGGCCGGGCGCCGTCTTGCGGGCGCCCGCGGCACCCGCAGCGTGTTCGAGCTGATCGTCCCGGGGCACTACCGCTGGATCCCCGCCCGCGGCCCCCACTCGGTGCGCATCGACGGGCAGCTTCTCGGGCCTGGCGACGTGCTTGCGTTCGACTCGGGAGACCACACCGCCGATTTCGTCGAGGACGTGCCCGAGGGCGTGCTGGTGTTGGCGCTGAACGACCCGCCGGGCCTCGCCCCGCTGCAGTTCTACAAGAGCTACTGACGTGCGCGTTGCCCTGCTCACCAACATCCTCACGCCCTATCGCGTGCCGGTCTACGAAATTCTGGCGGCGACCCCCGGCTGGGAGCTGCGTGTGATGGTGAACGCCGAGAGCGAATTCGACCGCAGCTGGCAGGTGGAGCGCGGATCGCTCGACGTGGAGCGCGTGACGGGCTTCGCGTTGCGGCGTCGCATCCGGGCCCGCGGCCGCGCGCTCTACCACCAGATCACGACCCTGCACATCCCCACGGGCCTTCCGGCCGCCCTGCGCCGCTTCGCCCCGGACGTGGTGATCAGTGCCGAATTGGGAGCGCGCACACTGATCGCACTGCTGTACGCGCGCCTGACCGGGACCCCCCTGGTGATCTGGAGCTACCACTCTCGGGTGGGCGCCACCGGTGCGGGCCCCCTGCAGCGGCTCTGGCGGCGCTTCCTGCTGGCGAATGCACAGGCGGTGGTGGGCATGGGTCGCCAGGCCCGCGACGTGCTCTCGGGGCTGGGTGTTCCCAGCGAGCGGATCTTCGACGCCCCCAACGCCTGCGACCACGACTCCGTGGTGCGCGCAGTCGAGGGCTGCGAGCCCGAGGCCCTGCGCGCGTCGCTGCAGGAGCGTCTGGGTTGCCGGGAGCGGATCGCACTGGTGGTGGGACGCCTGGTCCCCATGAAGGGCGTCGCACCGCTGATCCAGGCCTGGGAGTGGCTGCCCGAGGAGCTGCGCGCGCGCTGGACACTCCTGTTCGTGGGCAGCGGCCCGCTGGAGGCATTGCTGCGCGAGGCCGAAGCCTCCGCGGACCGTGGCGAGATCGCTCACACGCCCACGGTTCCCCCTGACGAGGTGGCGGGCTATTACGCGGCCTCGGATCTGCTGGTGTTCTCGAGCCTTGGCGATCCGTGGGGCCTGGTGGTGAACGAGGCCCTGGCCAGCGGGCTTCCGGTGTTGTGCTCGCGCCTGGCCGGCTGCGCCGACGATCTGGTGCGCCCCGGGGAAAACGGCTGGCACTTCGATCCTCACGATCCCCAGGAGTTCGCCCGGACGTTGCGCGAGGCGATGGAGTCGGAAGACCGGGAAGCATTGCGAGACGCCGCGCGCGACACGGCGGGACGCTTCCGCCCCGAGCGCATGGCCGACGGAATCCGTCGCGCCGTACAGCACGCCGCTGCCCCACCCGAGCGCGCGAGCGCCCTGGAAACTGCGTAGGCGAGCGCAGTCCAGTCAACTCGAATTCAGGCCAGCGAAGTCAACTCGAATTCAGGCCCGCGAGTTCCTGGAGGCGCCCCGCCTGGATGCAAAGGCGGAACCACACGCGCGCCGCAGTCGAACGGCCGCAAAGGATCGACGCGGGAAGTGCCACCCCCAGGGCCAGCAGAGCCAGAACCGCACGCACACCGGCGCGTGTGCCGCCCCAGCGCCCCCCCTGGCGACTTGCAATGCGTGCCGTCAGGCGGCCTCCCATCAGCGCGCGATGGGTGATCCACGCCATGCTGCGGCGATCCGCCGTCACGAACTCGGTGACGCTGGCCTCGTCACACCAACGGAAGCGCGCCCCCGCAGCCATCAGGCGTCCGAAGAACTCCCGGTCCTCGGCGGCGTCCCCCGGCGTCCCGTAGGCCGGATCGAAGCGGTGCGCCGCCACCAGGTCGCGGCGCACGAACCCATTGGCCGTGCGCACATCTGAAAGTGCTGCGGAAGTTCCGGTGACGTGGCGCGGCCGCTGGAAGAAACGCTGGGGATCGATCCACGGCGTTCCCCCCGGCTCCATTACCGTAACCACCGGTCCGAACCAGCCCTCGCAGTCCTCGAGCGCGATGCAACTCCAGTAGGCAGCCAGCCATGCGGGGTCGGCCACCTCGTCGTCATCGATGAAGGCAACCCACTCCCCGCGCGCCGCCTCCACGGCGCGGTTGCGCACGTGGGACAGGTTCTTCCACGGATCCTGGAGCGAGCGCATCGGGTGCGGGCCCGACCAGGCGTCGAGAACCGGCGTCGCCGAGCCCTCGGCATCGTTGTCCACCACCACGATCTCGATCTCCACACCGTCGGGAAGCTCGAGGTCCGCCAGACTCGCCAACAGACGCGCGAGCCCCTCTCGCCGTCGATACGTGGCGATGCAGACCGAGATCGCGGGAGCCACGGATCAGAACGCTCCGCGCCTGGCGACCACCGCGCCCACCGTCCGCAGCAGGATCGACACATCGAGTCCGAGAGATCGGTTCCGGATGTAATAGAAGTCGTACTGCAGGTTTTCGTGCATGGGCAGATCCTTGCGGCCCAGGATCTGCCACAGGCCGGTGATTCCGGGCTTGACGGCCAGGCGCCGGCGCTGCCATTCGTCGTAGTCGCGCACGATGAAGGGCATCTCCGGGCGCGGCCCCACCAGCGACATCTCGCCGCGAATCACGTTGAAGAGCTGGGGAAGCTCGTCGATGCTGGTGGCGCGCAGCCAACGGCCACAGCAAGTGATGCGCGCGTCGGCCCGGTCCACCGGTGACACGGCGCTCGGGTCCACGTGGTTCCACATGGTGCGGAACTTGTACATGCGAAACGTCTGCCCGTCGCGGCCCACCCGCTCGTGGGCGAACAGCGCCGCCCCCGGGCTCTCCATGCGGATACGCGCGGCGCTCCAGAGCATGAGGGGCGCCGTCAGCAGCAGGGCCGCAAGCGCACCGACAAGGTCCAGGGCGCGCTTCAAGGGCGCGTAGAGCGGATGCACCGACTGGCGTCCCAACCGCACCAGCGGCAGGTCGTCCACCAGGTCGATGCTGGTTCCGGCGGTCAACACCTCGAACAGGTCGGTCACCACCCGGAACGTGATTCCCAGCTCCTCGCAATCGAGCACCAACGAGAGCATGTGGTTGTGCTTCAGGGATGGAGCCGCCACGAAGATCTCCCGCACCCCGTGCTCCTGCGCCACGGCGCGCAGCGCATCGATGCGCCCCAACACCGGCCGACCGGCCACGTCCTTGGGCTCGGGATCCTCCAGATCGTCCACGAACCCCACCACGCGGTAGCCGATCTCCGGGTGATCCTGGAGCTTCTGGATCAAACGGATCGCGGTGACGCCCGTGCCCACGATCAGCGCGGGCACATCGTGGTCGCCGGAACGCCGCAGGTTCCGTTCCAGGCGATGGAACAGGATCCGGCTGCCGCCCTGGAGCACGAGGCTCAGCCCGGCACTCGCAACCACTACGAAGCGCCCGAACTGGAGTTCGCGGAAGAAGAAGCTGATCGAACTCACCACCAGCAGGCCCAGGGCCACGCCGCGCAGCAGGGTCTGGAGTTCGTCGACTCCCGTTTTCATGCGCGCACTGCGGTAGATGCCGAACAGCCAACACGAGAAGATCCACGGCCCGACCACGAGAGGAAGCGCCCCCACGTAGGCTTCGGGCGGGTTGATGGGCGTTCCGAAAACGTCGTTGAGCGCGTAGCGGATCGCGTACGCGCCCAGCCAGCCCAACGACACGAGCGCGGCGTCCGCCGCCACGTGGAGCAGCGGAACGGTCTTGAGATCGATCCTCACCTTCCCCCCGGGCTCCCGCCCGCTCTCCGCATCGGCCGGGCCCGAGCCGCGCTTGAGGCGTAGAAATCGCCGGAAGTCCCCCGAAAAGCGAAGGAATTCACGCTCGCGAGGGGCTCTGCGCGGCGTTCAAGATCGGAGGCCCGAACGCCGAAAAACCCTTTGATGACAACCGTCTCAGCCGATTCGTTGCCCGTGGACGCGCCGCCGCGTGTGGTGGCGTGGTAAAGCCGCGCATCACCTTCCTGGCGGACTTTCCGAACTGGGCCTTCGACTCGGTGGCGCGTTCGCTCGCCGTACGGCTCGCGGACCGCTTCGAGATCGAAATCGAGTACACGAGCCGCAAGCCCCGGCTCGACCCGGATCGCACCGACCTGCTCTACGTGTTCTTCTGGGGCGAGACCCACCACCAGCAGTTCGGGTTCCCGCCCGAGCGCGTGATCAAGGAGGTGGCCAGCTACCGCTGGGCCCTGGAGGAGCGCTTCGGACGGCTCTCCCTCGAACGCTTCGTCGAGACCCACCTGGCCGACTGCGCCTGGGTCACGACGCCCTGTGGGCGGCTTTTCGAACAGCTGAAGAGCGTTCGCGAGCGGGTCTTCCACTGTCCCAACGGCGTCGAGCTCGATCGGTTCCGATCCACACGCCGCCGACGCGGGCGACTGCGCGTGGGCTGGGTGGGCAATCCGCGCGACGCGTGCAAGGGGCTCCACGACATCCTGATTCCCGCCTGTGGCGACCGCTTCCCGCTGGAGGCCACCGACGGCCGGCGAACCCGGACCCAGGTGGCGCGGCTCTACGGGCGCGTGGACGTGATCGCGATCGCGTCGGAGGCCGAGAGCCAGCCCCTGCCGTTGCTGGAGGGCATGGCCAGCGGGGCGTTTCCGGTGACCACCGACGTGGGCATCGTGCCCGAACTGGTGCGCTCGGGAGTCAATGGGCTCGTGGTGGAGCGGTCGGTGGACGCCTTCCGGGAGGCGCTGCAGTGGTGCGACGAACACCGCGACCAGGTTCGGCGCGCCGGCGCCCTGAACGCCGACCTGATGGCAGCGGAGCGATCCTGGGACACCCGGGCGGCCCGATTCGGGGAACTCTTCGACGCGGTTCTGGGGCGGAGCGCGGCCCCTGCCCCGACACCCGACGAGCCGCCGGGTTCGCGCGCTCGCCACGCCCTCACGAAGGGCCGCGTCCCGCGACGCATCGCCTTCGTCACGCCGGAGTTCGTAACCGAGTACGAAACCGGCGGCGGGCTGGGTAACTACCTGCACCGCATGACCCGGGCGTTGCGCGAAGCGGGCCACGAGCCCGAGGTCTTCACCCTGAGTCCGAGCCGCGACGGCACGCTCGACTGGGACGGCGTCCGCGTGCATCGGGTGCGCCGGACCGACGTCCACCCGGCCGTGCGCGCCTGGATCCGCCTCTCCTGGCGCCTGGGTCTCCACGATCTGGAGCCACCCTGGATCGCCCTGGCCGACGCGCGCAAGCTGGCCGCCGCCCTCGAGAAGCGCGACGCGGAGCGCCCCTTCGATCTGGTGCAGAGCGCCGACTACCGGGCCTCGGGCCGCTTCATCGAGTCGTTCGCCGGGCGGCCCCACGTGGTGCGCTGCAGCGCCGACGGTCTGCTCTGGGCCTATGCCAACGGCGACATGTCCTGGCGACGACGCTGGGAGTCGTATCTGGAGCGCGGCTGCGTCCAGCGCGCCGATCTGGCCTACACGCCCAGTCGCTTCGTGGCCCAGCGCCTGGCGCGTCGCTACGGCATCGACGTGCAGGTGGTGCGCCCACCGGCGGCGCTGGAGACCAAGCCGGAACCCGACCCGTCGCGCGCGCTTCCCCACCGCTACCTGATCCACTTCGGGCAGCTGAGCGGCGCCAAGGGGACGCCGTTAGTGGCGCGCGCGCTCCCGAAGGTCTGGGAGCAGGAGTCCGATTTCCGCATGGTGTGGGCCGGCGCCGACCGCACCGGTCGCCTCGACGAGTGGCGCGAGGCGTGGGGAGAGCACGCAGACCAGGTGCTGTGGCTGGGCGAGCTCATGAAGCCCGAACTCTACGCCGTGCTGCAGGGCGCCGAGGCTGCGGTGCTGCCCTCGGCGGTGGACAACCTCCCCAACACCGTGATCGAGAGTCTTCTGCTCGGCATCCCCGTGATCGGGACCGTGGGTTCCAGCATCGACGAGCTGGTGGAGCACGACGTGACCGGCGAGCTGGTGCCGGTGGGCGACGGCGAAGCCCTGGCGCAGGCCATGCTGCGCGTCTGGCGCGGCCAGGCCCTGGCCCGGCGCGGCTTCCACTGGGACTCGGCGCTCGCGCAGCAGATGCGGCCCGTGAACGCCGTCGCGAACCTGCTGCGACTCGCCGATCTCGACAGGAACGACTGATGCCGAAGGTCGTCGCTGCGCCGCCGCCGCCCAGGGTGAGCGTCCTGATGCCGGTCTTCAACGCCGAGTTGTATGTGGCGGAGGCGGTGGCCAGCATCCTGCAGCAGACCTTCGAGGACTTCGAGCTGGTGGTGCTCGACGACGGATCCAGCGATCACTCGGCGGAGATCGTCGAGCAGACCTGCGGTGACGACCCGCGCCTGCGTCTGATCCGCAGCCCACATGCGGGGCTCAGCGTGCGCCTCGTCGAAGGCGTTGCCGCTGCGCGCGGAGAATTCATCGCGCGCCAGGACGCCGACGACATCTCGCGCCCCGAGCGGTTTGCGCTCCAGGTGGCCTTCCTGGAGAGCCACCCGGACATCAGCGTCGTGGGCGCGGGCTCCCTCCTGATCGACCCGGACGGCGAGCCCATCCGCGAACGCCACGCGCCGCTTTCGCACCGGGAGATCGAGTTTCAGCTGCTGGAGGGGCGCGGCAATGCCATCTTCCATTCGTCGGCGGTATTCCGCCGAGCCCACGTGATCGACGTCGGCAACTACCAGCCCCGGGCCGAGCCCGCCGAAGATGTGGACCTGTACCTGCGGCTCGCCGAGCGCGGTCGCCTGGCCAACCTGCCCGTGACGCTGTTGGAGTCACGCCAGCACGTGTCGCGCGTGAGCAGCGTGCGAGCGGGAGAGCAGCGCCGCACCTTGAACACGGTGCTGGCGGAGGCTCGCCGTCGCCGCGGCCTGGAAGACGAAGAATCCGCCCCGCTACCCGCGATCCCCGACCAGATCTCCCAGGCCGAGAGCCAGCGCCGCTGGGCGCGCGAAGCCATCGAGGGAGGCAACCTGGGAACGGCTCGCAAGCACACATGGGCCGCCCTGCGGGCCGAACCGCTGCACCCGCGTTCCTGGCACATGATGGTTCGCGCGCTGCTGGGCCTGCGTCTCGAACCACTGCGGAACCGGCTGCGCCACAAGATCGAACCCGAATCTCAGGTCTGAAGGATCGATCTTCCGCCCTTCACCAGCTTTTCCGCCGCCTCGGCATCGCCCGCCAAATCGATGGGCGGCGCAGGCACCGCCACCCCTCGCTCCACGGCCGGGCGCTTCTGGATGGCCTCCATCCAGCGCTGCAGGTGATCGAGTCCCTCCACCGAAACGCCCGACCAACCGTGGATGCGCACCCACGACCAGTTGGCGATGTCGGCGATGGAGTACTCGTCGGCCAGCCACTCGCTCTGGGACAATCGGCCATCGAGCACTTCGAACAGGCGCCGCGACTCGTTCTGATAGCGATCGATCGCAGCCTGGATCTTCTCGGGGAAGTAGCGGAAGAAGACGTTGGCCTGGCCCATCATGGGTCCGATCCCGCCCATCTGGAACATCAGCCAGCTGATCACCTGGGCGCGCCCGCGCCGGTCGCTGGGCAGCAGCTTGCCGGCCTTCTCGGCCAGGTGGATCATGATCGCACCCGACTCGAATACGGCCAGATCTCCCTCGTCCCGGTCCACGATGGCGGGGATGCGGCCGTTGGGGTTGATGCGCAGGAAGTCGGGCTTCTTCTGATCGCCCGACGAAAGGTCGATGGCGTGGACCTCGTAGGGCAGCCCCAGCTCTTCCAGGGTGATGGAGGCTTTCCAGCCGTTGGGGGTGGCCGACGTGTAGAGATCGATCATGGGCTTCTCCCGGTGGGTTCGCACGCGGGAGCATATCGCTTTCAATCGTTCCGACGCGACTCCTCGTACCAGCGAATCGTACGCTCGAGGCCCTCTTCGAAGCGGGTCTTGGCCTCGAAACCGAACAGGGCCTTCGCCCGCGAGGTGTCCAGGCAACGGCGGGGCTGCCCGTCGGGCTTGGAGGCATCCCAGGCGATTTCGCCCTCGAATCCCGACAGCTTGGCGATCATGGGCACCAGCTCACGGATGGCGATCTCCATGCCGGAGCCCAGGTTGACCGGGTCGCAGTCATCAAAGCGTTCGGCAGCCAACACGATGCCCTCCGCTGCGTCCTCCACGTACAGGAATTCACGGGTCGCGTTGCCCGTGCCCCAGACCGGAATCCGCGCAGCACCCGACTCGCGCGCCTCGATGCACTTCCGGATCAGGGCGGGAATCACATGGGACGAATCCGGATCGAAGTTGTCGCGCGGACCGTACAGATTGACGGGCAACAGGAAGAGCGAGCGATAATCGTATTGGTCCCGGTAGGCCTGGGCCTGCACCAACAGCATCTTCTTGGCCAGTCCGTAGGGCGCGTTGGTCTCTTCCGGGTATCCGCCCCACAGATCTTCTTCCACGAACGGAACGCGGGCGAACTTGGGATACGAGCACACCGTTCCCAGCGCCACGAACTTCTCGACCTGCGCCTGCCAGCAGGCGTGGAAGAGCGGAACGCCCATCATCAGGTTGTCGTAGAAGAACTCGGCCGGGCGCTCCCGGTTGGCGCCGATGCCGCCCACCTGGGCGGCCAGATGGAGCACCACGTGGGGTCGCTGATCGGCCAGAAGACGTGCGATCCCGTCGGGTGTGCGCAGGTCGTAGTCACGGCTGCGCGGAACGAAGACGTCCGTGGCGCCCCGCTCCCGCAGCTTCTCCACCACGAACGAGCCCAGGAACCCGGCGCCGCCGGTCACCACGACGCGGCGCCCCGCCCAGATGTGCTGGGAGTCGGACCAGCGCTGGGAGTCGGACCAGCGTTGGGAGTCGGGCCAATCACTCACTGGACGATGAATTCCGCGTTTCGATAGCGGCGATCGGTGGGCTGGCCCACCAGACCCGACTCGATGGCGTCTCGGACCTCGCAGATCCCCGACTCCACGTCGATCTTCGGCTCGAAGCCCAGGACCCTTCGGATCTTCGCGAACGAGACCCGGATGTCGCGCATGTCGCCGCCGAAGGTCAGATCCTTGTACTCGATCCCCACGTCGCGAACGTGCTTGCGGACGAATTCGACGATCTCGTCCTTGGTGTGGTTGAGTGCATCCGAACCCACGTTGAAGATCTGGCCGCGCACATCGCCAAGCGGCGCCTCCAGGGCCAGGCAGATCGCCTCGCACACATCTCGGATGTGGACGAAGGCCCTGGCGAAGCCCCGCTGGTAGATCACGAGCTTGCGGCGCGTGAGCGCCTCCAGCGTGAACTGGTTGACGATGAGGTCGAACCGGGTCCGCGGCGAGATCCCGAAGAGCGTGGCAAAGCGGAACACGACGGGCGCCGTGGTCGAATCCACGGCTCCGTCGATCAGCAGCTGCTCGCCTTCGATCTTGGTCTCGGCGTACAGCGACTGGGGGCACAGGGGCGAATCCTCGTTCACCGGCTTGCCATCGGCGGCCAGGCCGTAATTGCTGTAGGTGGACGAGAAGATCAAGCGCTCGGCGCCGGCGTCGTTGGCCTGCTCGAAGACGAAGCGCAGGGAATCCACGTTGAAGCGCCGCGCCACAGACGCGCCCACCGCCTGGCAGGCGGGGAAGCCCACGATGGCCGCCAGGTGCACCACGAACGTGCGCTCGCCATCGCGGGTCTCGAGCAGGGGCGCCACGGCCCCGGCCTCGCATACGTCGGTTCGCACGAAGTGGAAGTTAGGATGGTGCCAGTAGCCCAGCAGCGCCTCGCCGCCGAAGAGCAGCGAGTCTGCCACGCTGACCCGGTAGCCCCGCTGCAGGAGAAGACCGGTGAGAAGCGATCCGATGTAGCCGGCTCCGCCGGTCACGAGCACGTGACCGCGACTTTCGCACGCTTGCGCCATCTGGGGTCCGCCCTCCTCGCGCGACCCCTCTCTCATCGGCAACCGTCGCCGGAACCTGAAGCCCGGGCGGAGAGAATCTGCCGGGACAGATGCAGGACGAAACGGGGGTTCTGGACCAGGTAGCGCCGCCACAGCCGACGGGGCTCGCTGGCCAGACGAAACAGCCACTCCAGACCCGCACGCTGCATCCAGATCGGCGCCTGGCGCTTGGCGCCGGCCAGGAAGTCGAAGGCAGCGCCCACTCCGATCATCACGCACGAGAGCTGCTCGCGCTGTCGTGCCATCCACCGCTCCTGCTTGGGGCAGCCGAGGCCCACGAACAGGATGCGAGCTCCAGACGCCTCGATCGCCGCCGTCATCTCCCGCTCCTCGTCCTCCTCCAGGCGACGGAACGGCGGACTGCAGGCGAACGCGATCTGGAGCCCGGGAAACCGACGACGCAGGACGGACTGCAGGTCTTCCAGGACCCGGGGGCTCCCCCCGTAAAGGCCCACCGGGATGCCCCGGGCCTCGGCGCGCCGGCACACCTCCGGTGTGAGGGTCGGGCCGTAGACGCGGCGCGCGCCGCGCACTCCCAGGAGGCGCAGGGCCCAGACCAGGGGGACGCCGTCTGGCGTGACGCGATCGGCGCCGTTGAGCGCGCGACGCAGCTCCGCGTCGCCGAAAGCTTCCATCACCACGTGCACGTTGGCGACGCAGATCATGCCACCCGCGCCTGCCCGGGCGAGTTCGTCCACGGCGTCGACCGTCTCGTCGTAACTGGTGGCGTCCACGCGCAGGTCCAACACACGACGCGACGCGACAGGGGCGGGACCGGCGTGGCTGGGCTTTCGAGGCGGCCGTCCCTGGCCGCCGGATTCCGGCGGTCGGGCGGCGGGATCGGGCGCCAGCTGCCGACTCGTCATCTCTCCAGGTATCGGCGTGGCCGGCGAGGCGGTTGAGGCCGCGGAGCCCGACTGCGTCTCAAGCCAGGGGCCGGCTGCTCCGATGCAGGCCGCGGGGGATTTCGATCGGTCCATGAGACGTTTCGGCTGGATACTTGCCCATGCCTGTGGGGTAGCTGCGTGCGCTGCCCTGATCGCGTGCGGTGGCCCCCAGTGGCCAGACGGCGCCCTGTTGCTGGCCGAACGCGACGCCCTGGTGCGCCTGCTGAACCGACTGGAGCGCCTGGAGAAGACCCCCCTGGCCCGGGAGGCCGCGGCACGCGCCCGGGAACTGCCCAACTGCCCCACCCTGCGAGCCCACGCGCCCGAAGGAGGGTTCTCGGATCTCATCGCGGGCCTTGCGTGCGGGGACCCCGCGGCCGACTTCACGCGCCTTGCGCGCGAACGCGGCGACCACGACCTGGCCTTGCTGCTCCCGGTGTCCCAGGACGCGCGGCTCCTGGCCACGCTCTCCATCCGCGAAGACGGCGACGTGGACCTTGCGCTCGAACTTCCGGACGAGGCCTTCCAGGGATTGCTCGCCCTGCTTTCGCCCGCCGACGCCTCGCCGGGTCCCGGAGTACTCAGCGTGGACGGAAGCCTGCTCCATGTGCGCGTGCGCGGGCGACACGGGCTTGCGATCGCGGACCAGATCACTTCTGGCGGGCAGGCGGACCGCCTGTTCCGACTCAAGAGCGAATTGTTCGCAGGTGCCGTGCTTGACGGAACCTGGGAGATGGCGGTGTACGCACCCACTGACGGCGGCGCCATGCCGCCGGCCGCCCTGGCCCTCGGGTTCCGTGCTCGCGACGCCGCGATCGTCGGCATGGAGAGCTTCATCGCCGAAATCATGGAGACATGGCCGGTGCACCGATCGCAATTTGCGGTGGGCTCGTTGGCGGGCGCCTGCCTGTTGGACCTGAACCTGCTGCCCGCGTTGGCCCCCTGCTACGTGGCTCTCGAGAACGCCCTGGTGGTGAGCTGGAATCCCGCCAGTCTGCGCCGGGCCCTGGCCGGGGAGGCGCGTTCGGACCCGGCCGCCGGCAGCGGGGCCGTGATCGATCTGGCGCGCTTCGCAGAGGCCGACGCACGACTCGCGAAGCACCTGGGTGGCCAGGCCGTCGATCCGCGCGGGGCCATCCCCTGGAGTCGCATGTCCGTGCAGGGCCGCCCGGAAGGTGACTTGGTGAAGCTGACGGCGCGCCTCGAGGGCTCGCCGGGAGATCCTTCTTGAAGCGGCACGGCCCGGCGCGGCCCGCCATCGCTGCGGCGCTGTTTGCCGCCCTGGCCGGCATCGCATTGGTTTCGTACCAGACCTCGCGCGTCCAGATGATGGCGCTCGACGCGTGCGAAGCCGTGGAGGCCGGCGACTGGGACACGGCACTGGCCCGCACCGCGGAGCGGCCGGGGGGCACCGTTGGCCGCTTTGCGGCCGAGTGCCGCTGCCTGGCCCTGATCGCCACCGATTCGGGCGCGGAGTGCTCCGAACTGATGGAGCACGTGCTCGCCGCACCCGACGCGAAAGACTGGGCACCGAACGCGATCCTCTCCGTACACCTGATCCAGACATGGCGCGACGAGGGGCGCACCCTCGAAGCCGCCGATCTCGCGCGCCGCGCCAGCGGCCAGCATCCGGACGACCCGGATCTCTTCTACCTGGAACTCGTCACCCGCGGTTCCGTAGAAGACGAGGGCCTCGTGCTGCGCGAACTCGAGTCCCGGCTCGGCGGCGGCGGCCCCCACGAGCTTCGCATGCGATCCAGCCTGGCCACCCGATACCTGATGCGGGGCGACTCGCACCAGGCCCTCCAGGTCCTGGGCAGCCTGGACTCCGCGGATGTGGAGCACCCGGACGACGTGGCGCGCTGGTTCGATACCCGGGCCATGGCGTTCGCCTGGGACAGCGACCTGGAAGGCGTGCGCCGTACCTTCCGCGCCTGGGAGCGGACCGGCGGCGATCCTGTGGACCTGCGCGCGCGTTACGCGCTCACCCTCAGCATGGCCGGCATGTCCGACCCGGAACACGATCCCATCGAGCTGTTACAGCGCGCACTCGCCGAGCCCGAAGGGCTCGACCCGCGCCTGTATGAGACGCTTGCGATCCGGCTGATTCTCACCCTGGTGAACGCGGGGCGCGTGGACGAGGCCCTGGGCGTCTACGACCAGACCCGCGAGCGGTTCGAGCTGGCGGGCCTCACGCGCACGGAACTCGAGCGCGCCGCCCGCCACCGGGATCTGCTGGGGGAATCGTTGGATACGCGCCTCGGCAGCCTGCGTTTCGCGGCTCCCGTCGATGCCTCCGGCGCCGAACTCTGGCTCTCGCCCGAGCCCGGTGAACCGGTGGACGCGGACTACGAGCTGCTTCCCCTGTCGGAGACCGGACGCGTGACCGCCCGGCGCGCCTTCGGAATCGCCCCCCAACGATGGGTCTATCGCGACGCCGCCGGTCACACCACGGCGTCGGGCACGGTGTCTCCGGTTCCCGGTGAACCGGTGGATGTGACCATCATCCCCGGAGCCCCAGTCCGCGCGGAACCACACGCGTGGGTTCGCCTTCCCGGCGACGGCCGCCGGCGCGTCGCCCTGTTGCTGCTCGACTGCGGCGACTGGCGCCTGGTGCAATACCTGCGCACGCGCGGTGAGCTGGGATTCCTGGACGAGCTGATTGCCCGGGGTCGGCGCGCCGTGCTCGAGAGCGACCCGCCGCTCACCGCCGCCGCCCTGGAGGCCCTGGTCTGGCCGGGCGATACGCGCGCCGTGTCGTTCCTGGGGCTGGTGCACCAGATGGGCGTCGAGCTGGCCGGCCTGTCCTCGATTGGCGACAACCCCTTCGCCGCGCTCGACTGGCTGCTTCCCGAGCGTGAGAACCTCTTCTCGCGCCTGGGCGCGGGCCCGCTCTCGGCGGCGAACCTGTTGTTCGCCCACGGCGGGGTGCGCGCAGGGCGTCACGCCGAGGTCACCGGGCCCGAGGGTGCGCGCAAGCGCGTGGCGCTGACCCGCAGTGCACGAGACCTGGACGCCGATGAGAGCGCACGATTCCCGGCGCTGGCGAGGCCGGGGACTGAACGCGACGATCTGATGATCCGAACCATCGCCGCCGAGTTCGACACGGCGGAAGAGGTGATCCGCGCGGGCGAGGTGGATCTGATGGCGCTGCGCATCGAGCCCCTGGACATCCTCACCCATGCCCACTTCGCGGAAACGGCGCAAGCCGGCCAGGACGATGGACGGGGTCTTCTCTACTCGGTATATCGATACATCGATGCGCGACTCGCGGCCGTGCACGCCATGCTGGACGAAGACGACGTGCTGATCGTGATGTCCGACCACGGGATCCGCACGGCCATGGAGCACTCGCGCCAGGCGATCTTCGTGGCCGAGGGCCCCGGCATCCCGGCGGGCCGCACCCCGGGTCAGCCCTCTCTGGCCGGCGTGCCCCGCGTCCTGGCGGACCTGTTGGGCGTGTCGTCCGAATGGCCCGACGCGGACCTCGCCCCCTGGGCGCGCACCATCGCGAAGCGCTGATCTCCCGGGTCCCGGAAGAGGCGCTGCTTCCACGGGGAGTTCCGGGGATCGGGCCTTGAGTCGGGCCCCGGCGTGGCCGATCCACGGCACGTGGCCCGCCGTGCAGCCGACTGGATCCGATCGCTCCCGATCTCGCCAGCGCACGGGTTCGCAGGGGTCCTGTTCCTGGTGTGCAGCATCTCCCTGGTGGCACTGGCCCGCGATCCCTCGCATCGGTGCCAGGTGGACGAGCCGGCCTGGATCACCAGCAGCTATCTGACTTTTGGCCTCGCGACAGGGTTCGCACCGCCCGCTCGCTGGGAAGCCGCGTACGACGAAGCCGGACTGGCCTTCTGGGGAAACATGAACCCGCCGCTGGGCAAGTTGATGACCGGCGCCCTGGTGGCACTCCACCGCGATCCGGCCGACCCGGTGGATTATCAGTGGCAGTGGCGGCTCGGCTACGAAGAGAATCAGGCTCGCGGCAACATCCCGCCGCGAAGCCTGCTGGTGCCCGTGCGCCTGGGAATCGTGGCCGCGGCGATCGTGACACTGGTCGCGATCTACGTTTTCGCGTGGCAACTCACCGCAAATCCGTGGGCCGCCCTGATCGCGCCGGCCGCCCTGTTCCTGTCCCCGATCTTCCAGATCCACGCGACCCAGGTCTACATGGACATTCCGCAGCTGGCGTTCCTGGCGGCGGCCGCAGCGTCCTTCGCCGTGTTCGTGCGGCACTCGTCCCGCCTCGCCTTCGCCGTCTCGCTGGTGGGGATGGGACTCTCGTGCGCCGTGAAGTTCAGCTCGGCGCCACTGGTATTCGCCACGGGCTTGTTCGTGCTGTTGCGCCCGGGGCCACTGCGCGCCCGTCTGCGTCGGGCGGCGCTGGTGGCCAGCGTGCCCCTGGCCATCTTCGTGGCGATCAATCCCTATCTGTATCCCGACCCGGTGGGGCGCAGCCTGGATTTCCTGTCGAGCTGGTCGGAGCTCAAGCAACAGCAGCAGCGGGATCCCGCGCTGGCGCCGAGTGTGGTTTCCTCGCCGCTGCAAGGACTGTCGGCCACCCTCAGGGCCTCGCTCATACGGCCCCCATTTTTCCAGCCGCGCCTCGCCGCGCTGCGCCCGAAGCTGTGGCTCGTGGCCACGGCCGCCGCGCTGGGACTCCTGTTGGCCATGCGCCGATTTCGTTTCCGTCTGCCGGAGCCTCGCGGGGCGCGAGGCCCCCTCGAACTGGCGATCCTGGCCAGTGGGTGGCTGCTTCCCTTCAGCGTGGGAGCGACCGGCCTCTCGCTCGGACTGGCTGCGCTCGGCGCGTTCTGGTTGTTCCGGGTTCGCACCGGGCCGCCAAGCCGCGAGCTGGCGGTCTATCTGGCCCTGATCGCGGGCATCACGACCGTCGCCACCGGCCTCTGGCTGCCGTTCACCTGGGGCCGCTACTACCTGCCCGTGCTGACACTGGTGGCACCTTTCTACGCGGCCGGCGGCGCCTTTCTGTTCTCGCTGGCTGCAGCCCGCGAGCTTCGCGGCAAAGCGCCCGACGCCAGCGCCAACAGCCCCGCCGTGGCCATCAGCGACAACGTGGCCCCCAACGCGAAACTCGTCGGCCGGTAGGCGAACGTCACCTGCCAGGTGCCCGCCGGCAGACCCACGGCGCGAAAGTTGTAGTCTGCCCGCTCGATCGGGCGGGGGCGCCCATTCACGTAGACCTTCCAACCCGGAAACCAGGTGTCCAGCAACACCAGAAAGCCCGGCTCGCTGAGTGCGGCCTCGATCTCGACACGATCGGGCGCATACGCGGTGATCGAAGCCGCATCCGCCGCCGCAGGCGTTCCCGACGGGCCATTCCAGACCGCAGGCAGCGCCTCGAGCAACAGGATCTCGCGTGGGTCGAAGCTGCCGTCGCGCATCCCCTCCAGAACGGCCGGCGTTTCGGCCACCTGGAAATCGCGGACGATCAGGGCACGCTCCACATACGGGTTCGTGCGGTAGATCGATACGTCCCCGTCGTGGATGCGTTCCATGAAGTCCGCAAACGTCATGTCGCCGCGATGAGAAACCAGGTACTTCACGTTGAGGGCCAGTGCAACGGCGGGCGGCAGGGAGATGGCGCCCAGGAATCCGAAGTCGCCGGCTTCCCCCCGGAACAGCTCCTCGTAACGCCGGACGTTCATGAAGTCGCGGCCGCGCACGTCGTCGATTCCGTAGATCATGGGCGTGTCCGGCGGCAGCACCGTTCCCATTCCGATCATGCGGTACACCGAGTCGTCGGCCTCGAGCAACTCGATGCCGGGCGTGGCTGGGTAGTACCGGGATCGCTCGATGCTCGGGTTGTAGCCCGAGGCGAACCACGACATCTCGGCACTCAACACCGCCAGGCACACCCCCACCGCCAGGCGCCGGTGCGACTTCAACTGGGTGACGCCGGTGACGGCCAGCAACGTGGCCCCGAAAACCGCGAACTGGCGAACCACGAAGTCGAAAGCCCTCGGTGCGCGCAGCGACGGCTGCAGCTCCACCCATGCGAGCGCAAGCATCACGGACGCGCCGAGCCACAACCCCACGAAACCGGCCAGTCGACGGCGTTCGCCCGCTGGGCGCCCAAGCTGGTCGAGCCCCAGTCCGCCAAGCACCGCGCCACACAGGCCCACCACCAGCAACAGTCGCGTGTGGGCCATGTCGCCGAGCACGGGAAGCGCAGCCATCACGGACGGCAGTGGCGGCACCCCCAGAACGATCAGGAGACAACCCGCGGCCAGCAGACCGAAGAAACGCGTGGTGCCGTCGCGACGAAGCAACAGGGCAAGCCCCGCCAGCACGAACGTCACCACCCCGAAGAAGCCGGTGTACGAGTGGAAGTTGTGCTCGCGGCCGATGCCGAGGTTGGTCGCCATATGACCCAATCCGACCACGGGACTTCCCGAGAGAAAGGGAAGCAACAGGTGCACCAGGGCCTGAGGCGGCAGGCGCGTGGCCGCGCGGTCGAGTGCTTCCGAGGCCAGGGGCGCGGAACTCAGCGAGTAGTATTCCAGGAAAGGCAGGATCTGGACCGCCGCAGCCAGCAGGCCGCCGGCCACAGCCACGGCGAAGCCGGCCGTCCGCGCAGCCGAAGCGCCGTCGGCGCGAGTCGCGGTCCAGCGGAACGCGAAGTAGAGGGCCGCCACGGCACTCACGTGGACGGCGGTGG
This sequence comes from Deltaproteobacteria bacterium, assembly GCA_032128115.1. Classification (GTDB taxonomy): domain Bacteria; phylum Myxococcota_A; class UBA9160; order UBA9160; family SMWR01; genus JAQBHB01. The sequence goes on along the minus strand of JAQBHB010000098.1, from coordinate 57,784 downwards.
GTGGGTGCCCCCCGAGCCAAACGGCGGCGTAGGCCGCGGCGAATCCGGCCCAGAAACGCCAGGCAAGCGGCCGGCCGGCGCTCACCACCGCGCGCTCGATGCAGAACAGCAACAGCGGCAGCCACATGGCGGCGTTGCTGTGCGGGTGCCCCAGCCAGATGATCATGAAGCCGGAAAAGGCGAACGCGATGGCTGCCAGGGTGGCGGCCGCCCGCGACCCACCCAGGCAGCGCAGCAACAAGTAGGTGAAGAAGCCCGCCAGCCACAGCTTCAGGAGAGCGGCCGGCCCACTCGAAGCGAACGGGGCGAGGGGCGCCAGCAACAGGTTGATGGGAAACAGGGCCGCGGCCTGCATCGAGGCCAGGAACGGAACCCCGCACGCCAGGTGGGGATTCCACAGGGGGAACGACCCGCGCACCAGGTGCTCGTGCAGGAACTGCTGCTGGGGAATCAGCTGCAGGTACTGATCGGCCAGCAGCGGATTCGCCGCGCCGAGTCCAAAGACCTGGCGCCAGGGATCGTATTGTGTGATGCCATCCACCGGAACCAGGCCCTGGCCTCCCACCAGCACCGGGTGGAGCAGCGCGCACAACAACACCAGGAGCAGTGAGAGGCCCGGGAGATCGCGCCGGTCCAACAAGCGATCCGAAGACCCGGGGAGCTTCGCTCCGGGCCTTCGCCGTGCGCGCGCCACGGCGATCCCGGCTACCGCGAAGGGTGCCGCACCCAGCACCGCGCACAGACCCAGGGGCAGACGCGTGTAGACCGTCAGTGCCAGCGCGGCGATCACGCCGGCTGCGGCTAGCGCAGCGAGGATCCAGCCAGCGCGGAGCGATTGAGTCCGATTACTCATGAGGGCCACTGCAGACGGGCGAGCAGCGTAGCAGCAGACGCCACGGGGCGCGGCTATGCTGGCGCCACCGCCACCTCGGAACGCTCTTGACGCCCAAACGAAAATCCTGCGGTCTCGCGGTCCTCGCCGCGGCGTGGCTACTGTGCACCAGTGCGTGCGGAGCGCCTTCGGACGGCGACGCAGAAGCCGTCCCGGAGTTCCCGGGAAGCAAGACCGCGACCCCCGGTGACGGGCCGCCGGGCGCACGCTGGGATCTGCTGGAGATGCTGCGCGCCGATCTCGAGCGCCAGCAGTCGCCGTCCGATGGCGGCGGCCGCGCCTGGCTCGAGCAGGCCGAGGGCGACCCGGCGTTCGCGGTGGCCCAGCGACCGGGGCGTTTCCGGCTGGTCTACGAGGTGGGTCCCGAAGGCATCGCCACCGGGGGCGTGGTCTACCTGCAGGTGTCGCCCTTCTGGGGCTGGAGCACGCCGCAGATCCGCGACCCGGACGGCCCCGGCTACACCGAGATCGAGGTGAGCGATGAGGGCATGGAACTCGACGCTGCCACCGTGGGCGATCAGCTGCTTGCGCTCGAGGTGCTTGGGCGACCCCTGGTGGAGAGCGACCGCATCACGCTCACTTTCGGCGCGGGCAGCTTCGGGGCCATCGCCGATCGCTTCGCCGAGAAGAACTCGCGGTTCTGGTTCTCGGTGGATGGGGACGGCGACGGAACCCGCACCTTCCTGGAAGATTCACCCGGCATCGACGTACACCCGGACGCGCCGGCCCAGCTGGTGGTCACCGCCGACTCGATCGCGCGACCGGGCGTGCCCTTTCGCGTCACCCTCGCCGTGCTCGACGCGTACGGGAACACGGACCCGGAGATCGCGGGAGAGATCGTGTTCGATTCACCGCCCGAAGGGCTCGACCTGCCAGCCCGGGTGGTCCTGGGCCCCGGGGACCACGGTCGCACGACCATCACCGCCACGGCCACCGCGGCGGGTGAGGGGGTGCTGCGTCTGCGCGCACGGGCCCCGGGCGGACTCGAGGCGGAGAGCAATCCGATCCTCGTCACCGCCTCGGGGCCGCGCATCCTGTGGGGCGACCTGCACGGACACACGGGCCTGACCGACGGCACCGGAACCCCCGAGGACTACTTTCGCTATGCCCGCGACGTCTCGTCCCTGGACGTGGTGGCTCTGACCGACCACGACCATTGGGGCATCCTGCCGTTGTCGACGCACCCGGACATGTGGCGGGAGATCGAGGAGCAGACGAAGCGCTTCCACGAACCCGGTCGCTTCGTGACGGTGCGCGGTTTCGAGTGGACCAGCTGGATCCACGGCCACCGGCACGTGCTCTACTTCGACGACGAGGGCTCCGTGCTGAGTTCGGTGGATCCCGCCTACGAGTCCCCCCTGCAGCTGTGGCAGGCGCTCGAGGGGCGCGCAGCCCTCACCTTCGCCCACCATTCGGCGGGCGGGCCGATTCCCACGAACTGGGCCATCCCCCCGGATCCGCGTTTCGAGCCGGTAACCGAAATCGTTTCGGTGCACGGCAGCAGCGAGGCGCTCGACTCGCCGGGAGTGATCTACAGCGCCGTGCCCGGCAACTTCGTCCGCGACGTATTGGACCGGGGCTATCGCTTCGGATTCATCGGAAGCGGCGACAGCCACGACGGCCACCCGGGCCTGCCCCAGCTGGCCGCCCTGTCCGGCGGCCTGGCCGCCATCCTGAGCGACGACGTGAGCCGCGAGGGCGTGCTGGCGGCCATGCGCGCGCGCCGGGTATACGCCACCAGCGGACCTCGCATCATCCTGCGCACCGCGCTGGGCAGCAACCCGATGGGCTCGACGGTTCCCGTCCCGGACGGGTCACTCGACGAGGTGCTCTTCGTGCAGGGCATAGCCCCGGCCCCGATCCAGTACCTGGACCTGATCCGGAGCGGGAGCATCGCGGAGGCCATCGAAGTCGATCCGCCCCAGACCGAGATCGCCTTCCAGACCCCTCTTACGGATCTGAAGCCGGGCGAATACGTCTACGTGCGCCTGACGCAGATCGACGGCGGCACGGCCTGGTCGAGCCCGATCTACTTCGAAAAGTAGATTCCGCAGTTCACGAATCGATCTTGAAGACCCGGAGCGCATTCTCGCGCAGGAATTTCGGCCAGACGTGATCGCGGAAGGGAACCTCGGGCAGCTCCGAGAAGATCCGCTCCAGGGACAGGCCCATGGGGAAGTAGCCGGCGTACATCACCTTGTCGGAACCGCGCGTATTCGCGTAGTCGACGATGTCGGCTGGATAATATCTTGGCGCAAACGCGCTGGTCATGTAGAAGAGATTCGGCCACTTCAGCATCAGCTTCACCGCCAGCTCCGTCCATGGCTCCGCGCCGTGGCGCATCACGAAGCGGAGTTCCGGGAAGAACCAGCACACCTCGTCGATCAACTCCACCTTCTGGCAGGCCATGGGAGTTCGCGGACCGGGAACGCCGGCACACACGCAGATCGGAATGTCGAGTTCGACGCACTTCGCGTAGATCGGGTAGAAGGCCTTGTCGTTGATGGGCACCTGGGGTCGGCAGCCCGCCGGAAATGCGGTGGCCGCCACGATCCCGTAGTCCCGGTGCATGCGTTCGAGCGCACGCACCGCCTCCATGCCGCCGTTGGGATCCACCTCATAGGACGCCAGAAAACGGTCCGGATGCTCCTTCAGCGCCACCTTCGTGAGTTCGTTCTGGTCGCTCACGCCCACCATCGCCCGTTCGATCCCGAAGCGATCCATCTGGGCGATCGTGTAGCTGACGAAGTCGTCCTGGGGCCCCGGGTCGGGAATGTCCTTGAACATGTAGCCCGCCGGCATCTTCATGCCCTTGCTCTCCTGGTCGCGGAGCTGCGCCTTGAGGAATTCATACCAGCGAGAGGGGTCGCCGTCGGGGATCGCCATCATCAGGTCGATGGCGCGCACGTCGCGGGGCATGGTCACCGGGGGGTCCTTTCGATGAGGTGCGGAGCGGTCAGGGCTCGTCGTGCACCCAGGGTACCGGCCCCGCGAAGGCCGCGTCGAGCGCCCAGGGTACCGGCCCCGCGAAGGCCGCGTCGAGCACCGGGCAGTCCGCCTCGTGCGTGGCCTCCAGACCTCGTGCGAGGCCTCCAGAAGCGGGCGCATCTGCATGCGCCGCGAGCTACCGCCCACACCGGGCTTTCGCCCACCGGAGGGCGGCGTCGGATACGCTGTGCGGCGTGATCCGGATCTCGGTGCTGCTGCCCGTGTTCGATGCGGAAGGGACGCTATCCAGCTGCCTGCGCAGCCTGCTGCGCCAGACCGAGAGCGACTGGGAATGCGTGCTCGTCGACGACGGCTCGCGCGACGCGAGCCTCGCGCTCGCCCGCGACTTCGCACGCAGCGACGCCCGCATCCGCGTCGAGTCCCGGCCCCACCGCGGACTGGTGGAAACCCTCAACACGGGCCTGGCTCTCTGCCGGGGCCGTCATGTAGCGCGCATGGACGCGGACGACCTGATGCACCGGGACCGCCTGGCTGCCCAGGCCGACGCCCTGGACGCGGACGCGAGCCTCGACGCAGTGGGATGCCACGTGCGTCTGTTTCCGCGCAGGGGCCTGGCCGAGGGCATGCGCGCCTACGAATCCTGGCTCGCCAGCATCGACTCGCCGCAGCGGGTCCAGGAGGAGGCGTTCGTCGAGTGCCCCCTGGCCCACCCCACCCTGGTGATGCGTCGGCAGCTCCTCGAGAAACTCGGCTACCGCGATCGGGGCTGGCCCGAAGACTACGACCTGGTGCTCCGCATGCTGGAGGCCGGACACCGGCTGGGTGTGGTACCCCGACGACTCCTCTCGTGGCGTCAGGGGGACACGCGCCTCTCCCAGACCGATCCCGCCTACTCGATCGCCCGCTTCACCGCCTGCAAGGCGAGCTTTCTGGCCCGGGGCTTCCTGTCCGGGCGCGAACGCTATGTGCTCTGGGGCTACGGGAGCACCGGCCGCACCCTGTGTCGCGCCCTGGAGTCTCACGGCAAGAAACCATCGGCCATCGTGGAGTTGCACCCGGGCCGGCTCGGAACCGAGATCCAGGGGGCACCGGTGATCCCCGCCGAAGCGCTGGCCTTCCGCCCCCGGGAACCCGTGGTGGTGTCGGTGGCCCGCCAGGGACCGCGCAGCCAGGTGCGCGCTGAACTCGCGGGCCTGGGCTACCGCGAAATCCGCGACTTCGTCTGCGCAGCCTGACGCGATCCTTGCCTTCTCGACTCGTGCTGTAGAAGAATGCCACCGGAACCCACACCAGGGAGGCACCCATGCCGGATACAGCACAAAGCGTCGTCATCACGGGCACGTCCACGGGAATCGGGCGCGCCGCCGCGCTCCGGCTCGATCGCGGCGGCTTTCGGGTCTTCGCCGGCGTGCGCCGCGAGTCCGACGGCCAGGCCCTGAAGGCCGAGGCGTCGGAACGCCTGACCCCGATCCTGCTGGACGTTACCGACGCCACAGCCGTGGAGCAGGCCGCCAAGGACGTGGCCAGCCAGGTGGGCGATGCGGGCCTCTGGGGGCTGGTGAACAACGCCGGGATCGGTGTCGGCGGACCCATCGAATTCGTGGATTCCGACGAGTGGCGTCGCCAGTTCGAAGTGAACGTCTTCGGCCCCGCCGCGGTGATCCGGAGCTTCCTGCCGCTGGTGCGCCGGGCGAAGGGCCGCATCGTGAACGTCAGCTCCGGCGCCGGCAAGGTGGCCAATCCGATGCTCGGCCCGTACTGCGCGTCGAAGTTCGCATTGGAGGCCCTGTCCGACGCGCTGCGGATGGAGGTGGCGAGCCAGGGAGTCGACGTGGCGCTGGTGGAGCCCGGCTTCATCGAGACCCCCATGCTCGACAAGGGCCAGGATTCGGCGGCCGAGGTCATCGAGAAATTGCCGCCCCTGGGCCAGGAGCTCTACGGCGGTGCCATGCAGGACTTCATGAGGATGGTGGACAAGTTCCGGCCCCGGGCCGCGAGCCCGGACCAGGTGGCCCAGGCCATCGAGCACGCGCTCACGGCCGGCCGTCCCCGCACCCGCTACACCGTCGGGGTCGACGCGAAGCTCCTCACCGGCCTCGGTTGGCTGCTCCCGGACCGCGGCCTGGACTCGGTGCTCCGGTTCCTGATGAAGTGATCGCGCCGCCCGGCGTCTAGAACTCCACGTAGCCCGGAACCCGGGGAAACGGGATCACGTCGCGGATGTTGGCCATGCCGGTCATGAACTGGACGATGCGTTCGAAACCCAGGCCGAAGCCCGCGTGGGGAACCGAACCGAAGCGACGCAGGTCCAGGTACCAGCGATAGGCTTCTTCGTCGAGTCCGCAATCGCGCATGCGGCGGGCCAGCACGTCGTGACGGTGCTCGCGCTGGGAACCGCCGACGATCTCGCCCACCTTGGGCACCAACACGTCCATGGCGCCCACCGTCTTCTCGTCGTCGTTCAGGTACATGTAGAAGGCCTTGATGTCCGCCGGGTAGTCGCTGACGATCACCGGGCGCCCGATCTTCTTCTCGGTCAGATAGCGCTCGTGCTCGCTCTGCAGGTCGGCGCCCCACTTCACGGGAAACTCGAACGACTCGCCGCTGCGCTGCAGGATCTCGATGGCATCGCCGTAGGAGATCCGTTCGAACGGGGTGTCGATGATGTGCTGGAGCGTCTCGAGAACCGTGTTGTCGATGCGCTGATTGAAGAACTCCATGTCATCGGGACACTGCTCGAGCACGGCGCGGAAGACGTGCTTCAGGAACGCCTCGGCCAGATCCATGTTGCCGGCCAGGTCGCAGAAGGCCATCTCGGGCTCCACCATCCAGAACTCGGCCAGGTGGCGGCTGGTATTCGAATTCTCTGCGCGGAACGTGGGACCGAAAGTGTAGACCCGGGTGAGCGCCAGAGCCGCGATCTCCGCCTCCAGCTGCCCGGAAACCGTCAGGAACGCCTCGCGCCCGAAGAAGTCGCGGCTGAAGTCGACCCGACCTTCCGCGTCGCGCGGCGGCGCCGAAGCGTCCAGCGTCGAAACCCGGAACATCTCGCCCGCCCCCTCCGCATCAGAGGCGGTGATGATCGGTGAGTGCAGGTGCACGAAGCCCCGCTCGTGGAAGAAGTCGTGGATCGCCCATGAGGCCGCGTTGCGAACCCGCAGCACCGCCCCGATGGTGTTGGTGCGCGGCCGCAGGTGCGCCTGGGTGCGCAGGAACTCGAACGAGTGGCGCTTCTTCTGGAGCGGATAGTCGTCATCGACGCGGCCCACGATCTCGATCTCCGAGGCGTGGACTTCGAAACGCTGGCCTTTCCCGGGCGAGTCCACCAGGGTACCGGTCGCCGCCACGGCCGTCCCGGTGCCCGTGGATCGGATCTCGGACTCGTAGTTCGCGAGCCCCGGCTCCGCTACGACCTGGATCCCGGCGAAACAGGAGCCGTCGCTCACCTCCAGAAACGAGACGCCCTTGGAGTGGCGAGCCGTCCGCACCCAGCCCTGCACACGCACCGCGCCGCCGGCGCTCTCCCGCGCCAGGATGTCGCGAACCGACTCGCTCACGCGGGCGTGCGAACGACCATGAGGCGGATCTCGGTCATGTCCTCGATGGCGAAGCGGATGCCCTCACGGCCGAGGCCGCTCTCCTTCACGCCGCCATAGGGCATGTGATCCACGCGCCAGGAAGGCACGTCGCCGATCACCACGCCGCCCACCTCGAGCACGTCCCAGGCCTTCTGGGCCTTGTAGAGGTCCCGGGTGAACACGCCCGCCTGCAGTCCGAACTCGCTGTCGTTCACCTGGGCCAGGGCATCGTCGAACTCGCGGAACGAACTCAGCACCGCTACCGGCCCGAAGGCCTCCTTGCACACCACCTCTTCGCCCGCGGGCACGTTTTCCAGCAGGGTGGCCTCCAGCATCACACCGTCGCGCTTGCCCCCGCACAGCAGCCGAGCGCCGGCGCCGATCGCTTTCTGGATCCAGCCGTCGAGCCGGGTGGCCTCCTTCACGGAAATCATGGGCCCGATGGTGGTGTCCTCTTCCTTGGGGTCTCCCATGCGAAGCGCCGTGGTGGCCGACACCAGCCGCGCCCGGAAATCGGCGTAGATGTCCTCGTGCACGATGATGCGCTGCACGCCGATGCAGCTCTGACCCGATTGGTAGAAGGCGCCGAACACGATGCGCGTCACCGCATCGTCCAGGTCCGTATCGTGATCGACGACACAGGCAGCGTTGCCGCCGAGCTCCAGCACCACCTTCTTGCGGCCGGCCCGGGCCTTGAGATCCCAGCCCACGTCCTGGGAGCCGGTGAAGCTCAGGAGCTTCAGGCGATCGTCCGTGGTAAACAGGCCCGCCCCCTCGCGCCGAGCCGGCAGGATCGAAAAGGCGCCGCGGGGAAGGTCCGTCTCCGCCAGTACCTCGCCGATGATGAGCGCGCCGACGGGTGTGAGGCTTGCCGGCTTCAAGATGAAGGGGCACCCCACCGCCAGCGCCGGTGCCACCTTGTGGGCCGCCAGGTTCAACGGAAAGTTGAACGGCGAGATGAACGAACAGGGCCCGATGGGTACGCGCTTCCACATCCCGGTATAGCCACGGGCGCGGGCGCTGATGTCCAGCGGCATCACCTCGCCGGTAATGCGCACCGACTCCTCCGCGGCCACCCGGAACGTATCCACCAGGCGCGCGGCTTCGCCCCGGGCGTCCCGGATGGGCTTGCCCGCCTCGATGCAGAGGGCCATGGCCAGCTCTTCCTGGCGCTCGCTGAAGCGCTTGACACAGTGGTTGAGCACGTCCTGGCGCTGATAGGCGGCCATCTCGCGCATGGGCCGATCGGCCTCGACCGCGAGTGTGATGGCCCGATCGATGGCCTCGCGGTCGGCCATGGCCACACGAGTGACGACCTCGCCCGAGTACTTGTCGGTGACTTCCAGGTCCCGATTCGGGGCCGTGGGCTCGTTTCCGAGGTAGTAGGGATAGCTTTCGTTCAGCACGTGGGGCCTCGGTTTCGGGATCTGGCTCGAGACGGCCCGAGGGTACCGGATGGCCGCGCGCGGGGGCGAGCCCTGTGTAAGATGGCCCCCGGAATCTGCTCGCGAGAGGAGTCGATCATGGCCTCGTTGGGCCTCTCTGCCGCCCGCGCCCTCGGGCGCGTCTGGAATCTGCGCATCGGCCTGCCCGGCGCGCTGGCCGCCATCGTGTCGATTCACGTGTGGCTGGTGGCGGCCCCCACCGCGTCGAAGCCAGACGAGCCCGCCGATGCTTCCGAGAGCTGCGCAGCCCTGGTGAGTCAGGCGAACCTGCGCGGCCGGGGCCAGCTGGTGGCGCCGCTGGCGGCCGCGACCACCTGCGACCCAGCGGTCTATGAGGGACCCGGGACGCAGCTCTACTCGAACCGCCCGTACCACACGGAGGGCCGGGTGGACGCCCTGGTGGGCCACGCCTTCTGCCGCGGCGAGCGCCACGGCAACCGCGTCTGGACTCTCGAGGTGTCGAAGACGACGCAGCTGTTCGCCCTGGGAACCACCGGCCACGATCTGGGGCGCACCGGCTGGAAGCGCATCGATTCCCGAGTGCGCGTGCAGGCCGCCGGCGCCGCCTTCGACGGCCTCTACGCGCGCAGCTTCGCTCCCGGCCGCTACGTGATCCGGCAGGACTTCTCGCGAACGGCCCCGCCGGTCTTCTGGGCGCCGAACGACGCGCGGGTGGTGCCGGTTTCGCCGTGATTCACGGAAGCTCTGCCCGCATTGCGCGGTAGGACTCGGATGAGAAGCGGGCGGCCCGGACCAGGGTCTGGCGCGCGGCGCGGGCGGCTTCCGGACCGGGATCGAGCGACGCCCGGATCTCGATTTCCGAGGCCCCATCGCGCCGATCCGGCGAGCGCTCTCCCACGCGGATCAGGCCGTCGCAAAGGATCGCGCCCCCCCCGAAGACCCCGGCGCCGCGATCGGCTTCGAATTCCCGCTCGTTGTCCAGCAGGACCGAGTCCGAGAGGTCCACGCGCGCGCCATCGCGCGCGGCCACCGCCAGCGGACAACTCCGGAACAAGCAGCCCGTCACCCGGGCCCGGGCGCGGGCGGAGACCGACAGGCAGCGCCGGCCGCTGGCGTGGAAGACCGAGTCCTCGACCGAGACCCTCGAGTCCGACAGCTCGAGTCCATCTCCCCGGTCGCCCCCTCCGCGGAAGGTCGAACGCTGCACACTGCCTTCGCTCCAATCGAGATCGGCGCCATCGCCCTGGTTGTCGAGGAAGGCCGTGTCGGCGATCTCCACGCTCCCGTACTTCACGCTGAGGGCATCGGCGCTGGCATCGCGCAGGCTCGCGTGCTCGAGTCGGAGATCGGCGTGATGGATCGAGAGCGAGCCCCCGTAGTGAGCGCCGCGCAGGTCGTCGCTCGATCCGCCGATCAGATCCAGGTAGCGGATCTCGGCGCGGACGCGCTCGCTCCGTCCGGGGGGAAACGATTTCTGGAATCCCTGAACCGCCAACACACCCCAACTCCGCTCGGGCACGGCCGACCGCACCAGCACCGGGCGTCCGGGCTCGCCCTGCACCTTCAGGTTTCCGCGCACCAGGATCGAGCGCCCGGGAGTCATCCACAGCTCGGCTCCGGCCTCGAGCACGAGTCCGAAGCCGTCGGGCAGCACCAGATCCTGCTCCACGAGCACCACGCCCGCAGGCACGCGCACGCGGCGCTGCGCGCGCTCCACCCGAGCCGGTTCCGCGCCGTCGCGACGCGTCAACCGGTCCGGGAGCGCGGCCGCGAAGGCCTCCACTCCCTCCTCGTCCCTGCTCGAGAAGCGCGGATCGCGAAGGCTGGCGAAGCCCGTGATGTGATCGGCAGGGACGAGCGCTCCCGTCACCCGGTTTCGGACCCGGGGCCCAAACGTATCGATCCACTTCCAGGGCTCGGAGCCGAAACGGGCGAGGCCGGTGAGTCGGTAGTCGAGCCGTTGGGACTGAAAGCCCCGCGCCGGATCGAGAACCGGATCGAGTGACCGACCCACGGCGAAGCGCACGCCGTCGCCCTCCCCCGCAGCCGGATGTCGTGCAGCGGTCTCCGGATCCACGAGAGCCAGGCCTTCGACTGGTCCGTCGGGTGCGGCCGCCTCGAATGCGGCCAGGTCGAGAGGCGCGACGCTGTGTACGAACAGGGTGACCCGGGCCTCGTCGGCTCCCTCCACTCGAACCAACTGCTCGATCCAGACGGAGCCCAGGTAGCCCTCGAGGGCCGTGGCGCGCGACGTGAGCCGTTCGCTCAGCCCGGTCACATCCGGCGCCAGCGCCCCCAGGGACTCCGCGCGTTCCGCAATCTTCGCCGCGAGCTCCGGAGCGGCCCGGGCCCGCCGGTGGATGCCCGCGTACACGGCCTCGCGCAGCTGCGGCTCGGAGGCCAGTCGATGTCCCAGCACCGGGGGCAGGAAGACCTCGAGCATGGATCCGGCCAGGCGCGACCCGTTCACCGGTTCGCCCGGGACGAAGAAGGGAAGCCGCGGGCGGCCGTCGGCGCCGCGGAAAAATCGATCCGCGGCCAGAGCGCGATCGGCTCCCACCACCAGCGACAGCGACACAAGCCGCGCCACGTCCTCGTCGTCGAGCTCGGCGAGGCCGACGAAGGCGTCGCGATCGCGCGGCAACGGAGGTTCGAACAGGAGCCCGAGCTTTGCGTCGCTCCGACCTTCTTCACTCGTGATCGTCGCCAGCCGCGACGTCAGCAGGTCGTCGCCTCCGATCGCACCCGGCTGGCCCGCAACGTGGTAGGCCAACAGCGAGGACTCCGACGACAGCAGCAAGCTCGCAAAGGGCTCACCGCCGTGGCCACGGTGCAGGTCGAAGACCCGCCACGGAGCCGAGAGCATGACGCCGGCCCGCGCACGCAGCGCGATGTCGCTGGGGTGCAACGGATCCAGCGATCGTGCCTCGATCCAGGTGCCAGACGCCTGGCGCGCGTCGAAATCCTGCGCCACCAATGCCACCACTTCCGTCTCGGGCGATCCACCGCAGGCAAGCGTCATCCCCACCCATGCGAAGAGTCGCGCAATCGTGCGCCTCATGTCAGCGCGACGCTCCCGCAGGGCGGTCCAGGTATGCCGCCAGCACCTCCAGGTTGTCCCGGAACATCTGATCGAGCTCCGCGCTGCGTTTTCGCAGGCGCTCGTCTTCGGGATGTCGCGCCACCAGGCCGTCGTGTATCCCGGCAAGACGGGCGCGGTAGGCCTCGCCCTCGATCACGAGCCCGCGCAGCAGGGCGTCGCGGTGGGCGCGAAGCCCCGGCACGGCGTTCAGAAGCTCCAGGAACGTGGTGTCCGACGGCTCCAACAGCGCATCCAGGTCGCCAGCCTTCGCCTCCAGCCGCTCGCGCAGGGACATCAACCGGGTGTCCCAGGGCATGAACTCGAACAGCCCCGTGGTGGGATCCAGGTACAGGCGTGTGTTGTCGTTGAGGCCCATACCGTGGCTCGTACCCAGGAAGTCCTGCAACGCCACGTATCGGGCGAAGCCGTCGAGGTCCAGAAACCGCCCCGCGCGCCCAGCGATCTCTTCGCGGCTGCCCTCGCAGAGCAGCTCGAAGAATTCCGTCGCGTACTCCAGCTGGCGGTGCGCCAGCGCCGGGTCGCGCGGATCGTAGGTCCGCCGCTGCTTGATCTGTCCCACGCTCGAGATGGGCGGAAACTCGCGGCTCCCGGGCTTCGCGAACATCACGTGGTGGTAGGGCTTCGAGAGGTACAGGGTCCAATTCGAGGCAAACGTGAAGATCGATGAAGCCGGCAGGCCGATCCGCTCCAGGAACTCGCGGGTGGGATGCTCGTTCTCGTAGTAGAGGCCCACGTTCTCGTCGTTGATCACCAGGTCCACGAAGCGGCCGGAAAAGCTGGCAAGACCCAGGTCGCGGGCGATCCCGGTCTGGAGCAGCTCGACACCGTAGTGCTTGTCCCAGGGCACGATCAGGTTGATCTCCCTGCGCCCGCGGAAGAGCCGGTCGTCGAACTTCACGCGATACGAATGCTTGTCTTCGCGCCAGTGGGCGGGCAGATCGCCCCGGATGCGGATCCGCACCGGATAGCGCTCGCCGTCGGCTTCGAATTCGGCGGGAATCCACAGACGCCGATCCGGCGGCAGGAAGGCCACGTCGAGGATCCCCTCGCGAAAGGCCGTGAGTTCCCGGAGAGGGCCCGCTTCGATGTGCAGGCGATAGAGCGGCAAGGCGTCCGGGGCGGCGCCCGCGCCAGATGCGAGGGCAAGCAGCGCCAGCGCCGGTACCAGGATCCAGGGCGCGCGCGGATGGACACGGGCCACGCCTCAGCCCCCCGCCAGAGGCGGAAACACGCAGACCCTGTCGCCATCCTCGAGGACCGCGTCGCCTTCCTTCGAATCGGGTGACTCCCCGGGTGCCCCGGTCCGCGCCGCGCGCTCGCCGTTCACCAGCACCATCTGGGCCAGGCGCTCGGGAATCTCGAGGGCGGCCACGAGCTCCCACACGGTGGTGCCCTCGGCAATCTCGAGGAGGGCGCGACCGCGCCGGGCGCCCGGCAGCTTCTCGCGCAGGTTCGCGAATAGCCGCACCTCGATCTGCACAGCCGGGTTCCCCGATCCTCGCCCTAGCGCGGGGCTCCGCTCACGAGCGTCGCGTGGTGCGGTGAGCGGCCGCGCACCGGCGGCAGCTTCTGCGCCCGGTAGCCGCCGCCCTCGGAGACGCGGCCCGACAGCAGGCTCCAGTCCAGCAGTGCCCCGGCCGCGCCGCTGGCCACGAAGACCCGGCGCAGATCCAGGGGGTTCTCGTCCAGGTAGGCCTTCCACGGTCCCAGCGCGACGCCCGTCTGGATCAGGCCCTTGAGCATGCCCACGTCGTTCAGGCCGGAGACGGCTGCGGTCGGCCCCACCATCGCCCCGCCCACCATGCGGTCGCCTTCGAACACGTACTTCCGGTAGACGGCGTTTGCCGGGTTGTGGACCTGGATCGTGTCGCCGCTGTCTTGCCAGCGACCGAAGCTGCAGGCCTCGATGCCCTGCGCTGCCACCACGTTCATGGTGAGGCTCCCCGAGTACGCTACGTCCAGGCCCGCCATGTTCGCGCCGGCGACCCGGCCGTGATCCACGGCCGTGGGTTGGATGGCCTGCACCCGCGCCTCGCCGCCAAGCAGATCCGGGCCGCTGGCCACGTCTCCCGCCGCGTAGACGTCAGAGACGTTGGTCCGCTGGTGATCGTCCACCCGGATGCCGTCGTCGGTCGCGACGCCCGAACCCTCCAGGAACTCGAGGTTTGCGCGAATGCCGGTGGCCAGGATCACCAGGTCGCACTCGAGCTTTTCGCCGTTGGAGCAATGGAGCACCCGGCGCGATCCCGCCTGCTCGATGCGCTGCAGCGAGACTTCCTTGTGGACGGGGATGCCGCGCTCCGCGAGCTGGGCCTCCACCAGGCCCGCGCCCCTGGCGTCGAGCATACGCGGAAGCACCTGGGACTCGATCTCCACGAAGCAGACCGTGTCGGCCCGGCCCGCCACCGCGTCCAGAATCGTGAAGGCGATGAAGCCAGCGCCCACGATCACCACGTCGCGCTTCTCGGCCGCCAGGAATTCATCGGCGTCGGCCAGGGTCCACAGGGGAAGTACCCCCGGCCCATCGCAGCCCTCGATGGCGGGCGCACGGGTGCGAGCCCCGGTCGCCAGCAGCAGGCGGTCGTACGCCAGGGTGGAATCATCGTCCAGGGTCAGCTGGTGCGAGCCGGGGTCGACCCGACTCACTCGGCGGCCGAAGACGGTCGCCACGCCCAGATCTCGGAACCAGGACTCGTCGCCGGTGGAAAGGTGCGCCTGATCCACCCGACCCGCCATGTAATACGGCAGCACCATGCGCGCGTAGGGCGACTCGTCGCACACCAGCGTGATGCTCGCGTCGGGCGAAAGGGCCCGGATCGTTTCGATGGCGCACAGGCCAGCCGGACCGGCGCCGACGATCACGTGTCGATTCGACATGGGATCGGCTCCTAGCCCCCGGGGTATCCGCGAGCGCCGGCCAGATGGAGGGTCACCGTGTCGCTTTCGGAAAGGGGTGTATCGACTCCGTCGAGAAACACGATGCTGCGACCGTTCACCAACACGCGGAGATCCTCGTGGAGCGTATCCGGGCCCCCGTCCGGCTCGGCGTAGAACACGGCCGCCAACCCGGGCCCGCCGCCTTCGATCAGCCGCTCCAGCAACTGGCGAACCCCGCGGGCGGGAACCTCGATCTGAGCCCCACCCATGCGTGCGCGCAACCCGCCAAGCACTCGGACCTCCGGCATGCTCCGGCCTCGGCCCTAGCCGATTCCGAGCTCCTCGAGCTTCTCCTGGGAGGGGCGGCCGTCGGGCGTCCACCCGCGCACCCGGTAGTACTCGGGCAGCATCTCGCCCAGGCGACTCACCTGGCCCGCGGCGGGGCCGGCCGGGATTCCATCCTCCAGCATGCGCCTGGGCAACTTGTCCTCGGAGGCGTCGATCCCCGCCTTCATGTTCCAGACCCGCTCCAGATTCCAGATGCGCTCGCCCGCCTTCACCAGATCGTCCTCGTTGGTGTCCACGCCCGTGGCAGCGGACAGGATGGGCGCGATGTCTCCCACGGTGATGCCGAAGGTGAGGAACAGGCACAGCCCCGACGCGTCCACGGCCGTGGACACGTCCTGGAAGGCCTTCGTGAGTTCGGCCTTGCCCTCGGTGGCCCGGGGATCCATGGGCTCGGGAATCCCCACCACCTCAGCCGACACCGTGTAGGCCCGCAGGTGACAGGCGCCCCGGTTCGAGGTGGCGTAACCCAGACCCATGCCCTGGATCGCCCGCGGGTCGTAGGCGGGAAACTCCTGGCCCTTGACGCCCATGAACACGTCCGGGCGCCCGAACTTCTCGCCCATGCGCTTCGAGCCTTCGGCCAGCTCATCGCCAAAGCCCCGCCGGAAGGCCGTCTGTTCGCACAGGGCCAGCATGGCGGCCGCGTCGCCGAAGCGCAGCGACATGCCCACCTGGTCGTCGGTCAGCACGCCGTCTTCGTAGAGCTCCATGGCGGCCGCGATCGTCGCTCCCAGGGAAATGGGATCCATGCCCAGGTCATTGCAGATATGATTCGCCTTGAGGATCGCGTCCAGGTCCCCGATTCCGCAGTCGGCGCCCAGCGACCAGGCGTTCTCGAACTCGGGCCCCTCGGTGGCGTGGCGCCAGTTGCGCGGGCTCGTGTGCATGGCGTAGCGCCCCACGCCCTCTTCCGAGATGCGCGATACGCGCCCGCAGGCGATGGTGCAGGCGAAGCAGGCCTTGTTGGTGGCCAAGCGCGTCGCGGCCAACTCCTCTCCCGAGATGTCTTCCGCCTTCTCGAACTGGGCTTCCTTGAAGTTGCGGGTGGGAAGCGCGCCGTGCTCGTTGATCACGTTCATGAGCGCCAGCGTCCCGTAGGCGGGAAGACCCTCGCTGGTGAGGGGCGCTTCCGTGAGCTTGGCCTTCATCCGCCACTGGGCTTCCATCATCTCGCGCGGGCGCGCGATGCTCACCCCGCCAGTGCCGCGCACGGCGATGGCCTTCAGGTTCTTCGAGCCCATCACCGCGCCCACGCCGGAGCGGCCCGCCGCACGGAACTTGTCGTTCACGATGGCGGCGTAGAGCACCCGGTTCTCGCCGGCCTGGCCGATGGCCGCCACCGAGCAGTCGGAAATGCCGGTATCGCGCTTGATGGTGTCCTCGGTCTCGAACACCCCCAGGCCCCACAGATGCTCGGCGGAGCGCAGCTCCACCCGGTCGTCGAAGATCCACAGGTACACGGGCTTCTCCGAGCGACCTTCCAGCACCAGCACGTCGTAGCCGGCAAACTTGAATTCCGGCCCCCAGCGCCCACCCGAGTTGGAGGTGGTCATGGCGCCGGTGAGCGGCCCCTTGGTCACCACCATGTAGCGGGCTCCGCACGAGGCGTTGGTGCCGGTGAGGGGGCCGGTGGCGAAGATCAGGGTGTTCTCCGGGGAGAGCGCGTCGACGTTGGGGTCCACCTCGTCTACGAGGATGCGTGCAGCCACGCCGCGACCGCCCACGAAGTCGCGGGCCCAATCCTCGTTCAGGGTCTCTCGCTGGATCTTGCCGCCGGTGAGGTTCACGCGCAGCACTACGCCGGTCCAACCGTGAAAGCTCACGACTTCCCCTCCACGGCCTTTCGGTAGAACTGGTCCACCTGGTTCCCGAACCCGGTGAGCCACGCGCCGGGGTCGACCGGCTTGTACTCGATGGCCTGGGTGGGACAGGCGCTGACGCAGGCGGGCTCGCCGGCGCACAGATCGCACTTGGCTGCCTTCTCGGACTGCTTGTCGAAGAAGATGGTGCCGAACGGGCACGCGATCACGCACAGCTTGCAGCCGACGCAGGCGTCGTCGATCACGATCTTGGCGCCGGTGTTCTCGTCCACATCGATGGCGTTCACCGGACAGGCCTGCATGCACCAGGCCTCGCTGCACTGGAAGCAGGCGTAGGGCGCGAAGCTCGCCTGCTCGTCGAAGATGTGGACCCGGATCACCGACTTCGAGGGCTGAAAGCGCCCCACCTGCACCCAGGAGCAGGCGAGCTCGCACTGCCTGCACCCGGTGCACTTGTCGGGATGGATCTGAAGCGCCGCAGTGGGCCCGGACACGGCCCCATACTACAAACTCCTCAGATCGGGCACACGATGTTTCCGAGTCTCGCGGTGAGCTTCGCGTTCTCCCGGTAGTCGATGGGGATCACGACCAGGGCCGGGCGCTCCTCGTCGAAGGCCCGCGCAAGGGTCCCGGCCAGCTCGCGGCTCTTCTCCACCCGATAGCCCGCCCAGCCGAAGGCCTCGGCCAGCTTCAGGAAGTCCGGGTTTCCGAAGCTCAGATCCGTGTGGCGTCCGAATTCGATCTGCTGCTTCCAGGCGATCAGGCCGTAGGCGTGGTCTTCCCACACCATCACCACGATCTTGGATCCCAGGCGCACGGCCGTCTCCATCTCCTGCACGTTCATCAGGAAGCCGGCGTCTCCGCAGATCGACATCACCCGCCGTTCGGGAAAGGCGCGCGCGGCAGCGATGGCGCCGGGCAGCGCGAAGCCCATGGAACAGAAACCGTTGGGGATCAGGCAGGTATTGGGTCGATGGCAGTGGTAGTAACGGGCGATCCACATCTTGTGGGCGCCCACGTCCGAGAGCAGGATGTCGTCGGGCCCCATCACGCGACGCACCTCCCAGATCGCCTTCTGGGGCCGGATGCTGCCCTCGGTGTCGTCGTCCGCGTGTTCGGCCAGGTCACTGAGCATCTCGCGACGGACGGCTTTGTGGGGCGCCGCGTCGACCCGGAAGGGATCGGCCTCGAACCGCTCGTTCAGCATCCAGAGGGTGTGGGCCAGGTCGCCCACCACGTCGACCGCGGTGCGGTAGTGCTCGTCCACCTCCGCCGGCAGGAAATCCATGTGCACGATCTGGTGCTCGCCGTGGGGATTCCACAGGCGCGGGTGGTACTCGACCATGTCGTAACCCAGGCAGATCACCAGATCGGCGGCGTCGATGGCGCAGGACACCACGTCCTTCGACTGCAGGCCCACGGTGAACAGGCACTGCTCCGAATCCATGTCGACGCAGCCCTTGGCCATGAAGGTGCTCACCACGCCGATCCCCGTGCGCTCGGCGAAGCGCCGAAGCTGCGCGCTGGCGCGGCGCCGGATGGTGCCGTTGCCTGCGATGATGATGGGGCGGCGGGCGGAGCGGATCAGTTCGTAGGCGCGATCCACCACCTTGTCGTCGGCAACGGGCCGCCGGGTGCGATCCGGAGGGATGGGAAGAGTGCCGGCCTCGAGCTTGGCGATGTCTTCCGCCAGCTCGATGTGACAGGCGCCGGGTTTCTCGGTGGTGGCCAGCTTGAAGGCCTTGCGCACCACTTCGGGGATGTTGTCCGGGTGCAGGATGGTCTGGGCCCATTTGGTGACCGGCCTGAACATGGAAACCACGTCCATGTGCTGGTGACTTTCCTTGTGCTGGCGCTTGCTGTCCGCCTGGCCCGTGATCACCACCAGGGGGGCCCGGTCCATGTCCGCATCCGCGACCCCGGTGATCAGGTTGGTGGCGCCGGGCCCCAGGGTGCCCAGGCAGACGCCCGCCTCCCCGGTCAGGCGACCGTGGACCTCGGCCATGAATGCGGCGCCCTGCTCGTGTCGGGTCAGCACGAACTCGATGGACGAGTCTTCCAGCGACATCATGACGTCGGCATTCTCCTCGCCGGGAACGCCGAAAACCTGGCGGACGCCCTCCGCCTCGAGACACTTCACCAGCAGGTCGGAAGCCTTCACCACGTGCCTGCAATCTCACCGCGTCGCAGGTACCAGAGCTCGAATCGGGGCAAATACGCCAGGGAAAACGCCTCTCGTACACCGCGTTGGTAGGCCTGCCCCTGGTGCGCATAGGCCCGGCCGTGCTCTCCGAGATCGACATCCGGGGAAACCCGATCGGTCTTGTAATCGGCGATCACGAGCTTTCCGTCCACCGGATCCCGGTAGAGCAGATCGACGACGCCCGACACGAAGCCGGCGGGCGCGCCCTCCTCGTCTCCCGGTGAGATCAGGAGCGGAAGTTCGCGCACCACCATCCCGCGCGCCAGCTCGCGAAGCTTCTCGAGCAGCGGCCCGGCCGCCAGGTCGGCGAGCAGGGCGCGTGCGTCGTCGATGGCAGCTTCGCTCTGCTCCGGGGACAGGGCTGCGCGCAGCTCGCGCTCGAGCGCCTCGTGCTGGCGCGCCAACTCGTCGTCCGGGTCGGCCGCCAGGTCGATCTCCTCCAGCACCCGGTGCACCGCGGTGCCCACCGCCCGCGCGGCCTCGGAATCGCCGCGTACCGACCCGCCCTGCCAGCCCTCGGCGCGTTCCTCGCGCCAGGCCGCGGGGGCGTCGTTCGAGGCCGAGCCGCCGAAGCGTCGCTTCGCCCGGAGCGCTGCGTTCACGCACGCCGCCTGTAGCGCTCGGGCATCGGCGGCGACCCGCTCGGGCGAGGCCAGCCCCAGATCCTGGGATTCGGCCGTGCCTGGCGCCGGAGCGGCACCCGAAGACCGGGCCGGAAAGCTCCAGCGCGCGTATTCGGCATCCACGTGGGTCGAGCCCACAGCGGGCAGGCGCCCCACCAGGGTGGCCACGTCCGCGGGCGGGTCGCTTCGCCGTCGCAGCAGGTCCGCGTGGGAAGCGGGAATCCCGCGGTCCCCGCCGGGCCACAAGCCCGAGATCACGAGGCGCGACCGGGCCCGCGTGGCCGCCACGTAGAGAGTGCGCACCAGCTCGGCCTCTGAGACCCGCGCGCTCGCGGCACGCGCCCGATCGAAGCCCGGGGTCGCAGCCCCGAACAGGGCGTACTCGTTCACGCCTTCGAGCACGGCCGGGGCGATTCGACCGGCGCCGCGCACGGCCGATCCCTTGTGCGCCTGCATGAGGTAGACGTGCTCGAAGTCGAGCCCCTTGGCCCCGTGGATCGTCAGCACCTGCACCGCATCGTCCACGATCTCGCGCGGTGTGGCCTCTTCGGCTTCCTCCTCATCCAGAACGGCGTTCGCCAGCTGGCGCCACACCGAATGGCCGTCGCCCCCTTCGCAGAGTCCGGTGGTGAGATCCCGGAAGAAGCGGTCCAGATTTGCGATCCGCCACGCGCCCAGAAATCTGGCCGCCTCGCTCACCTCGAAGAGCAGCGTCGTGCGAAGGCGCTCGACGAACACGTCCGGAGGATCCTCCCGGAAGGAGCGCCGCGAATCCGCAAGCACCTCGATCGCCCACAGCAGATTCTGTTCCCAACCCCTCACCCGCTCCGCTCCGGCCACGTCCGGCAGGTCGCGGGCCACCTGGCGCACCGCTGCCTCGAGATCCGCCCGTCGCTCGGGTGTCAGGGCTTCCAGGTTCGTCATGAGTGCCGGGAATTCCAGCCGCCACAGGGGAACGAGCGCTGCGTCCGGCACGCCCACCGCCACGGACCGCATCAGCCCCAACAGCGCCAGGTGATCGTTCGGGTTGAGTACGCTGCGCACCAGGGCGCTCACATCGATGATGGCGCGCCGCTGGTAGTAGCTGCGATCGCCCTCCACAGCGAAGGGAACGCCCACCTCGCGCAAGGCGCCCAGGTAGAGATCCCATTCGCCGCGACTGCGGAAGAGCACGCCCACCCGACTCCAGGCGACCCCGTGCTCGTCGTGCAGGCTGCGCAGGTCGCGAGCCAGGGCGGTGGCCTCGATGCGGGCCGCCTCGGCCACCGACGTCTTGCGCGGCGCGCCGTCGCCGTCGAAGGCGACCGGCACCCAGATCTCGATGGGCGCCATCCACCCGCCCGAGAAGCCCTGCGTCTCCTGGTTCTGCGTGCTTGGCAGCAGCCGTTGGAACGGCGGCTGCACCCCCGGGCTCTCATGCATGCTCGGCGCGATGATCCGTTCGACCTCGTCAAGCACCGCCGGCACGGAGCGGTAGTTCACGCAGAGTTGGTGCCGCACGCCTCCGGCGCTCTTCACGTCGGAAAGGAACGCGTCGTAGGCCGCCAGGTCGGCGCTTCGCCAGCCGTAGATCGATTGCTTGGGATCGCCCACCAGGAACAGTCCGGGGCGCTCGTCCTTCGGCCCGCCGAGTGCCACCGCCCGCACGATGTCGCACTGCCGGCGATCCGTGTCCTGGAACTCGTCGATCAGCAACTGGTCCACGCGCGAACGCACCCGTTCCGCAGCCGACGGGTGTTCGCTGAGCAGCCGGGCCGCTTCGGTCAGCAGGGCCGAGAAGCTCACCACCCCGCGCGCGCGGAGTTGGCCCTCGACCTCACCCAGGAGTTCGGCCAGCGCGCGACGCGCGCAATCGAGAAGCTCGGGGTCGAGAGCACGCAGGTGATCGAGCAGGGCGCCCAGCTCCCCCGCGGCCCCCGTGAAGGCCTGCGCGCGATCACCCAGAAGCCTGGCCTCGGCCACGCCGAAGCCGCCGCGCCCCCAGGTTTTCACGCGCAAGAGCTCGCTCTCGTCCCACGCGCCCCGCAGCCAGGCCAGGTGCAACTCGAGACCCGCCCGGTCGCGGATGGGCTCGGCGCGAACCCGGGCGAGGGTCTCTTGCGTGCGTGCCAGGACGTCGACCGCCTTGCCCGGACCGCGCGCCGCTAGTTCCGGCCCCGCGGCCGCAAGCGTGCGTTGCAGCAGCTGCTCTACGCGCTCCCCCAAGCGCGCGACCGACTCGATCCCGAGGGGGTCGGCCGCAAGGACGTGGCTCTCGAGTCCCTCGGCGAGGAGGGCCAACAGCTCGGCCTCGATCTCTCTCGGACCCACCTCGCGCGCGGCCAGGGCCAGGAAGTCGGATTCCGCCTGGCCGTATTTCTCGCGAAGGCGCGTCTCGAGCACCTCGCGAACCACTTCGGCCTGTCGACGCCCGTCTGCGTCGACCTCCAGATGCGGGTGCAGCCCGGCCTCGAGAGGCTGGGCCGCCAGCAGACGCCGGCACCACGCATGGATCGTGTGCACCTCCAGGTAGTCCAGGGCACCGCGCAGCCAGCGGGCCCTTGCAGCACGTACTGGCGCTTCGGGAAGGCAGTCGGCGAATACGCCGACCGGCAGCTCCCCGGTCTCCACCTGCGCCAGGGCGCGCTCGACGCGCCGGGCCATCTCGGCGGCAGCGGCCTCGGTGAAGGTGATGGCCACCACTCCCGAGAGCACCCGGGCCGCCACCCGGTGCTCGTGCCCGGAATCCGTCGGCACAGCGGCCAGGTCCACCACGGCGCGCTCCCAGCCGGCAGCGAGACTCCAGGCCATCACCCGAGACACCAGAACCGCCGTCTTTCCGGTTCCCGCGCCGGCCTCCAGGACGAAGGGTCGGTCGAAGACACGCTGGGCCTCGTGGCGCGCCCGGGTGTCGAGATCGCGAGGTTCGTCCCGACTCGATCCCTCTTTCACGACTTGCTCCCCAGCATCCAGGCGCCGTGGATGGCCGCTTCCGCGGGCGTTTCCGGCGCGCCGGCGACACCCGCCTCCTGCCAGTTCTCGAGTCGCCGGCGCGCGCCCGAGTCGCCGCGCAGGCACGCCACCTTGACTTCGCAGCGTTTGCAGCGGATCGGCTCGACACCCTTGGCGTCCACCAGTCGCGGGAAGAATGCGCCCCGATCCCAGATCTCGAGAATGCGGTGAAGGGCTGCGGAAAAGGCGTCGCGGAATTCCTGCTGGTCGGCGTGGATCTCCACGTCGCGCAGCTCTACCGCATCCTTCGGGTGCAGGTAGAGATAGCGCCCGCGCGCCGTGCCGTGATTCGCCCCCGCCAGTGCGTAGGCCATGACCTGAAGCATCTCGCCGGACGCAACCCGCTTGCAGTAGTTCTCGCTGCGGACACTCGGCGTCTTCTGGCGTTCTCCGGGGCGCCCGGTCTTGTAGTCGGTGAGACGCAGATCGCCCTCGATCCGATCGACCCGATCCGCGCGGAAGCGGATCGCACGCGCCTGTCCGTGGCTGTCGTGCACCTCGACAGCCCCGTGGACTTCGGCACCCACCACCTGGAGCGGACCGCCTGACCAGTCGTGCTCGCGGGCCAGCTCGAGCCGCGAGCCGGCGCGCAGCGCGAGCACGCGGGAGAATCCGGGCAACGTGATGCCCTCTTCGCGCAGGGTTTCACGGGCCGCCTCGTGCAGCAGTGCGTCGAGCGTCTCGCCGTCGGGCCAGGCCACCGTGGCTGCGGAAGCCGCCAGGGCGTCTTCCAGGTTGCGCCCCGGCGGAGAGCCCGCGGTTTCGACCACCCGCTCCAGTACGCGATGCACCAGGGTTCCGAGCACGCGCGGCTCGATGCTGGGAAGCGCGTAAAGGGCGTCGGGCAGCAGGTCGAGGCGCAGGACCCGGCGCAGGAAGGCCTGCCAGGGGCAGGCTGCGATTCCCTCGAGCCCCGTCACGTACGGCAGATCGCGAGACCCGGCGATCGCTTCGCCGGCGAACCCGAAATAGGGACCCAGCTTCAGGCGCGGATGCGGGGGCGGATCGAGTTCGGCCAGGACCGCGACACGGGCAACCGCCAGGGCGTCAGCGGCGAGCTCGGCGGCGCCGCCGAGCACGCGCCGGGCTTCTTCGAGGGCCACAGGCAACACGCGCGCGAAGCGGTCACGGGATCCGTAGAGCCCGGTGAGTAGCGCGTGTTCGTGCGCCGGGCGCGGAACGCCCTTGTCTTGCGCCTGCAGGGCGCCGAACCCGAAGAGCGAGGGAATCTTCTCGATCGCCTGCGACCCTGTCCCGAGACGCTCGACCAACGGAGAGGCGGGACGCGCCTTGCCCTCGTCGTCGGTCACGGGACACGACAGGGTGACGTCGGGACTCGCCGAGATCAGCTGGGCAAACAGGTAGCGCTCCTCGTCCCGCGCCTCGGACTTCACCGGCAGATCGGGAAGCAGCTGACGCAGCAGCAGGCGCGTGCCATCGGGAAGCAGTGGGTCTTCCGTGAAGCTGCGGGGAAACGCACCACGCGCAAGGCCCAGGACGAACAGGCGCTCGAAGGTGCGGGCCCGGGCCTCCATCACACTCAACACCTGCACGCCCGCGCCCTGCCCCCCCAGCAAGACCAGCCCCTCCGACTCCACGGCGCGTTGAACCCAGTGGCAGAACTCACCGCGCGACAGATCGAAATCGTCGGGGATCTCCGCCCGCGGCACGAGAACCGTCTCGAAAAGGGCGCGGTGCCCCGGCGTGTCTTCGCTCCATCCCAGGTCGTCGGTCACCAGCGTCAGAAGTCGCCCGCGGTGATCCCGAAGTGGCGCCCGATCGGGCCAGGCCGAGAGGCGCTCGACGAGCGAGCGAGCGTCGGCCAGCGCCCGCTCGAGAACGGGGCGACGAACCTGCCGATGCCTCGCCCCCGCGTCACTCAGCCCGCCCCGGACGGGCAGGTCGAAGGCCGCGGCATCTCCGGGCGGGTCGAGCGCGGCCACGTCGCCGAGTCGGGCCGCGCCGAGCTCATGCAGGAGCAGCCCCAGGTCGGCGCGAGCTACCGCCATCGACGCGGCATCGGCGCGCCCCGGGAACCGCCGGATATCCAGCCAGCGCTCGGCGGGCGAGCGATCGCCCCGGGTGAGCAGTGTCACGAGCGCCGCCAGATGACGGCCCCCGGCACCCACGGGGCCCCACTCGCCCACGGCAGAGAACGGAATCCCCAGGCGCCCGAAGTGGAGCCGCAGAGCCACGCGATACGGCGCCAGGGCCCGCGCCACCACGCCGATCCGCTCGGCGCGAACACCGGCGTCGAGTGCACCTCGAACCCGCTCCGCCACCGCGCGCGCCTCGGCGTGGGGACCGGGGGCGTGCAACACCACGACGGGCGCCGCGGAAACGGATCCGGTGTCGGTGTGGACGGCGCCCGCGGCGGCGGCCATCCGCTGGCCGAAGCGGCGGGGAAACGCCTCTTCGGCACTGCCGTCGACGGCAGCCGGGTCCGGTGGATGATCGATCAGCACCCGGGCTCCGGCCAGACGCACCAGCGACTCGATGAAATCGACCTGGACCCCGGTGGCATCGGCGAAGCCGTGTACGAAGACCGCGCGCCCCGGCAACACCGCGCCCGGATCGCGCTCGAGGCTCTCGCGCGCGATCCGGAAGAGCCGGGCCCGGTGGTTGAAGGCAGCTCCGGGCAGGGCGCGATCGACCCGAGCCGCCACGCTCACCAGGGCCCGGGCGCGTTCGACCTGGGCCTTCGGCGCCGACTGCCCCGCCAACAGCTCGTCGACGCCTTCCGCGTGGTGCGCCTCGAAGCCGGCGTCCAGCAGGTCGGCCACGCCGGCTTCCACCAACCCGTACGCGTCGTCGAACGGCTCGAAGCCGCCCCGCAGGGGCGCCTCCTCCCGAGCCAGCTGCCGAATCCAGATCGAGAAGAGGGGATCGTGGGCGGGCCCCCGCGCACCCGTGTGTTGGGCGATCTCCAACGCCATCGAGTACAGCGTGCGCACGCAGATCCCGGCCACGGCACCGAAGCGATCCACCAGCGCCGCACTCACGTGCTCGCGCAGGCTTCGCGACGGCACGGCGATCCGAACCGGCAGCTGCGCCCGGGCCGGATCGCTCCGAACCTGTTCAACGAAGGGCGCGATCGCGTCCAGGAGATGGGCCTCGGCCGCCCGCGCGCCCGCCAGGATCCTCAGGGGGTGAACGGCGGGATCGGGGGCATCGGCGGACATCGCGCCGAAGAGTAGGCCATGCCCGTGTCGATTTCGGTCACACGGCCCGGCGTCGGTCGGGCGGGCTCAGATCACTTCTTTGCGGCGAACCGACCAGACGAAACCGTCGTACCAGAAGTGCATCAGCGAGACCACGAGGCCCGCAGCCATGGCCCAACGCAGGTCGCGATGGTTCTGGAGCTCGTAACCCAGTCCGAAGACGGCGACGATCGAGAGGAACAGGAGCAGGGCCAGCCACTGGCCCCCGTCCAGGTTCGACAGCCGGAACAGGCGCCGGATTCTGCGCTTCTCGGTCCACCAGACGATCGCGAAATACTGCAGGCCGTGAAACAGGTTCGAGACGAAGAAGGCTTCGAGTGGCGGCAGGAAGCCCCAGGCGTAGATCGAGGTGGCCGCCGTGGAGAGCAGCAAGGCGACCTTCTGGCGTGAGACCCGATAGCCCCGACGGGCCAGGCGTGCGTAGGCAAAGACGTAGTAGGCAAGGAACAGGCTGCCGCCCGCGATCAGGCAGACGCGGATCTCCCGGTGGATCCCGGCGAGAGCATCCAGCCAGTGAAGCGGTGCCTCCCAACCCACCGTCTGGTAGCTCGCCACCACCTGCAGGGTGGGGATCAGGCTGAGGCCTCCCAGGATGGGTCCGATGTAGATCCAGTGGTTGAGCCACACGTCCAGGAGACGTCCACACTCCGGGGGGTTGCCCGCCCGGGAGTCGTAGATGCGACAGAAACCAAAGGTCTGCATGCTGGTGTGATAGACGTCCCAGAGCGCGGCCACGACGATGGCCGATGCCAGCGCCCAATCCGAGCCCAGGAGGGCGACCAGCAACAACAGCGGCACCCAGGTAAAGCGCGTGCGATGGCGCGCGAAGACCTCCGGGTTGGCGTGGCTGCGGAACAGCACCGCCACCAGGTGGGCGTAGGTCCAGACGCTGATGAAGATCGAGATGCGCCGCGCCTTCGCGCCCAGGAAATCGGTGACCTCGAAGGGCGCATCGAAGATCGACAGCAGCTCGGCCACGGCCAGGGCCAGCAGTGGGGGCAAGATGAAGAGGAAGACATCATAGGTCTGGGTTGCAATGAAGCCGCCGGACGCGCGTTCGCCAGCCGCCGCCAGCGACGGCGCCTCCAGGGGGATCAGGATCTCGGCGGCCGACGTCACCGGGTCTCCAGGGGCGTCATCAGGGAGTTGAGGTCACTGGCCCTGACCGTGTGCCGGGCGCCACCTCGGGCACTCACGAACTCCCACTCGCCCGCGTCCCCCCGCTCCACGAGGAACTGCAGACTCGATCGCGACCGGTCCCAACCCGGCGCCTCGGCGCTCACTGCATCGAGCAGCGCACGCCCGGCGCCCACCGCCTCCGCCTCCAGCCGGAAGTCGCTCCACACCGCCAGCGCCTCGGCGCGCAGGGCCACTGGATCGTCGAAGGGAGCATCGGCCTGGTAGCGGAGCTGCAGCGCCGCACCCGCGCGGATCCCGACCGGCCCCGCCCCGAGCAACTTGATCACCCGGCCGGAGGGAAACCGGACCTCCCGATAGCTGGGAAGGGCCGGGCCGCAGGCCGATGCCAGGCTCGCGAACGAAAGCAGCAGCACGAAGGGGCAGATTCGGGTGGATGTTCGCGCCATGCCGGACTCCCCACCCTCTTACGTCACGGGGAGCCCCTGGCTTTACCACACGGGCGCGCGCCCGATACGCAACTTTCTTCATAAATATCTGTATTTATTCGATTTTCATATCATAACCCGAGATCGATGACGATTTCTGCAGAAATGACTTTGAACTTCATTTTCATTACGGGTATGCTGGAGTCCGTCGCGAGTCTGAGGGCCCATGATCGTCTGTCATTGCCACGGGGTGAGCGACCGAGCGATCCGCAAGGCGGTGCGTTCGGGCGCATGCAGCCACCGCGAGGTCGCGCGCACCTGCAAGGCCGGCGTCACCTGCGGCGGCTGCGCTCCGGTCATTGCCGAGATCCTGGAGAGCGAACACCGCGATGCTGCGCCCCGCAGCCTGCCCTCTCTCTCCGAACCCGCCAGCGTTTGAACGAATTCCAATTTCAAATTCGATAAGGTAGCTCCACCACGGGTGGGGCGGATAGTCTCCCATCGCTCCCATCCGGGCAGGAGGCCACATGCAGGGCGATCCCAAGGTAATCGAGGCGCTCAACGAAGTGCTCGCCGCGGAACTCACCGCGATCAACCAGTACTTCATCCACCACAAGATGTGCGAGAACTGGGGCTACGGGCGGCTGTCGAAGAAGAAGCGCGAGGAGTCGATCGAAGAAATGCGCGACGCCGACAAGGTGATCGCCCGCATCCTCTACTTCGACGCCGTTCCCAACATGCAGCGCATGAATCCGATCCGGGTGGGCGAGAATGCCGTCGAGCAGCACGAGCTCGACCTGGCGCTGGAGACCGGGGCCATCGAGCGCCTCAACAAGGCCATCGCCCTGTGTCGCGAGAAGGGCGACAACGGTTCGCGCGAGATGCTGGAGGAGATCCTCATCGGTGAGGAAGAATCCGCCGACTGGCTCGAAGCCCAGCTCCACATCGTCGGCGAGATCGGCAAGGAAGCCTACCTGGCCGAGCAGATCCACGAATAGCGCCACGATCCGAATTCCCGAATTCCGGAGAGATCCATGTCCGACGACTTTCTCGCCGACCGCAAAAAAGCTCTCGAAGAATCCTTCTTCGCCAAGGAGAACGCCAAGCTCGTCGAGCGCATGAGGGCGGAGAAGGAGAAGTCGGCGGCCCGCGACGGCTTGCGGCGCATCTCGGGAGTCAAGGACACCGAGCTGCTGGACAAGCTGGTGAAGCTCGAAATCGGGCCCGACACCTGGGCAGCGGTCTCGCTGTTGCCCCTGGTGGAGGTGGCCTGGGCCGATGGGCGGATGGAAGAGAAGGAGCGCCGGGCGATCCTCTCGTCGGCCGAGGCCGACGGCGTGGCCGCAGGAACGCCAGGCTTCGAGCTGCTCCAGGGTTGGCTCGAGCGGCGACCGGACTCGCGCCTGATCGAGGTCTGGGGCGAGTACATCGTCGGAGTCTGCGCCCATCTGGGTGCTTCGGAGAGGGCCGCCTTCAAGCGTGAGACCCTGGGCCGCGCCCGTGCCATTGCCGAGGCCGCCGGTGGCATGCTGGGACTGGGCAACAAGGTCTCCGCCGAGGAGGCCACCGTCCTCGCCGAGCTCGAGAAGGCTTTCGCGGGCTGACTCCTGGTTCAGCGAACTAGAGAGAGCCTTCCCTCAGCGCGCGGGTGCGGCGCCTGGCCGTGAACTCCGGGGCTTCCCTCACGCACGTGGCCAGGATCTTGAGGGAGGTGCCAAAGGCGCCCAGCCCGGTGCGCTTGAGTTCGGCGACCTGGTCGCCCACGTCGGGGAAGCCGCGTTCATCGGGGCTGACCTGCTCCCAGTTGGCGAACAAGCGGCCCCAATCGCTGTCCATGGATTCTCGCACCATGTGCTTGGCCTTCAGCGGATACCAGAGGCTGTCGTGGTAGATCACGCTGGCGATGTACGCCCAGGGCGCGAGCACGGTCTTGAGCGACCACTCCATGGGCTTGCGCAGGGGGCCCCAGTAGATCTTGTGCTGCATGCGCGAGGCGAAGGTCATGTCCCGGAAGGGGCCGTCGAAGTTCCAGTTCTCCTCGGCGGCGTCCACGTCGCCCACGATTTCGATCTGCGACGGGTCGCCGCAGCCGAGCCCCCGCTCGTGGGCAAGGCGGATGAAGCGGATCGACAGCGGATCGAAGCCCATCATCTTGGCCGCGACCGCGTCGATGGCCACCTGGTCGGCGCTGGCCAGGGACACGTTCTTCACATGGGGAACCATGCAGCGCGGCCCCGGGCCGTCGCCGGCGAAGCTCCCATCCATCACCGCGAAGATCCCCGGGTGGATCTTCTGTTGGATCGCCAGCAGGTCCACCAGCGTCTCGTGGATCACCGGGTGCGTCCAGTGGCGGCGCTCGTTCAAAAGGCCACCGAAGGCATTCTTCATGGCGCCGGTGGTGGTGGTGAAGACATGGGTCTTGACGGTGGGGAGGTGGATGATGTTCTCGCCGATGAAGCGTTTGGGAATCGAGAATCCGTCCGGATAGACGTCGTTCAGGCACAGGAAGTCGTCCGCCAGATCGCCCACCGCGTCGCGGACGTGCACCCACTCCTCCCCCCCCTCGTAGAGGTGGATGTTGCGCAGGCCGTGGGCTTCCACCACGTCCAGCTGCTTGTTCTCGCGCTCGCCAAGGTGGGCGTCGATCACCACCGTGCGGTTGTGGCAGGCGTGGATCCGGTCCTTGGAATAGCCGTCGCGTTCCATGGCCCGGATCACCCCGTCCAGCTGCCACGGAGTGGTGTTGCTGGCCGGGTAGAAGAAGTGCCAGGAGATGTTCACCTTGAGAGCGGTGTCGAGCTCGGGGGCGATCACCGACCGGTAGTCGGCCAGGTTCATGAGGCGGTGGGTGTCCTCGAGAACCGTCCGCGGCGTCGTCCGCACCACTGCGACCCTGGATCGACCCGCCTGCGCCATTTCGCCCTCGCCCGCCCCGATCGGGGCGTTTACTCCGGGTGCGCGAGTCTAGCGCCCTCCCGGTGAGAAACTCGCCGGGTTCGCTACCGTGCCGGCCATGCGCAACTTCCTACCCGCGATCGCCGTCGGGGCGACCCTCCTGCTGGCTCCGGCCTGCGGGGCGGAAACGGCCCCCTCCCCCTCGAAAACACAGGAGAACCCCTTGGTCATCCTCACCACCAGCATGGGTCCCATCGAGATCGAGCTGTTTCCCAGCGAGGCCCCTGTCAGCGTGGCGAACTTCCTCGCGTACGTGGACGCGGGCTTCTACGACGGCACGGTCTTCCACCGGGTGATTCCCGACTTCATGATCCAGGGCGGCGGCATGGGGCCGGACCTGCAGCGCATGCAGACGCGCGCGCCCATCGTGAACGAGGCCGATAACGGCCTCAAGAACGAGCCCGGCACCCTGGCCATGGCCCGCACCGCCGACAAGGACAGCGCCACCTCCCAGTTCTTCATCAATCTGAAGGACAACACGTTTCTCGACCACGGCGATCGCGACTTCGGCTACGCGGTCTTCGGCAAGGTGGTGAACGGAATGGAAGTGGTGGAGAAGATCGCCGCGGTGCCTACGGGGAAACAGGCGGGGCAAGCCAACGTGCCCAAAGAGACGGTGACGATCGAGTCCGCCAAGCGCAAGTAACGGTAGCCGGATTCACCGATCGTCGACCGAGACGCGTCGGATCCGCCCGAAGTCGCGCCGCTCCTTCCGGGTGGCGATGATGAAGTGCTCCGATGCGACCAGGCGAGGCGCCTCTCCCCCCAGGCATGCAAAGACGAATCGCATGAAGTTCACCGGGCTGAGCGTCGGGGAGAGCTGCGCACGGCACTCGTCCGAGACCCGGAAAGCCGCGAGAATCCCGAGGCGCTCCCGAATCTGGAGAGGCGTCAGGCGATCGATTCGGGCCCTGGGTGCGGTGAAGCGAGCGCCGTGATCCCCGGCGACGACGACGAGCGCCTGGGGATCGTCGCGGACGATCGCATCGAGAAGCTCGCGCATCTGCCGATTGACGCAGCGGAGCTGAGAAACGAACGAGCGGTCCGTGTATCCGCCCTCTGAGACGCGATCGCAGTTCTCGTCGTTGTAGTGGGGCGAGTGGGGCGACGCGACGTGGGCGTAGACGAAGTAGGGAGCGGCGATCTCGAGCTCGGAGACTGCCCGTGCGAACTCCGGGATTCCGGTTCCCGAGGCGCTCCCCGGACGCGTGCCCCGGGTCTCGGAGAGCGTGGGCCGGTCTCCGAGGATCGTTCGCAGTGGGCCGTACGGGACGAGCGAGAGCAGGCCGGTTTCGAGCTCAGTGAGGCCTGCGGTGGCCCCGACGATGCAGACGTCCTCGTATCCCCGGCAGCGAAAGCTTGCCCAGCGCCCGTTGTCGAAGTGGACGTACCGGTAGCCGAGCTGCTTGAGGAAGCCGACAACGCGGTTGTCTCCGGCGAGAGTCGCCGCGAGGCCATTCCTCGTGCGGCCGGGTCGCCAGCCGCGGTAGTCGGCCCGGATCTCCGCGTAGGCCTCCTTTTCGTCGTAGGTGTACTCCATGTTCAGCGCCGTCGTCATGCTGGCGCTCGTCACGTTGAAGTTCGCGTGGCTGAGGGGGGCGACGTAGAAGCCCCTCTCAGTGAGGTACTGGGTGAAGGCGCCGTTGTCGAACTGGAAGACCTCGCGGAGGATCGTTTCGTTCGGATAGGAGTCGAGCACCAGCCAGTAGATGTTCGGCCTGCGAATCGCCACCCCGGACCAGACGTCGTTGCCTTCGAGCGGGTAGGCCTCCTGCGTCGAGAGCTGCGAATCGCCGAGCGGAAGCTGGTATTTCGCGATGGCGGCGACGGGCAGTGCAAGTCTTCCCGCCGCGAAGAGGAGGAGGAACAGCTGAAACCAGCGGCGTGCGCCAAGCGTCAGCGCGAGGACGAGGCCGAAGACCGCAAGGGCGGCCCATGCGATTCCGCGAGCCTGCTCTCCCATCGCGAGATCTTCGAGCGAGAGGGAGACGTCGTGGTAGCTGAAGAGGACCATCACGAAGATCGCGCACCCCGCTGCGAGACCGCCAGCCGTGGGCCTCAGCACCGCGTAGAGCGTGAGATACAAGGCGGCGGTGGCGGCAAACGTGGCTGCCGCGTAGCCCGCCAGGTCGGCGAAGGAGAAGCCCTCCTGCAGGTTGTTCGCGTAGAAATGGACGAACGGATGGATCGAGACGATCGCCAGGAGCAGGAGGGGTCTCGCGAACTTCGACATCGCGATTGGAACGCTCCAAGAACCGTTGCTCCGCACCCCGGACTCCGGGCCCGAGGCTACCACCTCCCCATGTCCCGTCAGCGAAGCAATTGCGACACGCGTTCCACCGCATCCCGCACCTGATCGGGCGGCGCCGACGTGTAGCAGAGCCGCACCCACCCGGCGTAGTCGTCTCCGCACGACAGACCCGGCGCCAGAGCCACTCCCGCGTCCAGGCAATCGTTCAGGAAGCCGGGCACCCCGCGGGTGTCCAGGGCGCGACTCACATCGAAGAAGAGGAACGTGGAGCCCTCGGGCGGGGCCAGCCCAAGGGCCGCGGCCGCGGTCTCCCCTGCCTCTCGATACAGGCTGCGCGCACGCTCGACCCAGGGCCGCCCGTCGCGCAGCGCCTTCAGGCCCGCCACCTGGCCCGCGGTGGGTGCGTGGTAGGAAGTGTGGGTTCCCATCTTGCGCGCCTGCACGATGGCCGCGGCGGGCCCCACCAGGTAGCCGGTGCGATTTCCCGCCATGCCGTAGGACTTCGAGAACGAGAACACCGTGAGCGTGCGCTCGGGCGCGTAGCGCCCCATGGACACGTGCTCTCCCCGGTAGACGTAGTCCTCGTAGACCTCATCCGAGAGCAGCCACAGGCTCTCGCTCCGGGCAAAGTCGGCCAGGGCCTCGAGCTGGCTCGCGGGCAGCACGCGACCGGTGGGATTCGAGGGTGTCGATACGTACAGGGCCGCAGTTCTCTCCGTGAGCCGCTCCCGCACCGCTTCCACCGCCGATTCCGGCGAATCCACCCGGTCGTAGAACGGCACCTCGACAGGCACCGCCCGCAGGCTGCGTACGATGCCGCGGATCAGGGGCCAGTACGGCGCCAGGATCAGCACCTCCTCGCCGGGAGACACCAGCGAACCCACCGCCGTGCACAGGGCGCCGGTGGCACCGGCCGCCACCAGCACCGACTCGGGATCGCACGCCAGCTGGTTGCGCTGGCGCACCTTTCCCACCACCGCTTCCACCAGGGGTCGGATGCCCTGGGTCTCGCTGTAGCGGTGCAGGCCCGGAAAATCGGCCTCGCGAAGATCCTCCATGCGGCCGCCAGCGAAGGGTTCCATCCAGGTGTCGCCCAGGTGAAGAGGACAGATGTCATTGGCCTCGGCATCGAGTCGGCGCTCCCAGGCCGAGAAGATGGCGCCCGGGATGGCGGCGACCGACGCGTCGAAATGCGGGACGCGGGGCACTAGATCTGGCCCTCCACCAGTTCCCGGTAGCCTTCGCGAAAGCTCGGGTAGCGGAAGGCGTAGCCCGACGAGAGCAGGCGTTGGTTGCGACAGCGCTTGTTGCTCGACGAGCGCTCGGGCAGTTCGCCCGCCCGCACCTTGCGGGGCTGCGGTGCGCCGAGCACACCCGCCAGCCACTCCAGCACCTCCGCCTCGGGCGCCGGTTCCGAGTCGACACCCAGGTAGACGGGCTCGGGCGCCTCGAGCTTCGCCAGGTGGCGCAGGACCCCCGCGCAGTCGTCCCGGTGGATGCGGTTGGTGTAGCGCGGCTTCTTCGAGTACACGGCGCGACCGGCCCGCACCCGGTCGATCAGGCGCGTGCGGCGGGGGCCGTAGATCCCGCCAAATCGGACCACGCTGGCCGGAAATGGACCCGCCAGCGCGATCTGCTCGCCCTCCAGCGGCCGGCGTCCGCGAAACTGCTTGGGCTCGGTGGGTGAGGTCTCGTCCACCCAGCCCCCGTCGTCCTGGGCATAGACCGAGGTGCTCGAGGCGAAGAAGAAACGCCTGGGGCGCTGCCCCTGCTTTCGCAACGACTCCAGGAGCTGCCCCGGTCCCGTCACATAGGCGGCGCGATAGACAGCGTCGTCGGCCCCGCTGGGCGCCACCAGGTAGTAGACGCAGTCCAGGTTCGGCGGCAGGTCGTAAAGGCTCGTGGCCATGGACACGTCGGCCTCGATCGACTGCACGCCCGCGGGAAGCATCAGGGGCCGACGCGACAGCCCCCAGACCGCGTGCGACTCCCGCACCAGCAGCTCGCCCAGGGCGCCGCCCACGTAACCACAGCCCGCAATCAGGATTCTCGCCATCCGCCCGCACCGCCCTCCCATCCGACAACCCGGTAAGCAACCCAGCAAGAAACCTGGCAACCGCCACGGGGGGGGCTCCGCGCGGCCGGTATACTCCGCGCCATGCGGCCGTTGGTCGGCATTCCCCTGTGCCTCGACGTTCGCGGTCGCTGGAAGCCCGCGCGCGATTACCAGTATATCGATACCGCGTACGTGCGCGCCGTGACGGAAGCCGGCGCCGACGCCGTCTTCTTGCCACTCCAGGACCGCGCCGAAGCCCTCGTGGCGGGGATCGACGGCCTCCTGATTC
Organism: Deltaproteobacteria bacterium; assembly: GCA_032128115.1. GTDB lineage: Bacteria > Myxococcota_A > UBA9160 > UBA9160 > SMWR01 > JAQBHB01. Next base: position 22,657 of record JAQBHB010000098.1, on the reverse strand, counting down.
CCGGTGGCGACGACCTGCCGCCGCCGCACGACTATCCCGGCATCGCCTTCGATCTGGCGCCCGCGCGCCAGATCGACTTCGACCGCCGCCTGCTGGAGCATGCCTCCCGCCGCGGCATTCCAGTGCTTTGCATCTGCTACGGCATGCAACTGCTGGTCCTACACCGGCACGGCAGACTCGTATACGACATCCCCACGGACCGGCCCGACGCCGGATCTCACCGGCTCTCCGAGACGGACGGCCGGCATCCCGTACAGATGGAGGCCGGGAGCCGACTCGCCCGGATCCTGGGCAACGACGCCGGCCCGGTGAACAGCCTGCACCACCAGGGTGTTTCGGACCCGGGCGACGGCATGCGCGTGAGCGCGCGCGCGGGCGACGGGCTCATCGAGGCCGTCGAGAGCCGCGACGACCCCTTCTGCGTAGGCGTCCAGTGGCACCCGGAGAAGCTGGAAGGACCCCATCGGGAACGGCTGTTCGGCGCCTTCGTGACCGCGTGCGGCGCCCGCGCCCCCAGGGATCGGGGACTGGTGTAGGCCCGGGTGAGGGGGGATAATCGGTCCGCGATGCTGGTTCGCCGCGCCCTGTCCCTGGTTTTCTGGCTCTTCATGACGGCGAGTTCGATCCTGCTGTTCCCGGTGGCCGCCCTGATCTGGCTGGTGACCTGGCCCTTCGATCGCCGTCTGCGTGTGCTCCACCAGTTCACGTGCTTCTGGGCCTCCCTCTACACCTGGCTCAATCCGGCCTGGCGCGTGCGCGTGGAGGATCTCCACAAGATCCGCCCCGACGAGACCTATGTGATGGTGGCGAATCACCAGTCGCTGCTGGACATCCTCGTGATGTTCCGGATCTTCGCTCACTTCAAATGGGTGTCGAAGATCGAGAATTTTCGCGTTCCGTGTATCGGCTGGAACATGACGATGAACCGCTACATCAAACTCCGGCGCGGCGACAAGAAGAGCGTGATCCAGATGATGCGCGCCTGTGAGGAGACCCTGGCCCAGGGCAACTCGATCATGATGTTTCCCGAGGGCACCCGCTCTCCCGACGGCCGCCTGCGCAGCTTCAAGACCGGCGCCTTCGAGCTGGCGAAGCGTTCCGGCCGGCCGATCCTCCCCATCGTGCTTCGCGGCACCGCAAACGCCCTGCCCAAGCGCGGCTTCGTGCTCCGGGGGCGCCACGAGATCGAGATCCGCGTGCTCGACGAGGTGCCCTACGACAGCTTCGCCGACCAGGACGTGGAGATGATCACCGAGCGCATGCGCGAGCGATTCGCGCGCGAGCTGGGAGAAGCGGCGACGCGCCCCGCGCGTCGCGTGGAAGAGGCCGCGCCGGCAGCGCCGGGCCGCTCGCGGTGGCCAAACGCGCCCCCGCCGCCTCACCCCGGCGGATCCGCCTTCCGCCGATAGAGGGCCGGGTCCACGACCCGGCAGATGGCTTCGCAGTCCAGTTCCCCACCCAGGAAAGCATCCAGATTGCGTGCCGTGGCGCCGGGGTTGGAGACCGCGTCGCGGTATTCCACCAGCAGCGCCCGCGCGTCGCCGCGCTCGTCCAGCCATCGCTCGAGCGCGCGGTCCTGGTCCCGGAAAATGGCGACCCAGCGCTCGCTGGGAAGGTCGTCCGGCTCCCCCCCGAGCCGCATCAGCATCTCGCGTTGGGAGGCCAGCACCTCGTCCAGGGGCCGGCGCATCCACACCAGCCGATACGCGTGACCGCCCGGAAGCTCCGTCACGAGCGGCTGCACCACCTTGACGGCGCGACCCACCGCGTCGCTCACCCAGCGGGCGTCGCGCTGGATGCATTTGACGGCCTCGAACTCGTAGTAGCCGAGTGGGTTGTCCGCGTCCGGGGGGCGGGCATCGTCGCAGAGGGGCTCGAGCCCCCCCGCGGCCAGCATCTGCATCATCAGGGACGTCCCGGACCGGGGGATGCCCGTCACCACCGTCACGAACCGGGGCTTCAATCCAGGAAGCGGTCGCGCTCTTCGGGGTTCGGCACGAGGCAGACATCCCGTTTTCCGAAGAGCCGGTAGCGAACCCGCGCGAATGCATCATAGGCCCGATCGGTGAGAAACCGCGGCAGGATGCGGAGCCACGCCAACCCGCGCCACGGGCCCCGGATCTGGGCAAAGATCCGGAACGCCGCCGCCGAGCGCAGATGGATGCTTTCCACTCCGTCCCGGGATTCCACGTAGACCATGCTGTCGATGGACTCGGGGAGCTGCGGATGGGCGCGACGCAGCGCCGCCGCCGTCTCCCCCTGGAGCGGAGCGAAGCGGATGCGCGCATCCGGGTCGCGCTTCATGATCCAGCGCACGGCGCCCTCGCAGAACACGCAGACGCCGTCGAAGAGCACCAGGTGGGCGGGCAGCGCCAACGGCGCCGACGGCGCCCGGTGCGACGTTGCCGGTGCGACGGCCATGGGGAGACGTTAGCGCGCCGTGGGCATCGCGGCTGTGCGCGCGATCAGGGCCGGGAGCACCACCAGATTGCACAGGAGGGTATACGTCACACCGATCAGGAGCAGCTGCCCCAGCGACGCGATCCCCGGGTGCGTCGAAAGGGCGAGGCTGCCAAAGCTCCCCATGGTGGTGAGCGCGCTGAAGAGCACCGCCTGGGCGGTGCTGCTGCCCAGGAGCTCGGTCTCCGGGGTGGCGCTCTCGAGCTCGCGACCGTGCAGGGCGCGGTGTCGACTTACCAGGTGGATGCCGCTGTCGACCCCGATCCCCAGCAGCAGCGGGAGCACCACGACGTTGGCGAAGTTGAAGCGGATTCCCAGCAACACGGCGGTGGCGGTGGTGAGGGCTGCCGCCAGCGCCATGGGAACCAGGACCAGGCCCACGTCGGAAATCCGACGCCACAGGATCCAGAGCAACAGGGTCACGGCGATGGCAGCCAGGGTCAGAGCCTGCTGGAACGAGCGCGTCACCACGCGGCTCCACTCCAGCAGGGCCACCGCGCTGCCCGTGGCGTTGGGCACCACGGTCTGCACGTCGTCCACGAAGCGCTCCAGGGCCTCCACTTCGCTCAGATTATCCCGCGGCAGCACCTCCAGACGCGCGCGGCCGTCTTCCGCGAGCATTCTCCGGGTCAGGTCCAGCGGCAGGTCGCTGAGCGTCACCTCGCCGGGCTCGAGCGCCCGCCACAGGCGCTGCATCTGGTCGGGCAGGGTTCCTGTGAGGCTGGCCTCGAATGCATCCAGCTCGTGCTGCTTGCGATCGATGCGCTCGAGCCGCACCAGGAACCGCTCCAGGCTTGCGGCAGCGCGCTGGGCACTGGCCGCGCGACCCGGGTCGCCGCCCTGTAGCTGCGGCGAGTTCAGGGCGACCTGCAGGGCACGCAGGGCCTCGATCTGTTCGGCCAGGGGCGGGGGCGGCGGGAGTTCGGCGCTCGGCGGCGGCGGTACGAACAGGATCAGGTCCGCGAGGATGTCGAGTTTCGCCTCCTGTTCGTCGGGAACGTAGTCCGCCAACGTCACTGCGTGTCCCACCACGTCGAGTTCGCGCAATCGATCGGCCGTCTCACGAGCCGATTCCAGGTCCGGGGCCATCACGTCGATGGTCCACGGCGACGTGTCGCTCTCGGCGAGCAGATCGTTGAAGGTCTGTGCCGACTCGGTGGAGGGGTCGCGCATGGCCACCACGTTGTGGTCGAAGCGCACCTGCGGCACCCACAGCAGGCAGAGAAGACCCGCCGCTGCTGCCGTTCGGCGCACCAGATGGGGGTGGCGCACCGCCAATCTCACGAGCACCCGCTCGAAGGCAGTGGCTCCCTTCCAGACGCGCCCCACGTCGCCAGACATCACCACCAGCACGGCCGGCAACACCGTCAGCGAGCAGGCCAGGCTGATCAGCATGCCGGCCCCGGAGATCAAGCCCAGCTCGGCCACCGCCTTGTAGGGCGTGGGCAGGAACACGAAGAATCCCATGGCGGTGGTGCAGGCGCACAGCACCACCGAGGGCCCCACACCGCCTGCGGTTTCGGCCAAGGCGGCCGCGTCGTTGCTGCCCTCGCGCACCAGCTCGGCGAAGCGCATCCCCAGGTGGATGCCGAAGTCGACGCCGAGCCCGATGAAGAGCACCGCAAACGCGATCGAGATGACGTTGAGATCTCCCACGGTGAAGGCCGCAAAGGCCGCCGTACACACCAGGCCCGACAACAGCGCGGCCAATATCCCGGTGGCCACTCGCACGGAGCGCAGCGCCACGAACAGCACGGCTCCCACCAGCACCAGACACCCCACCACCGCGAACACGGCCTGGCGGGCCACCAGCAGCATCTCCTCGGTGTTGAGCGCCACGTTGCCGGTGACGCGCACCTGCACACCCGTCTCCGCGTCGAGCCCCAGCTCGAGGGCTGTATTGCGCACGGCATCGATGGCGCGGCTCCCGGGCAGCAGCCGGTCGTAGTCGAAGATCGGGTGCAGCACGATCACCCGCCGGTCGGAGTCGCCGGGAAGCTTTCGCTTCATCAGAAGCTCGGTCCAGGATACGGGCCCGGGTCGACCCACCAGAACCGCCGACGCCGCGTTGCTCAGGGAGTCGAAGACCAGGCTCATGTCCGGGGCCGGGCCACCATCCTCGGCGTACTTGATGCTGTCGCGCAGCACGCCGGCCAGGTTCGTGAGGCTGCGATCCCGGGACACCTCGGCCAGCAGGGGCTGCACGCTGGCCAGGTTGTCGGCCAGATCCTCCAGTTCCTCGGTGCTGAGATAGAGCAGCGCATGGCGCTCGAAGAACGGGCTTCCTCCGGGCACGTACACCCGTGCAAAGCGCTCCGGCTGGGCAATCAGGGCGTCGGCCAACGCGGCGGTGGCCTCGCGTGCGCGGGCGGGGGTCTCCGCGTCCACCACCACCAGCAGCGCCTCGTCGATGATCGGGAAGACCTTGCCGAATTCGCTGTAGGCCTTCCAGAACTCGAGGTCGTCGCCGATGATCGCCGTGTGGTGGGTGTTGATCCCCAGATGCGTGGCCGCGTAGCCCAGAGCCCCGATCGACACGACGCCAGCGATCCACAGCACGGCCCGCGCCCTTCGGCACACGCCAGCCACCCAGGCCACCAGCAGGCGGCTCAGGAAGTCATCGACCCGGTCGCCCCCCTCGTCGATCGGATCCTCGAGCATGTCCCTCCTAGTCGTCCCCGAGTTCCGGATAGAATTGGAGCCCCCAACGCCGCAGCTCCGGGATGGGACCGTCGCCGTCGCAGAGCAGCGGTCGCTGGTGGAGCGTGTCCTCCACCACCTTGCCGCCGTAGCCCAGATGGACATCCGAGCCGAGCGCCACCTGGTACCAGCCCTTCGGAAATGGCGAAAAGGGAAACTCGCGCTTCATCGACCGTCCGGACCCGCACCGGCCGCGTCGCCGATGTGGAAGGCCTCGCGTGCCTTCTGCTCCCACTTCGTCATGGGCATCTGGTCGCGGGCGGCGCGCACCTTGTCGAAGATCTCCGACGCCTTGTCCTGCTGCTTCGACCATTCCTCGGCGAAACGCCCCGAGCGGATCTCCTCAAGCACGTCGCGCATCTTGTCCTGGATGGCGGGGCCCAGATCCATGAAGCGGGCACCTCGGGTGACCGACCCGTACTGGCTGGTGCGCGAGTGGAAAACCATCTGCCGGGTCATCCCCACCTCGCGGATCTTCTCCAGCGAGTAGGCGAACTCGCCGGACAGGTAGAGCTCCAGCAGCACCGCCTCCGGCGGGTAGCCGGCCTCCACCAGCAGCTCGACGGCCGACATCATCACGCGACCGAAGGCCGGCCCGAAGGCCTGCTCCGTGAACAGGTCGAGGCTCGCCTCGTCGTGCATGGACATCTCGATGCAGCCGGCCCGGGTGGAACCCACGCCGCGCGCGACGGCCAACATGCGGGCCAGAGCGTTGCCCGTGGCGTCCCGGTGCACGCCCACGAAGCTGGGAAATCCGCTGCCATCCAGATAGCGGTCACGCACACCCACGCCGATCATGCGCGGTGCTACCAGGATCACGTCCACGTCCTCGGGCGGCTCGATGAGTTCGAACGCCACGTTGTAGCCGGACGCGAAGCAGAGCGCGTTGCCCGCCTGGAGCGCGGGTGCCACCTGCTCCCGGTAGATCCCGGGCATCACCTCATCGGGCACCAGCAGCATCACCACGTCGGCCCGGCCACACGCCTCCGCCACGGGCATCACGTCGAAACCATCGCTCCGCGCCTGGTCGTGGGAGCTATCGGAGCGGTTTCCAATGATCACGTCGAGCCCCGAGTCGCGCAGGTTCTGCGCCTGGGAGCGGCCCTGGTTTCCGTAGCCAATGACGGCAATCCGGCTACCGGCCAGGGTGGCGAGATCGGCATCGGCGTCGTGGTAGATCGTGGCCATGGAGCCTCCGAAACGGGTGCAATGGGGGGATCGGACGAAGATCGATTCTACCCTACTCGCGAACCAGGTCCGCGAATCGGCGCAATAGACGCGAGCCAACGTCGCTCTCGGAGACCTCGCGCATCAGGCGATCCGGGTCGAGGCCCTCGACCGCCACCAGTTCGCGCCGCTCGGTCAGGTAGGTGCGGGTCACGTCGGCATCGAACTCCGGATGGAACTGGACCCCCCAGACCGAGCTTCCGATCGCAAAGGCGTGATGGGGGTCGCCGGCGGTGGTGCCCAACAGCCGGGCGCCCGGCGGGAGCACGAGAACCGACTCCACATGACTCACCTGCACACGAAGCCGCGCCTCGAGTCCCCCCAACAACGGGTCGTCGCGCCAGGCTCCGTGGAGATCCAGGTCGAGGGTTCCAATCTGGCGCCCGTTGGGATTGGGTCCGACCCGCCCGCCCAACCCGTGGGCCAGCAACTGGTGGCCGTAGCAGATGCCGAGAACCGGCGTTCCGGCCGCCACGGCATCGGCCAGCCACTCGGCCGTGCGCTCGCTCCAGACCTCGCGCTCGCTCACCATGGCCGACGACCCGGTCACCACCACGCCCCGAGGCCCGCCAGGCGATGGCAGCGCCTCGTCTTCGTGCACGCTCACCACGTCCACCTGCTCGCGCGGAAGCCCCATGGCCTCCAGGATCCAGTCTTCGAAGTCGCCGCGGCGCTCCCGCAGATTCGGAAACGTGCTTCCGGTCTTCACGATCAGCAGCTTCGCCATGGGCTCGATCGCCTCAGCCCGGGGTTCCGACACCCAGGCAGTGGAGTGCAATCCCGGATGCGGTGGCGACGTTGAGCGAGTCGACTCCCGCGGCCATGGGAATCACCAGCTCGTGGTCGACTCGCCGCAGAACCGCGGAGGAAAGTCCTTCTCCCTCGGCACCCAGCAGCAACGCCACCCGTTCGGGCGGCCGGCGCGCCCCGCCCCATGCGGGCAGCGGCCTGGCCCCGGGGCCGAGCGAGAACGCCAGCAGCGTGAAGCCGGCGCCCTGCAGGCGCGGCAGCCCCCGGGGCCAATCGGGCCAGCGGGCAAAGGGAACGTGAAGAGTCGCCCCCATGCTCACACGGATCGATTTGCGGTAGAGGGGGTCGGCGCAGCGAGAGGTGAGCAACACCGCATGCGCGCCGAAGGCGGCGGCGTTGCGGAAGATTCCGCCCACGTTCTCGGGATCGATGACGTCCTCGAGCACCAGGAGCTTCGCCGGCCCGGACGGCAGCTGGTCCAATATCTCGTCGAGCCCGGTGGAATCGCCCCGCTCGGCCGCCGCCAGGCAACCGCGGTGCACCGGGTAGCCCGCCACTGCACTCAGGAGATCGGAGCGGGCTACGTACACCGGCGTGTCGTCGCCAAGCCGCTTCAACTCTGGACGCAGGGCAACGAGCGCCGTCTCGGTGAGGAAGACCGATCGCGGACGAAAGCGCGAGTCCAACAGGCGTTGCACGCCGAGTCGACTCTCGACGAGGAACAAGCCATCGTTCACGCGAAGGCTCGAATCCTTCAGGTTGCGGTAGTCGTTGATCCGCGGATCGTCCAGCGACTCGACGCCCTCGACCCGCATCAGACCTGGAATCCCCCGTCGGGGCCCCGGCGCCAGCCTCCGGCCGCCCGGTTCCCGCCATCGACGAAGATCGTCGAGCCGGTTACGAAGCGAGACAGCCCGGTGGCCAGGAACACGGCGGCGCCGGCCACGTCGTCGGGGCGCCCCGGGATGGCCAGGGGCGTATCCAGCTGCACATCGCCGATGCCGGGCGTGGGGATCGCGTCCGGGGCGATGCAGTTCACGCGAATGAGGCGATCCCCCAGCTCCAGCGCCAGGCTGCGGGTCAGGTTCTCCACCGCCGCCTTCATGGCCGAGTAGACCGCGTAGCCCGGCCCGGCCCGGTGGGCCTCGATGGACGTGATGTTCACGATCGAGCCGCCGCGCTCGGGGAAGTGGGGCGCCACCGCACGCACGAAATGGCCGACGCTCGTGAAGTTCTCGCGCACGAGTGCGTCCTCGCCCTTGGGGCTCACGTCGAGGAATCGGGCGGAGAAGCTCCCGCCTGCGTTGTTCACCAGTACATCCACGCGCCCGAACCCTTCCGCCGCGCGTTCGACGAACGCGTTCACGTCGGACGCTTCGCGCACGTCGAAGACCCCGGATACCACCCGGCGGCCCAGTTCCTCGACAGCCTGCACGGTGCCGGCCAGGGCATCGCCATCGCGATCGCACAGGGCCAGGTCGGCGCCGAAACGGGCGAAGGCCAGCGAGATCGCCCGGCCGATGCCCACGGCCGCACCGGTGACCATGGCCACCCGGTCGGACAGCAGTGCAGCGTTAGGATCGAGAACCATGGCCCGACCGGTTGGTTCAACTCGCCTCTGCGAGTCCGATGTCGCCGATGTCGGCGTCTTCCAGGGACTCGAGCGTCGTGGTGTCATCCCAGACCGGAATCTTCGCCTCGGCAAACAGCGCCCGCGTGCGCCCGGTGACCGCGCCAACCCGCACCAGGGCTGGCATCATCAGGTCGCGAAACGAGTGGATCTGACCCGGCGGCACCTTCCCGCGCAGGCCCGCGGCGCTCGACTCCTTGATGTCGCGCAGGAACTCGCCCGTATCGATTCCCACGTGGTTGAGCACGTTCACGAAGCCCGGGTCCTGCTTCCGCCTTCCGGTTCCGTCGGGTCCCCCCTGGGCGTCGGACATGACCTTGACCGCCTCGAAGGCGAATTGAGCCACATCCTCCCGATCGTCTGCGTGCATGCGGCGGATGGCCTCGCCCACGTAGACGTTGCCAAAGGCCACGTGACGTGATTCGTCGCGCAGTACCGAAATGGTGATCTGTCGCAACAGATCGCAGGTGGTGGAGCGACGCATGTTGTGGAAGGCGCCAAGGGCGAGCCCCTCCACCACCATGTTCATGCCGATGGCGATCTTCACCCAGTGGCCCGCCTGCAGCGTGACGTCGATCAACTCCTTCAGCCACGGAGAGATCGGGTACACGATGGCGAGCTTCCGGATGTACTTTTCGTACACCTCCACATGGCGGGCCTCGTCCATGGTCTGGGTGGCGGCGTAGAGCTTTCCCTCGTAGTCGGGCACCGCGTGGGTGAGCGCGGCCGAGGTCATGAGCGCTCCCTGCTCGCCGTGGAGGAACTGGGACAACAGGTGAGCCGACATATGAGCGCGAAATTCCTCGCGCTTCGAATCCGAGAGTCGCTGGATGATGGGCAGCTGGTTCAGGACGAATTGGCCCTCATCCAGGAGCGGCTTCGAGGGATCGATCGGCAGGCTCCAGTCGATGTCGCGCTCCGCATCCCACTGGCTCTGCTTCGCCTTGGAATACAGGTTGCTGAGCTTCTCCAGATCGATGTCGTAGTCGAACTGCCAGCACACCTCCATGGGGCTGCGCAGGATCTCGGCGTTCTCCCAGCTCTTGCTCATGGCGACCTCGGTGTTGGGAGGGTGAGCGTATCAGGCCCGCTCCGACGGAAAAACCCCTGGCCGCGCCGGGACTTGAATCCGTGCTTGTGCCCGCTGCGCCAGCCCCCGTAGACTCGGCCCACCGCGCGGAGGAGCCATGGCCCGACCCGTCCATTTTGGCGTCACCCTGCCCCAGATCAAGCGGGGCTGGAACGAGGCGAAGGCCGCCGCCCTCGAGTTCGACCGCCTGGGCTTCGACTCGGTCTGGGTCTGCGACCACCTGTACGGCGTGCCCCTGCCCACACTTCCCATCTTCGAAGCGTGGTCGGAGCTGGCGGCGGTGGCGGCCATTACCGAGCGGGTGCAGATGGGCACCCTGGTCACCCCCCCCTTCTTCCGCAACCCGGCGGTGCTGGCCAAGCAGATCGCCACCATCGACCACATCTCCAATGGCCGCACCATCGTGGGCCTCGGCGCCGGTTGGTTCGAGGCGGAGTTCAAGGGCTACGGCTGCACGTTCCCGAGACTTCCCGACCGCATGAAAGCCCTGGACGAGGCCTGCGAGATCCTCAAGCGCATGTGGTCCGACGAGAAAGTGACCTTCCGGGGGGAGCACTTCACGGTGGAAGCGGTGGTGTGCGAGCCGAAGCCGGTGCGGCGCCCGCCGATCCTGATCGGCGGCGGGGGCGAGAAGGTGCTGATGGGAATCGCCGCGCGGCACGCGGACATCTGGAACAACCTGGCCGTCTTCCAGGGCCAGCTGGCCGCCAAGGTCGCAGCCCTGCGCCGCCGCTGCGACGAGCTGAACCGCGATTTCGACACCCTCGAGGTCTCCCAGCAGTGCGTGGTGGTGATCGGAGAGGACGAGAGCGCCGCGGCGGAGGCCCTGGAAAAAGCCAAGAAGATCTACGGGGGCCACATGGGCGCGGGCCTCGAGGAGCACGGGATCTGGGGCAGCCCGGATCAGGTCATCGAGCGCATCGAACGGCATCGGCAGCTGGGCTGCTCGTTGTTCTGCATGGAGTTGTTCGGGCGGGACACGCGCATCCCGGCGAGGCTGTTCGCGGAAAAGGTGATGCCGGCGTTCCGCTAGGCGTTCGAAAAAGGTGATGCCGGCGTTCCGCTAGTGGTTCGAGCCAGGAGTCCGAAACGAGGACAGCAGATACAGTGCACGACTTCACACTGATCGATGATGGAAAGGCGACGGGGGTGTCCGCCCACGTGGACGGCGATGCGGTTCGCCTGTCGCCGAAGGTCGTGCAAGAGACTCTGGGTTGGAGGGTCAAGCCCGAGGGGCTGTGTCGGGGGAATGTGTGTCTCTCCCTGCGGTCCCATGCGGACCGGGTGAACGACGAGGGCGTGGACCTGGCCGCGCTGGCGGAAATGCTGGGGCGACCGCTGGCATTGGACACGGGGCAGCGGGCCGCGGCCTTGGGGGCGTCGGCCGCGGAGCGCGGCTACACCCTGTCCTCCCTCACGGCCCCGGATTTCACGCTCCCGGACCTGTCGGGAGTGGAGCACTCGCTCTCGGATTTCCGCGGCGTGAAGGTGCTGCTGGTAGCCTACGCCTCCTGGTGAGGCTGCCGCGAAGACCTGCCGGTCTGGCAGGAACTGTACGAAGAGCTTTGCGAGCACGGATTCACGGTGGTGAGCATCGCCCTGGACCGAAGCCCCGACGACGCGCGGCCCTACATCGAGAAAGCGGGCGCCACCCATCCGAGCCTGATCGACAGCGAGCACCGGGTCGCAGACCTGTATGGCATCATCAACATCTCCACCGTGATCTGGATCGACGAAGACGCGAAGATCGTCCGCCCCAACGCCATCGAATACGGAAGCAACCTCTTCAAGCAGTTCCACGGACTGGACGCCGGCCCGCATCTGGACGCGTTGCGAGCCTGGGTGCGCGAGGGTCGCCTGCCGGAGCAATCCCGAGACGTGCGGCGCCACCAGATGCTTCCCACCAGCGACGAGCAGCGCGCGCGCGCCGAGTTTACCCTGGCCTGGTACCTGCATCGCCACGGACACGAGGAGGCCGCCGAGGCCCACTTCCGTCGGGCGGGAGATCTCTCTCCCAACGACTGGACGATCCGTCGCGGCTCCATGCCGATCCGGGGCCAGAATCCCATGGGACCCGAGTTCTTCGAAATCTTTCGCGAGTGGGAGAAGGACGGCAAGCCCGATTACGTGAGCGAGGCGGCCCGCCGGAATCGCTGAGGCGCATCCAGCCCCAGGCCCGCCGCGCGGTATGATGCGCGGCTGATTCGCAACCGGCGACGAGGCCATGACCCTCCTGATCCTGGCGTTTCTCTCGGGCGTTCCCGCACTGGTGTACCAGGTGGTGTGGACGCGCGAGATCGGCCTGTTCGCAGGCAGCCAGGTGGAAGCCATCAGTGCCGTGTTGGTTGCGTTCTTCGGCGGGCTGGCCCTGGGGGCGCGCCTCCTGGGCCGCCGCGTCGACCGGGCCGAGCACCCGTTGCGCTTCTACGGCGCGCTGGAGATGGCCGCGGGAGTCGCTGCGGCGGCATCGCTCTTCGCGCTGCGCGCGCTGGCCTCGAGCCCGCGGGCGGCTGGAATCGAGACGCTCCTGCTGGTGCCCGCCGCCGCCATCCTGTTCCCCGTCACGTTCCTGCTGGGCGGCACCCAGCCGGCGCTGCTTCGCGCCGCCGTGCGTGACCTGCGCCAGATTCCGAGCCGCGCCGGCTGGATCGTCGGGGTGAACACCGCGGGCTCCGTCGTGGGCGTGGGGCTCGCCATGTTCCTGATTCCGTCCGCGGGCCTGCGAGCGACCCAGCTGCTGGCGGCGGCCGGGTCCGTGACCGTGGGCGGCGCCGCCCTGGTCCTGGCCCGTCGAGGATTCCAGGCGGCGCCTGCGGCGCCTCAGGCCCCGGAATCCCGAAGCCCCGCCCTCGTGTGGATCGCGGCAGCCGTGGCCGGAGTCGCCACCATCGCCTACGAGGTGCTGGTGGCCCGGATGGCCGCGCTCCAGCTGGGATCGTCGCTGTTCGCCTGGGGCGTCGTGCTTGCGCTCTTCCTGCTGGGGCTCGCCGCCGGGAACCTGGCCTTCGCACGACGCGCCGCCCGGAGCTCCCACCCGGCCCGCGACCTGGGCTGGATCCAGGCCGCGGCCGGGATCTCGATCGGACTCGGCCTGTGGCTGCTGGCGCCCGCGTTGACGGCTCCCGCCCGGGGGCTGGCTCCCGAGGCCCTGCTGGCCGTGGCGGCCGGCGCAGCGCCCACCTTTCTGATGGGCGGCGCGTTCCCCTTCTTTGTGCGCCTGGGTGTGCCGGATGCGCGCGTGGGGGCCGGGTTCGGGGCCGTCTGCGCCGCCAACACCGCGGGCGGCATCCTGGGCGCCCTGCTGGCGCCTTTCGTCCTGCTCCCGTGGCTGGGCCCCGCACACGGCGCCCTCGTGTGTGCCGGCCTCAACTCGCTTCTGGCGGCGCTCTTCCTGACACGGGCGGGCGAGCGAGGCCGGGCCATCGCGGCCGTTGCGGCTGCGGTCCTGGCGGCCCTTCCCGCACTGGCCGGGCAACGCGCGACGGGCGGCGTTCACGCCGTCTTCGTGGACCACGGCCGTCAGGCCACCGCCGCTGTCGTGCGCGTGCACAACCGCCGCGACCTGATCGTCGACGGCGACCCGGAGGCGTCTACGGGAGGCGATGCGCGCACCACGGAAGAGCTGCTGGCCGCCCTGCCACTGGTGATGCATCCGGATCCGAAGACCTTCCTGGAGGTCGGCCTCGGCTCGGGCATCACCCTGGGAACCGCTACGCGATTCCCTCTCGAGCGGATCGACTGCGTCGAACTCGTCGACTCGGTCCTGCGCGCCAATCCGTTCTTCGCACCCGACAACCGCGACGTCAGCGGTGGCGGACACGAGAACCTGCGCATCGTGCGCGGCGACGCCCGCGTCTTCCTGGCTGGCCACCCGGACCGCTACGACGTGATCGTCGCCAACACGGTCCACCCCTGGTCCGTGGGCGCCACCGGACTCTACTCGCGGGAGTATTTCGGGCGCATCACCGGCGCCCTGCGATCCGGGGGCATCGCGGTGCAGTGGTTGCCCGTGCACCAGATCGGTGCCCGCAGCCTGACGGCCATCCTGCGCACGTTTTTCGACGTGTTCCCACACGGGGGGCTCTGGTGGGGCGCCGGCAACCTGCTGCTGGTGGGCTCCCAGGAGCCGCTGCCCGCCCTCGACCCGTTCCAGATCGAAACGCGCCTGGCTCACGCCGGGCTCACCTACCGGCGCCTGGGTCTGAATGACGCCCGCGAACTCTCGCTCCGCGCCATCGCGGACGCCCGCGTGGTGCGCGAGGTGCTTGGCGTGGGCGACATCCTGGAAGACGATCGCCCCCAGCTCGAGTTCTGGGCCACACGCGGCCGCGGCGCCAGCGACGAGGCCGAGCTGCGCGCCGTCGTGACCCGCATGGCCGAGGCCGCGCTGCGCCAGGACCGGGAGCGGGGAGCCATCCTGTTCTGGCTCGAATCGCTCGAGGCGCGTGCACGGGGCGAAGACGCGCGCGCCGACTCCCGCGCGGCCCTGGCCGAGGCAGAGGGCCTGGCACTGGCACGCCGGCACCGCGCCCGGCGCAAGCTCAGCGAAGCCAATGAAGAGCTCGGGGCCGGCCGCCTCACGGCCGCCCGCGAGGCCTTCCGCAGCGCCGAGGAGATCGATCCCGGCCAGCGCGACGCCCTGTTCAGCCTGGCCGCCCTGGCCGAGCGCGAGGGCAGTCTTGCCAGCGCCGAGACCGATCTCGAGCGGCTGCTTCGCGATCACCCGCTCGACGCCGAGGCCTGGAACCTGATGGCCAGCGTTCGACTGCAGCGGGGCGACGCGCCGGGCGCGAGGCAGGCACTGGCCCGGGCCCTCGAGGCGGATCCCTACTTCCCCGAAGTCTTGACCAACTCGGGGCTGCTGGCCCTGCAGCAGGGCGACCGCCCGGAAGCGCAACGCATGCTCGCGCGCCTGCGCGCCAGCAGCCCATTGGGAGCGACGCCCGGCGAGATCGAGCTGGCGGCGGCGCTGGAAGACCGGGCTCCGCGTTGATGCGCCGCCTGCTGGCCAGCGCGTCGATCGCCGTGCTCGCTGCGGTGTCGGGTCTCGTGTGGGTCCTGCAGCCGCCGGCGGTTCCCGTGCCTCCCCGCGAGAACCTGACGCTATCGGGCGTAACCCTGGTGGAGCCGGGCGTGCGCCGCCTGCCCGATCGACGCATCGAGATCTCGGAGGGACGGATCGCGCGCGTGGAGCGGTCGGCTTCCGGCGCGGGCGGACCCTTCGCCGGTGCGTTCGTGTTGCCCGGCTTGATCGATCTGCACGTGCACCATCCGCCCGCCTTTGCACTCGGCGAGCGCGAGTTGTTCGCCCTGCTCTTCCTCGCACACGGCGTCACCAGCGTGCGCGATGCGGGGGGCCTGCTGGGCTCCGTCGAGGGCCACGCGCGCCGGATCGAAGCGGGCCAGGTGGCGGGCCCGCGCGTATTCCGCTGCGGACCCCTGATCGACGGCGCTCCGCCCACCTGGTTCACGTCGCGGGTGGTCACGAACGCGGGCGAGGCCCGGAAGGCGGTGGCCGATCTGGATGCCGAAGGCGTCGATTGCATCAAGGTCTACAACGGCGTCTCCTACGAGGCGTACGCGGCCCTGCGCGAGGAGGCGCAGGTGCGCGGCCTACCGGTGATTGGCCACGTGCCGCGCGCCCTGTCCATCGTCCAGATGGGAGATGCCGAGATCCAACACGTGATGGGCCTCAGTCGAGACTGGCGGCCCGTGGAGCCCGGACGCATCGCCTGGTACGTGGAGGCGTCTCGCCAACAGGGCGCCGCACACACGCCGACGCTGGTGGCCTTCGCCGCCAACTCCCTGCCTGCGGAGCGGGCGATGGAAGCTGCCAGCGCACGCCTGCTTCCCCCCCATCACCGCCAGGTTCTCTGGAACCGGGAACGCAACCCACTCGTCCGGGCGCTGGACCACACCCGGGGGGCCCATGCCGAGCAGCGCGTGGCGCAGATGCAGTCGGCGGTGGCGGCGCTGCACGCGGCGGGCGTGCCGATCCTGGCGGGCACCGATACGGGCAATCCCTTCGTGGTGCCCGGCGCGAGCCTGCACCGGGAACTTCGTCTGCTGGTGGAATCCGGCCTCTCGCCGGAACAGGCCTGGGAAGCGGCCACCACTCGGGCCGGTGAGGCGTTGCGCGTTGCGGGGCTCGGCCGCATCGAGCCCGGGGCTCCGGCCGACCTGCTGGTATTCCGGCGCGACCCGACCCGGGATCTCTCGGCCCTCGACAGCCTGGAGCTGGTAGTGGCAGACGGCCGCGCCTATCCGGTGGAGGCTCTCGAAGTGGCCCTGGTCGCCCAGCGCGCCCACTTCGAGGGGAGGCTGCGCGCGGCGCTGGCCGGGAGCCTGGCGCGCCTGCTGGTGGGCTTCCTGCCCGGGCCGGGCCCCGGGGCCGATCCCGTCGCGCGCGGTGCGTCGGAAGAACCGGGAGACTGAGCGTCTCCCGGAACGAACGACGCCCCGGCCAGCAACAAACTGGCCGGGGCGTCTGGTTCAGAGCCGCTACTCGCTAGGCGAGCGTGCGGCGGCGGCGCCTCATCCAGGCCCACGCGAGCGGAGGCATGAGGAAGGCCAGCTCGAATCCGATCCCGCAGGGGTTCGGGTTCTGCACCACCGCATCGGGCGTGCAGTCGAGCTTGCCACCGCTGTCGGTGATCTCCTCGAGCAACCAGTCGTTGATGAGTCCCAGCTCGTTGCTCTTGCCGTTGCCCTCGTTCCGACCGCAGTCCTCGACTCCGTTCATTTCCGGATCCGAGCACGACAGATGGAACTTCGACTCGCCGATCTTCACCGCCGACGGTGCCGGCTCGAAGATCTCCCAGATGACGTCGTTGGGCGCGGTGGCGAAGCCACCCACCTCGACCACGTCACCCGGGGCCACCAGCGGGATGTCCGCCAGCTGGGTGCTGCCCACGGCGCCCTTCCAGACCACGACGCGCACGTCCTGGAGGCCGTCCCACACCATGGCCAGCCGCTTCATGGGCTTGGTGCAGGCGTACGGACCCGCCGGCGGAGTCGTCACGGTGACCTCCACCGAATCCATGGCCTCGGTGCAGGCCTGGCCGCCCACGTCGCCGGTCACGGTCGCCACGTTGGTGGTCGTGCCGTACAGGGTCCGGGTGTCGAACAGCGTCACCATCTCTCCCGCCGGGATCGAGATGCCGCTGCCGATCGGTCCCATGACCTGGTCGTCCACCACCGTCACGTTGTCCACCGTGACGCCATTGGCAATGGGGTTGGTGACCTTGTACTGGTACTCGACCACGCCACCCAGAGCGATCGGTCCGTCGTCCGTGCGGTCCATGCCGAACACCACGAACGAACCGAAGCGATCACCCAGGTTGAGCGGCTGCGAGCACGACGTGTGGATCGCGATCGACTGGGTGCCGCCGGCGCCCGTCACGTCGAACTCGGTCGAGGACTCCAGCTGGTCGCCCGCCTGACTGAGGGTCGTCAGGTTGAACACGCCGATGCCGCTGTCGGGCGTGGCGCTCACCGTGCCCGCGTCCTTCGTGATGGTGACCGACACGGGATCTCCCGGATCGGCGACACCCGAGCAGGATCCCTTGCCATCCTGCGCGTTGCTGACCGCGCAGCCTTCGCCGAGGAAGTCCCCGATGTAGGCCAACGTGAGCGAGTTCAGCTTGCTGGTGCAGTGGGGCGAGGGCGGCGAGAACGGAACCTCGCAGCTGTCCTGGAAGATCGGGGTCTCGGGGTTCGAGAGTTCAATCTCGCCGTTCTCCGTCGTCATCCCGATGATGGTCAGGCTCCCGAACACGTCGCCCAGGGCCAGCGGCTGCGAGCAGCTGGTGTGGATCGTCAGCGACTGTTCGACGCTGTTGCTGTCCACGATCTGGAGCTTGGTGCTGGCCTTCAGGAAGTCGGCCCCCGTGGCCGTGAGCCGCACCTGATCGCCGTCGTTGATCATGCTCGCCGGGCTGACCGTGAAGTCGCCCGGATTCTTGCCGGTGTAGATGATGCCCACGTTGACGGAACCCGTGGCATCGCCGTCGCACGTGGCCTTGCCTCCCTGGGGATTGGCCAGCGGGTCGGCACACGCAGCGCCGTTGTACGCGAACACCAGCTCGACGATCTTGCCGTCGCATTCGGTGCCTCCCGGAGCGGCAGGTGCCGTGCACTCGGTGCCGGGCTCCGCCGGCGGCGGCCCGGCGTTGCAGTCGACGATGCCGCCCTCGGTGCTGGTGAGGCCCACCACCTTCATGCCGCCGAACTGGTCGTCACAGCGCAGGGCGCGCGAGCACGAGGTGTGGATCGTGATGTCCTGATCGTCGTCGGGGCCATTGAGCCGGAGCTTCGTGCTGGCCTTGAACTCGATGTTGTCGTGGGTGATTTCGACCTGGTCGCCCACGTTGACGCCCGAGCTCGGGCTGATGTTGAAGTCGCCGGCACTCTTGCCGGTCGCCACGACACCGATGGGAGCGCCAGGGGCGCCGCCGCTGCACTTGGACTTCTTGCCCTGGTCGTTGTCCGAGGCCGAGCAGTCGTCGCCGGTGTACTCGAGCACCAGGCGCGTCAGCTTGCCCTGGCAGGCGTCGCCGAAGGGAACGTCCGGCTGAGGGATGCAGCAGGTCTTGTCGATTTCGAGATCACACGCCGGAGGCGGAGGCACGAACGGCCCCACGCAGGTGCCCGGCGCGTCCAGCGCCAGCGTCCCGTCGAAGGAAACCATGGTGTCGCCGATCGTGCCCGGAAGCAGCGTCGAGCAGATGAAGAGCTGGCTGCTCACCAGGCCGCCGCCGCCCGAGGCCGCGGGGCCGACGGCGCCGGGCGCCGGGAAGTCCCAGCGCACCGCGTTGGCCTGGATCACCGTGGCGCTGGGATCGAGGACGCCGGGGATGAAGCCGGCGCTGGAAACGTCGGCTGCCGCCATGCCCAGCTCGAAAGCCGTCACCGACGGCACGAACGGGCCGGTGCCCCCGATGTGGCTGATCGTATAGAGGTAGGTGTTTTCGCCAGCGGCGCAGCTGGGCCCGGCGGGAACCGTGGGGTTGCCGGACAGGTAGACCTCGAAGGCCTTCTCGACGCTGTAGCAGGGCTGGGTGCAGAACGGCGGCGCGCCGTTCGGCTCGTCGATGATGCTCGAACCGGACTGGTCCGGCGCAGCCTGCGCGACCGGGGCGACGCCCGCGACGATCATGCCGACGGCCAGTCCGAGAATCCAGATCTGAAAGAAGCCTTTTGCGCGCATTACCTGCACCTCCGCGAGAGGAGACCACCCCTCATGATGGGGGTGGTCCGAGAGACGTTATTGGTGTCACGATTCTTTCAGAAAAACGGAAAATTCTTTCAATATTGTAGAACGCGGTCAAGACCAACCACCCCGCGGGGCATTTTCCCCCGCAATTCGAAGCGATCTCTGCCGAGCGCACTAGCCCCCGGCCTCGCTGCTGAGGTCCAGGCTGGCCGGGTTGCTCGGCTCGGTGCGGTTGCCGTCGAAGTCCACGGTCCACATCCGGTTGTATCCATTCAGCAAAGAAACAAAGCAGCGAAGCCGCAAAGCGAAACGCCGGCCCGGTAGCTGGCGTCCCGGGAAAAGGCGCAAGATCCGAATGATTAGGCCGAGCGGCGTCGCCCGCGCACGCCCAGGGCGATCAGGCCGCTTGCCAGCAGCAGCACGGTGCCCGGCTCGGGGACAATGGTGCCCGAGACGGTGAAGTCCAGGTCGGCCGCCTTGCTGATCATGAAGTTGACCTGGTCGCCCGGGGCGATGGGGAAGAAGCCACCCTGGGCGAAGGTCAGGAAGAGCCGGACGCTGGTCTCGCCAGCTCCCAGGTTGGCTGCGCTCGCGGTACCAAAGTCGAAGTCGAACAGACCGCGGTCGAAAGCGAGGTAGGTCACGAGGTCGGGAGCCTGGCCCGGGTCGCCCGTAAAGGTGCCTGCCCCGGCGATGCCGGGGCTGATTGCGATCCCGATCTGATCGACGGCAGCCGAACCCGCCGCAAGGGTCATGTCCACGACGAAGACGTCCTGGGTGCCGAAGCTGATGGTGCCGTCGGAGAACGGCGCGGCCGCCACGATCCCGCTGATGTCGGTAACCGGGTTGATGGTACCGATCACGCCGAGGTTCCCGGTCTCGGAGCCGGTGATCGTGAGCGGCGAGTCGAGGGTGAAGACCAGAGCCTGGGCGCTGCCCGCCAGCGACACGGCCAGCGCCGCGATTGCGAGGGCCACGAAGCTCCGCTGAATCCGCTTGAACATCTCGATCCCCTTTTCCGTCTCTGCTTCCCAGCGATCTAAACCCAGAACAATCCAGGACCAGGACAACCCAGGAAAACCCAGAGGAAAACCCAAGAGCCAACCGTCCCCTCGCAACGCGAGGAGACCTCCGGCGGGATGGATTGCAAGATCAATGCCGGCCTTCGCGGTCAGGGTCAACAGAATAAACCCTTTGATTCCAGACGCTTGGAAATCCGATGAATCTTGCCGAGCGGCAGAAGGGAAAAGCTTTTCCGTTGTTCTGGGAACGGCGCTTCCACTGACCCCAGGGATTCCCCCCGGGGCAAGTCAGACTCGCCATGGCTATCGGGTTTCGGGCCCACCACCACACGTCTCCGGCTCACCCTCGCATAGCTGGTCGGCCACCTGGAAGACGTGGTCGTCCACCGCGCCCACGGCGCGCAGCCAGCCTGCGAGCCGCAGCACGTACTCGCTGTTCGGCCCGCTCGGACCGTGCGACCGGCGCACCTGCTCGGCGATCTCTTCTACCGGCGCGGGACCCAGGAAGTTGGGGTTGCGCTGCGAGGCCACGTACACGAGGCCGCGAACCGGCGACCTCTTGGCGTCGCGAAAGTGGACTTCGAGCTCCAGCCGATCGAAGCCTCCGACTTCGCGGTGATCCAGGTTCGCGAGCACCTGTTCGCGCGCACTGGACTCGACCCGGTAGGCCATGCCCCAACAGGGCGGCTCCGACGCATCCGGGACGAGTGTCACCACACGGCCGGGGCTTTCGGGCACGCCGCGGTGATCGACCGAGCCCTGCCAGAAGCGACGGGCCCAGCCCCGGACGAAGCCGGGAATCGCCTCGCTGTGGGCGAACGCCGGCCGCCACACGAGAGATCCGTAACCGAAGATCCAGAATTCCGACGCCACGGGTCCCCTACGCGATGAACAGCAGTACGGCGGGGATCGACACCAACGAGACCAGCGTCCCCAGCACGATGGTGGAGGCGACGAGCGAGGGGTCGGTGCCGTAGCGCTGGGCCATGACGACGTTGATCACGGCGGCGGGCATCACCGCGTTGAGCATCAGCACCTGGCGATCGACGCCGGCCACCGCGAAGAGCGTCACGAACAGCCAGGCGCAAGCCACGCCTCCACCCATGCGGATCCCCACCGCCAGGAGCGAGTGCGAAAGATCCGACACCTGCAACCTCCGCAACTGCAGGCCCAGGTTGAGGAGCATCAGCGGGATCGCCATGGCGCCCAACATCTCGATGGGCTCCATCAGCATGCGGGGAAGCGCAGCGCCCGAGAGTCCCAGCGCCGCGCCGCCCACGCTGGCGTACACCAGCGGCAGCCGCAGGGCCTCCGCCAGGCCGTTCTCGCCCTTGGCGATCCAGATCCCGAAAGTGGAGCTCAGGATCGCCATGGTGACGAAGACGATGGCTCCCGCCTCCAGGCCCTCGGGCCCGAAGGCCAGGCGAGCGCATGCGAGCCCCATGTTGCCGGCGTTCCAGAACACCGAGGAGAGCAGGAACCCGCGCCGGAGCCGGCCGCTCCGCCACCCCACCAACAGGGCGAGCCCGGCCGTCCCGGCGGCGATGAAGAGCGTTCCCCCCACCAGCGCGCCCCACTGGCGGGGCTCGAGACTGGTGCCGGCCAGCACCGAGAACATCAGGGCGGGCGAGGTCACCAGCAGGGCGAGATCGGCCAGGGTGGCCAGATTCATGTCCGGGCGCCGCGCCAGCAGCCAACCCACGGCGATTACCGCGAACACCGGCACGATGGTCTCGAAGACGACGCTCATGGGGATCGCGAGGCTACCGCGGGTGAGGGCCGACCGGCGGTTGACGCTGGCCTAAAGCTCTGGAACACTTCATCCGCATAAACAGATACAGATTCCCAGGGAGACCGCATGACCGCCGCCAGCACGGATCGCCTGCCCTTCAAGGTTGCCAACCTCGACGCCGCCGACTTCGGCCGCCGCGAGATCCGCCTCGCCGAACACGAGATGCCGGGCCTGATGACCCTGCGCGAGCGCTACGGACAGAGCAAGCCCCTCGCGGGCGCGCGCATCATGGGCAGCCTGCACATGACGGTGCAGACCGCGGTGCTGATCGAGACGCTGGTCGAACTCGGCGCCGACGTGCGCTGGGTGAGCTGCAACATCTTTTCCACCCAGGACCACGCTGCCGCGGCCATTGCCGTGGGCCGGAATGGCACGCCCGATGACCCGCGCGGCACGCCCGTGTTTGCGTGGAAGGGCGAAACTCTCGAGGAGTACTGGTGGTGCACGCTCGAAGCCCTGCGCTGGCCCGACGGCTCGGGCCCCCACCTGATCGTCGACGACGGGGGCGACGCCACCCTGCTGGTGCACAGGGGGGTCGAGTTCGAGAAGGCGGGCAAGGTCCCGGACTTCGATCCGGACAGCGAGTCCGAAGAGTGGGGCGTGATCCTGGACGTGCTGCGCCGGGAGCAGCTGCGCAAGCCGCGACTGTGGCGCGACATGGCCGAAGCCATTGGCGGCGTCTCCGAGGAGACCACCACCGGGGTCCACCGGCTCTACCAGATGGAAGAGGCGGGCACCCTGCTCTTCCCCGCCATCAACGTCAACGACTCGG